>CACXMS010000001.1 GCA_902768795.1 uncultured Eubacteriales bacterium
CGTTCTCGGCTGGATAGGCATGCCCTTTATCGATCAATGTCTGAACAAGCTCGATAATATCGTCGATATGCTCCGTTGCTCTCGGATTGACAGTCGAACGCTCGATGCCCAAAGAATCGGCGTCGGTAAAATACTCCGCGATAAACCGTTCCGCAAGCGCTGATACCGTCGTGTTTTCGGCATTCGCGCGTCGAATCATTTTATCGTCAATATCCGTAAAATTCTGCACATATGTCACCTGATAACCGCGATATTCAAGATACCTGCGAAACGTATCAAAGACGATCAGCGGGCGCGCATTTCCGATATGAATATAATCATACACGGTCGGGCCGCAAACATACATGGAAACATGTCCTTCCTTTATCGGAATGAGAGTCTCTTTCTTTCTTGTCATGGTGTTGTAAATCTGCATATTCCACCTCCGAAGAATAAGTATAGCACGGGCCGGATTTGTTGAGAATGTTTTTTCGAATCTTTTCCAATTATTTTATAACAATTGAAAAAAAAGTCAAGATTCTTGTGAACTTTCGGAAAAAACATAAAACATGATTTGACGAAACACTTCGATTCCATTATACTGAACGTAAATGATTTCATCGGCAAGAAAGGCGAGCTTATGAAAAGTCGGTCGATTGTATGGATCGCATTGCTGCTGACAATGCTTTTGTCGATTCCGTCCGCATTCGCTGATTCGGAAACGGCGGAATTCAGCATGTCGTCGCAGGAATGCACCGTCGGCGAAAGAGTTTTGTTGAAAATTGCTGTGCAGGCAAATACGCCGGAGGGCGAATATCTGAATGCATGGAAAGGCAAATTTGTATTTGATGCAGAGGCCTTTGATTATGTCGGTTTTGCCATCACGGACGACTCCGTAAAGAAGGATTCCGTTGCCGGTGCAAACAGTGTCTGGGAAGTAAACCTTGAAACGCCTGGTACAATCGTAATCGGTTTTGCCAATGCGCTCGGCTGTTCGGAAGACGGATATTTGTTTACGCTGATCCTTCAGGCAAAAAAGAGCGGCTCATTTGCCTTTTCCTTAAAAGACAGCTCTTACAGTACGTACCGTCGATCCGACGGATCCGTTGCAGAGTATTCCCTGGAAGAAAAAAACCTTGCTTCCGTTACCGTTAACGAAGTGGTTATAACGCCCGCTCCGACAGAAACCCCGGAACCGACGTCCGCTCCCACGGAAACGCCTTCTCCCACGGAAACGCCTTCGCCGGAACCGACGAGCAGTCCGACCGTAAAACCAACGGTAAAACCGACTCCTACTGAGGATCCGGACGACGACGATGACGATGACGACGATGATGACGATTACTTCGTTCCGACCCGAAAGCCGACGACAAAACCGACCGTTAAGCCAACGCCGTCGCCTACGCCTACGCCTACACCGTCGCCAACGGCAGCGCCGACGGCGACGCCTACGGTTATTCCGACTTCCGAGCCGACAGCTGTGCCTACAGCGTCTCCCAAAACCGGTCGGCTGATTACAGACGGCGAAGGCGGCTGCAATTCCTGCAGCAATTCGTCTCTCGGCATCCTGATCCTGGATATTGCGATCGCCTTTTTGGCGATTCAGATGATCATTGTTGTTCTGATCATTTACCGTAAACGCAGACAGGCCAAAAACGGTTTCCTGAACGACGATGACGATAACCCGGACGATCCGAATCCGCCGGAAGAGGAATCTTCCGACGACGACATCATTTAATTTGAATCGCAGCTGATCGAACAAACGGCATTTCATCTTGAGATGCCGTTCGTCTTTTCCTGCAAACAACCGGTAAATTTCAGGCGAAATCTTGCAATTTGCGGTTTGTTGCGCTATGATAAAAACAACTTTCCGGAGGAAAACTATGGAATACGATCTTTCCCTGATTAGAAACTTTTCAATCATTGCCCATATTGATCACGGCAAATCCACGCTTGCAGATCGCCTGATGGAATTGACCGATACGGTCTCAAAGCGCGACATGGAGGAACAGCTTCTGGATTCGATGGACATCGAACGGGAGCGCGGTATTACCATCAAGGCCTCTGCCGTACGAATGTTCTACCGACATTCCGACGGCAAAACCTATATGTTCAATCTGATTGATACACCGGGTCATGTTGACTTTAACTATGAAGTTTCACGCGCGCTCGCGGCATGCGAAGGCGCCGTTCTTGTTGTGGACGCAACGCAGGGGATCGAAGCGCAGACGCTTGCCAACGTCTATCTTGCGGTGGACAACGGTCTTGAAGTTCTTCCGGTGATCAATAAGGTTGATCTCGCGAGCGCAGAACCCGAGCGCGTCATCCGGGAAATAGAGGATATCATCGGAATTCCCGCAGAGGATGCTCCGTGCATTTCCGCGAAAACCGGATTCAATGTGGAAGATGTCCTCGCGAAGATCGTGGATATCGTTCCGCCGCCAAAGGGGAGAATCGACGCCCCGTTAAAAGCATTGATATTTGACTGTCTGTATGATAACTATAAAGGGGCTTTGTCTTACGTACGCATTTTCGACGGAGAAGTACGTGCAGGCAGCAGGATCAAATCCATGGCAACCGGAAACACTTTTGAAGTGACCGAAGTCGGGGTATTTGCGCCGACATGGAAACCGGTGGACTGCCTGTCTGCAGGAGAAGTCGGTTATATTGCTGCGTCCATTAAGAGCGTTGCGGAAACAAAGGTCGGCGACACCTTTACTTTGGCTGATTTTCCTGCAGATGCGCCGCTTCCCGGTTATAAACATGTCAATCCGATGGTTTACTGCGGTATTTATCCGGCCGACGGTGCGCATTACAACGATCTAAAGGACGCTTTGGATAAACTCCAACTCAACGACGCTTCGCTCGTATATGAGCATGAAACATCCGTCGCACTCGGATACGGATTCCGCTGCGGTTTTCTCGGCTTGCTGCACATGGAAATCATCACGGAGCGGCTGGAGCGGGAATTCGATCTTGACCTTGTCACAACGGCGCCAAGCGTTGCCTATCGGGTTTATACGCTCGACGGTGCGGAAGCGACCATAGACAATCCAACCAACCTTCCGCCCGCCGCCGAAATCGAACACATGGAAGAGCCGATGGTAAAAGCCACCATAATGACGCCGTCCGCCTACGTCGGGTCCATTATGGAGCTTTGCCAGAATAATCGCGGAATCTTCCATGACATGAATTATATTGAAGAAGGACGTGTGAACCTGCATTATACGCTTCCCCTGAATGAGATCATTTATGATTTCTTTGACAGTCTGAAATCTCGCAGCCGCGGATATGCTTCTTTTGATTACGAGATCAGCGGCTATCAGAAGAGCGAGCTTGTGCGTCTCGATTTCCTCTTAAACGGAGAAATCTGCGACGCGCTCTCCACGATTGTTCATAAGGATCGTGCCTATGCCAAGGGGAGAGCAGTTGCTGAAAAACTGAAAGATGTGATTCCGCGTCAGCAGTTTGAGATACCGATCCAGGCGGCAATCGGATCCAAGATTATTGCGCGGGAAACGGTGAAAGCCGTTCGGAAAGACGTTCTGGCGAAATGCTACGGCGGCGATATTTCCCGGAAAAAGAAATTGCTTGAAAAGCAGAAAGAAGGCAAGAAGCGAATGCGTCAGGTCGGCTCGGTCTCCGTACCGTCGGACGCTTTCATGAGCGTACTTCGGATCAACGGATGATTGCTCTTTACTTCCATATCCCATACTGTCTTCGCAAGTGCCGATATTGCGATTTCTGTTCCGTAACGGTCGATGAAACTGCGAACCGATACTGTGACGCTTTGGCTCGCGAGCTTTCGCTTCGCGCCGAACAGTATCCTATGGAAAGAACCGCAACCGTCTTTTTCGGCGGCGGAACGCCGACTGTGCTCCCATCCGATGCGTTATGCCGTGTTTTGGATCAGGCGAACCGATATTTCCCGTTTGAAAAAAATGCAGAAATCAGCATAGAATGCAATCCGAAAACCGCTTCGCAAAAAGAGCTTGCCGACCTGCGACGAGGGGGATTTAATCGCCTCTCGATCGGCCTGCAAAGCACGTCGGATCGATTGCTGAAACGAATTGGCAGAGTTCATTCTTACAATGATTTTTTACAGACCTTTTCGTTTGCGCACGAATCCGGTTTTGGGAATATCAATGTTGATTTGATGCACGGATTGCCCGGACAGACCGCTGAGGATTATTTATCGAGCATTGAAAACGTGATTGCGCTGTCGCCCGAACATATTTCCGCATATTCTCTGATTCTGGAAGAAGACACACCCTTATTTGATGATGTCGCGAACGGAATTGAAAAGCTTCCGGAGGAAGATGCCGTCGCCGATATGCAGGACGCAGGGATTGACCTCCTGGAATCAAACGGGTACCGTCGTTATGAAGTTTCCAATTTTGCAAAAGCAGGATACGAATGTCAACACAATCTGACGTACTGGAACAATGCGCCATATCTTGGCTTTGGCGCTGCGGCACATTCCTCGATGTCGGAAAACGGGAAATGGTATCGCTTTTCGAATCAGGCAAGCATACAGGCTTATCTCCGAAAGGTCGATCATGGCAAGGTTCCGGAAGCAGAGCGCATTCTGATCAATACGTTTGAGCAGATGTTTGAAACGATCATGCTTGGACTCAGAAAAACAGAGGGAATCTCCTATGAAAGCTTTCAAAAGCGGTTCGGATGCGACGTAAGAGAAATCTATCCCGAAGCGATTGATAAAAACCGCAGAAACGGATTGTGGGATGAAAGGAACCCGGAATTTCTTCGTCTTAACCGTCGCGGGATGGATCTGCTAAACAGCGTTTTATGTGATTTTCAAGAGCGTAACTATTGGGATTTGCTGCGTCCGTGAAACAAAAAACATGTGAAACTGCCGAAACAGAAGCTTACAGAACAAGTAATGCTTGCAATTCTGAAACAAATGCTCTATAATTACTCTGTTAAGGGAAAGAATTGAGGCGTTGTATGAACACAAGACTCGACAGATTACGGAAAGCCATGCAGAATGCGGAGCTCGACGCGGTTCTGCTCAGTTCGCTGACTTCCATTCGATATCTTTCGAATTTCACGAGCGACGAGTGTTTTGTACTTGTTACAAAAAACAGGAATCTGCTCATCACGGATTTCCGGTACACGATCCAGGCAGGGGAGCAGAGCGGCGATCGGTTTGAAATTATCGAAGCCGCCGGTTCCAAACAGTTGGAGACCGTCCGGGATGCGCTTTCGAAAGAGCAGGTCGAACGGCTTGGCTTTGAAGAGGATTGCGTCAGCTATGCCCAATACGGTTCCTTGTCCGATCTCGGTCCAAAGCTGATTCCTTTTGCGAAGGAATTACACTCGCTTCGCGTTCTCAAAACGCCTGACGAGATTGCATCGCTGCAAAAAGCGCAGGCGCTTGCGGATCGCTCTTTTACAGAATTGCTGACCGTAATTCATTCCGGTATGACGGAAAAGCGCGTAGCTGCAGAGCTTGAATACATCGGGGCAAAGCTCGGCAGCGAAGGTCCTTCTTTCGATACGATCGTCGGCTCCGGCCCGAACGGTGCGATGTGCCACGCGGTTCCCGGCGAGCGTAAGCTGCAAAAAGGCGACCTGGTTGTGCTTGATTTCGGATGCATATTCAACGGATATCATTCGGATATGACGAGAACATTTGCCGTCGGTGAAGTTGATACTTTTTCGAAAGAAATCTATGACATTGTCAAAACGGCGCAGCGCAAAGCATTGGACGCTTTACGACCCGGAATCACCGGAAAACAGCTGGATGCGATTGCCCGGGATTATATCCGGGAACAAGGATACGGCGAATGCTTCGGACATTCGCTTGGACACGGTTTCGGGCTTTTGATTCACGAGGCGCCCCGTGCATCGGCAAACTGCGATACGGTACTGGAGCCCGGCATGACAATCACTGTCGAACCGGGAATCTATATCGAAGGCAAACTCGGCGTTCGAATCGAGGACTGCTGCGCGGTTACCGAAGATGGCAAGCAAAATTTCTGCACTTCGACAAAAGAATTGCAGTACATTGACTGAATAAGGATTCATTTAACACAAATACTATATTGGAGGACTATCTTATGATTATGGCAGGCGACTTCCGCAAGGGTGTCACAGTAGAGATCGACGGAAACGTTTGGTCGATTGCAGACTTTCAGCACGTCAAGCCCGGAAAAGGCGCGGCATTTGTTCGGACTCGTTTGAAGAACGTTATGACCGGCGCCGTACTGGAGCGCACGTTCAGCCCGACGGACAAATATCCGCTCGCGCACATTGAAACAAAAGATATGCAGTATCTTTACAGCGACGGCGAACTGTACTACTTCATGGATGTGGATACCTACGATCAGATTCCTCTGAATTTTGATCAGGTTGAGGACGCGATCCAGTATATCAAGGAAAATGACGGCGTAAAAATTCGTTTCTACAAGGGCAGCCCGTTCTCAGTGGAAGCGCCGAATTTCGTTGAACTGACGATCACGCACACGGAACCCGGCTTTAAGGGCGACACCGCGACGGGCACGACCAAACCCGCAACGCTCGAAACCGGTCTTGAGATTGCTGTTCCGCTGTTCTGCAACGAAGGCGATACGATTCGTGTCGATACGAGAACCGGCGAATATATGTCGAGACTGTAATTCAAAAAATCAAAGAAAAAAGGGGGAACGGAAATGAGCAGAATCTCCGAAAAAGTCGCCTATTTGGACGGCCTGATGGAAGGAATGAACATTAAGGACGACAAATATGCCAAACTGTTCACCGCAATCGTAGATACTCTGGATGTGATTGCCGAGGAAATGTCCGATCATGCGGATATCATCGATGATCTGGAAGACAGCGTCGAAGAGATTTTCGATAATCTGGACGAATACGACGACATGCTTTTCGGTGATGAAGAAGAGGATGACGATGACTTTGACGCAGAAGATCTCGATGACGATTTCTTTGAGGTCGTTTGTCCGAACTGCGGAGAAACCATTTATTTTGACGAAGACATGCTCGATTCCCCGGATGGCCTGATCTGCCCGAACTGCAACGAACCCGTGGAATTGCATATTCCCGATACTCTCCCCGAAGACGAATAACCCCACAAAGGGAAGGGGGAACGGAATCGTTCCCTCTTTTGATTTTTTCTTATGACCGAATACGCACGAAAAATCTGCAAGCGATTGCACGCATATCTGAAAATGGGGCCATGCAGCGGAATTATCCGGACGTTGACTCCGAACGCTCTTCGTCTTGAAACGAGTGTCGGTTATGTATCCGTGCTTTCCAACACAAGCTGTCTGCAGCCATTTTCCTTGATCATCAATGAAACAAAGCCGTTTCACGAATCAGATCTTTTTGAAGGATGTCGCGTTCAGATTGAAGACGATCGATTGACATTTGAAGAAAGTGAACTGATTATCGATCTTTCACAGTCAACGGACATTGAGTTGTCTGCAGATGTTATGAAAACGCTCTTTCTCCCGATGGATCTGAATCTGCGGCTCAGGCACATGATCCGGATTGTAGAAGACGGAGCAGGCGCCAACCCTCTTTCTGCTCTTGTTACCGGGGCAAGGATCGATGCCTCCTGCGAATCCATTGTTGAACGGTTGCCTGCGCTGCATCAATCTGTATACGAGCAGGATCTTGAAGCATGCCGCAGCGCCGGCGCTGCGCTTGCAGGGTACGGAAACGGTGCGACGCCGGATTCCGACGACCTGTTGGAAGGATATTTTGCAGGGTATTCGGCGCTTTCCATGGCGCTTGGCCGTTCACGGGAAAGAGTTCGGACGCTTACAAGAGAAATCGCCGCCGCTGCGGCTGCACACACAACCGATCTGTCCGGCGCATTGCTTTTGCAGGCAGGCGAGGGACTCGTCAGTGAAGATACATTTCGCCTTTTGCAAAGCGTCTTTTCGGATGCGCCGTATCGGACGCTAACCGCCGATGCAAGCCGTGTTGTCCGCAGCGTTTCGCCATCCGGTGTGAATATTCTGGTCGGAATCATTCTGGCGATTTCCAACCAATATGTTCCTGCACAATCCATGTAACAATACAGATGCCGCTCGTTTTCCAAGCGGCATCTGTATTTTAATCTTCAAAATGAAAGTACTGAAATACGGCGCGGGAAGATGGTGCGTTCATGCCTTTAACCGATTGTAACTGTTCTTCCGTCGCAGCTTTGATCGCGTCAACCGTGAAAAACGCATCAAACAAGGCGCGTTTCCGTTTTTCTCCGATACCGGGAATCTGGTCCAATTGCGAATACAAAGCAGATTTGGAACGCAGATTCCGGTGATACGTGATTGCAAAGCGGTGCGCTTCGTCTCGGATTCTCTGCACAAGATGCAAAGCAGCGCTGTTGCGCGGGAGAATGATCGGTTCATCGACGCCGGGACGATACATCCATTCCTCGGACTCAGCGAGAGCGGCAATCGGAACGTCGGAATTGTTTGTTTTCGACAGCACCTCGACTCCGACAGCGAGCTGCGTTTTTCCGCCATCCAACAACAGCAGGTCCGGCCGCGAATCCTGCTTGGAAAATCTTCGTGTGAGCGCTTCCCGCATCGTTTCAATATCGTCGCCGTCCCGTACCGTTTGAATGCGATAATGCCGATATGCGGATTTATCCGGTTTTCCGTCCTTAAAAACGACCATCGAAGAAACCGTATTTGTTCCGAAAAGGTGCGAGTTGTCGAAGCATTCGATTCTGGAAGGCGCTGTTTTCAGCCCGAGCGCACTCGCCAAATCACGCAAAGCGCCTTCGTCCCGCTCCCATGCGCGTTTTTGCAGCTCTGCATTCTTGGCAAGCAGGTCCGAACAGTTCCGTTTCGCCATTTCCGCAAGCTTTCGTTTTTCTCCCCGCTGGGGGACGTCAATCGAAACCTTCCGATGACATTTCTCACTCAACAAATCTGAAATTGCCTCTGCATCGGCGGACGGCCCGTCAAGCAGTACGGCTTTGGGAATGTCCGCTTCGCCCGTATCATAATATTGCATCAAAAATGCGCGCCGAAGCTCCGGAAGTTCTGTTTCCACCTCGGAGGACATGGGAAATGCATGGGTTCCGATCACTTTTCCGTTTCGGACATACAGCGCAAAAATCATCAGCGCGTCTCCCAGCGAATCGGCTGCAAATACGTCTGCCGAGAGTCCCTTTACGGTAATTGCAACCTGCTTTTCCTGCAGAGCTCGCAACGCTTTTACCTTATCGCGGATCAGAGCTGCTTTCTCAAACTCCATGTTCTCAGCATACTCCGCCATGATCTGTTCGAGCTTTGGAATAAGATCACCGGATTTTCCGTCCAGAAGCCGAATCACTTCCTTCAGATAGCCGTGATACTCCTCCCGCGAAATCCTTCCGCTGCAAGGCGCGCAGCATTTCCCGATATGATACATCAGGCAAGGCCGTTCCCGCTTGGCAATTGCATTCTCAATGTTCTTCTTGCAATGGCGAATGGGATAAAGGTCATAGGCAAGACGAAGCTCTTCCCGTACGGACGGTCCGACGATGTAAGGGCCGAGATAGGTAGCCCCGTCCTGCTTAACACTGCGAACAATTTCAACACGCGGAAAATCCCGTTTCATATCGATACGGAAATACGGAAAATGCTTATCGTCTTTGAGAAGAATGTTATACTTCGGCTGAAACGCCTTGATCAGATTGCTCTCCAGCGATAAAGCTTCCGTTTCGCTTCCGACGACGATCGTTTCAAAGTTTTCAATGTGAGAAACCATTGCCAGGACTTTCGGCGTATGATTTCTGCTCGATTGAAAGTACTGACGGACACGGTTCTTCAGATTTTTAGCTTTTCCGACATAAATAACCTCGCCGCTTGCGTCGAACATTTTGTATACGCCCGGTTGATCGGGCAGCAGCGCGATTTTATCTTCGAGAATCCGATTCATAGCAGCATTTGCCGTTCCTGCGTCATAAAACCGCTGTCCAGAAGCATTTCATAAACGAGCGGAGCCGGCAGTCCGATCACGTTGAAGTAGTTTCCCTTTATGCGATCGACAAATACAGAACCGAGCCCCTGCAGTCCGTACGCGCCGGCTTTATCCATCGGTTCACCTGTCTTCACATACCATTGAATTTCCAATTCTGACATCGGACGGAATGTCACTTCCGTTTTACAAACCCGAACATCCTTTCGATTCGAATACAAAAGCGCAACGCCGGTATATACCGTATGCGTTTTTCCCTGAAGTTCGGAAAGATAGGCAACCGCCTTTTCCTCCGAATCCGGTTTCCCGAGAATTGCTCCGTTTAATTCTACAACTGTATCTGCACCAAGGACAAGCGCATCCGGATGGGCTTGCTGTACATACTGTGCTTTTCTGAGCGCAAGCATCTGTACTGCATCTGCCGCAGAAAGACTGTCCGGTAAATCCTCAGCCGCGGTGCAGATATCCGTTTCAAACGGAATTCCCATCCATTGCAGAATATCGTGTCTGCGCGGAGACCGGGAAGCAAGAATCAGTTTCATAAATCCTCCGTTAGTAAGCCGACAGGGCAATGATCGCTTCCGAATACATCCGTATAAAGAATATGATCCTTCAAAATGGAGCTGTCAGCAAAGCGCATCAAAAAATAATCGATCCGCCATCCGGCGTTGCGCTCCCGGGAGCGAAAACGGTAACTCCACCAGGAGTACGCATCTCTCCGCTGGGGGTAGAGAAACCGGAACGTATCAATCCACCCGGAATCCAGCAACTCCGTAAATTTTTCACGTTCTTCATCCGAAAACCCGGCGCTTTGACGGTTTGCAGAAGGATTCTTCAGGTCAATCTCCTGATGGGCGACATTCATATCTCCGCAGACGATCACCGGAATGCCGTGGGGGAGGGAATTGAGGTATTCCCGAAACCGATCGTCCCAGCGCATTCTGGTATCCAGTCGGCGCAGCCCGTCCTGCGCGTTCGGCGTATAGACATTCACAAAAATAAAATCAGAATAATAAAGCGTTATGACGCGTCCCTCGGCGTCCAGTTCCGGAAATCCGATTTCGAAGCGAATATCGTCTGGAACCCGTTTCGTAAAAACAGCAGTGCCGGAATAACCGCTTTTTTGGGCGCTGTTCCAGATGATATGGTAACCGTCGATCGAAAAATCCGCTTGCTCCGGTTTCATTTTAATTTCCTGCAGCGCGAGAAAATCCGGTTCTTCCGACCGAACGAACTCAAAAAAGCCCTTATTGATGCATGCCCGTAAACCGTTCACATTCCAACTGATCCATTTCATGCGTTTATTATAACATTTCGAAAACCAGCTTGACAAGCAGAAATTTATAATGTATTATTCTGTATCATATGAGACAAGAAAAGCGAAGCAATGCGATTGGATAAACGATTAAAAACGGTCAGTGCGTGCATACTGTTTTCCGGATGCACCCGGGAGGAGATTCGTTCACTTCTGAACGATCCTTCGCTGACTGTGGAATCCTGCCCGCAGGGAGCATACCTGATGCAGCGCGACAGCGACCGTCATTTCCTCGGAATTTTGCAGAAAGGGACTGCGGTTGTCGAGCGACGGGCCGAAGACGGGCTGATGCACATGAGTCGCCTTCAGGAAGGAGATCTGTTCGGCGCTGCTTCCGTCTTTTGCGCGGATGAGAATTATGTGGTCGACATCCGTTGCATTACGGACTGTTCCGTACTTCTTTTGAAAGAAGATGTGCTTTTGAATTGGTTCAGGCTGAATGAGATTATTCTGCGCAATTATCTCGGATATCTGACGAAGCGGATTCGTTTTTTGAACCAACGGCTTGATGCGTTGTCAAAATACAATGTTCCCTCAAAGTTAATGACATTTTTCCTCGCAGAATCAGCGGATGGAATCGTGCAGATCAAAAGTTATACGGAGCTTGCCGAAGCGCTTTGTCTGAGCAGAGCAACGCTGTACCGGGCCCTGGACAGTCTGTGTGCAGACGGCAAAATCCTGAGAGAGGGCAAAAAAATCATCTTACTGGAGGATACGAATCAATGAAGTCTGTAATGAACCGTATATGTTCCGTTTTGCTGATCCTGATGCTGGCGGGATCGGCGTTTGCCTGTACCGTAAAAATCGATACGCCTGCAGTGTCTGAAGCAACTTCGACACCCGAAAGCAAGCCCACGGATGCTCCTGAAGCTTCCGATGCATCGGCTGTTAAAACCGCTGATCCGACCGAAGCGCCTGCCAGGGAACCCGTTCGCATCGGCGCATTGGCCGGTCCGACCGGTATCGGATTGACCTACGTAATGCAGGATACCGATCGCTATGCGGTCGATATTTTCACCGCGCCGGATCAGCTCAGCCCGAAATTCATCAAAGGGGAAGTGGATATCGCCGCAGTGCCGATCAACCTTGCGTCCGTTCTGTATAACAAGACGGATGGAGAAGCGGTTGTGATCGCCGTCAATACGCTCGGTGTCCTGTATTTTCTGGAAAACGGCACTTCGGTTCAAAGCATTCTGGACCTTGCCGGAAAGACCGTGTATTCGACCGGACAGGGGAGTACGCCGGAGTATGTTCTTTCGCAGATTCTTTCGCAAAACGGCCTGTCAGAAAAGGTAACCGTAGAGTTTTTGGCCGATAACGCTGAATTGATTGCAAAGCTGGCGTCCGGAGAAGCGGAAATTGCGCTTCTTCCCGAACCGCATGTATCGATTGCCTGCACAAAGAGTGAATCGATCCGCGTTGCACTTTCCGCGAACGATCTGTGGAAAGAAAACAATGACGCCGCACTGGTGCAGGGCGTTTATATCGTCCGTAAATCCTACCTTGAAGAACATAAAGCAGAAGTCGATCAATTTCTTTCAGATGCCAAAGCGTCTTCTGACCGTGTGAAAACGGATGAAAATGCTGCGGACGATGTCGTTGCACAAGGCATTATCGGTGCTGTTCCGATTGCAAAAAGAGCCATCCCGAATTGTAATATCGTTTTGGAAACGGGTTCCTCCATGAAGCGTTTGGTTTCCGGAATGCTTGAAACGCTTTATAACGCCAATCCTGCTTCCGTAGGCGGATCGCTCCCAAACGCCGACTTCTATTATGAGCCGTAAAACCGTTTTGATTCGAATTTTCAGAATCGTTATTTTGATTTTGATTTATCTTGGCGTATGGCAACTGCTGTCGATGATCGTCGGCAGCAGTTTGCTGCTGCCTTCTCCTGTGGAAACTGCAGAAAGATTTTTCAGGATTATTGTGGACAAAGACTGCCTGCTCGATCTCGGGTTTACCTTTTTACGCTTGATCGCCGGGTATCTTTTGGGCGCTGCTGCCGGAATTGTTTTGGCTGTTCTGACGGCGCGCAGTTCATTTTTCCGTTTTTTACTTTCGCCGTTCCGCGTTCTGATCAAATCCACGCCTGTTCTTTCGTTTGTTTTGCTGCTTCTTGTTTCCGTTGTTTCCAATATGGTTCCCGTCGTCGTTGCCGCCATAATGGTGGCTCCTATGATTTGGGCCACCACCGAACAGGCCATTCTCTCGCTCGACACGAAGCTGACGGAAATGGCTTGCCTGTATTTCACTCCTTTTCAGCGGTTTCACCTCGTCTATCTGCCGCAAATGCTGCCGCAAATTCTTGCATCAGGTCTTACGGCGCTCGGCTTTGCATGGAAAGCGGTTATTACAGCCGAGGTGCTGTCCCTTCCGAAATTTGCGATCGGGAATCGCATGTATTTAAGTAAGATTTATTTGGAAACGCCCGATATGGTTGCCTGGACCGTACTTGTTGTTTCTCTTTCTCTTGCATTGGAACTTCTGCTGAAATACACGACCAAGCGTTTGCGGAGGCGTTATGATTCAGATTAAAGACCTGACTGTCCGATTCGGCGAAAAAACGGTATTTGAAAACGCTTCCTTTTCAATGCCCGATAAAGGCATCATTTTGTTGAGCGGCGTATCCGGAATCGGAAAAACAACGCTTCTTCGTGTTCTTGCAAAAACGCTGAAGCCGCAATCCGGCGTTGTAACCGGGCTGGAATTGCGAAAGATTTCGTTTGTCTTTCAGGAGCCGCGTCTTTTGGAATGGCGTACCGCGGCCGAAAACATTGCCCTTGTTTCGAACACGGAAAACGCCTTGCGGCTTCTTTCGCTCGTAGAATTGGAGGAGGAAGCAAATTCTCTCGCCAGAAATCTATCCGGAGGACAAAAGCAGCGTGTTTCCATTGCGCGCGCATTCGCGTTCTCGAAAGACGTCGTCTTGCTTGACGAACCGTTTTCCGGATTGGATGAGCAAAACCGACGTCGCTGCGCGGATTTGATTCGAACTGCAAATTGCGCGATTGTTGTTTCGCATGACCCTTCGGATGAAGCGTTGCTTCGCCCTGAGAAAAAAATTCTGCTTTGACTTGCTATTTTCCCTCTGATGTGGTAAGATAATGTATCTAATTATGTTCAGAGGTGTTTTTTATGAGCATTGCCGTCCGAGAAAGGCATTTTCCGTCCGCAACCGGCGTCTGCGAAATCAAATACCGGATCTGGCAGCCGGAAGATCCGAGAATCTGTATGCAAATCATTCACGGCATGGCTGAGCACATTGAGCGATATGACAGTTTTGCAAGGTTTCTCGCTGAAAACGGCGTTCTTGTTTACGGAATGGATCTTGCCGGTCACGGGAAATCCATCCGGGACGGGGAGCCTTACGGTTACTTTGGCGAATCGAACGGATGGGATCATCTGATCGAAGACAATATGACAATGCACGATCTCGTTCTGAGAGACTATCCGTCGCTTCCGCGCGTTCTGTTCGGTCATTCGATGGGCAGTTTTTTGGCGCGTTCCTATGCGGGCAGACGCGGAACGGACTTCGATGCTTTCATCTTTTCCGGCACGGCAGGCGCCAATCCTGCGGTTTCCATTGCAAAATTTCTTGCCAAGCGTGAAATCAAAAAAGGAAAAGGAAAGGAACCCAATGATTTTCTGAACCGTCTCGGATTCGGCGCATACAACAAGCAATTCAAACCGGAACGTACGCCGTTTGACTGGCTTTCTAGAGATCCGGAATCTGTCGATCGGTACGTGGAGGATCCGCTTTGCGGCTTTGTCTTTACGACCTGCGGTTTTTACGACCTGTTCACCGGTCTTGCCGAGGTTTCGGAAGGCACATGGGCCGAGCGCGTTCCGAAAAAACCGATTCTACTGTTTTCCGGAGATTCCGATCCGGTCGGAAACAACGGAAAAGGTGTGAAGCAAGTCAACAGGCGGCTGAAAGCCACGGGGCATTCCACCTGCTTAAAGCTCTATCCCGGCGGGCGGCATGAAATGCTGAATGAAATCAATCGGCAAGAGGTTTATCATGATGTTCTCCTGTTTTTAGAGAACCTTGCTGCATCGGGAGAAGTTGAATGAGCGTTTTAATATATCCGGAACAGCATACCGTCAGTGTAGCAGGCGCAACGCTTTTTGCATCCGCTTTGATGGAGAATCCGTACGCTTCCGTCGGGATTACCTATGATTCCGTTCTGGACGACATGTTCGGATGCCTGAACGCGATGCTTTCAAACGGCGTGTTCTCGTTTGAACGGGCAAGGATTTATCAGCTCTGCGAATTCGTTCCCGGCGAGGAGCCGTCCGCCGATATTCAAAAGCTTCTGGAAGAGTCCCTGTTTTCGGGATTTGTCCCTTCGCCCGGGCAATACGTAATCCCGTATTATGAAAACCGAAACTGGGCGGAGATTTGTTCGGATTTCGAAGACGACATTCTTGAGCACGGCGGGATCGACCTTGCACTGCTTGTATTAAGAAGCGACGGCAGTCTGTTGTATAACCCGGCAGGGAAGGAACTCGCGCCGATCACGCACGTTGAAATGGTCGGGAGCGAAAAGATTGTCACGGCAGGTCTTGCAACAATCATGCGGGCAAAGAAGCTTTTGGTCGTTGCTTTGGGCAGGGACGTTGCGGAAGTCGTGTCCAAAACGCTCGGAGGGTCCGTCTCAAGCGAATCGCCGGCGAGTTATTTGCAGCTGCATCAGAACGTTACGTTTTTATTGGATGAAGAAGCGGCTTCGCTGCTTTGATATGGATATACTATTAGGGAGGAAAAACCATGTCCGGACATTCCAAATGGGCAAACATTAAAAACAAGAAAGAAAAAACCGACGCGCAAAAGGGGAAGGTTTTTACGAAAATCGGTCGTGAAATTGCAATTGCCGTGAAAGAGGGCGGCGGCGGAGATCCGATCAACAACTCAAAACTGCGTGATGTTATCGCGAAAGCAAAAGCGGCGAACATGCCAAACGATAATATCAGCCGTTCCATCAAAAAGGCAATGGGCGACGCCAATGCCGCGAACTATGAGGAAATCACCTATGAGGGATACGGCCCCGGCAATATCGCGGTTATTGTCAATGTTCTGACCGATAATCGTAACCGCATTGCTGCGGAAATGCGTCACATCTTCGATAAGAGCGGCGGAAACATGGGAAACTCGGGTTCTGTCTCCTGGATGTTTGACAAGAAAGGTCAGATCGTCATTGAGCGTACCGCTTTGATGGACGAGGATGAGGTCATGATGCAGGCGTTGGATGCCGGTGCAGAAGATTTTGTCGCGAATGACGACGCATTTGAGATTTACACGTCCCCGAATGATTTTTCCGTTGTCCGCGAAGCGCTGGAAGGGTTTGGCTATACATTCCTGACGGCGGAAGTCAATATGATCCCGCAGAACACAACCGAAATTACCGATCAGGAAACGATCGACAAGATTGAACGTTTTTTGGAGCGTTTGGACGACAACGACGATGTCCAGGAAGTCTACCACAACGGTTCCTGGGAAGAGAACGAATAATCTGCGGCATTTGTGTCGTATATTGAATCATGTAAAGGAGGCTTAAGAATGGCTCTGAGTCTTATAAGCGAAATCGGCAAAATCGCAATTTCCGAAGATATCATCGCGGTGATTGCCGGCTATGCCGCAATGGAGAATTACGGTATCATCGGTATGTGCGCCCGCACTGCCGGCGACGCTTTTGTGGAACTGTTCGGAATGGACAATATGCAAAAAGGCGTTAAGATTGAAAAAGTAAACGACGCCCAGGTTGACGTTTCGCTTCATGTCGCGCTGCAGTACGGTGTGTCTTTGCCTGCCGTGGCAGCGAACACCAAGCATAACGTTAAATACCGCATTGAGGAAATGACCGGAATTCCCGTGCGGAACGTGAACATTTTCGTGGAAAGCATCCGTGTTAACTGACATAAACGGAGGTTAGAGCATTGGTAGTTACAACCGTTGACGGCGATCTGCTGCGAAAACTGTTTCTCGGCGGTGCAGCCAATTTGGAGTTAAATCGTGCCTATGTGGATTCTCTGAACGTTTTCCCGGTACCGGACGGAGATACTGGCACAAACATGTCCATGACGATGCAGGGCGCAGTGAAAGAACTCGCTTCCATTCCGGAAGGCGCATCTGTTTCTGCCGTTATGGACGCGGTTTCGATCGGCGCTTTGAAGAATGCGCGCGGCAATTCCGGCGTAATTCTTTCGCAGCTTTTCAGAGGTTTTTCTGCGTCATTGAAAGGCGCGAGCACATTTTCCGCGCTTGATTTTGCAAAAGCGCTTGAAACCGGCTCGAACAAAGCGTATAAGGCCGTCATGCGTCCGAAGGAAGGAACGATCCTGACCGTTTCCCGCATGATTGCCGAAGCATGCGTTGCCCAAGCAAATGAGAACGGCGACGTTACCTTTGATCAGTTGATGGAGACTGTTCTTTCGTCCGGTGACGATGCGCTGAAAAAAACGCCTGACCTTCTGCCCGTTTTGAAAGAAGCCGGCGTGGTTGACAGCGGCGGAATGGGCCTTTTAACGGTTTACCGCGGTTTCATGGCCGTTTTGAACGGCGAAGAAATCACCGAGGCGACCGAACAGGAGAATCCGCAGGAAGAAGAAAAAACCTTCCTGGCGGAAGAACAGGGAAGCAGCGCGAATTTTGAATCCATCAGCACGGAGGATATCGAATTTGGATACTGCTCCGAGTTCTTTATCATCCATCTCAAGGACGGATTCGGCGAGCAGGATCTTGACCGTATTCGCGATCACTACAACAGCATCGGCGATTCGCTTGTTCTTGCATCCGGCGATGATTTTGTAAAGGTTCACGTTCATTCCAATTGTCCCGGCGATGTTCTTCAATTTGCGCTTCAGTTCGGCGAGCTCGATAAGCTCAAAATTGAGAATATGCGTGAACAAAATCGGCAGATTCTTGAAACGCGTCAGAAATCCGAAAAAGAGTTCGCAATTCTGGCTGTTTCGGCGGGCGTCGGCATTGACGAGGTTTTCCATAATATCGGTGTGGAACAACTGATTTCCGGTGGACAAACGATGAATCCGAGCATTGATACGATTGTCAACGCCGTTCGATCCTGCAATGCGCGTACTGTTTTCGTTCTTCCGAACAACTCCAACATCATTCTTGCCGCACAGCAGGCAAAAGAGCTTTGCACATGCAATGTGATCGTTCTTCCGACAAAGACCATCCCGCAGGGAATTACAGCTGCTATGGCATTCAATCCGGATGCGTCTGCCGAGGAGAATGAGGAAGAAATGGAGAACGCCGTCGCATCGGTTGTTTCCGGTGCAGTAACGTACGCGATCCGCGACACAAGCTACAACGGAAATCAGATTCATGAGGGCGACATCATCGGATTGATGGACAATCAGATCGTTTCCGTACAGACAAGCATTTCCGATACGGTTCAGGATCTGATCGCGCAAATGGTTGAAAAGAGCGGAATCGACGAACCGATTGTCAATTTGTATTACGGCGATCAGGTCGACGGCGAAAGCGCGGAAGCATTGGTTCAGTCTTTGCAGGAGATCTATCCGGAAGGCGAATTCATTCTAACGCCCGGAGAGCAGCCATTGTATTATTACTACCTCTCCGTGGAATAACAACCTCGAGCCGCTTTTCGCGGCTCTTTTTCAAAATGGATTTATCAAACCTGAAGGGCTTCGGTCCAAAGCGTCTGGAGCTCTTGAAAAATCTGCAAATCAACAGCAGCGAAGACCTTCTTCGCTTTTTTCCGCGTGAATATCTGAATCTGTGCGATGTCCGCACGATTGCCGAAGCAAAAACTGACGAGCCCGTCACGCTGAAAATCCGCGTTGCGGCCGATCCGTCGATCTGGTACTCGCGTGGGAAGACCGTCGTAACCGTGCGCGTTTGCGATGATTCGGCAAAGCTGCTCCTCCGATTTTTGAATCAGCCGTACCGCATGAATCAGTTTGGGATCGGTAAAGAACTCTATGTGCACGGAAAGATTACGAACAAACGCGGACTTGTTATGTATAATCCGCGAACGGAGCAGGACGCTCACGGAATCCTTCCGATCTATGATCTGCCGAAAGGATTGCCGCAATCCGTCTTTCGGGAAGCGCTTCGGGAAGTACTGCAGCGCGAAGTTCTCCCGGATTTTCTTCCGGAGTTTTTGATCGGGCAATATTCCTTGCCGGACCTTAATGATTCCTTCCGGCAGATTCATTTTCCGACGAATCCCGATTCTTTGTACCGCGCCGAATTTCGATTTCGGTTTGAAGAAGCGTTGCTGTACTTTCTCGCCGTAAAAGCGTTTCGGGAATCCGCAAGGCTCCAAAACGGCGTCTCTTTCCAGACCGAAGGAATCCTGGACGCTTTCATAAAACTGCTTCCGTTCGTTCCCACAAACGCTCAAATGCGGGTTCTTCGGGAAGTGGAACACGATATGCACAGACGTACTCCGATGAACCGTCTGATCCAGGGCGACGTCGGCTCCGGGAAAACAATTATTGCAGAATACGCGCTTTATGTGGCTTGCGCGTCCGGAAAACAGGGCGCATTTCTTGTTCCGACGGAAATCCTTGCACAGCAGCATTATGAAAAGATTTGCCGCATCTTCGGCAACCGTGCTGTCCTGTACACAGGAAGCGGAACTGCAGCCGAAAAGAAGCGTACGTTGGAACAGATCCGGACAGGCGAGGCGTCCGTCGTCGTCGGAACGCATGCGCTGCTGTCTGAACGCGTTCAATTTTCCGATCTGGGACTGATCGTAACCGATGAACAGCACAGATTCGGGGTAGAACAGCGCGCAAAAATGGAACAGAAGGGGATTCGTCCGGATGTGCTTGTGATGTCGGCTACGCCGATTCCAAGAACGCTTGCGCTTCTGCTGTACGCGGATCTGTCCCTTTCTTCCATTGATGAAATGCCTGCCGGACGTACTCCTGTGCAAACAAACTATATCCCGCAAGCAAAAAGACAAGCCATGTACCGGTTCGTCAGCGAGCGCATTGTGAAGCAGAATGAACGCGCCTATGTCGTATGCCCGCTCATCGAAAAAACGGAATCGTTCGAAAATCTTTCCGCCGGGGAGCTGTTTGCCGAGTTGAAAAAACTGCTTCCATCCTGTTCTGTCGGTTTACTGCACGGTCGCATGAAGGAAACGGAGAAAAAAGCCGTTATGGAGCAATTCCGTTCCGGCGACGTGCAAATGCTTGTCAGCACAACGGTCGTTGAAGTCGGCGTTGACGTTCCGGAGGCGACTTATATGATCATCGAAGGCGCCGATCACTTCGGACTTGCAACGCTGCACCAGCTTCGTGGCAGGGTGGGGCGAAGCGATCGTGAATCCTTCTGTTATCTGTTGAGCTCCCATCCGTCGGAAAATGCAAAAGAACGGATTCGCATCATGCTCTCCACAAACGACGGTTTTGCGCTTGCACAAAAGGACATGGACCTGCGTGGGTACGGAGATCTTTTCGGCGTTCGTCAAAGCGGCGACGGAAGCTTGGCGCGTTTTTTGGGAAGCTGCACGGTTGATCTGATCGGAAAGGCGTCCGAAGCGGCTGAACAAGTTTTGAATACGCCCTCGCTGCAAAACAACGAGCTGATCCGGCATGCAGAAGAAAGGTATATCCGGGAATCGACGATTGCAAGAAATTGATTCCCGTCAGTTCACCGCGATTTGTCCGCGTATCAAAAAATCGCCATGAAAGGCGATTTTTTATCGATCGATTCATCTATCTCATCATGGAAGAGAATCAACCATGTATTTTTGGATTGTGTCCTTTTCAGTTGATGTTCTTTTCGGCGTATTCGATCATGCGCTTCACCATTTCGCCGCCAATGCTGCCGGCTTCACGCGAAGTGAGCTCACCGTTCTCGCCGGAGTTCAGGTTGATATTCAGCGAAGACGCGACTTCCGCTTTCAGATTCTGAAGCTTGCTCTTGCTGTTGCTTTCCGTCGTAGAAGATTTCTTGTTTGCCATGTGTTTCACCTCCTTATCGGTTTGATGGTCTTATGTTGTCCGTTTTTGACGGTTTGAATGCAATCCAAATTTTTCAATTCAAGAAATCGAAATATCTTGTTTCCGACACGTTTTTGTAGTAAAATAATATGAAAATTTATGGAGAAGTCCTATGTCTGACCGAAAATACATTGCAAAAGAAGAAATTGAGCGGCAAATGACGCTTGCCGATCGACTGTATGCCGAGATACAGCCGCGGTGCTTAAAATTCTATGTCGAAACATTCGGATGCCAGATGAACGTGCGCGACAGTGAAACAATTAAGGGGATTCTCGCCCGCTGCGGATATACCGAATGTGCCGAAAAAGAAACGGCCGATCTGATTCTGTTCAACACCTGCTGCGTTCGTGAACATGCAGAAAAACGTTTGATGGGGAATATCGGCGCGCTTCGGGAGCAGAAAGAATCCAACCCCGGTCTGATCGTCGGAATCTGCGGCTGCATGATGCAGCAGGACGGGATTGCAAAAAAACTCCTGCGAAGATTTCCCCATGTCAGTCTTGTTTTCGGTCCGAATGTCGTATTTCGTCTTCCCGAGATGCTGGGCGCAGTTCTATCGGGCGAGCGGATCGCATTGACCGATGAGGAAGATTTTGCGATCGCAGAGAATCTTCCGCGGATTCGCGACAATTCGCGAAGCGCATTTGTAAACATTACATTCGGCTGCAACAATTACTGTACATATTGCATTGTCCCGTTCGTCCGCGGCAGAGAGCGAAGCCGAAGCATGGAGGATATTCGAAAAGAAGCGGAATCCCTGTGCGCTTCGGGCATTACGGAAATCACCCTACTCGGTCAGAATGTCAATTCTTACGGCAACGACCTTGAAGCAGGTTCGTTTGCAGAACTATTGGATAAGCTGAACTTTGTTCCCGGATTAAAGCGGCTTCGGTTTATGTCCTCCCATCCGAAGGATCTGACGAACGAGGTTATTGCCGCGATTGCCCGAAACGATCGGGTATGTCATCATGTACATCTTCCGGTGCAATCCGGCAGCAATGCAATTCTGAAACGCATGAACCGAAAATACACGCGCGAGCAGTACCTGGAAATCATTCGTAAGCTCCGGGACGCCGTTCCCGATGTCGAGTTCACAACCGATATCATTGTCGGGTTTCCGGGAGAGACGGAGGAGATGTTCCGGGAAACGCTTTCGCTTGTAGAGGAAGTCGGCTTTGCCGCCGCTTTTACATTTGCATACTCTCCCCGTGTCGGAACCGCAGCCGCATCCATGCACGATCAGATCCCCGAGGACGTCAAGAAACGCCGTCTGTACGAGTTGAATGCGCTTCAGGCGGAGAAGACCGTTGAAAACAACAAAAAATACATCGGATATGAGGGAGAGGTTCTGATCGAAGGATGCGACGAACGAACCGACGAAACAATGCTTTACGGGAAATACCGGAACTTCAAGATGGTTTATTTCCCGGGAAAACCCGAAGAAGTCAATCAGTACAGGAACGTCCGTGTTCTCAGTCTTTCCAGGAATTCATTGATCGGAGAACGAATTGATGGGTGAATTAAAGGATTATCTGACGCTGTTTCAGCAGTTGCAAAAAGACGAGCGGTTGATGCGTCTGATTTCGGAGTATGAAACGGAAGCGGCGCAGCTGCAGACGCTTTTATTGGATCCGGATTATGACGCCGCCGAGGCAATCCGCCTGACGAACGACATCGAATATCTTTCCTCCGTAATCGCAAACGATCCGCTGTACCGATCCTTTGCGGAAGCGAAAGAGAAGATGGAGCGTGCCGCCCAAATTCGCGCCGCGCATTTTGATCCGAACTGCAACTGTGCCGCATGTCAGAAAGCGCGGGCGCGTAAACCGTACGAGGAAACAAAATGAAGCAGAAACTATCACCGATGATGCAGCATTATATGGCGGTGAAGCAGCAATATCCCGATTGCTTCCTGTTTTATCGCCTTGGCGACTTTTATGAAATGTTTTTCGACGACGCAGTTGAAGGCTCGAAAATTCTGGAACTGACTTTGACCGGCCGTGACTGCGGTCTTGAAGAGCGCGCTCCGATGTGCGGCGTTCCGTATCATGCCGTCGATGCCTATATCAACAAAATGATTCAGTCGGGCCATAAGGTCGCGATTTGTGAGCAGATGGAGGATCCGGCGCTTGCAAAGGGGCTTGTGGAACGCAGCGTGATCCGCGTTATCACGCCCGGAACGGTCATTGAAGAAAACATTCTGGAAGCAGACAAGAACAACTATCTGCTTTCCGTCAATTATACCAAGAACGGAATCGGCTTTGCGTATTGCGATATATCCGTCGGTTCCTTCTTCGCCTGCGAACTGTTCGGCAAATCGGCGGAATCGGATCTGATCGATGAACTCAACCGCCTGAACCCGACCGAAATCATTGCAAACGAATCTTTATTTGAAAACGACTCCTTGGCCAAACGAATCCGAAGCGCTTTTTATCTTGAAAAGATGCCGGATGTCCGGTTTCATTCCGGACAAGCCGCTCAGCGGCTAAAGGACCGTTTCAAGGTCGTTTCCCTGACCGGTTTCGGTCTCGACGGAAAAGACCGTGCCGTCGGCGCAGCCGGAGCGCTTCTGCAATACCTGGAAGAAACGCAGAAAAACGCCCTTTCGCATCTGCGCCGCGTCCGATACCTCTCGCGTTCCGGCTACATGCAGTTGGACGTTGCGACGCGCAGAAATCTCGAACTGACGATGCCGCTTCGATTTGACGGCAATCGGAAGGAAACGCTGTTGCATCTGCTTGACGCGACAAAAACGAAAATGGGCACGCGCCTGCTCCGGACATGGATCGACTGCCCGCTGCAGCAAAAAGAAGCGATTGAGCGTCGTCTTGACGCCGTATCGACGCTGTATTCCGATATCCGCACCAGAAGATCCCTTCGCATCTGCCTGGATGCAATTTATGATATTGAACGATTGACCAGCAAAATCGCCTACGGATCCGTCAACGGCCGGGACTGCGTTGCGCTTGCGAATTCGCTTCGCCAGATCGTCCCGATCTGCATGCTCCTCGGAGGGATTCCCGCAGAAGCGATCGATACGATTTCCCGGAATCTGGATCCGATGGACGACGTCGTTTCGCTAATTGATTCCGCAATTTCGCCAAACCCACCGCTCAGCATCAAGGACGGCGGATTGATCCGTGCAGGATACAATTCCGAAGTCGATGAGCTTCGTTCCGTTTCAACGGACAGTAAGCGCTGGCTGGAGGAGCTTGTTGCGAGGGAAAGGGAAGCGACCGGTATCAAAACGCTTCGCATCGGATACAACCGCGTTTTCGGATATTATATCGAGGTGACAAAGTCGCTGACCCATCTCGTTCCGGCAAATTATGAACGCCGGCAAACCCTTGCAAACGCAGAACGGTATGTAACGCCGGAGCTGAAGGAGCTCGAACACAAGATCCTCGGCGCTGCGGACCGTCTGTATGTATTGGAGACGGAGCTGTTCGGGCAGATCCGGGAAGCCCTGCTTAAGACAATCGAACGGTTGCAGACAGACGCGGAGCTGATAGCCGAGCTGGACGTTTATCAGTCTTTTGCGGAAGTTGCCGTTTCCAATCGTTATACGCGGCCGACGATCTCCGTTGAACCGATTCTGCACATCACAAACGGACGCCATCCGATCGTCGAGCGAAGTCTGAAGGAGGGTTTCATTCCGAACGACGTCACCATGGACGTCGATGACAACCGTTTGCTGATTGTTACCGGGCCGAATATGGCCGGTAAATCCACTTATATGCGTCAGGTTGCGCTGATTACGCTGATGGCGCATATCGGTTCTTTTGTTCCCGCGGATGCCGCCGAAATCGGGATCGTCGACCGAATCTTTACCAGAATCGGAGCAAGCGACAGTCTTGCCTCCGGACAAAGCACCTTCATGGTGGAAATGAGTGAGATGGCGAACATCGTCAATCACGCCACAAAAAACAGTCTGCTGATTCTGGATGAGATCGGACGGGGGACAAGCACGTATGACGGACTCAGCATTGCATGGTCGGTTCTCGAGTACATCGCCAATCCTATCCTGTGCGGCGCAAAAGCGCTGTTTGCAACGCATTATCACGAGCTGTCTGAACTGGAAGGAAAACTGCCGGGCGTCGTCAACTATCGGATTACCGTTAAGGAGATCGGCGACGACATCCTGTTTTTGCGGAAAATCGTTCGCGGAAGCGCCGATAAGAGCTTTGGCATCCAGGTTGCAAAGCTCGCCGGCCTGCCCGAAGAAATCGTTTCCCGCGCCAAGGAAATCCTGAACGAGATCGAGCGAAACGATCCTTTGTCCCGCCATAGCGATTCCGTCGCGCCGGACCCAGCGCCCGCCATCGGCTCGGTGGAGGCGTCCGTTCTGAAAGATCTGAACAAACTGGACCTGAACAGCATGACGCCAATCGATGCGTTCATGAAACTGCATGAATATCTTGACGCTTTGAGGATATCATAATGGGATTGATACATGTTCTGAAGCCGCATGTCGCAAATCAAATCGCAGCGGGAGAAGTCGTTGAACGCCCGGCTTCCGTTGTAAAGGAGCTTGTTGAAAACGCGATTGACGCCGGATCGACAGCTGTTACAGTGGAAATCGAAGCCGGAGGTCTGCACCTGATTCGCGTCACGGACAACGGTTGCGGAATCGCCAGGGAGGATTGTCGGAACGCTTTTTTACGTCATGCAACCAGCAAGATTGCGTCGACAGACGATCTGGAGCGCATTTCGACGCTCGGCTTCCGCGGAGAAGCTTTGGCGTCCATTGCATCCGTTGCGCGCGTTACCATGACGACCCGCATTCCGACCGCCCAAACGGGAACCCGGATCATTTTGGACAACGGCGAAGTCGTTTCGGAAGAAGACATTGCCTGCGTTTTTGGAACCGCCTTCACGGTGGAAGCGCTGTTTGCCTCCGTTCCGGCGCGGTTGAAGTTTCTCAAGTCCGCGCGAACGGAAGCGGGATACATCGGCGATTATATGGCTCGCATGATTCTTGCGCGGCCGGATATTTCTTTTCGATATCTTTCCGACGGCAAGGCAGTCTATGAAACCTACGGCGACGGCGATTTGTTTAATGCGCTCTATTGCGTATACGGCAAAACAATCTCCGAAAAAGTAATTCCGTTATCCTTTGACAACGGTTATCTCAAGGTCGAAGGATACATCGGTCTGCCGGAGATTTCCCGTTCGAATCGCACCTATCAGACGCTGCTTCTGAATGGGCGTTATATCCGCTCTTTTTCCGTTTCAGCGGCCGTTCTGCAAGCATACGATACCAGGATTATGATCGGGAAATTCCCTTTCTATGTTTTGAATCTGTCCCTTGCGCCGCAGGAATTCGACGTCAACGTCCATCCGACGAAACTTGAAGTGCGTTTTGCCGACGAACAGCGTATCTGCGGAACAATCAAAGCCGCCTGCAAGGACGCCCTGGCGTCCTCGGTTCTGCACGTCGAGTCGGCGTTCGACACCTATACGCCGCAGTCGGTCGGTCATTCCCAAAGCAGGGAGGAAGGTTTTGTCCCTGCGGGTTCTCTGCCGCGCCGTCCATTCGACGCATCCGCCTTCCGTTCCGAGAAAAGCGCATACCTTTTCCGCGAAACGCCGCTTTCGAATTCCTTTTCGCAAATCGGGACCAGCGGCGACGTTCCTGTTTTTCGGGTACCGTCCAAAGAAAACAGCCCGAAAACCGTGCAAAGATATGAATCCGACGCGCTGATTTCCGAAGAACCCGTCGAGATTATCGGCTGTGTTTTCAAGGGATACTGGATCGTAACGCGCGGCGAAACGCTGTATCTGATCGATCAGCATGCCGCTCACGAGCGAAGATTGTACGATCAGCTCTCTGCACATGAAATATCAATTTCGTCGCAGCCGCTGCTGCTTCCGTATGAAATGACCTTAACCCCCTCCGAAGCAGACAGTCTGCAGACGCATTATGCCGATATTTCCGAGCTTGGGTACTCCATGGAGCGCATCGGGTCGCTGCAGGTATCCGTTTCGGCGGTCCCCGTTTTGAACGGTATCCAACTGCGGGAAGCATATCTGCATGAAGCGCTTGCCCTGTTCGCAGAGTACGGAAAGGATGCCCCGGATCGCATGGTCAAGGAACGTCTGATGCAAAGCGCCTGCAAGCATGCGATCAAAGTCGGCGAATCGATCACGCAGGAGGAGATTCGCTCGCTGCTGCAGACCTATCTCAACGGCGAATCGCTTCTGACATGTCCGCATGGTCGGCCTGTCATCATTCGAATTGCAAAAACCGAATTGGAAAAGATGTTTCGGAGGATCGTATGATCGAACGGCCAAAGGTGGTCTGTCTTGTCGGACCGACCGCCTGCCATAAGACCGAGAGCTCGGTTCAGCTTGCAAAACGGCTGAACGGCGAGATCGTTTCCGCAGATTCCGTAGCTGTGTATCGACAGCTGAATATCGGATCGGCAAAGCCAACTTTGGAGGAGCGTCAGGGTGTTTTGCATCACATGATCGATGTTGCCGACGTTTGGGATACGGATTACTCGGTCTCCCGTTTTCGTTCCGAAGCCAGAACCGCCGTCGACGGCATTTTGGCCCGCGGAAAGCTTCCGATCGTCGTCGGCGGGAGCGGATTGTATTCAGACGCAATCTTTGCCGATTTCAGCTTCTCAGTGCCCTCTGATCCAGATTTGCGCGCTCGTCTCGAAAGAGAGTATGCCGCATGTCCAGAAGCCGTTTTTGAGCGTCTCAGAAGCGCAGACCCGGTTGCTGCCGCGCGACTGCATATCCGGGACGCAAAACGCGTCGTTCGCGCTCTGGAGGTTTGTATTCTCAGCGGCAGGCCGTTTTCCGAGCAGAACAACCGTTTTGCAAAAGTGCAGGAAGGGGAGGGGACCTATGACGTTTTTCGAATCGGTCTTACAATGGATCGGGAACGCTTGTATCAAAGGATCGGGCAGCGCGTTGACAGCATGTTCCGGCAGGGGCTTCGGGACGAAGCGTACGACCTGTTTTCGCGCGGATGGGTTCCGGAACGCTATCCCGCAATGCAATCCATCGGGTACGCGCAGCTATACGAAGCATACTGCGATCGCTGCTCGCCGGAGGAAGCAAGCGCCGCGATCAAACTTGCGACGCGACATTTTGCCAAACGCCAATTGACATGGTTCCGCCGCAATCCGAAAACAGAATGGTACTGCTGCGACAATTACAAAAACACGGAAGAGCTGATCAGTTCACTGGAAGGAGCGATCACAGAAAAAAATGAATGATTATTCCGAACGGATCCGAGCGGCGGAGGACGCCGTATCGGCACAGTTTCAAAAAGCCGAAGTCATAGCGCTGACTTGTTCAAAGCGTGTGCTTCGGGCTTTTCAGAAAAATCGTGTCTGTGCAAGACACTTTGCGCCGACAGAGGGATACGGTTACGACGATATCGGTCGCGACACCCTGGATCGGGTGTTTGCCGAAGCGCTTCAGGCGGAGGACGCCTTGGTGCGTCCCCAGTTTGCAAACGGAACGCATGCGATTTTTCTTGCGTTAGCCGGTGTATTGGAACCCGGCGACCGGATCCTGTCCGTTACGGGCGAGCCGTACGATACCTTGCAGACGGCAATCGGAATGAACGGCGATCTGCCGAATTCCCTGTACAGAATGGGGATTTCCGTGGAATGTATTCCGCTTTGCGGCGATGCAATTGATTTGGATACTGTTCAAAAAAAGATTTCCGCCGACCCGGGGATCAGGATGGTTTACGCGCAGCGCTCGCGCGGGTACTCCTGGCGAAACGCGGTTTCCGTATCGGATTTAGGCAGATGTTTTGCAGCCGTAAAAGCGATCCGAAACGATATCATTCTGTTTACGGACAACTGTTACGGTGAATTCACGGAGCCGGACGAGCCGACGGCTGTCGGAGCCGACCTGATCGCGGGCAGTCTGATCAAGAATTGCGGCGGCGGGATCGCGCCGACCGGCGGATATATTGCCGGAAGAAAAAACCTGATTGAAAAAATCTCCTATCGCGTGACGACGCCCGGAAGCGGGAGAGAGGTCGGTTCCTACGCGGGATCGTACCGGCCGTTTTATCAGGGATTGTTTCTGGCGCCCCACACCGTATGCCAGTGTATGAAAAGCGCCGTATTGTTTGCCGAGTTGTTTGAGTCGCTCGGGTTCGCGTCCATGCCTGAGCCGAAAGCAATGCGAAGCGATATCATTCAATCGGTGCGGTTTGACCGAAAGGAAGAACTGATCGCATTTTGCCGAGCCGTTCAAAGCGCTTCGCCGATCGACAGTTTTGTCGTTCCGGAGCCATGGGAAATGCCCGGCTACGCCGACCCGGTCATCATGGCCGCCGGAGCATTCGTGCAGGGAGCCACAACAGAGTTAAGCGCCGACGCGCCGATCCGGGAACCGTATGTCGCGTATATGCAGGGCGCTCTGACCTATGAACATGCTAAAATCGCGGCAGAAAGCATCTGCAATGCGCTTCTTGCCTGCAGAAAGGATTCAGCAAAATGAAAAAATCCGTGAAAGAGTCTGACAATACCGTATTTTCCGATGCAGAGAGCAGGGAAGAGGATCAATTCTGCGACCTTGATCCGACCAAAATCTGTGACAACTGCTTTCGCTGTCTGGAAACCGATTCGGATTATGCCGCTATTGAGATCGACGGAATCTATATGGATGACGCCCGTCTTTACTGATCGGGATCCGCTTCGTCTTCTTCACGTAATTTGATATACTTTGCGGCGGTTCGTTTCCGGTCTTCGGAGATCGCCGCATAGTGTTTTCGGGTCGTGTTGACGTCTTTGTGCCCCAAAACATCGGCGACCAGATAAATGTCGCCGCTCTCCTGATACAGAATGGTTCCGTACGTGCTCCGCAATTTATGCGGCGTGATTTTTTTCAGAGGCGTAGAGAGCTTCGCATATTTTTTGACCAGATTTTCCACAGCGCGTACCGTGATTCGCTTTTTTTGCAGGGATAAAAAGAACGCGTTTTCATGGCCGGGAAGGGGAGTAATCTCCTTTCTTTCCTTGAGATACTGCAGAAGCGCATTGCGAACCTCGGGGCCGAATGCAAGACGGTCCTGATTTCCGCCTTTTCGCGTTACAACAAATTGGTCCTGCTCAAAATCAATATCCTTCAGATCGATTCCGACAAGCTCGGAAATGCGAATGCCTGTTCCCAAAAAGAGCGTAAGAATCGCCGTATCCCGAACTGCCGTATGATCGTGAAACGCCTTTTGCTTTTGAGACAGTCCGTCGCCTTGTTCCGCTGTATCAAGAAGATCCGCAACCTCATTGACGTCCAACCGTATAATCGCTTTTTCATGCAGCTTCGGCGTATCAACCAGCGCCGCAACGTTGTTTTCAATGTATCCCTGTTTATAATAATATCGGAAAAACGATCGAATTGCGGAAAGTTTTCGGGCTTTTGATCGTTCGCGGTTGGAACGGATCACTTCCGCGTCTTCCTGGTTCAGCGTGTAAAATGATATATATTCCATGTACATTTCAATATGAACCGGACGAACGCGATTTAAGTCGGAAAGGGTAAGGGAACGCATTTCCTTTCCGGAAAAATCATCGATCGCTCCGGAAATCAGATACTGAAAAAAACTGCGAAGATCAACAGCATACCCGTACCGTGTCAAAACGCCGGACGTCAATTCGGTCGCTCGGAAATAATATCCGCAAAATTCAGGCAGCTCCGAAAGAATCATACGAAGCCTTTTCGTATAATCCATTTTTTTCTCATCCTGATAGTTCATATCATGATTCCTTTCAAAATCCAATCGGCTCGGGGGAGCGTTTTTTTCGTTTCTCATCCTCTGTGTATTATACTTCAACTATTCGTTAAAGACAAGTTTAACGAATAGTTATTTGCAAATTATTCACAGAATCCGGGAAATCACGTAAAAACGCGTACCAAAAGATTCCCTTCCTGTAATTTATGAATTACAGGAAATTCGGAGGTTTGTCGTTAAAATCAAAGCAACGTTTTTGATCAATCAAAAAACTCATGCAATAATAATCTGTTCATCGGATCAGAATCATAAAACAGTATGCATCGATCAACTTTTCGAATCGCATTCATTCAATTCGAGCTCTGAATTCGAAACCGAACAATCCTGAAAACCTTAACGCAGGATTTATGGATGGAAGCAGCATACTTCCCGCTGATTTCCTTGCAGGAAGATATCATTTGTGAAAAAATCTCCGTATTTTTCGAAATAGATTTATTATATAGAAATTATATATTTAACGGTGATATTTGCCGAATGATATAATAAATTTAAATATTTTGTAAAGACTTGATCGCATTCCTTGCAAGCTCATCGCATCGATTGTTTTCCAGGTTATCAGCATGTCCTTTTACCTTATAGAACCGAACCTGGTGAATATTGTACAGTTCCAAAAGCGATTCCCACAAATCGCGGTTTTCAACGTCTTTTTTTGCCGCTGTTTTCCAGTTGTTTTTCTGCCATGATTTCAGCCAGTTTTTTTCAAACGCATTATACAGATAAGCGCTGTCCGTGTACAGTTCAACCGTACACGGACGTTTCAGAAGTCGAAGTGCCTCGATCGCCGCCGTCACTTCCATTCGATTGTTTGTTGTCATTTTCTCTGCGCCGGATGCTTCCCTGCGATATTTTCCGTACAGCAGAACGCAGCCCCAGCCGCCCGGCCCGGGATTTCCGGAACATGCTCCGTCCGTATAAATGATGACCTTATCCATTCATAAAGGTTCCTTCGAAAAAATCCGTGTATGCAAGAATGACTTCCAGCTGCAAATGCTTCAAAGCGCCCGCATACATCTTTTCATTTATTGTATCACATTCCGTTAAAAATGTCGAGATCGCTTTTTGATATTCCGTCAATGTGTTTTTGATCGGATTCACATCCTCCGAATCAATACGGGCAAGTTCCTTGATTGCTTTTTCCACCAGTTCGAGTTCTCCCGCAAGCTTGCTTTTTACGCTCTGCCGGTCCTCTGTTTCTTTATCATAATTCAAGCTCAGCTCACACAGTTCGCCCGGAATTCTTTCCATTGTATCAGACGCCTGTTTGAACAGTTCCAAAGCATTTTGTACGCCATGCAGCATGATTTGAACCGTATTGACGTCTGTAATATAGGATTCATTTACAAATCCGTCCTTCCGAATCTGCTGTTGGACCGTCTGCAGACTTGCCGCATCCGTATAAGCTGCAACAAACAGGCGAAATACGCCTTCCGTTTCATAAACATATCCTCCGCCTCCCATCGACATCAATTCTGTTGCAGCAAGCAGCGCATCCGATTCGGACCGGTATTCTCCCATCTGCAGAATGTAATACGGTCTCGAAGAAAGCAGGATTGTTTCACTTTGGATCGGCAATGCGGTCGGTTCTTCACTCGGCGGTGGCGTGATGTTAGACATCGCTTGCGTTACAGACTCAGTTTTCGGCTTTACGGCATTCAAAGCAAGCGCAATCACGGGGTCAATCCATTTCTCCCGTACCGACTCTCCAAACGGGGAAAACGCAATCAAAGCCGCAAGCGCAACCACAACGAGTACAACGATCGGAATCCCGATCGGAATACGTCTCCGATCCGACGTACGAGCTCTGCGATACCGTGTATAAGAATCCATATAAAAAGCCTCCTTTCATGATGGTTCATGTTATGAAAGGAGACTTCTATTTATTCCGGAATGAATGCTCTTCAGGAAACGATTTCTGCAACAGAATTCAACGGAATCGCGTTGCTGACATATTTCTTTACGGTAATGCGGAAGCACGTCCACTTTCCCTCTTCGCTGTCCACGTCGAGCCGCTCATCCAACTTTTCCATAATCTGCTTGGCAATGGATAATCCGAGTCCGTTGCCGCCTTCCTTGCGGGATTTATCCACTTTGTAGAAACGCTCAAACAACCGCGTCATGTCCTCTTTTTTAATCCCGCAGCCATCGTCCCAAACCGAAATAAAAACGTCATGCGGGTCATCTTCGACAATCAGGCGAACGCGTGTTTTGGCGTATCGCAGCGCGTTGTCAATCAAAATAACGAGAACCTGTTCAATCCGGTCCTGGTCGCTCAAAACGGGCGGAAGATCCTCCTTTGTTTCAACCTCCAGGCGGATATTCCGTTTTTTGGCTTCCGGCATCAGAGACAGCGTAACATCATCCAGTAATTCGTTGACGTCGAACAAAGTAATATTCATGTTCTCGGTTCCCGATTGCAGTCTTGAAAGCTGCAGCATATCGGAAATCAGGCGGCTGAGGCGCTCCACTTCATGCAGCATGATGGAATAATACCTCGCCCGTGTTTCGTCGTCTTTGACCATTCCGTCGCAAAGCGGTTCCAACAGGCCGCGAATCGACGTCAACGGCGTCCGCAGTTCATGGCTGATGTTGGCGACATACTCGTTTCGCATCCGCTCAAGCTGCTCGATTTCCGTTGCGTCCTTAAACAGACCGACTGCCCCGACGCACCCTTCGGTTTCCGACATAACCGGAACGATCGTAATCCAGATGACGCGGTCGCCCGGCAAATTATAATGAAATGTTCTCATATTCTCGGTGTCCATTACGGCATGGAAAGCGTCCCAGATCATACGGTCCGGGACGAGATCCATCGGCGTATATACTTCCACCGCACCGAACATCTTCATCAAAGCCGGATTGAAATGCGTCAATTCCCCGCTCTTGTCGATCGCGGCAACGCCGTCCGAAAAGCTCGAAAGAATATAACCGAGCTGGCGTTTCTCACTTTCCAGCTGCCGAACCGTTCTCGACAGCGCAGCGCTCATGTTGTTCATGGTTCGCGCAAGCATCCCGAGTTCTCCGCGATACTGCTCGCGAATGCGCGCATCGTAATTTCCGCGGGAAAGCTGCCGCGCAACATTTGTCATTTCCGAAATCGGATGCAGCAGATTGTTGATCAAAAAGGAAGCGGCAAGGAACATGATCGGCAGCAGAAACAGCGCCGTGATCCAAAGCGAATTGGAAAGTCTCGTAAATGCAACCGTAATCTCACTGATCTCGAGGATCAGAAGCATGCACCCGCAGACTTCGCCGTCCTGATACAGCGGACGACCGGAATAAATCGAACCGGAAACCGAGGAAAATGTAATATTATGAAAATCAATCTTCTCACCGTTCGTGATGATTCGTTCCGTGAGCTGCTGTGTGAATGCATTTTCCTCATAGTTGGAAATATTTGTGGCAAAGAAATACGCATTTTCCTGCGAATGCGGAAAAATCAGGATATAGGAAATATTGCTTGCCTTGGAAATGGAATCGAGATACTGCTGAAACGTCGTCCCGCTGCTGTTTTCCTGATTGTCAAAAAGCGTCTGTGCAGCGTCCGCGGTGCGGTTCAGCGCTTCCTGCTGCAGGTTGATATACGTTCTTCGGCCGAAATAGGTATATGCTCCCAGCAATACGATAATTGCAAGGAGCAAAAGAACAATGCATATTACAAATGATTTTCGAAAGAGTTCCCCTTTGAAATTCATATCGCGATCATTCCAGCTCGAACTTGTATCCTACTCCGTAGATGGTTTTAATGCTCCAGCCGAGTCCTTCGGAATCCAGTTTTGCGCGAAGCCGCTTGATATGCGTATCGACGGTGCGCGTTTCGCCGGCAAAATCATAGCCCCAGACGCGCGAAAGGAGCGTATCCCGCGTAAAGACTTGTCCCGGATTGGATGCCAGCATGTACAGAATCTCAATTTCCTTCGGCGTACAAACGACATGCTCGCCGCGGAGAAGAACCGTATAGCTGTTCAGATCGATCGAAAGCCCGTTGTAGGTAATAATATTCGGATCGGAGCTGTTCGCCTTCGACTCCACGCGGCGCAGAATCGCCTTAACGCGCGCTACGACCTCTCTGGGGCTGAACGGTTTGACAATATAATCATCCGCCCCAAGTTCCAATCCGAGAATTCTGTCAATCTCCTCTCCCTTTGCCGTAAGCATTATGATCGGCAAAGAAGAACGCTTCCGGATCTCACGGCAAACGTCGGTCCCGGACTTTTTCGGCATCATAATATCCAGGATGCAAAGGGAGATCGAATCATCCGCTTTTGCAAGGCCCTCTTCCCCGTCGTAGGCGTCCACTACCTCATAGCCGTCCGCTTCGAAATAGATCCGTAATGCCTCGTGCACAACAGGTTCGTCATCACAAATCAATATCCTCGTTGCCATTTTCCCACATCCCCCTTGTCAAAATATTCACCTCATCTTCTTCAACAGAATGAAGCTCTGTAAACGATTTCATGTAGGCGTAATGCCTGAATCCGCATTTTTCCTGAACGCGATGCGATTGCCGGTTCCAAAGAAAATGCTTGCACAGGATCGCATCCAGTTTTTCCTGTTCAAACAGATACCGAACCGTCGCCAAAACGGCTTCCGGCATCAGTCCGCGTCCCCAATATGCTTTCGAAAGCACAAACCCGAGCTCCCGGCATCGCTTGTCCTTCAGTTCCGGAAAATCCTGTTCGGAGTATTCCTGGATTCCAAGCGATCCGATCACTTTTCCGCAATGCTCCAAAGCGAACGTTTTCTTATGCCCGATGAACGAATCCAGGATCCGCTGCGACTCAGCGCGATTCTCATGCGGTTTCCAACCTGCCATCGGTCCGACGCCGTCCACAGACGCGTACTCATAGAAGTCCTCCAGATCGGATTGGCGCCACGGCCGCAGCAGCAAGCGGTCTGTCCGTAAAACAACATGGCTGATATCAATTGCCGGATTCATCGAAGCGCCATCTCCTGCCTGCTCCTCTATTGATTATACAGTATAATACATCATGCCGTAAAAGCAAATGCTTTGCCGAACTTTTCACGATTTTGTCAAATTATTAACTGTACGCTGCGGCGTTGGCGGACTGATAAGCGTCGTTCAGCGAATCATACAGTGCATTCAGCGCGTCATACTCGGATGTTTCCTCAATACGGTCCAGCAAAGACGTCAAAAGGGTTCTGTCTTCCTCGGAAACATGCGCATTTTCATCATTCAGCAGAAGATTGCATGCATTCCTCAGCAGCGCAATTTTTTCCCGAAGCGCGTCCATAGAGGATTCCTGCGAGCAGATCGGAAGATCCGCTTTATAGGCCTGAACCGACTTGTCGGTACGAACCCAGGTTTCACCGAAGACCTTTTTCAGCACGGAATCCTTAAGCGCATAGAACGGATTGCTTGGGCGAATCAGAACATACGTTTTTTCTTCCACCGTTTCGGGCGCGCAATGCTCGCCCGCAAGTTTTCCAGAAACATTGCATACGGAAAGCGTAACGTGCATGTCGCAGTATTCCGTCGGGACATCCGAATAGTCAAACCAATCCGTAACAAGATTAAACTTGCTTCCGTTCGTGTTCTGATAGTGTACGCACGCTTCCGTTGCGAGCAGCCCCGAAACCGGACACACGGTTCTGCGAACGAGTCCGAGCGATTCGGGCGTTTCCCGATTGATCGGTCTGCTTTCGTGCCCTTCCATGAGCTTGCTCATGAAATCCTTCCAAAGCGGCGCCGCATAATCGCCGCCCTGGGATCCGGTTTCCAGTTTGTTGCCGGGATAATCGTGCCCGATCCAGACAACGGCGGTATAATCGCAGGTCATTCCCGCAAAGTACACGCTCGCGTAGTCTGAGTTCGTACCCGTCTTCCCTGCGACCTCAAAACCGTCAAGCTTTGCTTTTTTGCCCGTGCCCGAGGAAACGGCCTGCTTCATCAGATCGACAAGAAAATAAGCCGTGGACGCTTCATTATAAACGCGCTTCTGTGTTCCGCGGATGATATCCGCATCGAGAATCACGTTTCCTTCGCTGTCCGTTACTTTCGTAAATGAGAGGGGCTCGAGATAATATCCGTTGTTTGCGATCGCTGCATACGCCGCGCACATCTGGATCGGGTTGATGCCCGACGTACCGAGCGCAAGGCCGGGACCGTCCTGATTAATCTGAGAAGCCGGAATCCCGAGCCGTTCCAGATACTGAACCGCGCGCGTGACGCCGACCGAGTCGGAGAACAGCAATCTTGCCGCAACGACATTGAGAGATTGTTCAAGTCCGGTCCGAACCGTAACGGGACCGTACCGTTTGGAAGAAGTCAGTCCACCCTTCGGATAACCGTTTTCGCCGCCCCAACCCTGAATTGCGCCGTCCACGTTCGGAACGATGCTCGCCGGTGAAACTCCGTTGTCAAGCGCAGTTCCGTAGATGGAAAGCGGTTTAATCGAGGAGCCGACCTCCGTATAGCTGTCGGAAGCGCGATTGATGCCTTTGCGAATGCTCGGTTCGGTTCGTCCGCCGATCACGGCGCGCAACTCACCGGTGCTTTGATCGATCACAACGGCCGCCGCCTGCGGCTCAATCGTTTCAATCGTAATGCTGTCGGAAATCGTTTCCGTAATAACGCTTTGACTCATGTCCGCAAGCTTCGGGTAATTGTTCCAGTTTGCAAGACTTGTCTGCACCGTATTCTGCACAAACGGGTCAACCGTCGTATAGATCCGATAGCCGCCGGTCCTCAGCTTGTTTTCATACGCAACGCGGTTTGCGCCGGTATCCGCAACGCCGTCCGCCTTCATCCAGTGCGTAATCACATCTTCCACGCAGTACTCGACGAAATACGCCATTTCGTACATCTTGGAATTCTCGGATGTTTCAATGATCGACACGTTCTCCTGCATCGCGGATTGATACTGTTCGAGCGTAATCTTATCGTTTTCATACATGCGCTTCAGAACCGTCTCGGTTCGTGCAACGGTGTACTTTTCATACGCATCCTTATCGCGTCCGTATTTTTCCCAATAATAATTCAAACGAGGATTGTATCGATACGGGTTCTGGGTCAGGCCGGCAATCAAAGCGCATTCGCGGATGGTCAGTTCGCTGAGCTCCTTTCCGAAATAATCCCGCGCGGCGGCCTTTACGCCGTAATTGGATCCGCCGAGGTACACATCGTTGAGATACGCTTCCAGGATATCATCCTTCTCCATAACGGTTTCAAGCTGCAGCGCAAGAAACGCCTCCTGAATTTTCCGCTTATACGTGCGCTCAGCGCCCAGAATCTTGTTTTTGATCAGCTGCTGGGTAATTGTGCTGCCGCCGGAGGAATTGCTGTTTCCGAGCACTTCAAGAGCAGCGGAAAACAGACGTTTGAAATCCACGCCGTTGTGTTTATAAAACCGAACGTCCTCCACGGAAATGAAAGCGTTTCGCAGCATTTCCGGGATCTCATCGATTTTCGCCCAATCGCGGTACTCGATGGACGCCATGGACATGATTTCTTCCCCGTTTCGGTCATACAGGTATGAAGTTCGATCGCTGATCGTAAGCTGTGCAACGTCCATGACCGGCGTCGTATCGATATATGCCTTCGCAACGCCGTAAACGAGTCCGACGCCGAGAAATCCAACGGCAAACAACGCCAAAACAAGCAGTTTCAAAGAATGAAACAGCACCTCGAGCGGAAACGCTTTTTTGTGTTTCTTTCTTGTCAGCCCCAAAGCGCCTGACTTCTTTTGCGTGTTCAGTTGTCTGTCCCCACTTTTTTGCATGTTATCAGTATACCATACAAATTGCAATCTGTCCTGTTTTTTCTGAAAATTCAAAAAACTGTTTCATTTTCTCCCAAAATCGACAAAAACGGCGGACTTAACTGTAAAAAACGCAAAGCAAAACTCCCGCCGATCTTCGCGGACGGGAGTCGCAATCTGTTTATGGAAAAAATGGATTTTTGTTTTTGAAAGGCGGATTTGAGCCCTCGTGATTCAGGACAGGTTTTCCATAAAGGATCGAATATAACCGGCCATCTCGTCACTTTTGTAATAATGGATATAATGTCCGCAATCAAAGAAGATCAACCGGGCGTTTATCTCTTCCGCATACTGTTTTTGCGTAGGGATCCAGAAATCTCCGATTTCGGTGCCGTCGGAACAAAACATAAGGACAGGACAGGAGATTTTCTCGCCGGCTTTTACGATTTGCGCGTTGTTGTATATGGCGTTGCCTTCCGAAATATAAACTGAATTAACAGCATTCCGATGAATCAAAAGCCGCTGCTGTTTGGCCTCGCTTTCGCTTAACGCCGATTCATTGACCGGATAAATCCCGGGAATCCTAAGAAGTCCCAAAAACTTAGCGAGACGACCTAATGCTATTATTCGCTTGCTTGGGCTAAAATCAAACGAATCATAGCTATACGGAACGCACATATCCACACCGACAATTCCTGCAATCTCTTCGGGATAGTTTTGCGCCCAGTAAATGGCCTCTATTCCCGACATGGAATGGGGGACCAGCACATACGGGCCATTCACCCCCGCCCGAGAAAGCGCTCCCCTTACCTCTTTCAGCAAAGATGCTGCGTCCCTCTCTACATCAACGATATCCGAATAGCCGTATCCGGCTTTTTCCACAACCGCGATTCTGTACTCGGAGGACAGGAGCCGATATAGCGGCTTAAAATCATATACCGGAGCTACGGTTGCCGATCCCGATAAAAAAACCATTGTCGGAGCAGATGCGTTATTCCCTTCGGTATATATATGGATGGAATAATCGCCCATGTCTATCATTTGCCCGTTGGGAATGATCTCATCAGCTTCCATCCTTATCATAATCTTGTCATATACAGCAAGAAACAACATAAGGAGCAAAAGGGCGCACAAAGAAATACCCAATACGATTAGGACGTGGCTTTTCCTCTTAATTTTTTGTTGCACCTTTTCCATGCTTCCTTTCATACGATCAACGCAGGAATTCTAACACAAAGCAAACGATTTTGCAACATTATTTCGATTTTCGAAAAGTAATAAATCCAGAAAAGCCCTAAATTACTGGGAAAAATAGAAAAACCACGATATTCTCGTGGTTTTCATTTTGGTGGAGCATAGGAGATTCGAACTCCTGACCTCAACATTGCGAACGTTGCGCGCTACCAACTGTGCTAATGCCCCCAGCAAGAGATATTATACACGGTTATCGAAAAAAAGCAAGTGTTTTTTGGAAAAAACTTTTTTCAGGCAAGAACGCGCGACAGAAAACCGTCCAGAATGACCTGATACCGCGGCGTGTCCACCAGATAGCTCAGGCCGTGTCCGGCGTCCGGGAACGTATGCAGCTCGACGCGCTCCGGGTTCGCCGCAGCAATTTCCCGCCCCATCTCACATGGAACGATCCGATCCGCTTCCCCGTGGATCAAAAGAATCGGAACCGTCGATCGCGTAACGGCCTTCGCCGTATTTGCCGTCGGATCGGACAGATTGAACCCGCCGAACAGCCAGGCGCCGAGCCAAAGGAACGGGTAGATCAACCGCGGCGGAAGTCGCATATTCTTTATCCCGTTCTGCAGGATCGTTTTCGGAACCGTAAACGGCGCGTCGGCAATGACGGCGCGAACGTTCGGGGGCGGATTCATTCCGGAAACCATCAGAACCGTCGCCGCGCCCATCGAAATACCCGTAAGCACAATCTTCGTATCCTTTCCGAATCGATCGGTCAGATACCCGATCCAGGTCAGCACGTCGTACCGCTCGCGGACGCCCATTGTAATGGAACGGCCTTCGCTGCCCAAATGCGCCCGTTCTTCGATCAGCAGCAGATTCAGTCCTTTCTCCCGGTAATATACCGCGGCTCCGGAAAAATCACGCGATGGCGTCCCTCGGTAGCCGTGACAGCAAATCACGACAGGCGCGCCGTCCTGCTTGTGATAGTACCGTCCCTTCAGCCGCAGTCCGTCGCTCGATTGTACGAAAACGGGTTCGTAAGGAACGGCGTTCAGGGTATCGATCAAATGATGAATCCGCTTTGCGAGCGGTTTGATCTGATCGTCATCCATCAAGGAATGATCGTCCCCCTGGCCCTTTTTCGGCGATTTCAGCGCGATGTTCCAGACGATATAAGCGATCGCCTGTATTGCGATCAATATGCCCAGTACAGCCCAAAAAACGATCCATGCGGCGCTCTGCATTCTGCGTGCCCCCTCTCACTCTTTCTCCGTTTCATCCATTAAAGGTGTTTCCGACGTGCCCGGCGTAAAAGTCGGCCCGGGCGTTGCGGTGTTTGTTGGCCGAGGCGTTGCAACGTTTGTCGGCCGAGGCGTTTTCGACTTGTTCGGATCATTCGTCGGAACGATCATTGCCGAAGCGTATTCTTCCAGTTTCAGATACGGATTGTTCGGATCGGGATCCGTCGGGTCCCATCCGTATTCCGCATTTACGTCCATATACGGCTCCGCATAGATCAGCGCCGGCTTCTTTGGATGCTCCGGTCCGATGTCGTCCGTGACCGTCACCCTTGTCCCGATGCGGCAGTTCCGATAGATCCAGCAGCAATCGCCGACCAGCATCCGGACGCAGCCGTGCGAGGCGTCTGTGCCGAGCTTTTCGTATTCGGCGATCAGCATCTGCTGCTTTCCGTTCGGAAAATAGTTCTTATACTGTCCCGCCGCCGGAACCGTGTGAAACAAATAATGACCGCGGAAACGGCTCGAATACTGTGCATAGACCATCACGCCGTTCAGACGCGACATGGCTTTGTATTCATACTGCGCCGTGATGGAGAATTCCCCGCGCGGCGTGTATTTCCCATCTTTCCCAGTGGAGCAGATGAACACATGCTCCGTTTCCCAGTCTCCGTTCACCGCAACAAAAACGACGACCGACTGCGAACCGATAAAAACCGTAATGTGCCGCTCCCCGTCCTTTTTCGGATCCTCCTTCGGCGCATAAGGCGAAACGGTCAATTCGGGGACAGGGATCGGCAGCGAACCCGGGATCATCTGCTCCCGATCATCCGCTGCATAAAACGACGGTTCGGCGTTTCCGATCCTGCCGTACACGTAGTAATCCGAAGAACTGACGACGGCGCCCGTTTCGATTCCGAGCCGATAGCCCTTTTTGAGCCGCAGATCCAGCGCGGAAAGCGTTTCGCAGACGCCGGGACGCTCCTCATCCGGATCAACCGGGTTTGTTCCGGCCAGCTCTCCGGTTTCATCGGCCGGAAAGAACGCGAACCGCTCCCCCGTGATCACGCCGTTCGTCAGCGTGCGGATCAAGCCGATCACGCGGTATTCGACGATCCCGTTTTCATTCGTAAACGCATACAGCGGTTTCCCGTCCTCCGTTTTTGAAAGAAGCGTATAGAAAGACGGCGCTTCGAGCTTACGAACGCAAACCCAGCGTTCCGGCTCGGTTTGCTCTACGACCGGCGTCGGCGTTGGCGCGATCGTGGGATTTGGCGTCGGCAGCGGAGATTCGGTCTCGGCAATCGTCTCCGCGATCTCGTTGGTTTTGCAGCCGAGAAGCAGCACAAATGCCGTCCAAAGCAAAAGCGCTGCCCCTGTTCTCATAAGTAAAAATCTTTTTCGGTTCTCCTGACGCATGGCTCCTTCATTCCGCGAACCGCTGTGCGATATTCCGCGCCACAAACACGCCGCTTGCCGAAGCGTGCGACAGCGAGTGCGTGATACCGCTTCCGTCGCCGATGATGTAAAGCCCCTTGTGAACGGTTTCCAGCCGCTCATTCAATGCCACTTCCATGTTATAAAATTTCACTTCCACGCCGTACAGCAGCGTATCGTCGTTCGCCGTGCCGGGCGCAATCTTATCGAGCGCATAGATCATTTCAATGATGCCGTCCAGGATTCGCTTCGGCAGAACAAGACTCAGATCGCCCGGCGTCGCGTTCAGCGTCGGCGTTGTCGTCGATTTCTCAATGCGCCTCTGATTGCTTCTGCGGCCGCGGATCAGATCGCCGAAGCGCTGCACCATAACGCCGCCGCCAAGCATGTTGCTCAGACGCGCAATGCTTTCGCCGTAGCCGTTGCTGTCCTCAAACGGTTCGGAAAAATGCTTGGATACGAGCAGTGCAAAGTTGGTGTTCTCCGTCTGCCGTGCCGGATCCTCGTAGCTGTGTCCGTTGACCGTAACGATCCCGTTCGTATTCTCATTGACGACAATCCCGTGCGGGTTCATGCAAAAAGTTCGCACATTGTCCTCAAACTTCTCGGTACGATAGACAATCTTGCTCTCATACAGTTCGTCGGTCAGTTCCGAAAAGACGACGGCCGGCAGTTCGACGCGCACGCCGATATCGACCCGGTTCGATTTGGTCGGAATGCCGAGGCGCTTGCAGATCCGCTCCATCCATTTGCTTCCGCTGCGGCCGACCGAAACGACGCACGTCCTGCTTTCAAAGGCTCCGCGGCTTGTCTGCGCGCAGAAGCTGCCGTCTTCGTTTACGGTAAGATCCTCCACCGCCGTATCGAACAGGAACGTGACGCGATCCGAAAGATATGCGTAGAGATTCTCCAGCACGACATAGTTGATATCGGTTCCGAGATGCCGCACCGAAGCGTCGAGCAGGTTCAGCTTATGCTGAATGCAGATGCGCTTGAACGCAGACCCGGCCGTCGAATAAAGCTTGGTTCCTTCGCCGCCGTACTGCATATTGATCTGATCGACGTACTGCATCAGTTCAAGCGCCTTACGCTTTCCGATGTATTCGTACAGCGTTCCGCCGAAATCGTTTGTGATATTGTATTTGCCGTCGGAGAACGCGCCTGCGCCGCCGAACCCGCTCATGATCGAGCAGGTTTTGCAGTGAATGCAGGACTTGACCTTTTCTCCGTCGATCGGACACTTTCTGCGGTCGAGCGAATGCCCCATCTCCAATACCGCGATGGACTTGTCCGGACATTTCTGCAGCAGCTCATAAGCGGTAAAGATCCCGCCCGGCCCCGCGCCGATAATCAAAACGTCGTATTTCATCTGTGTACTCCGGTCTTAAATGCCTTCCTTCATTTTCGTTTTGTATCATACCATATCCTTGACCGTTTGACAAGCAAAACGGGCGGATTTGACAAAAGAACCCCCTGCGGTTTTTTAGTCAGATGCGCGGAGCGCCGCCGTTTTTACGCATTTCAAACAAAACTCCACTTTTCTTTTACGCGGCATAATGATATAATCAATCGAAATGATACAGGAGTCAAAAGCAGTATGAATGTAAAGGAATCCTTATCGAATGCGCTTGCGCCGCTTTGTCAGACGGACGCGGGCGAATTGACGGAATGGTTTGAAATTCCCAGGAAAGCGGATATGGGCGATCTTGCCTTTCCCTGTTTCCGTCTCTCCCGATCCATGCGGAAAGCGCCGCCTGTCATTGCCGCCGAACTGAAGGAGCGGCTTGTTTTGCCCGTCGGCGTGGCAAAAGCAGAAGCCGTCGGCGGATACCTGAATTTCTTTGTCGATGCCGCCGCCAAAGCTTCCTCGGTTCTCGGCAAGGTGCTTGCCGAGCGGGATCGGTACGGCGCGTCTTCTGTCGGCGAAGGAAAAACCGTCTGTGTGGAATACAGCTCCATCAACATCGCAAAGCCATTCGGCTTCCATCATCTGCCGACGACCGCGATCGGCAACGCGCTGTATCGCATTTACCGTTTCCTCGGTTACAAAACGGTCGGGATCAATCATCTCGGCGACTGGGGAACGCAGTTTGGCAAAATGATTACCGCCTACAAGCTTTGGGGCACGAAGCCGATCGAAGACTATTCGATCCGCGAGCTTGTCGCGCTGTATGTGCGATTCCATGAAGAAGCCGAAAAGGATCCGTCGCTGAACGATACGGCGCGCGCCTGGTTCCATAAGATCGAAACCGGCGACCCCGAGGCGCTGGAGCTCTGGAGCAAAATGAAGGACGGTACGATCCGCGAGGTCAAGGTCACCTATGCGCGCATGGGCGTTGATTTTGACAGTTGGGCGGGCGAATCGTTCTATGAGGACAAGATGCCGGCCATCATCCGCGAGCTGCGGGAAAAAGGCATTTCCAAACTGGATCAGGGCGCGGAAATCGTCGATCTTTCCGAATGGAACATGCCGCCCTGCATCATCGTCAAGTCGGACGGAAGCACGATCTATGCCACGCGCGACATTGCGGCCGCCTGCTACCGGAAGGAAACCTACGATTTTTATAAATCCCTGTATGTCGTCGCCTACCAGCAGGATCTGCATTTCCGGCAATTCTTCAAAGTACTTGAGCTGATGGGCCGCGATTGGGTCAAGGATTGCGTCCACGTCAACTTCGGCATGGTCAGCATGGAGGACGCGAGCTTTTCGACGCGCAGCGGCAACATCCTGTATCTGGACGACATTCTGCAGGCCGCGGTCGATAAGACTTACGCGATCATCTGTGAAAAGAGCCCCTCTCTTGAGGACAAGCAAAGCGCGGCGGAGGCCGTCGGCATCGGTGCGATTCTGTGGTCCGTTCTGTACAACAATCGCATCAAGGACGTCTCCTTCACCTGGGATAAGATTCTGAATTTCGACGGCGAAACCGCGCCCTACGTTCAATATACGCACGCCCGTTGCTGCTCGGTTTTGCGGAAAGCGCCCCAAACGGATCATGCGGCCGCAAACGCAGCCCTGCTCGACGATCCGTACAGTCAGGCGCTGCTCACAGCGATCGAAGCGTTCCCGGACGCCGTGCTCTCGGCCGCCGAGAAGTATGAGCCGTATGTGATTTCCCGTTCGCTGATCGCCGTTGCTTCCGCGTTCAATAAATTCTACTATGAACAGCGCATCATGGCGGACGACCCCAAGGTGCAGGCGGCACGGCTCGCTCTTGCCGAGGCGACGCGCCTCGTTTTGAAAAACGGATTAAATCTTTTGGGCATTTCTGCCCCGGAAAGGATGTAATATGCTCGATATCAAATTGGTACGTTCCAACCCGGAACTGGTGAAGGAAAACATCCGCAAGAAATTTCAGGATGAAAAGCTCGTTCTCGTCGACGAAGTCATCGCGCTTGACGCGAAGTACCGCGAAGGCAATCAGCGGCTCGAATTCCTGCGGAGCCGCAGAAATGCGCTGTCCAAGCAAATCGGCGGCATGATGGCGCGCAAGGAATTCGATCAGGCGAATGAAACCAAGCGGGAAGTTTCCGCGATGGGCGAAGAAATGGCCGCGCTCGAAGCGCAGGGTGCGGAACTGGAAGCCGAGATTCGCAAGCGCATGCTTGTGATCCCGAACATCATCGACCCCTCCGTTCCGATCGGCAAGGATGATTCCGAAAACGTTGAAATCGAGCGGTTCGGCGAACCGTTTGTACCGGATTTCGAAATCCCCTACCACGTCGACATTATGGAGCGGCTGTCGGGAATTGATCTCGATTCCGCGCGCAAAACGAGCGGTAACGGCTTCTACTATCTGATGGGCGATATCGCGCGGCTGCACAGCGCCGTTTTGTCCTATGCGCGCGACTTTATGATCGACCGCGGATTCACCTACTGCATCCCGCCGTTTATGATCCGCAGCGCCGTTGTGGACGGCGTCATGAGCTTTTCCGAGATGGAAAACATGATGTACAAGATCGAAGGCGAAGACCTGTATCTGATCGGTACCAGCGAACACAGCATGATCGGCCGGTTCCAGAACACCTTCCTCGAGGAATCGCAGGTCCCGCAGCGGCTGACGTCCTATTCGCCCTGCTTCCGCAAGGAAGTCGGCGCGCACGGCATTGAGGAGCGCGGCGTTTACCGCATCCACCAGTTTGAAAAGCAGGAGATGATCGCCGTTTGCCGTCCCGAAGAAAGCGACGCAATCTACGACGAGCTTTGGAAGAACACGGTCGACTTCTTCCGTTCCCTGGACATTCCGGTGCGGACGCTCGGCTGCTGCTCCGGCGATCTGGCCGATCTGAAGGTGAAGTCGCTTGACGTCGAGGCATGGTCGCCGCGGCAAAAGAAGTACTTTGAGGTCGGAAGCTGCTCCAATTTGGGCGACGCGCAGGCGAGACGGCTCGGCATCCGCATCAGGAACAAGGAAAAAGGCAACTATTTTGCACACACGCTGAACAACACCGTCGTCGCGCCGCCGCGCATGCTGATCGCTTTCCTTGAGAACAATCTCAACGCGGACGGCACCGTTCGCATTCCCGAAGTGCTGCGCCCCTATATGGGCGGCAAAGCGCAGATCGGCTGATCCGAAGCCCCAAAAAATCAGCGTCCGTCGACCGGATTTCGATCGACGGACGTTTTGTGCTTCCACCGTCAGGAATCGATCCCGTAGCGGTGCCGATACACCCGGGCGGGCGTATCCTCCCCGTCGCCCTGCGCCGTGCAGAAAAACTGCCAACCGTACCGCTCATAGAACGCGGTATGGTCTGTCAACAGATACAGCGTGTCGATCCCGTATTCATGCAGATCGCTGCAGACCAATTTCAAAAGCGCCCCCGCGATCCCCTGCTTGCGATACGCTTCCTCCACATAGACCGCGCAGACATTCGGCGCGAGATCCTTCCGATCGTGAAAATCGTTTTCGATCACGCCGAGCCCGCCTGCGATCCGATCGCCGTCCATCGCAATATACCATTGCGGAACGGCTTTTGATGCATTCATTTCATGCATGCTCTCCCGATACGCCGATTCCGGGATTCCCCACTTCTCATGGAACCAGCGGCATGCCCGTTCCTGCAGATCCAAATGTTCTCTCAATCTATTATAACGAATTTGCATATTTATTTTTCTCCCTTCTCAAATCCGAACCAGCCCGCTTTGATCCATCCTGTACACGGTCGAAGCAACCTCCTCCAGATATTTGCGGTCATGGGAAACGGCGATGATCGCGCCCCGGAAGGATCGCAGCAGCGTCCGCACCGCCGGCGCCGAAAGCGGACTGAAGTTTCGCGTCGGTTCATCCAGGATCAGCACATTGTTCCGGTCAAGAATCAATTTCAGCAGCAGAATCTTTGCACGCTGCCCGCCCGAAAGCTGCCGCATCGGATGCTCCGCTTCCTCGGCGGTGTATTTCATGCTGCCGAGATAGATGCGGGCTTTTGTGACAGCCGATTTTTCTCCGTCCGGCGCCAGATACGCGATCGGGCTCAGGGACGGATCCAGCAAGTCCTCATAATTTTGCGGCATATACCCGACCGAAAGATCCGTTCTCGGCAAAAGCTGTCGGGCAATCTCCTTTAGAAGCGTCGATTTGCCGCAGCCGTTTTTCCCGATGATGCAGATGTGTTCCGGCCCAATCACACGCAGCTTCAGGTTGGACGCAAGAACCCTTCCGTCTGCCGTCAGGTCCGAAAGATGGAGATCCAGCACCGTCTTTCCGTTCTTTACGAAGACGCCTTCCTCGAACTTCGGCAGAATCGCCCACTCCGCCTCCGGTTGTTCGGTCAGCTCGCTCGCTTCCTTTTCCAGCCGCTTCCCGAGCGACTGCACCGAATGCATTTTCTTTTTCAAAAGCCGTCCGCCGGCAGGGTCTGCGCGCGAGATCGTATTTTGCGCGTGCTCCACCGCCTGATAAACCGAGAGATACCGATCCTTCTTTTTTTGATAAGCCGCATGCTCGAACTCCGAAACCTGCGCCTGATGCCGAAACGCCCGCTCCCGGTTCCCGATATAGGTGCGATACGGAAGGCGCGACACGGTAACCCGCGGAATCGTTTTCCTGCGGACAAGCTCGATATGAATCAAAAAATCCGCTGTCCGTTCGATCAGCGTCTCATCGTGCGAAACAAACAGCACGCTCTTTTCCGTGCGCCCTAAGAACCCCTCCAGCCATTCGATCGTGTCGAGATCGAGATCGTTCGACGGCTCGTCCAAAAGGAGCAGATCGCATTCCTTCAGAAGCAGCGCCGCAAGCTGCACCTTGATCCGCTCCCCGCCGGACAGCGTTCCGAGCGGCCGCGATTCGAGCAAAAGCTCCGATGGGATTCCAAGCTCCTTCACAACCCGTGAAACGGCTTTCGGCGATCGCTCCGGGAAGGAGCAGTTCCTTTCCAGCCATTCATAGATCGGCGTCCCGGCTTCCGGGCCGACCAGCTCCTGCGCTAAATACCCGATCACATTCGATCCCGTTTTTTCACCGCTTACGTCCGCATACGGTTCGACAAGGGAAGGGTTTACGATCCATTTAAGCAGCGTAGACTTCCCGTTTCCCTCTTCCCCGATCAGCGCCGCCTTCTCTCCGTCGTTCAGGACAAACGAAAGGTTCTCAACCAGGACATGTTCATCTTTCTTCTGGATAATCGTTACGTTTCTGACTTGCAGCATACATTTTCCTCCGACAAAAAACCGCTTTCCATACGGAAAACGGCACGTCAAGAACCCCTTTACCGGAGGGGAATACTCTGCAAACCGTTTTCCACAGGAAAAGAACCCCGCATCAGCAGGCACTTTCCGACAGAAAAACAATCAGCAGCGCATCGGTTCCTCTCCTTCCTGATTGATTGCTTTGAATGTAGCACATCCGGTCGGATTTGTCAAGCAGCGTTCTATGGGATCACCCCTTTTCCTCCGCCGTTTCTCTCCGGATCTTCTCCAGTGCTTTCGATTCAATGCGGGAGACGTAGCTTCGGGAGATTCCGAGCACGTTGGCAACTTCCCGCTGCGCCATCGGCGCTCCTCCGTTCAGTCCGAATCGCAGCGCAAGCACATTCTGTTCGCGTTTGGAAAGCACCCGTCGCATCACACGGTAGACCCGTTCGACGTCCAGCTTCTTCTGCACCTGCTCCAGGATCGAATCCTCCTCCGTGCAGACAAGATCGGCAAGCTGAAGCTCATTTCCTTCCTTATCCTGACCGATCGTCTCCTCCATCGAAACCGTCGGCACAAGCTTCCGATCGCGTCGAAAGCTCATCAGGATCTCATTCTCAATGCAGCGCGAAGCGTAGCCCGAAAGCGTTCCTTTCTCCTCCGAAAAAGACGTTACGGCCTTGATCAATCCGATCGTCCCGCAGGAAATCAAATCCTCCCGCTCCGACGGATGCTTTTCATACTTTTTCGCAATGTGTGCAACCAGCCGCAGATTATGCACGATCAGCTGCTCCCGCGCTTCTTCGTCGCCGAGCGCGAGACGCGCGATCCAGTACGCTTCCTCCTCCTTGGAGAACGCGCTCGGAAACGCCGCTATATCCCCGATCGCCCCGATCAGACAAATGCTGTGCAGCAGGATCGAAAGAATCGTCAGCATCGAATCACCGCCCTTTCGGGGAATCTTATGCGAATCTTCCGGATGGATTGCCGATAATTTGTATTTGTTCATAAAATTCCCCATTTTATTTTATCATTTGTTCATATTTAATTCAAGGTTTGTTCATAATTAAATTGCCGTTTATTGTCGGTTCCTTCATAAATCTTCGGTTGTTTTGACATAATTGCAGGTTATAATGTAGGCGAAAGGAATCGAAAGGAGTTATTGGAAGATGAGCAGAAAAGAATTGGATCGGTTGTTTAAGAGAATCGAACGGGCTTCCGGAATTTCGCGCGACATCAGAGTCTACCGGCTCGAGCTGCTTTGCAGGTCGCTGTTCCTCTGATTCACATTGGATTCCTGTCCCCCTGGACAGCCCAATGCAGTTGACCGGACAAAAAACGATCCGTCCGCAGAGTATTTCTGCGGGCGGATTTTTCCGTCAGGATGCCGCTTTCTTACCATGCGGCAGCGTCATAAAAGAACAAAGCCGGGGGCGCTCCCCCGACTCGTCCAATACGGTTCTTTACAGTCCGAGCCCCTTTGCTGTCATCGTAATGAAATCCTGTGCGTTCGTGATGATGGAACGGGCGGAGAGACTGCCGCGGTCGGCGAGCTTATTCGCCGTGAACTCCGAAATGTCCACGCAGTAGAAATAGACCTGCCGAACGGTTCCGTCCGCCATTACGCGATAAGAAGGCGTCATGTTCCCGACGGCGATGGAATGCAGCATCGTTGCGATGCAGATCACCGTCGTCGCCGTTCGAACCTCGCTTCGCATTGCGTCCTGCGCCTCATACACGTTCCCGTAAACCGGCGGAAGCGGCCCGTCGTCGCGGATCGAACCGGCGAGCACATAAGGCACCTGATTCCGTTCGCAGGCGGCGATGATGCCGTCCCGGATGCCCTCGGCCGCAAGAAATTTAGAAATGCTGCCGTAACAGCGCACGCGGTTGATCGTATCCAGATGGTTATAATGCCCGTTCGGCTGCCCCATCTGCGTGTAGAGATCGACGCCGAGCGCCGTTTTAAGGTATCCGCCCTCAAGGTCATGCGTCGCAAGCGCATTCCCCGCCAGCAGCGCATGCACATAGCCCGCATCGATCAGCTTTGCAAACGCCTCGCGCGAGTCACGGTCGAACGCGACGGCCGGACCGAGCACCCACAGAATCTTCCCGTGTTCGCGGTCATGGCGCAGCACGTCGTACAAATCATTGTAATCCTTTGAAAAAGCGGTTTCGCGCGTTCGGTTCTGACGGAACGCAAAAGCGTCCCGCTCCGATCGCGTCTCCGAAAAGCCATCGGTATGAACGAAAATGCCTTCGCTCCCATCTTCGGTGCGCCCGCAGACGACAGGATCGCCCTTTCGGATGTGCCGGAATTCCAGTACGCGGATCTGCCCGTCCTTCCAGACGGGAACGCAGTCCATCCGGCTTTCCTCCGCAAGACGCCATTCGCCGGCAATCCTGAAGTATTCCGGAAAGATGCTCATTGCGTGATAGCCCGTCGGCGCAACGAAATCATTCGGTGCGGGTTCCAGACAAGCATCCGGCGCCGAGGAAAAACGGGCCTCCGAAAAATCCGGAGCGTGATAGCGACGCAGTTCCAATGCCATAGCGGTTCCCCCTTGCAAGGTTTTCTATATTATATCCGATCGCCGGCTTTCGGTCAATACAGGATGCATGGAATCGCCCTTTTTGGCATACAGTAACAAAAAAACGGAGGCATCTCATGCAAAAAGCAAACTGGAAACCGTATGCGTTCTGGATCATTGTGACGGAAGCCGTCGGCGGGATCGCCGCGCTTCTGATCCGGAACGATACCGAGCTGTACCGCACAATCGTTGAAAAGCCGCCGCTCTCTCCCCCTGCCATCCTGTTTCCGATCGTCTGGACGATCCTGTATGCTCTGATGGCAATCGGCATGGCGCGCGTCGAACTTGCCGCCGATCCCCGGGAAAAGAAGATCTGCACGGGCATTTATCTCGGGCAGCTTGCCTTCAATTTTCTGTGGAGCATTCTGTTTTTCAAGCTGCGCGCGTTCGGCTTCGCGTTCTTCTGGCTGATCGCCCTGTGGGCGCTGATCCTGTGGATGATCGTTCGCTTTCACAAGGTCGACAAGCCCGCGGGTCTGCTGCAGATCCCATACCTTATTTGGGTGACGTTCGCCGGATACCTGAACCTCGGCGTCTGGCTTCTGAACCGATAATGCAGAAGGGAGCCGTTAAGTCCCTCTGTCGAGTTTCTTAACGGCTCCTGTTGAATACACTCTGTTTTCAGACGCTTTCCTCGTCGCTTACCAGCGTGCGGAAGCGCGTATACATGCCTTCGAAATACAGATTGATTGTCTCGATCGGGCCGTGACGGTTCTTGGCGACAATCGCCTCGGCTTCCTTTCCGGCGTTCGGATCGTACACGATCGGACGGTACAGCAGAATGACCATATCCGCGTCCTGCTCAATGGAGCCGGACTCACGCAGGTCGGAAATCATCGGGCGGTGATCCTGGCGCGTTTCCGGGCCGCGGTTCAGCTGCGCGAGCAGAACGACCGGAACCTCGAGTTCACGCGCAAGCAGCTTCAGCGCACGGGTCATGTCGGATACCTCCTGCACGCGGTTGTCGCTGCGGCGCTGTCCCATGCCGGTCCCCTGGATCAGCTGCATATAGTCGATAATCACAAGATCCAATCCCTGCTGCGCCTTTAACCGGCGGCATTTGGAGCGAATTCCGGCAACCGTAGCGCCCGCCGTGTCGTCGATAAAAAACTTGGTGGCCTGCATTTTTGCGCCGGCGTCCAAAAGACGCTGCGTTTCCTGCGCGTCCAGTGTGCCGTCCTTGATTTTCTGGGAATCAACGTCGCCTTCGGTGCAGAGGATTCGCATCATCAACTGCTCCTTGCTCATTTCGAGACTGAACACGGCGACGGAACGGTGATCGTAAATCGCCGCGTACTGACCGATGTTCATTGCAAACGCGGATTTTCCCATGGCAGGGCGGGCGGCAAGGATGATCAGATCGCTTTTCTGCAGTCCGTTCGTCAGGCGGTCGAGCTGTCGGAATCCGGTGGCTACGCCGGTCAGTTTTCCGCGGCGCGAGATCAAATCCCCGATCACGTTGACCGTCTGCGGAACGACCTCCTTTGCCGAAGCAAGCGAATCCTCGGATTTACGCATCGTAATATCGTAGATGCGGCGCTCGGCTTCATTCAAAGAGTCGTCCACGGGCTTCTGATCGTTCATGCCGTCGCGGATCATGTCGTTGCCGAGCCGGATCAGGGAGCGCTGCATCGAGTGCTCCTCGACGATGGAAGCGTAATACGACACGTTCGCTGCCGTCGGAACGAAATTCATCAGTTCGGTCAGATAAACGATCCCGCCTGCGGCCTCGAGCTTTCCGCTGCGTTCGAGCGCGTTTCCGAGCGTGACAAGATCCACCGCGTTTCCGCCGAGGCGCATGTCCCGCATCGCCGTAAAAATCGCATTGTGCGCGGCAAGATAGAAGTCCTCGGGATGAAGCTGTTCAATCATCGCGTCGAGCGCTTCGTTCTCCAGAAGCATCGCGCCAAGCACGGAACGCTCGGCGTCCAGATTGTTCGGCAGGGCCCGTTCAACGGTCTGTTGCGCTTGCTGTTCCATTATTCCGTAACGACCACCGTAAACGTCGTGGATACATTCTCGAACAGACTTGCCTTCGCCGTGTACTCGCCCGTCATCTTGATCGGGTCGATCGCAATCTTCTTGCGGTCGATCTCGATCCCCTGCTGCTCCTTCAGCGCCTGCACGATTTCCTTTGCGGTAATCGCGCCGAACAGCTTCCCGTTCTCGCCGACGCGCGCTTTGATCGTGATGCGCTTGCCCTCGAGGGAAGCCGCGCTTTCGCGGGCTTTGATGCCGGCGGTGAATTTACGGTGCTGTGCCGCGCTCTTCTGAATGTTCGCGGCGTTCACCGCGGAAGCGTCCGCGGGGGCAGCCATCTTGCGCGGAAGCAGAAAATTTCTCGCGTAGCCGTCCGAAACCTCAACGATCTCGCCCTTTTTCCCGGTTCCTTTCACATCCTGACCCAATAAAACCTTCATAGCTCTCTGTCCTTTCTCAAAGCTCGTTGTTCTCCTGTTCGTATTCCTCAATCAGCGGAATCAGCTTTTCAGCCGCTTCGCTCCATGTTTCGCACTTCACCTGCGCGCCGGCCATAGTCAGATGTCCGCCGCCGCCAAGCTTTTCAAGGATCATCTGCACGTTGATGTCCCCGAGACTGCGGCCGGAAATCGCAACGAATTCCGGCGTTTCCGCCAGTACGAACGCCGCCTTGATGCCGCGAATGCCGAGCAGTTCGTCGGCCGCCTGCGCCGAAATCAGCCGGTTGTCCGGAACATCCCGTCCGCAATGCGAAATCGCAATGCCGCTTCGACGGATCTCGGCCTGCTCCACGACCTTTGCGCACTGCACAAAGCTGTCGTAATCGTTCTGGTACATCGACTTGACGGAGCCGAGATCCGCGCCGTTGCGCCGGAGGAACCCGGCGGCTTCGAAGGTGCGGGACCCGACGTTGAACGCAAACTGCTTCGTGTCGCTCGTGATGCCGGCAAGCAGCGCGCTGCAGGTAAACGACGACGGCTTTACGTTGTCCGCAAAGTATTCGATCACCTCGGTCACCATTTCGCTTGCCGAGGAGGAACGCGACTCGAGATAATGCAGCGTCGAGTTGTCGATATAATCCGCGCCGCGGCGGTGGTGATCGATCACAACGATGCGCTCGACCTTCTGCAGCAGCTCCGGCGCGGCGGTATTCGAACCGCGCTGCGTATCGACGACGACGAGAACCGAATTCGGCTGAATCAGATGCAGCGCTTCCTCCGGCGAAATGATCAGTCCGGCGGCCGAGCCCTCCTGTTCCATGCGGCGCAGCGCGTCGTCGATCATCGAATTCGATCCGTCGATCACGATGTAAGCGTGCCGGCCGACGTGATTGGCGCAGGTCATAATGCCGAGCGCCGAACCGAACGCGTCCATGTCCGCGTTGCGATGGCCCATGATGAACACCTCGCCGCTGTTTTCAAAAAGCTGCGCGAGCGCTTTCGAGAACAAACGCGCTTTCACGCGCGACTGCCGCGCGTCCTGCTGCCGCCGTCCGCCGTAGAAACGGTAGTCAAGCCCGTCCTTCACGACGGCCTGATCGCCGCCGCGTCCGAGCGCAAGCTCCATGGCCTGCCGCGCGTCGCTTTCGGACTGCAGAATCCGCGGCGCGACGCCGAGCGCCAGCGAAATGGAAACCGTCGTGCCGGAACCCGTGTTGATGCTGTGCGCCTGCTCGATCAGCGGGAACTTCTCCTGCTCGAGCCGTTCGGCCTGCTTGGCTTCCACAATCATCAGGAAACGTCCGTTCTCAAACCGCCGATATACGCCGCCGAACCTGCGGCAAAGCTCCGATACAAGCCGCTCAACCTCTGCAAGCACCGCCGAGCTTCGGATCTGTGAATCGCGCGTCAGATCTTCATAGTTGTCCACGTAGATCAGAACCGTGTAGGGACGCTGTTCGTCGTACAGGCGCTGATAATGTGCGGCTTCCGTGCGGTCGAGCCAATACTGCAGGATCAGCTGCTTCGCATGCTTGCGCGGAACGACAAGGTTCATGATCTGATACGTGTTCCCGCCGACGACCTCCTGCAGGGAGTTGGCCGGGCGCGCCGGGTTATACGTTTCCAGCAGCTCGTGAATATACTTGCCCTCATAAATCTCGCGGAACGCCGGATTCCGCCAGGCGATGCGCCCGTTCACCGGATTGAACAGAAGCGCCGGGACCGTCACCTCGTTGACGAGCAGCGAAACGACCGAATCGTTCTCCCGGAACACGCGGTCCATCTGTTTTTCCTGTGTATCGGCGATCTTCATCAGCCAGAGCATCGTCGTCAGAAACAGCGCAATGCCCGCGAGCAATGCAATCAGGGCAAGCAAATACTGCTTCGTCGGAAGGATCGCAACGGCGCAGACAACCGCAAATGCCGCTATAAAGATCAGCAAGCCCTTATACTGTTTCATCGGTTTCCCCCCTGATTTCTTTGTCTCATTCGATCCGTCAAAAAGCCGACCGTACCGACCAGCGGCAGCGCCTGAACCGCGACGGAGAACATCAGTCCGCAGCCGACGCAGATCAGCGCAAAGATCCACGGACGCCGCTTCGTCCACTTCTTCAGCGTGCAAAGTCCGACAAGCCCCATCGGCATCATCCAGATCGTATAAGCGATCCTTACAAGCGCCGGCGCAAACGGTACGTTCAAAAACATCATGCCGTACGACGCCGCGGAGAAGATCGCAGCCGCGAAGAAATACGTCGGTTCGGCCGTCCATTCGGAAAACGGCTTCAAAGGCACGAGATCAGCGCCGCCCTTCCGGTTGAATGCGTATGAAAGCAGTCCGTTCGAGAGGGCCGCGACCGCGGACGGATAATACAGGATCTGAATCAGATACTGATCCGCGTCAAGCTTCCACGACAGCAGCATCGACGAAACCGTTTCCAGGATCGGCGCGATCAGCCCGTTCACATCCAGCGCGGCAAGTTCCGCGGTTCCGGCGTTCCAGACGACGCGATACGCTTCGACCGTTTCGCGCATCGGCAGAAAAGCGTCGCCGTTCTCCGCCAGCGTCGGCACGCAGAAGCGAAGGAATAAGCCGAACAGCAGCGCAAGCGAACTGTAAAACACGACCTTGAAGTTGGAAAGCCGCATTCGCTGCATCCCGTACAGCAGCACGCCTGCCGGAGCGATCAGCCCCGCGCAGTACAGTCCCGTAAGCGCGCTGCGGGCAAACAGGAATCCGAACGCAAACGCCGAAAACGTGAGTACCGCAAGCGACAGCGGATGCGTACGATGCGCGCACCTTGCCCAAAGCGCCGGCGTGACGCAAAGCAGCGGTACAAGCAGCGCGGCGCGCAGGAAGAACGTATCGAACGCGGCGATGGCGTTCATCAGGTCCCGCTCGCTCTCCGCCCCTGCCGCCGCAGGCAGACGGATCTCTGGAATCAGGCACAGCGCGGCCGTTGCGAGCAGCGCAAGCGCCGCCCATCCGTAAGCCGGTTTCCGTTCTGTTTGCACATAAGTCTCCATATTGCATATTTTACGACAAATCCATCGCATCGTCAAGGAGTATTCCTCGTGCCCTGCACGGCGAATTTTCTCGCAAACTCGAAAAACCGGTTCGCCATCGCCTCGGATTCCTCCTCGGTCGGCAATTCCCTTTTCTCGGGACGACTCGCCGCGCGGGCGCCCTCCGCAGGCGCCCCGGCGCAAGAGCGTCTGTCTTTTTCTTTTTCTTTGTCTTTCTTTTCTTTCTCTTTTTCTTTGTCTTGCTCTGATATCAGAGCGGGATCGTCTGATATCAGTCTGTTATCAGACGGGATCAGACTGATTTCAGACGCCGTCTTTTGTTTGTTTTTTTCGGAAAGCGTTTTTCGCGCGCTGTCCGCCCCCTCCACCTTTCGACCGTACGCGTCGCGCTCACGGTCGATCTGCACTTTTGCCACTCCCCACACATACCGCTCATTCCCGCGAAGCTCAGGTTCCGTGCTTTCCTCCGCATACGTCAGCATGGCAGAAAACAGTCTCCCGCGCTCCGCGTCATTGAGCGGCTCAATGGCGATCGCAAAATCGGTAAAGACCTTCAGATACTTCATTGCGTACACCTCCTGTCGGTTACGCAACGAGTGTAGCATACATCTTCCCGCAGGGATTCCCGGAAAAAGTTCACAATTAAAAAGGAGCTGTTAAGAAAACGCGTTTCTTTACAGCCCCTTGTCCGTTATGTCGTTACTTGGCTTTCGTTGCAATCTCCTCGAGGATCTTCTGCAGGAACGCGTCAAACGGCTGCGCGCCGAGGTCGCCCTCCTTGCGGGAACGCACGGCAACCGTGCCTTCCTCCGCCTCCTTGTCGCCGATCACGAGCATGTACGGGATCTTCTGCATCTGCGCTTCGCGGATCTTGAACCCGATCTTCTCGTTCCTTGCGTCGACCTCCGCGCGGATGCCGTACGCATCGAGTTTTTCGCACAGCGCGTTCGAGTACGCGACGGTGCGGTCGGTGATCGGCAGGATCTTCACCTGCGTCGGCATCAGCCAGGTCGGCAGCGCGCCCGCATATTCCTCGATCAGATACGCCAGCGTGCGCTCGTAGCAGCCGAGCGACGTGCGGTGCAGAATGTACGGCAGCGCCTTCTCGCCCTTGTCGTCGATGTAATACATGCCGAAACGCTTCGCAAGCAGCATGTCGATCTGAATCGTAACGAGCGTGTCCTCTTTGCCGTAAACGTTCCGGTACTGGATATCGAGCTTCGGCCCGTAGAACGCGGCTTCGTCGATCCCGATCTCGTACTTCACGCCAAGATCATCTAAAATCTGCTTCATCGCCGCCTGAGACTGCTCCCACTGCTCGGCGGTACCTTCGTACTTGTTCTTCGGGTTTGCCGGATCCCACTGCGAGAAGCGGAACGTGCATTTGTCCCAAAGCCCGACCGTGCCGAGGAAGTACTTGGAAAGCTCCAGACAATCGCGGAACTCCTGTTCGAGCTGATCCGGACGCACGATCAGATGCCCTTCGGAGATCGTGAACTGACGCACGCGGATCAATCCGTGCATCTCGCCCGAGTCCTCATTGCGGAACAGCGTCGAGGTCTCTCCGAGGCGCATCGGCAGGTCGCGGTAGCTTCTTTGCCGGTTCAGAAATACCTGGTACTGGAACGGGCAGGTCATCGGACGCAGCGCGAAGCACTCCTTCGTTTCGTCGTCGGCGTCGCCGATGATGAACATGCCGTCGCGGTAATGATCCCAATGCCCCGAAATTTTGAAGAACTCACGCTTGGCAAAGAACGGCGTTTTGGTCAACAGGTATCCGTGCTTCTGTTCGACGTCCTCAACCCAGCGCTGCATCAGCTGCACGACGCGCGCGCCCTTCGGGAGCAGCACCGGCAGTCCCTGGCCGATCGTATCGACGGTCGTGAAGTATTCGAGCTCTCTGCCGAGCTTGTTGTGATCGCGCTTCTTCGCTTCCTCGAGCTGCACAAGGTAGGCGTTTAAGTCTTCCTTCTTTTCAAACGCCGTGCCGTAGATACGCTGCAGCATCTTGTTCTTTTCGCTGCCGCGCCAGTACGCGCCCGCAACGCTGATCAGCTTGATGTTTTTGACGCGCGCGGTCGAAGCGACGTGCGTGCCGGCGCACAGGTCGACAAACTCGCCCTGCCGGTAAAAGCTGATGGCAGCATCTTCGGGCAGATCACGGATGAGCTCGACCTTATACGGCTCGCCCTTTTCTTCCATAAAGGCGATCGCTTCTTCGCGCGGCAGCTCAAACCGCTCGAGCCGCAGGTTTTCGCGCTGGATTTGCTCCATCGTCTTTTCAATCTTTTTGAAATCGTCCGGCGAGAAGTTGAACGGCGCGTCGAAATCGTAATAGAACCCGTCCTTGGTCGCCGGGCCGATCGCGAGCTTCACCTCGGGCCACAGACGCTTGACCGCCTGCGCCAGAATGTGCGACGCGGTATGGCGGTATGTCCAGCGCCCGCCCTCGTCCTCAAAGGTCAGAAACTGCAGCGCACAGTCCTGTTCGATCGGCAAAAAAGCGTCGGTACGCACGCCGTCGATCTCGCAGCAGAGAACCGCTTTTCGAAGGCCCTGGCTCAGCGAAGCCGCAATGTCAAGGCCGTTTGTTCCGTTCTCGTATTCCCGAACGGAACCGTCTGGAAATGTAATCCGCATCTTTCTTTCCTCCTATCGTTGCTGTGGAAATATCAAAGCGTCCCTGTGCAAAAACACAAGGACGCTGCAAAACGTGGTTCCACCCTGTTTGGGACTCTTTGCGCGATATCGGGCGCGCCCGCTCCGATCCTCCGGCGGTCTTCCCGCTGTACACGGCGCGATCCTTTGCACCAACCGATCGCTCGCTCTGCCGTGCCGATAAACGGTACTGCTTCCGGATTCTTCTCGAAGTTATCCGTATTATATCATGTCTGTCCGGATTGTCAAGCCGAAAAGCTGCGCTCTTTACGAACGTTTTTCCACCGACAGCGTCAGCGCCGTTCCGTTGATGCTCCAGGCCTTTTCGTAGCCCGAAAGCGTCGGCTCCAGCGCGTCCGCCAGCGTGTCCGCCATGATGTCCGCCTTGTTCGCCTCAATCAGCGCGGTCAGCTTCGACGCGGGATCATAGCCGATGCGGATGTGGTCCGCAACCTCGAATCCGGCTTCCTTTCGCATCGTCTGCAGCTTCGAGGTGATCTCGCGCACGTTGCCCTCGTCGATCAGCTCCGGCGTCAGATTCGTGTTCAGCACCACGGTCAGGCCGTTATCGCTTTCGGAAACGAATCCTGCCTTCTGCTGCACGGACACCAGCACGTCGTCCGAACCGAGCGAAACGGAAGCGCCGTCAAGCGCAAACGAATACGCTTCGCCTCTGAAATGCGCGGCAACGATCGCGTCGCCCACGCCCTCGCCCGCAAGGTACGCGGAGATTTTGCCGAGCAGCTTCCCGTAGCGCGGGCCGAGGGTTCTCAGCTGCGGCTTGACGCGATAGGAAATGAATCCCGAGGCGTCCTGCACAAACGAGACCGCCTTCAGGTTCAGCTCCTCGCGGATGATCGCGGTTTCCGCCTCGGTCAGAGCGTCGCCCTGCACGAACATTTCGGAAAGCGGCTGCCGGATCTTGCACGCCGCATTGTTGCGCGCGGCTCTGCCGAGCGTGACGATCGCCAGAACGCGCTCCATTCCCGCTTCGAGTTCACGGTCGATAAAGCTCGCGTCTGCGACCGGGAAATCGCACAGATGCACCGATTCGGGCGCGCTTTGATCCACCGAACGCACCGTGTTCTGATACATCGCTTCGCTCATGAACGGCACAAACGGCGCGCAAAGCAGCGTCAGCGTCTTCAGAACCGTGAACAGCGTCATATACGCGGCTTCCTTGTCGTCGGTCATCTCGCTGCCCCAATAGCGCTCGCGGCAGCGGCGAACGTACCAGTTCGAAAGCTCCTCGACAAACGTCATCAGATCTCGTCCCGCTTCGGTGATGCGGATGTGATCGAGATTGTCGTCCACGCTCTGAATCAGCGTCTGCAGCCGCGAAAGGATCCAGCGATCCATCAGCGAGAGGTTCTCACGCTTTAACGTGTGCGCGGTCGGATCGAACCCGTCGATATCCGCATAGAGAATATAGAACGCATAGGTGTTCCAGAGTGTCGACAGGAACTTCCGCTGATATTCGGAAACGTTCTCGCCCGAGAAGCGCGACGGCAGCCACGGCGCGGACGCCGTATAGAAGTACCAGCGCACCGCGTCTGCGCCCTGCTTGTCCAGAACGTCCTTCGGCGCGATCACGTTGCCGATGTGCTTCGACATCTTCTTGCCGTCCTTGTCGCACACAAGCCCGAGGACAAGACAGTTTTCAAACGGCGCCCGATCGAACAGGCAGGTCGCAATCGCAAGCAGCGTATAGAACCAGCCGCGCGTCTGATCGACGGCCTCGGAAATGAACGCGGCCGGATAGCGGCGCTCAAAGATTTCCCTGTTCTCAAACGGATAGTGCCACTGGGCAAACGGCATCGAACCGCTGTCAAACCAGCAGTCGATCACGACCGGTTCACGCTTCATGATCCTGCCGCACTTCGGGCAGCGCACGTTCACGCGGTCGATATACGGCTTATGCAGCTCGATATCGTCGGGGCAGTTGTCCGACATCGCTTTCAGCTCCGCCTTGCTGCCGATCACGTGGACGTTGCCGCATTCGCACATCCACACCGGAAGCGGCGTTCCCCAGTAGCGTTCACGGCTTACGCCCCAGTCGATGACGTTCTCGAGAAAGTTGCCCATCCGGCCTTCCTGGATCGTGTCCGGAATCCAGTTGACCGAGCGGTTGAACGCGATCAGCTTGTCCTTGACCGCAGTCATTTTGATGAACCAGCTCTCGCGGGCGTAGTAGATCAGCGGCGTGTCGCAGCGCCAGCAGAACGGATAGCTGTGCTCAAACGGCAGCGCGGCAAAAAGCTTGCCGCTCTTTTTCAGCGTTTCAAGGATCGGTTTATCCGCGTCCTTGACAAACAGCCCGTCCCACGGCGTTCCGCCGCACAGATGGCCGCTTGTATTCACGAACTGCACAAACGGCAGATCCCATTCCTTGCCGACGCGGTTGTCGTCCTCACCGAACGCCGGAGCGATATGGACGACGCCGGTACCGTCGGTCAAAGTTACGTAATCGTCCGCGACGACGCGATAGCCCTTCTTGCCCTTGAAATTGACCGGCAGGTCGAACAGCGGTTCGTATTCGGTTCCGACCATGCTTTGACCGGGAAACGTCTCAACGATCTCGGCATTCTCGCCGAGCACGGACGCAACCAGCGCTTCCGCCAGGATGTAGGTATTCCCTTCGGACACGGCCTTGCAGTACGTTTCATGCGCGTTGACGCACAGCGCGACGTTCGAGGGAAGCGTCCAGGGCGTCGTCGTCCACGCAAGGATCGCCGTGCCGCTTCCGTCCTTCAGATAGAAGCGCGCGATCGCGGAGGTCTCCTTGACGTCGTGATACCCCTGCGCGACCTCATGGCTCGACAGCGCGGTGCCGCAGCGCGGGCAGTACGGAACGATCTTATGTCCCTTATAGAGCAGTCCCTTTTCGTGGATCGTCTTGAGCGCCCACCATTCGGACTCGATATAGTCGTCGTGATACGTCACGTACGGATCCTTCATGTCGCACCAGAACCCGACGCGGTCGCTCATCTCCTCCCACTGGCTCTCGTACTTCCAGACGGACTCCTTGCACGCCTTGATGAACGGCTCGACGCCGTACGCCTCGATCTGCTCCTTGCCGTCCAGCCCGAGCTGCTTTTCGACCTCAAGCTCCACGGGCAGGCCATGCGTATCCCAGCCGGCCTTGCGAAGCACGTCGTATCCCTTCATCGTCTTATAGCGCGGGATCAGATCCTTGATCGAGCGCGTCAGAACGTGGCCGATGTGCGGCTTGCCGTTCGCCGTCGGCGGACCGTCGAAAAACGTATAGGCAGGCGCGCCCTTGCGGAGGGCGACGCTCTTTTCAAAGATTTTGTGTTCCTTCCAAAACGCGAGCGTATCCAGCTCGCGCGCGACAAAATTCATGTCGGTCGATACTTTCTGATACATTCTCTTCTCCAAATACTTCTTCTGCTCTTTTTATTCGAGGAAATCCTTCAGTTTCTTGCTGCGGGACGGATGGCGGAGCTTTCGGAGCGCTTTCGCTTCGATCTGACGGATGCGCTCCCGCGTGACGTTGAATTCACGTCCGACCTCCTCAAGCGTTCTCGCCTTGCCGTCCTCAAGCCCGTAGCGCAGCTTCAGCACCTTCGCTTCCCGCGGCGTCAGCGTAGCGAGCACTTCGCCGAGCTGCTCCTTCAAAAGCGAGCTTGCTACCGCGTCGGCAGGCGCGGGCGCGTCGTCGTCGGGAATAAAGTCGCCGAGGTGGGAATCGTCCTCCTCGCCGATCGGCGTTTCGAGCGAAACCGGCTCCTGCGCGATCTTTAAGATTTCGCGCACCTTGTCTTCGGAAATGCCCATTTCCTTGGCAATCTCGTCCGGGCGCGGGTCGCGGCCGTATTCCTGCACAAGCTGACGGTTTACACGGATCAGCTTATTGATCGTTTCGACCATGTGCACCGGAATGCGGATCGTGCGCGCCTGATCGGCGATCGCGCGGGTGATGGCCTGCCGTATCCACCAGGTCGCGTACGTAGAAAACTTATATCCCTTCCGGTAGTCGAACTTTTCGACCGCCTTGATCAGGCCGAGGTTGCCCTCCTGAATCAGATCGAGGAACAGCATGCCTCTCCCGACGTAGCGCTTTGCGATCGAAACGACCAGACGCAGATTCGCTTCCGCAAGCTGATGCTTCGCGTCGATATCGCCTGCAGACATGCGCTTTGCAATTTCAACCTCCTCCTCGGCGGTCAGAAGCGGCACTTTGCCGATCTCTTTGAGGTACATACGCACCGGATCGTCGATGTTGATGCCCTCGTTCGCGCCGAGCACGGTTTCGAGCTGTGCAATCTCTTCGTTAATGTCCTCGGGGACTTCGACTTCCTCGACGATATCGATGTTCTGTTCCTCAAACTCGGTGTAAACCTTTTCGATCTGATCCTGGTCGAGTTCAAGATCGCCGAGCGCCTCCATGACCTCGTTATAGGTCAGAATGCCTTTCTGCTTGCCGGCCTCAATCAGTTTCTGGATCTCGACATTCGGATCCTTTTGGGTGATTTGTTCCTTTGCCATTTCCCGTCTCCTTATTTTTTCGCCTTCAGTTGTGCCTGTATCTTCTTTAATATTTGTTCCCGTTCCGCATCGGAAAGCTCCGGTTCGGCCAGCCGCCGCTGGAGATCGGACAGCACGGCCTGTCCTTCCTCCGCGCGCAGACGCAAAATACAGTCCTTTGCGGTCCGTACGGCGTTCTGCACCGCGCCTTCCTCACGCAGCAGCGCCGAAACCGTTTCGGCCTCCTCCTGCGGTCGTTCCGCCACGTACTGCGCGAGCGAAAACGAATCCGCACTGCACAGCGCCGCAAACAGGTTCCGGAACGCTTCCGTCTTCAAAAGCGCTTCGGCCCCGGTGCTTTTTGCCGTTTCAAGCGCGTCCCGATCCGCAATGCAGGCCGCAAGCAGCGTTCGTTCAAGCACTGTCCTCGCGTTCTCCAACGAATCGTTTCGACGGCGGACGCCGCCGCGCCGCAATCCCGTCGCGGAATCTTTCAGCACAACGCCGCCGCTTCGCGCGCCCTGCGCCTCCAAAGCTTCGACCGCATACCCGGTCAGACTCGCAATCACTTTATAATACCGCTCCTGTTCGATCGGCTGCAGCGAGGCGACGAACGCGCATGCGCGCACCGCGTACCGTTCCCGATCGTTTTCGGCGTTCAGATCCAGCCCGTTTGCCATTGAGCGCACTTTGAATTCGTTCAGCGAAAGCGCATTCTCCTTCAGCCGGTCGAATCCGCTTTTGCCGTAGATCTGCACGTACTCATCGGGATCGAGATCGTCTGGGAACGTGATCACGCGCACCTCGAGCCCCTCTCCCTTCAGAATATCAAGCCCGCGCACGGTCGCGTTCTGCCCCGCGGCGTCGCCGTCGTATGCGATATAGACCGTTTCGACATACCGCTTCAAAAGCCGCGCCTGCTGCTGCGTCAGCGCCGTTCCGAGCGAGGCGACCGCGTTCAGAACGCCCGCCTTATACAGGCCGATCACGTCCATATAGCCCTCGACCATGATCAGGTCGGACAGCTTTTCATTTTTATGCAGATACAGCCCGTAAAGATTGTTTCGCTTGTTGTAGATCGGCGTATCACCGGTATTGATGTACTTGGGTTTCTCATCGCCGAGCACGCGCGCGCCGAACCCGAGCACCTGCCCGTTCACGCCTATGATCGGGAAGATCATGCGGCCGCGGTACGCATCGTACACGGAATCCTTCTGCTCGTTGTGCACAAGAAGCCCCGCGTCAAGCAGTTCCTTTTTCGTAAATCCCTCCCTGGTCAGCCGGTTCAAAAGCCCGTCCCAGCGATCCGGCGCATAGCCGAGGCCGAACCGCTTGACAATCTCCGGCGTAAGCCCGCGCTTTTGCGCGTACTCCCTGCCCGGCTTGCCGAGCTCCGGATCGGTGAAGCATTCGAAATAGTACCTTGCCGCCGCCCGCGTCGCTTCATAGAGCCGCTTCTTATGCGCCTGCGCCAGCTTCAGCTCGCGGTCGTTCACATTTTCGGGCATCTGCATCCCGACGCGGTCCGCCAAAAACCGAATCGCCTCCGGATACGTCAGCCGTTCGATGTCCATGATAAACTGCACGACCGTACCGCCCGCATGGCAGCCGAAGCAATAAAACAGCTGCTTGTCCGGCGAGACCGAAAACGACGGCGTTTTCTCGCCGTGCAGCGGACAGCACGCCCAAAGCTTGCGTCCCTTGGGTTTCAGATCCACATATGACGAGATTACGGAAACGATCTCGTTTTTGGAAAACAGCTCGTCGAGCCATGCGGACGGAAACGCCATGCTGCTCCTTTCGAGTGAAGCTCAGATGCCTTCCCAGCCGGAGGGAACGAAGATCCGTTCATAATCGCGGATCGCATAATTGTCCGTCATTCCGGAGAGAAAGTCCGCCACGGCGCGCTCGCGCCCGTCGGCCTCCACCAGCGCCCGGTAATCGGACGGCATGCGGTCCGGATATTCGAGATAATATTCATATAACTGCCGAAAGAGCGCTTTTGCTTTGACTTCCTCGCCCTTTGCGACAGGATTCAGATACACGTTTTCAAACATGAACGCGCGCAGCACTTCAAACTCGGCGGCAAACTCATCCGAGAACCGGATGATCGGACTGTCCTGACTGTTCTCCACCAGATTCAGGATCAGATTGTTGATGCGTTTGCCGTGCGTGTCGCCGAACAGATGCTTGCACGAGCGCGGAATCATTTCCTCGGTCAGCACGCCCGCGCGGATCGCGTCGTCGATGTCATGGTTCAGATACGCGATGCGGTCGGCAAACGAAACAACCTTGCCCTCGACGGTCGCCGGATTGCCGCTGCGCTTGTGATTTACGATCCCGTCGCGCACTTCCCAGGTGAGGTTCAATCCGTGCCCGTCGTTTTCCAATCGCTCCACGACGCGCAGCGACTGCACGTTGTGCTCAAACCCGCCGGGTACCAGCGCGTCAAGCACGTCCTCCCCGGCGTGGCCGAACGGCGTATGTCCGAGGTCATGCCCAAGCGCGATCGCTTCGGTCAGGTCTTCGTTGAGGAGCAGCGCGCGGGAGATCGTGCGGGCGATCTGCGCGACTTCCAGCGTATGCGTCAGACGCGTCCGGTAATGATCGCCGGTCGGGGACAGGAACACCTGCGTCTTGTGCTTCATGCGGCGAAACGACTTGCAGTGCAGGATCCGGTCGCGGTCGCGGATAAAATCGGTTCGGACCGGGCACGGCTCAATCGGCGTTTCCCGCCCCCGCGAGCAAACGGCAAGCGTCGCATACGGAGAAAGCGTCTGTCTTTCCCATTCCTCCCGCTGTTTCCGAAGCGAACCGTCCGAAATCATCTGAATCTCCCTTCCCCGTCCGAAAGCCGAACGCACGTATCTTTATCTTCAACGTTTCTTCCGAAAATCCTTTTTTCCGCCGAAAATTGCCTGAATCGCAGAAAAAGGCGGGCCACGCCCGCCAAATGGGAAAGATGCTTATTTTTTCAAAACGCGCATCGCGTTCAGAACCGCAAGCAGCATGACGCCGACGTCGCCGATCACGGCGACCCACATGTCCGCAAATCCGAGCACGCCGAGCACCATGAACAGAACCTTGACCGCAAGCGCGAACACGATGTTCTGGATAACGATCGCGTGCGTCGCCTTCGCAAGATCGAACGCTTCGAGCAGCTTTTTCGGCTCGTCGGTCATCAGAACGACGTCCGCCGCTTCAATCGCGGCGTCGGAGCCGAGCGCGCCCATCGCCACGCCGATGTCCGCACGCGCCAGAACCGGCGCGTCATTGATGCCGTCGCCGACAAACGCGACCTTCCCCTTCGCGCCCGGCAAAAGCGATTCGACCTTTTCGACCTTATCCTGCGGCAGCAGATCCGTATAAACCTCGTCGAGCGGCAGCGCTTCGCGCACAGTTCTCGCGCCGTGTTCGCCGTCTCCGGTCAGAAGCACCGTCCGGACGCCGCGCTTTTTCAGTTCCGATACCGTTTGGACGCTGTCCGGCTTCAAAGCGTCCGCAATGCGGATGCAGCCGAGATAGGCGTCGCCGCGATAGACGTAGACCTTCGTTCCGTCGCCCTCGGACGGATCGAACAGCACGCCGAACGAAAGCATCAGCTTTTCGTTGCCGACGAGAACCGTCTCGCCGCCGATCTCGGCACGCACGCCGTGGCCGGAAATCTCTTCGTAAACGTCGCACGCAGGCAGTTCCTTTTCATCGACGCATGCGAGAATCGACTTTGCGATCGGATGCACCGAATACTGCTCCGCCGTTGCCGCCGCCGTCAGCACCTCGCGCTCGGTGACGCCGTCGACGCAAAGAACGGACTGCACCTTGAACGCACCCTGCGTAAGCGTGCCGGTCTTATCGAAGACTACCGTTGAAACGCGATTCAGCGCCTCGAGATAATTGCTGCCCTTGATCAGAATTCCATGCCGGGACGCCGCGCCGAGTCCGCCGAAAAACGTCAGCGGGATCGAAATCACAAGCGCGCACGGGCAGGATACAACAAGGAATACAAAGCTCCGACGAAGCCATTCGACCCAGTTTCCGGTGATCAGCGACGGGATCACGGCGACAAGCACCGCAAGGCCGACGACGATCGGGGTGTAGTATTTCGCAAAGCGCGAGATGAAGCGTTCGGACTGCGCCTTGCGGCCCTGCGCGTTCTCCACCAGCTCCAGAATCTTCGAAGCGGTCGACTCGTCGTAATCCTTTGTGGTTTCAACCGTAAGCGCGCCCGATGTGTTGATGCAGCCCGAAAGCACCGTTTCGCCTGCGCGCACCGTGCGCGGCACGGATTCGCCGGTCAGCGCCGAAGTGTCGAGCAACGATTGTCCTTCCAGAATGACGCCGTCGAGCGGAACGCGCTCGCCCGGTTTCACAAGAATGCGGGAACCGACAGGCACGCGATCCGGATGCTCAACAGCCCATTCCCCGTCCCGCAGCACCGTTGCCGAATCGGGGCGAATGTCCATCAGATCCGTGATCGAATCGCGCGAGCGATCCACCGCAAAATCCTCCAGCAGCTCGCCGAGCTGATACAGCAGCATGACCGCGACGGCCTCGGGATACTCGCCGATGCAGAACGCCCCGATGCTCGAAAGCGACATCAGAAACGATTCTCCGAAAATATGTCCCCGAAGCAGGCCTTTGGCCGCGCCGATCACCACGTCGTATCCGATAACGATGTACGCCGCCAAAAAGACCGGAAGCTGAAAATACCATTCGAGCCGGAATGCAAGCCGGAGCGTCAACCCGATCCCGAGAAGTACCGCAGAAATTGCGAGCCGGAGGATCCCCTTTTTTCGCTCGCCTTCCTCGCTCCCGCCGTGATCATGTCCGCAGCCGCAGCCGCTGTGATCGTGACTGTCGTGGCCACAGCCGCATTCGTCATGCCCATGAATGTGCGCCTGTTCCTCATGCTGCGAACAGCCGCAGGCACAGCTTTTTTCTTCGTGTTCAGAATCGTGTTCGTGATTGTGATGGCTCATACCCTTCTCCTTACCCGATCATTCCTGCAAATGCTCCAGTCCGATGTCGATGATCGAACGTACATGCGCGTCCGCAAGCGAATAGAAAACATTCTGCCCGTCGCGCCGGAACTTGATAAGGTTCGAAAGCCGCAGCGATTTCAGCTGATGCGAAACGGCGGACTTGGTCAGATGCAACAGCTCCGCAAGATCGCACACGCAAAGCTCCTTCTGCTCAAGCGCGAACAGAATCATCAGCCGGGTCGGATCCCCGAACAGCTTAAAGAGATCGGCAAGATCCAGAAAATCCTCCTCGCCGAGCATCCGCGCCCGTACCTCGGCAACCGCGGAATCATTGACCCGTTCGTTTTCCCCCATCGGCACCCGTTCCATACCTGTTCTCCTGTATTTGAATTGTTGAGCATTTGTTCAACTATTTGAATTATAACGGATCGGCGTTCTCCTGTCAAGGGGTTTTGGGGAATCGGATCGAAAAGATTCCGTAATTTTTCCGCATTTCGGACGCGTTTTGTTCATACTTCTGTGACATTTTGTTGACACCGGCGTGATAGGATACAGCTATGCAGAGAATCCTCTGCAAATTCAATTCGAGAGGAACTATAACATGAAGAAAGGAATACTATGGATCGCCGCGGCGCTGCTGCTTTTAACGGCGGCTTGCCGGCCGACGCCGAATCAGGATTTTGTCGTCAACAAAGCCGACGGCGGTATGGAGGCAAAGCTAAGCGGCCCTGCCGTCACGGGGCCGCAGACGTTTCCGTCGCGCTGGGATGAGAACGGATATGCGGCGAACGACTGGCTGACGCTCACGTTTGACGCGGAGATTCTGCAAAAGGCCGACGGGCTTTATCCCGTCTATCGCACAAAGCAGCACATGTACAGTCAAAATGAGGTTGTGGATTGGTTGAACCGCCTTGCGCCGGACCCCGTTGAGACCTATCAATACGTTGCGACAAAAGCGGACGTGCAGCAGCGGTTTCAGGAATATCTCGACCAGCTTGCCGAGCAGGACGCATGGGTCGCGGCAGGCAAACCCGACTGGGGCGACCGTGACGAATACGTTCCGACCGAGGAAGAACGGCAACAGATGTACACGTACTATCAGGGGCAGATCGAGCAGGCGCCCGAGTCGATCGAAACGACGCCTGTGTCGGGATACGGCGGAATCAAGCTGCCGCTGTCCCATCAGGTCTATACGCTCAAAGACGGTTCGAGCGTGAACGCGACCGCGTTTGCCGACGAGCGAACCAACTTTATCATTCTGCATAAGAACGTGAAGACAGACGGATACCTCTATTACGAATACTACCTCGAGGAGGACCGGGACGATCCCGAGATGAAAACGCCCGCCGCATGGAAGCCGGTCACGCTCGAGCGGAGCGATGCCGAAGCGATGCTGCAAAAGGAGCTGAAGCGGCTTGAAATCGAGGACTTTTCGATCATGCGCGCCGTGCCCGCAAACCTGTACGATATGGACAAGGAGATCCGCTCCGTCGCGCAGGGCTGGGCGTTCCGTCTCACCCGCAACTACGCCGACTACCCGACGGTTGAAGTGCCGTACGAGCCGTCGCAAAGTCTGAAGTACGGCGGAGGCGACGAGTTTATCGCAACTCCCTACATTCGAGAGGAGTTCATTGAAATCCTGATCGGCAGCGACGGACTTGCGTATATCGAATTCACCGGCCCGAAGGATGTGACGGGGCGCGTCAACGAAAACGTGGAGCTGCTGCCGTTTGACGAGCTGCAGACGCGCGTGAAAAATGCGTTTACGGCCTGTCTGACCGGGTCGTGGTGGGAGCGTGAAGGCAAGAAGGCCGATCTGAAAATCTACCGGATGCTGCTGACGACGTATACGGTCAAGGAACGGAATTCGGACGAATACCTCGAGGTCCCCTGCTGGATCATCTTTTACGACACGGACGAATGGGAAGCCAATCGGCGGGGCGACATGGATCTGATGCACGACGCGCTCGTCATCAATGCGATCGACGGATCGATCGTTCATACGGACTGGGGCTGCTGATCCTTCTTATCGGATCAAAACAAGAAAAAACGCTCACTGTCACCGTTTGATATGGCAGTGGGCGTTTCCGCAAAATCAACCGATATGATCCACAAGGTTGATTACCCACGTCCGGCGCTTCAGCAGGATCGCGCCGAGAACGACCTTGATCAGTTCGACGCTCTGTACGGCAAGAAAGATCGCAAGGATCGGAAAATCCGTGGCATGCACGAGAATCATGGCAAGCGGCACGTTGAATGTCCAGATAAAAACGCTGTCGAACAGAAACGTAATGACCGTTCTTCCGCCGGAGCGCAACGTGAAATAGCTGCTGTTGGTAAACGCGTTGAACGGCATCATTGCCGCGACAACGTACAGCAGCGCCGTCGCAAGGCGGCGAACCTCCTCCTGCGTATTGTACAGGTTCGGAATCAGCGGCGCAAAAACGGTCATGAGCGCTCCTACGACCATCGACAAAGCGACCGCGAACGCAATCAGCTTCCGATCCTCCTCGACCGCCTGTTCGAGTTTTCCCGCGCCGAGCAGCTGCCCGATCATGATCGCGATCGTCGTACCCGTGGCAAAGAAGGCGCAGAAAAACAGATTCGAAACGGTCGACGAAATATTCATCGCCGAAACGACCTCAAGCCCGCGTACCGAATACGCCTGCGTCAGCGTCGTCATACCGGCCGACCAAAGCGCCTCGTTCACCAGAAGCGGAAGCCCCTTGACCGCGACTTTCTTCAAAAGCGCTGCAGGCACCCGGATGCTGCGATAAAGGCCGCAGATGTACGGATGCTGCTTCGAATGACAATGCGACCAGATCACAACGATCGCGCATTCGGTTAACCTTGCAATTACGGTTGCAATCGCGGCGCCACGGACGCCGAGCGCCGGGAAACCGAGCTTTCCGAAGATCAGGATGTAGTTCAGAACCAGATTGACCAGAATCGCTGCAACGCCCGCCTTCATCGGAAGCATCGTTTCGCCGCACTCGCGGAGCGTGCTGCCGTAAACCTGCATGACCGCAAACGGAAGCATCTCCAGCAGCATGATCCAGAGGTACTCCTGTCCGAACCGCAGCGTTGCTTCCAGGTCGAGTCCGGCTTCCCCCTCATGCAAAAACAGCCGGATCAGCGGTTTTCCAGATAGGACAAACGCTGTTCCGAAAAGCAGCGCCGCAATCACGGCGATATAGAATTTCAGCCGCATCGAGTGGCGAACGCCTTCGAAATCGCCCTTGCCGAAAAACTGCGCCGTAAAAATGCCCGCGCCGGACAATCCGCCGAAGATGCAAAGGTTGAACACGAAAAGCAGCTGATTGACGATCGCAACGCCGGACATCGGCTCCGTGCCGACCTGCCCGATCATCAGATTATCGAGCAGACTGACAAAATTTGTGATTACATTTTGAATGAGGACCGGCAGCATCACCGCAAGCAGTCGCTTGTAGAATGCGCGGTCTCCGATATACTTTCGTATCAATGTCATTGGATCAATCGATGGATTGTTTCGGTTTACTGTCCCCGCAGGGAAAGCTGTCCGTCCTTTCGGATGCCGTTATGGGAGATCGGATCGTCGAGCGTCGGGCACAGCCGGGAAAAGCCCCAGGAAAGCCCGTCCGGCAAGTTGCGCTGCTGGCTCTTGTTCTTGATGTCCAGATGCGTATTGACCTGTTCGCCCATAAAGATCATCGCCGCCGAAACGCCGCCGTCAAGGTTATACGCTTCGACGCAGCCCTCTTTCTCAAACAGATCGGCAAAATCGTCCAGTTCGAGGCCCATACTGTAATCGCTCTGCCGCCCGTCCGCAACAATTACAACGAAGTGCCCCGGTTCAATCATACCGACGCCGGTGCGCGGGTTCAGGCCGGACAGACTGTGGTACTTCAGCCGGTTGTTCGTTTTCCCCTCATGGATCAGCCACGGCCCGAAGGAAATAACCTCCTCAATGCCGTGCTCCCGGTAGTCCTCAACGCTTACGCTGTCGGCAAGTTCAATTCCCATCGTCAGCGTGACAGGATCCCACGAAAGCATCTCCGTACGCGGCAATTTCTGATACACACGGCCGTCTCGAATCAGAATCCCCTTCTTTTCAACGTCCATATTCAGCATATTGTCGCCGGTCACAAGCAGCACAGCACGATACCGACGCGCAATCTTCCAGGGCGTTTCGCTCGTTCTGCCGGTTCTGCCTTCATCGCCGATCGCAGAACGGTACTGATCGTTCAGCATCCTGACGTGCGCCGTAAAATACACGAGCGGATAGCGCCCGTTCTTCGTTTCGGTACGCTCAATGATGACGGAAAGATCGTCGGAGCGGTACTCCCAATGTCCCTCGTCATAGTCGGATACGATGACCTCCGCTTCTTCTCCCTCCTGCCGGAAATACTGCGCCCAGGGATGCGGCGTCGGCGTAGGCGCCGGCGTAGGCGTCGGTTCGGGCGTCGGTTTCTCGGTGGGCGTTGGCGTCGGTTCCTCGGTGGGCGTTGGCGTCGGCGTCGGAGTAGGCGTCGGCGTAGGCGTTGGCGTCGGTGTTTCCGTCGGCGCAGGGGTCGCTGCTTCCACCGCTTTTGCGCCGCAGGAGAACAGTCCCTTCTTTGCCTCCGGCGTGGGCGGAACCGTCGGAACGGCCGTGGGCGTCGCCGTCGGCTCGGCAGTTTCCATCACAAACGGTTCCTCCGTCGGCTCGGGCGTCGGTTCCTCGGTGGGCTCCGGCGTCGGCGTTTCGGTCGGCTCCGGCGTTGCCGTAGGCAGCGGGTGAAGCGTTACATCCAGGTTTTCCAGCAGCGAGTTCTTTTCCGTATCATCGCCGACATCGCTCATGACAAGCCGATACGTTGCGTCAGCAGAAACTTCGCTGTGATAGATCGCCAGCGAATCGAACGAATCCAGCGCGGCCTGCGCGAGTTCCGCTGCGGAGCGTTCCCCGAGTGTCAAAATCGATTCGGCGTATGAAAGCTCCGTATCGCCGCCGTGCACATACCACTTTTGTACGATTCCCTGCTTGTCGGCCTTGATCGCTTTCGCGACAAGCTCATACGTCAGCTGCGCTGCCGCCTCCTCCTGCTCCTCCGAAGCGCAGGATACGACGACCCGAGGCTGTACGACGGCAAAAGCGTTGGCAAGGCCCTTTGCCGCGGTCGTGGAATTCCAGAACTTTTTGAGCGGTTTATAGGCGAGCGAACGATTTTCGTCGCAGGAAACAAACAACGGATAGGTCTTTACGCCAAGCCCCCAAAGCGCTGACAAAGCTTCTTCGACTCTGCGGCGGTTGTAATCTCCCATATAACAGACGTTAAACGAAACGCCTTCCTGCAGAAGCGTCGGAATCAGTCCGCCGAAATAACGGTATTCATCTCCGCCGAACGGGACGATCAGAAGCACATCGGCTTTCTCGGTCGCGTTCCACCGCTGTACCGACGCCGGCAGTTCCCCCTCGCCGTACAGGATCACGTCCGAAAGCTCCGCGCCGTCCCTTCCCGCGGTCAGGACAAGCTCGTCCGTCCCCTCGGGCAATTCGATCACGGCATTCAGAATCGATTCGTCGGCCGACTCCTCGGAAAGCTGCTCGCGCCCGTTATAGCATTCGACCGTTACATTTTCCGGCAGCTTATGCCAGCGCAAAACGGCGTACGACGCTTTTGCCGTATCGATCGAAACGGCAGCGTGTGCCGGCAGTTCCACATACGTGTCGGCGCGCTCGTCGGTCAGAAGCGGTTCCTTTTCCGAAAGGCCGCGGTCGAGATCGACCGAAACGGATAGTTTCTGTGCAGTATCGTCGGCCGACGTCATGGCCGGCATCGAAGTAAAAAGCATTAGCAGCGCAAGCGCAAACGCTGCGATGGAATGGGTTCGATTCATGATTCCTCCGAAGCATAGGTCAGGCCGATGCGAAAGCACGGTCTGCCGCAGGTTCCCGTAAACAGATACGTATCGTTATTCCGTCCGATCGAAACGGAAACCGTCTCGCCGTAACGAATCTCGTTCTGATATTCCGCAATGACGCCGACAAGCCGTTTCGCCGCGATTTCCTCCGCAATCAGGTCAGTGCAGAGATCAAAGTAGCGCGTATTGTTCATATGTCCGTTCAGATCCAGATAACTGTACGGCACGGTGAACGACTCGGTGCGGACGGTCGGAAGCTGAGCCGCGGAAACATTGTAGGGCAATTCATCTCCGGTCCGCAGTCCCTCAGCCGGCGTCAGACCCGCCGCCTTCGGAACGATCATTTTACGTTCGAGCCCGTCGATCAGCACCCACACCGAAGAAGCGCGCGTCAGCACGTTTCCGGCTTCATCCTTCATCCGGTAATACCGGGGAAACAGCACGCGTCGCATCTCTCCCGGCCAGGTTTCCAGCGTCACGCGCTCCTCATACCGCGGCAGCCGGTTGATCTCCAGATGATAGCGCGTAACGACCCAAAGAATGTTGCGGTTAAGCGTTGCGTCAGATCCGAAGCCGAGCAGCGTGGAGTGATCGAGCGAAATCTCCTGCAGCATCAGAAGAAGCGTACTGAGGCGCAGAACACGGCGCGCATCAACATGCTCGCTGCGAATCGAAAAAGAATTTGACAGAATCTCCGTCATGCAAGGCCTCCAAAATTCGGCATCGGCTTTATTGTACTATATCCCCGTTCAAAAAGCAAACCGAAACCGTAAAAGAATTGTAAGCGAGTTGTATTGATTTGCACACGAGACAGCGGAAACTGCCTTTTCCGGCAGAAAAGGCAGTAAACGAAGCTCATTCCTTGGGATCCTCTTTTTCCTGTTCCCGTTGATACAGCGGCTTGCCCGAAAGGTCGAGTTTGGCTTCCTCTCCGCGCAAAAGGCGGCCGATGTTCGAATGGTGCCGAACAAGCACAAGCGCAGCCGCTGCGAGGGAAAACCAGACAATATACTGCGGAATCCAGCCGAGAAAATAGGAAACAGCAACGAAAACCGAAAACAGGATCGCGCCGGAAATGGAAATCACCGAAACGCGCCGCGTCGCAACGAACAGAACGATGATGAAAACGGTTGCCGCGGCAGCCGCCTGCCAACAGAAGCACCACATCAGCGCGAAGCTGCACGCCGCCGCCTTTCCGCCCTTGAATCTGTACAGCGCCGGATAGCAATGACCGAACGCACAGGCGACACAGCCGATGCAGCCGCCGATCGCCGCGGCAAGCGCAGCATCCTCCGTGTTCAGGCCGAGCAGTCTCCCGATCAGCCGGCCGAGAAAAAACGACAGGACAGATTTTCCGGCGTCGCCCAAAAACGTGATCAGACCGTATTTTTTACCGAAAACGCGCGTCATGTTGGTCGTTCCCGCGTTTCCGCTGCCGAAATTTCGAACGTCGTCGTGGAAAGCAAACCTGCTGATCAGCAGCGCAATCTGCACATTTCCGATTGCGTATCCCAAAACCGCAACCAAAAGAATGACGGGAATATTCCATGGATGAAGGATCATACCTGCTCATCCCCCTTCGAGCGGTTTCGGAAATAAATGCGGATTGGCGTTCCCGCAAACCCGAACGACTTCCGGAAGTAATTCTCCAGATATCGCTCATACGAAAAATGGACAAGCGAAGCGTCGTTCACAAAGAGCACAAACGTCGGCGGCTGTACCGAAACCTGCGTTGCATAAAACAGCTTCAGACGGCGTCCGTTTTGCGAAGGCGGCTCATTCATCGCCACGGCTTCATTGACAATATCGTTCAGAGTACCGGTCGGAATGCGGCGAATGCTCTGTTCGTAGGCGTCCCGCACCATGGAGAGGACCTTATGAACGCGCTGCCCGGTTTTGGCGGACAAAAACAGACAGGAAACATACGGCATGAAGTTGAGCGAAACGCCTATATCTTTTTTAAATGTTTCGATTGTATAGGTGTCTTTCTCAACAAGATCCCATTTGTTGACCAGAATAACGCTCGGTTTGCCTTCCTCATGGACAAAGCCGGCAATCTTGACGTCCTGTTCGGAAAGGCCTTCCGTTGCGTCGCAAACGAACAAAACGACGTCCGCGCGCCTGACCGCGGCAAGCGAACGGATCACGCTGTACCGTTCAATCGTGGCGTCCTCAACCGCGCGTTTCCGGCGAATTCCCGCGGTATCGACCAGAACGTATTTCTGTCCGTCCCGCTCAAAGGGCGTATCGATCGCGTCGCGCGTCGTACCCGGAATGTCCGATACGATCACTCGCTGTTCGCCAAGCATGGCGTTCACAAGAGAAGACTTGCCGACGTTCGGCCTTCCGCAGACCGCAATGTTGATGACGCTCTCGTCGTCCGCCGTTTCGATCGCTTCGAAATGCACGCATACGGCGTCCAGCAGATCGCCGAGCCCGATTCCCTGCCCGGCCGACACAATGATCGGGTCGCCGAGCCCGAGCGCATAAAAGTCGTAAACGGCGTCGTGAAACTGCGGCGCATCCAGTTTATTGACGCCGAGAACCACGGGCTTATTCGATTTGCGAAGCATTGCGGCGACTTCCTCATCCGCCGACGTCATGCCGTCGCGTCCATCGACCAGAAAGATGATCACATCGCACGTTTCAACGGCGATTTCCGCCTGGCGGCGCATCTGAACGGCGATCTTATCCTCGCTTGCCGGCTCGATTCCTCCGGTGTCGATCAAAGTGAACGAATGCGTCAGCCATTCTGCGTCACCGTAAATACGATCCCGCGTGACGCCCGGCGTATCCTCAACGATCGCAAGACGCCGCCCGATCAGGCGGTTAAAAAGCGTGGATTTGCCGACATTCGGTCTGCCGACGATTGCTACCAAAGGTTTACTCATACAAAATCCTCAAACAGTTTTCTGACCAGATCGGCTCCGTCCGATACGGGCACGATCCGAACATGCAAAGCCGATTCCACATCGGAAACGGTCATTCCATCCAAAAAGACATCCTCCTTTGCCCGAAGCATGTTGCCCGGAATCAGAAGCGTTTTCTCCAGCGGTTTATCGCAAAGTTCCTCGCACAAATCCTGTCCCGTCACGAGGCCTCCGACATGAACGTTGCCGCCGAAATATCGGTTCGGAATCGGATACAGCTTCCAATGAATCCGATACGGATCCAACGCCCGATACAGATCCCAAAAGAACGGCGCAGCGGCGGTTCCGCCCGCCATCGAAACACGCCTCTCCTCCGAAAGCGGCTCCTTTTCCGAGAGAGCATCCAAAAAATCATTTTCAAACAGGCGAAGCATTCCGACGCCGTTTTCGATCTGTCCGTAATCTTCGTAATACTCCGTCGGCGGAATCGGCATTTGGGCGTTGAGATACCATTCATCCGAGAGAAACACGAGACGCGTACCGAGTTTCTGCAAAAAAGCACTCTGGAACCGTGAAACCTGTTCGATCACCGCTTTGCTCCCCTCCCGATCAAAAGTATCGAGATGTTCGAGCTTTTCGCGGAATTTTGTGACGCCGACCGGAACGATCGCCACCGACGCTGTCGCCGGAGCAAGCTCGCCCAAAACCGTCAGCGTTTCCGCAAGAATCGCTCCGTCGTTGATTCCGGGGCAAAGGACAATCTGCGCGTGAAACTGAATGCCGGCAGCCTTCAGCGCCTCAAGCCGCTCCCGAATGCGCCCGGCCGAGGGATTCTTCATGATGCGCGTCCTGACGACCGGATCGATCGCGTGAACCGAAACGTAAAGCGGGCTGACCCTGCGGCGCAGAATGCGATCAAATTCCTCGTCGTTCACGTTTGTAAGGGTCACGTAATTGCCCATGATGAACGACATGCGCCAATCATCGTCCTTCACCTGCAAGCTGGACCGAACGCCGCGCGGCATCTGGTCGATAAAACAGAAAACGCAATGGTTTTTGCAGGTTTGCATCCTGCTCATCAGCGAGGTTTCAAAGCTCAGCCCAAGCGGCTCGTATTCCTCCTTTTTGACGCGGCAGGAAATTGTTTTTCCCTCGCGGCATACGTCCACATGCAGGATCCGTTCCGCCGTCAGTTTTTCGTAATCGATCAGATCGCGGACCGGCTCGCCGTTGATGGCAAGCAACGCGTCGCCCGCACGGATGCCGCAGCGTGCCGCCGGAGAATCCGGCGCAACGTATGTAATTGGCTGGACAGAAATCTTCATATTATAACCATACCACACAAATCCATTTTTTGCAAGAAAAGAAAGACATTCCAGGGGAATCCCTAAGGAATGCCTTTCCCGTTCTTCGTTTTATCCTATGCGGTTTTCCCGATCAGTTTGTCGGTGCTTTTCCGCAGCGGAATGCCGATCAGCGCGCACACCGCAATCTTTGCCGCATCTCCCGCCAAAAACGGAACGACACACAGCGAGAGCGATTCGAGAAGTTCTCTCCGGCTCTGAACCATAAACCATGCTGTTCCGATCGCGTAAAGAACAATCGTTCCGAAAACCATTCCGACAACCGTCCAGAGTCGCTTGTACGGAAAACGGTCCGCCATCCATCCGGTCAGCGCAACGCACGGCAGATATCCGATCAAATATCCTCCGGTCGCGCCGATCAGCTTTTGGAACCCGCCGGCGCCGCCCGAAAACACGGGAAGGCCGATTGCGCCCAACAGGAGATAAACCGCTACGGCAATCGTGCCGTCCAACCAGCCGAGAACAATCCCGATCAGATAAACGACAAAAGTAGCGAGCGAAATCGGAATCGGGCCGACCGGAATCGACCACGGCGAAGCCACGCACAGAAGCGCTGCCATAATCGCAATTCTGCACAACTGTGCAAGCGGGAACCGCTTGACGGCCTTCTTATTCGATTTCTCCATTTATTTGAACAGGCCTTTCTTTCGTTTCTGAACCGTCGCGACGCCTTGCAGCTGTGCAAGCTGCTCCAAAAGCTGCCGTTCTTTATCGGAAATGCGCTTCGGTATTTCAACGTTCACGGTAACCAACAGATCGCCTTTTCCGCTCTGCTGAAGCCGCTGGACGCCCTGTTCCTTGAGTCGGAAGGTTGTGCCGTTCTGCGTGCCCGCCGGAATCGTATACTTAATCTGGCCGTCCAGCGTCGGAACAACGATTTCTCCGCCGAGAACCGCAACGGTATAGGGAATATTCATCTGAAGCAGCAGATCCGATCCGCGACGTTCAAACTGACTGTGAGAACGCACGGTGATCGTAATGTACAGATTGCCGCGCGGACCGCCCTTATAGCCGGCCTCGCCCTCGCCGCGCTTGCTCAGCGTCTGTCCGTCGTTGATGCCTGCGGGGATCCGGACGGTGAGCCGCTTGTTCTGCTTGATGCGACCGTTGCCTCTGCAAGTCGGACACGGTTCCGTTATGATCTGACCCGTGCCGCGGCAAGCCGAGCACGGACGCGTCGTAACAAAGGAGCCGAGGATCGATTGGCTCTGCTGCCGTACCTGACCCGTTCCGCCGCAGGTCGTGCAGCGCGTCGGCTTTGTGCCCGGCTTTGCGCCGCTGCCGCCGCAGGTTTCGCAGATTTCCTCTCTTGAAATAACGATTTCCTTTTCACAGCCAAACGCCGCTTCTTCAAAGGTCAGCGTCAGATTGTACCGAAGATCGTCCCCCGCCATCGGACCGTTGCGCGTTGCGCTGCTTCCGCCGAAGCCGCCGCCGAAAATCGTGCTGAAGATATCGCCGAATCCGAAATCCTCTGCGCCGGTGAACGGATTACCCGCGCCGCCGCCCATCGTCGGATCAAACGCCGCGTGACCGAACTGGTCATACTTTGCGCGTTTATCCGCATCGGACAGCACCTCATACGCTTCGTTCAGCTCCTTGAATTCCGCTTCTTTGGCTGTGTCGCCGGGATGCAGGTCGGGATGGCAGGTCTTTGCCTTCTTGCGGAATGCGCTTTTGATTTCCGCATCCGTCGCGTCCTTTCCGACGCCGAGCACCTCGTAATAATCTTTCTTTTCCGCCACGTGTAACCTCACATCGGGCGGAGTTGATGCTCCGCCCGCTTCCTGAATAATTTATGCGGTTTTGAAGCGTTTCGCCTCAGTCAACAACCTCATAGTCCGCATCGACAACATCGTCTTTCGGCGGCTGCTGCCCGTTGTTCGGCTGACCGCCCTGTGTCTGCTGATCGGCTGCCTGCTGCTGATAGATCTTGCCGAAGACCTCATAGCTCACATTCGTGCATTTTTCGGTCTCCTCCTTGATCCTTGCGGTATCGGTGCCTTCCAGCGCCTTGCGAAGAGCCGCAACGGCCGATTCAACCTTGGCCTTATCGCCCGCGTCAATCTTGCTGCCGAGATCCTTCAGCGTCTTTTCCGTCGTGTAAACGAGCTGATCCGCGTGGTTGCGCGTTTCCGCGGCTTCCTTGCGCTCCTTATCCTCGTTCGCATAACGTTCAGCTTCCTCGACCGCGCGCTTGATTTCGTCCTCGTTCAGATTCGTTGAAGCGGTGATCGTGACCTGCTGCTGGTTGCCCGTGCCGAGATCCTTTGCGGAAACATGCACGATACCGTTCGCGTCGATATCAAACGTGACTTCGATCTGCGGAATGCCGCGCGGCGCCGGCGCAATGCCGGCAAGCTGGAACCGGCCCAGACTCTTGTTGTACTGCGCCATTTCACGCTCGCCCTGCAGAACGTGTACTTCAACGCTCGTCTGACCGTCAGCCGCCGTCGAGAAGATCTGGCTCTTCTTGGTCGGGATCGTCGTATTGCGATCGATCAGCCGCGTAAACACGCCGCCGACAGTCTCAATACCGAGGGACAGCGGCGTAACGTCGAGCAGCAGAATGTCCTTGACTTCACCGCCGAGAACGCCGCCCTGAATCGCCGCGCCGATCGCGACGCATTCATCCGGGTTGATGCCCTTGAACGGCTCCTTGCCGGTGACGTTCTTGACCATTTCCTGCACGGCCGGAATACGGGACGAACCGCCGACGAGAATAACCTTATTGATGTCGCTGTTGGACAGACCGGCATCCTGCATAGCTTTCTGCACGCAGACGCGCGTCTTATCGACGAGGTCCGATGTCAGTTCGTTGAACTTTGCGCGCGTGATCGTGACGTCCAGATGCTTCGGGCCGCCCGCATCCATCGTGATGAACGGGAGGTTCACATTCGAGGAAGTCGTGCCGGAAAGTTCAATCTTCGCCTTCTCCGCAGCTTCCTTCAAGCGCTGCAGCGCCATCTTGTCCTTTCGCAGGTCAATGCCGTTCGAACGCATGAATTCCGAAGCGATGTAATCGATCAGGCGCTGATCGAAGTCGTCGCCGCCGAGGCGGTTGTTGCCGGCCGTTGCGAGCACCTCAAATACGCCGTCGCCGATCTCGAGGATCGAAACGTCGAACGTGCCGCCGCCGAGGTCGTACACGAGGATCTTCTGATTGGTTTCCTTATCAAGGCCGTATGCCAAGGACGCCGCGGTCGGCTCGTTGATGATACGGAGCACTTCAAGACCGGCGATTCTTCCGGCGTCCTTCGTCGCCTGACGCTGGCTGTCCGTAAAATATGCCGGAACCGTGATGACGGCCTGCGTAACCTTCTCGCCGAGATAGCTTTCCGCATCCGCCTTCAGCTTCTGCAGGATCATCGCCGAAATCTCCTGCGGCGTATAGTCCTTGCCGTCAATCTTCACTTTGTAGGAAGAACCCATTTCACGCTTGATCGAGGAGATCGTACGCTCGGGGTTGGTGATCGCCTGACGCTTTGCGATCGTGCCGACAAGACGCTCGTTGTCTTTGAACGCGACAACGGACGGCGTCGTTCTGCCGCCTTCGGAATTCGGGATGACGACGGGATCGCCGCCCTCGAGAACCGCGACGCAGGAATTGGTGGTGCCAAGGTCAATACCGATAATCTTGCTCATAATTGTATCCTCCTGAAATCTTTACTGTTATCCTTTTGCCGTACCGTTAATCCGATACCTTGACCATGCTGTGCCGCACGATCTTATCTTTCACACGATACCCCTTCTGAAATACCGCGAGAATCTTTCCTTTTTCGACGCCCTCCTGCGGCTCCGCCATCACGGCGTTGTGCAGGTTCGGATCGAAGTCTCCGTCGGTTTCCACTTCCGAAAGGCCCTGCTTTTGCAGCGTTTCGGTCAGTTTCCGATGCACGAGCTTTACGCCTTCCGCCCAGGCCGCATCATTCGCTTCGCTTTCGGCAACCCTGTCAAAGTCATCGAGGATCGGCAGCAGCGCCGTGATGATGTCGCGCTTACCCTCCTCATAGCTGTCGGCCCGTACGGATGCGTTCCGTCTGCGGTAGTTGTCGAAATCCGCCTGATTCCGCTGCAGCAGATTGACGGTCTCGTCAAGCTGCTTCTGCAGGGATTCGATGTGAGCGCGAACCTCGTCCATCTCCTCCTGTGTCAGCGTACAGCCCTGCTGCTCCTCCGTCTCCGGGGTCTCTACCTGTTCCGGTTCTTTGGTGTTCTTTTTCTTGGACACGTTCAGTCCTCCTTCAAAAATGATTGCAGAATCGATGTAAGATTCTGCTGCACGCCCTGCAATACGCTGATGACGCGATTGTAATCCATACGCGTCGGACCGATAACGCCGAACGTCCCAAACGGCATATCATTGACGCGGTACGTTGCCGTTACAACGCTGCAGTCCTGCAAACCTTCCTGTTCGTTCTCGCTTCCGATCGTGATCGTGAACTCCATATCGGACGCTTTCCGCAGCATCTGATAAATCGCGTCGCGCTGCTCAACGGTGGCAAGAAACGTGGTCGCCTTCTCGACGTCGCTGTATTCGGGAAAGCGAAGCATGTTGCGCGTACCGGAAAACTCGACCATATTCGTTCCGGACTGCGCATTCTCCTCAACGCGCGCAAGAAGCGTTTTCAAAAAATCGCCTCTTGACTGCAGCTCCGCGCCGATCTCATGCACCAGACGTTCGGCAACGGTCGTCATCCGGCAATTATAGCAGCGCTGTGTGATGGTCCGGGAAATATCCTCCAGCTCCGCCGCCGTCATATCCCGCGGAATGTCGATCACAGCGTCGCGCGCAACACCGGCGTCCGTAACGATAACGGAAAGCGCCTTGCCCTCGGACAGCGGAACAAGCTGCAAATGCCGCAGGCGGTTCACCGCCATATCCGGCATCATTACGACCGCCGTATAATGCGTGATCTCGCTGAGCGCCTTTGCCGTTGAACGCAGAACCGATTCGATGCCGTCGATCCGGCTGCGGTAATACCCGTCGAGAATCGCCTGCTCACGCTCGCTGAGACCGGCGCGCTGCAGCATCTGATCGACGTACAGCCGGTATGCCTTATCAGACGGGATGCGCCCTGCCGAAGTATGCGGCTGTGCCAGATACCCCAGCGCCTCCAGGTCCGCCATTTCGTTGCGGATCGTTGCAGGAGACCAGTTCAGCTCTGCGCTCTGCCGGATCGCCTTCGATCCGACCGGATTTGCGGAAAGGATGTACTCGTCGATGATGGCGCGGAGAATCTGCAGTTTTCGTTCGTCCAGTTCCATCTCCGCTCTCCTTTCCTTTAGCACTCTTTTCGTTCGAGTGCTAATCATCGTGATAAAGATACCACGATTATACCCGCCTGTCAAGCAAACAAAGCGGCGGGATTGTGAAATCACCGTGAACTATAAAAAAGCATCCGCAAAAGGCGGATGCAAAAGAAAGCTCAATTTTTAGCTCCCCAATTCTGTTATTTTGCTTCAAGCGAAGAAGCAATTTCCCGATAAAGCGCGCCGCATCTGCCGCACAAATCGGAGAGCATGGCGCGAAAATCCGCTTGGATCCGTTCTGCTTCGGTACGATCCGAAAAATACGGCAAATTCGCCAGCACGTTCAGCCATGCAATTTTCGCCGCCGTCTCGATCTCTGCCGCCCCCGCCGCAAGATCTCCGGCACAGGTCGGGTTGCTGCAGCGATGGAGCGACGCAAGCAGATCAACCGTCTCACCGCAAGCTTCGATTACACGGCAGGGCACGTCCGTCGCCCGATGCACCGCCTCCTGCAGCGCGGCCCTGCGTTCCGTTTTTTGCGCTTCCGTTTCTTTCGGCAGCGCAAGGGCGTCCATATATCCGGAATACGCCGCAGCGTCCGCGTCGGCAAGCAAAGCGAATCGATCCATCAGCAAAGAAAGACGGTCGGAAACGGCTTGCGCGTGATCCGAAAAAGCCGCATACTTCTGTTTTCCGACCGTAAGCTCCGCCACCATCTTTCCAAGCGCCGCTCCGAGCGCACCGGAAAGGCCGGCCGCCGCTCCGCCTCCGGGCGCAGGCGAATTCGAACCGAGCGCGTTCAAAAAAGTCTGAATCCTCATTTCATTGATTTGCGTTTTCATTGGATTCCTTTCTCCGGATCAACGGCCTGCTTCGTCCAGAAGCCGTCTTGCGTGTGCGATCGCTTCCGCGCCCTCCGCTCCGCTGCCCATGATTCGCGCAAGTTCCGCTGCGCGTTCCGACGCTTCGAGCCGTCTTGTCCGGCTTCGCGTTGCCAGATCATCGGAAACCTTACTGACAACGTATTGGACATCCGCGTGCGCCGCGATCTGCGGCAGATGCGTGACGCATAGAACCTGATGGCGTTTCGAAAGCTCGCGCATTTTCCGAGCAACGGCATTCGCAACCAGCCCGGAAATCCCCGTATCGATCTCATCGAAAATCAGCGTTTCGATCCGATCGGCGTCGGAAAGCGCAATCTTCATCGCCAGCATAATGCGGGAAATCTCGCCGCCGGACGCGACCTTGCTCAGCGGCTTCGGCGGCTCGCCGCGGTTCGCGGAAAGCAGGAACACCGCTTCGTCGATTCCGTTCTCGGAAAGCTCTTCGACCGGGATCGTGCGGAACGACGTTTCAAACTGCGCGTGCGGCATGCCCATATCCTTCATTTGCTGCAGCGCCGCTTCGCAAAGCCGTTTCGCCGCTTGTCTTCGCTGCGCCGAAAGCTGTTTTGCGAGCTCTCCGAATTCCTGCAGCGCTTTTCGAAACGCTTTTTCCTTTGCGTCCGCCTGATTGTCGCCGTCGGTCAACAGCGCAAGCTCCTCTGTGATTCGCTCGCGGTATCCGAGAATTTCCGTCTCCGTTGCTCCGTACTTTCGTTTCAGGGCCTGCAGCGCGGCAAGACGGCTTTCGATCTGCTCGAGTTCTTCGGGATCATAAGCGAACGACGCCTGTGCGTCGCGCAAAGCATAAGCGACGTCTTCCAATTCGTAATACGAGCTTTCCGCCCTGGAAGCAAGCTCCGCATACGCCGGGTCGTATCGTCCGATCCGCGTCAACGCCGAACGGGCGTCCGAAAGCGTCGCCAATGTGCCGGAATCCCCGAACAGCGCTTCATACGCGGCGTTCATTCCGTCGGTAATCGTTTCGGCGTTTCGCAACACGTTCCGACGGATATCCAGTTCCGCTTCCTCTCCCTCTTTCGGGTCGAACCGGTCGATCTCGGCTTTTTGGAACTGCAGCATATCGATGCGCTGCATTCTTGCGGAAAGACTCGATTGCAGCTGCTTCCACTCTCTTTGCAGACGGAGCGCCGTTTCACGCGCGTCGCGGACGCGCCCGAGCAGGCGGTTTTCGTTGTCGGAATAGGCGTCGATCAGGGAAAGATGCGTCGTTTCATCAAGCAAGGACTGGTGCGCGTGCTGTCCGTGCAGATCGACAAGCAGCGCGCCGAGATCCTTCAGCTCCGAAGCTGTCACGAGCGTGCCGTTGATGCGGCAGACATTGCGCCCGCTTTGCGAAAGCTCCCGATACAGAATCAGGGAGTCCCCGTCGTCCAGCTCACGTTCCCTCAGATACGCCGTTGCGGGCGAATCGGCAGCAAGCGTAAATTCGGCTTCGACAGACGCTTTTGCCGTCCCTGTCCGAATGCTCTCACGGCTTGCGCGGTCGCCGAGAACGAAGCTGACGGATTCAATCAAAATGGATTTGCCCGCGCCGGTTTCCCCCGTCAATGCAGAAAAGCCCGCATCGAATTCGATATCGGACTTATCAATCAAAGCAACATTATGGATCTGTAAACGCTTGAGCACGGCAGCCCTCCGTCATTGCATCATTTTCTGGAATTTCCGGGCGACGTCCGCAACGCTCCTGCCGTCCTTTATCGCGACAAAGATCGTATTGTCGCCCGCAATGGAACCCGCAATCTCATTCCAGCGCATGGAATCAATCGCCTCCGCCGCAACCGAAGCGCTCCCCGGCATCGTTTTAATCACGATCAGATTACCGGAAGATGAGATCGAAATCACGCAGCTGCTGAACATGCTGATGAACCGATCCTGCAGATCGGACTCGGCACGCTCGACAGTCGCATACTTATAGCGGCCCTCTCCGGTCTGCACCTTAATCAGCCGCAGCTCTTTGATGTCACGCGAAACGGTGGCCTGCGTCACTTTATAGCCCTGCTCGGACAGCAGGCTTGCCAGATCTTCCTGGGTCTCTATATTTTCGGAAGCGATCAGCTTCAGAATTGCCGAATGGCGTTTGCTTTTCATACGAACCTCAAAATCAACTCAGTTTTTCGGTCAAAAGCCGAAACGGATTGTGTTCCCCGAACGAAAGAATCCGGGTACGGTATTCGGAACGGGAAACGGTCAAAACGTCGCCCTTCTTCAGTTTGCAGATCTTGTCCCCGTCCGCCGCAACAAAACAGTTTTCGGAAACCTTGACCGTAACCGTCGAACCGATCGACGCAACGATCGGACGCATCTGCAGCGTATGCGGGCAAATCGGCGTAATCAGAATCGCATCCAGTCCTTCGGCGACAATCGGACCGCCGGCCGAAAGCGAGTAACCGGTTGCGCCGGTTGACGAAGCGACCACAACACCGTCCCCGTACAGCGTCCCGACGGAATTCCGATCCACGGACAAATCCAACTGCGTAACGCCGGAAAACGAATGCTTGTATACGAACACATCGTTTAAGCAAGGCCGCGCCTGTCCGCTGTTCACACAAACGTCGAGCATGGATCGAACTTTCTGGGCGTACCGGCCTTCTTTCAGACGGTCGAGCGCATCCGGAAAGGTTTCTTCCGTCAGCTCCGTCAAAAAACCGACGCGTCCGCAATGAATGCCAAGCAGCGGAATATCGTACCTGCAAGCAAGATGCGAAGCACGAATGAGGCTGCCGTCTCCTCCGATCACAACGATCACATCGGCTCCGGATGGCAGTTCGGACGACATGCCGTCGATCAAAGAGCAGACGAATCCCTTTCCTTCGGCTATTTTCAAGGCACGATCCCGTACCTTCCATGCATTCGGACGCTTTGGGTGCGCCATAAAAACAAGATGCAAAATGGACTCCCGTTTCCTGTATATTGCTTCATCATTATACAGTCGGAATGAAATTTATGCAAGGATATTATGAATAAATTTTAACGAAGATCCGGACAATTATGCGCCAAATCGGCGATTTCATCGGCTAATTTACCAAAATCCGGCAATTCTGGGACATTTTTGGGACTGCATTTTTGCATGTATAAAAGGAACTCCATATTCCCTTTCGGCCCTGTAATCGGAGAAAACGAAAGTCCCTTGACAGAAAAGCCCAGATTGCTTGCAAACGACATGATCTCCCTGCACACGCGGGAATGAACGGCCTGATCCCGCACAACGCCGTTTTTTCCGACCTCTCCGCGTCCCGCTTCAAACTGCGGTTTGATCAGCGCGACAACCTCGCCGTCCTCCGAGAGGCAATGAAACAGCGGCGGCAGAATCAGCCGAAGCGAGATGAAAGAAACGTCGATCGACGCGAATGAAATCGGCTCCGAAAACCACTCCGGCGTCATGTTCCGGGCGTTTGTCCGTTCCATGACCGTAACACGCGGATCGTTTCGCAGCGACCAGTCCAGCTGTCCGTATCCGACATCGATCGCATACACGCGCGACGCTCCGTTTTGCAGCATAACATCCGTAAAACCGCCGGTGGATGCGCCGATATCCGCGCAAACGCGACCGGTCAGAGAAATCGGAAATACGCGCAAGGATTTATCGAGCTTGAGACCGCCGCGGCTGACAAAAGGAATCGCGCTGCCGACAACAACGATCTCCGACGTTTCTGCAATTTCCTGCCCCGCTTTCCTCGCCGGCACGCCATCCACGCGCACCTCGCCCGCCATAATCTCGGCGCGGGCGCGCTCGCGACTCGGGGCAAGCCCCCGACGGACCATTTCCATATCCAGCCGAACTTTGCTCACAGTTCCTCCAATTCCGCAAGAATCGCTTTAATCATTTCCCGGTTGAATCCAAACCGTTCCCTCTGCTGTGCAACCGTACCCTGGGCGACCGGAATGTTCGGAATCGCGAGGGAGCGAACCGGGCAGGGATTGCAGGCAAGCGCGATCTGAGGCGCAAGCGCGGCAATGCTCTCCTCGAGCACAAGAAGCCGCGTTCCCTGCTTTCGGAACAAAGAAAGCATTTCCTCATCCATCGGACGGAGAAACCGCATATGCACGAGCCCGGTATCCGTTTCATCGGCAATCGATTCGGCCAGCGGAAGCAAACTGCCGGTCGCAAGAATGACCGTTTTTCGCATCGGCCGAAGCAAAAGCCATTTTCCGAACACGATCGGCTCCGGAAAAGGCGCAGACGCAAGCGATCCGCGCGGATACCGAACCACAGCCGGTTCCCTGCGCTGCAGCGCCATTTTCAACATTGCCCTCTGTTCTTCGATCGTTGCCGGCGAATAAACGGCAAGATTCGGCGCAATCCACAGGTACGCCGGATCGTATATGCCCTGATGGGTCTCCCCGTCCTCCCCGACCAGTCCGGCGCGATCGAGGCCGATCACGACAGGCAGATTCTGCAGGCAGACATCGTGCAGAAGCTCGTCAAATCCGCGCTGCAAAAAAGAGGAATAGACTGCAACAACCGGACGAAGTCCGGCCGCGGCGAACGCCGCCGCCATTGTGACGGCATGCTCCTCGGCAATACCGACGTCGAAAAACCGATCCGGGAATCGCTCCGCAAACGCCGATAGCCCTGTCCCGCTCGGCATAGCTGCTGTAATTGCCACAATCCGACTGTCCTTCTCGGCAAGTTCACAGAGCGTTTCGCCGAACACCTGAGAACAGGTGATCGAATTCTGCGGACGCACCTCGCCCGTTTCGACCGAGAACGGCGCAATACCGTGGAATCGTTCCGGGTTTTCGGCCGCGAACGAATAGCCCTTGCCTTTTTGCGTCAGCGCATGCAGAATGACCGGACGACCGAGCTCCTTTACCCGTTCGAGATAATAGATCAGTTTGCCCACGTCGTGACCGTCGATCGGCCCGATGTAGGTAAAACCGAGCATTTCAAACGGAAGGTTCGGCAGAAGAAACCGTTTCATGCGGTTTTTGAACCGTTCCATGTGCCGTCCGAGCCATTTCCCGGTTTTGCTCATATCCAGTACGCGAACAAGACCGCGCTTAAACGCATTATAGAGCTTGCCGGTCCGCATCGCCGCAAAATTAACGGAGATGCCGCCGACATTGCGGGAAATCGACATCTCATTGTCGTTCAGTACGATCACAAGCGGGATCTTCTCGCTGCCCGCATCATCCATCGCTTCATAGGACAAGCCGCCCGTCAGCGCGCCGTCTCCGACCAGGGCGACGGCTCGTCCGTCCTCGCCTTTCAAGCGCATCGCGCGCGCAAAGCCGAGTGCTGCCGAAATCGCGGTGCTGGCATGTCCGGTATTGAAAGCGTCATGCTCGCTTTCCTCCCTTTTGGGGAACCCGGAAATCCCGCCTTCCCTTCGAAGCGTTCGGAACGCTTCCCGTCGACCCGTGAGAATCTTATGTGCATACGCCTGATGCCCGACGTCGAATACGATTTTATCCTTCGGGCTGTCAAACACATAATGAATTGCTACGATCAGTTCCACTGCGCCGAGACTCGACGCCAAATGACCGCCGTTTTGCGCGACGGTTTCCACCATATATGCGCGAATTTCTTCGCATAGTCCCGGCAGGTCCTTTTTGTCGAGACGCTTCAAGTCGTCAATGCCGTTGACGGCATTCAGCAGTCGGTACTCCATGTCACTCCGTTCGATGCGTCATGCCGCGAATCAGCGTTCTCAACGCTTCCGCGGCGTCATTTTGAAAAGGATCCAACAGGCGAAGCGCTTCGGTTTCGGCTTCCGCCGCAAAGGCCCGGCTCTTTTCCTCTCCGTAAAACGTCAGATAGGTAAATTTATTCTCCTGCAGATCTTTTTGCCGATCCAGCAGGTCGTCCGTAATCTGAAACAGCAAACCGATCAGATTTCCGAGCTTTGCAAACGTGTCCGCAAGATCGTCCCGCCCGGCCACGATTGCGCCGGCCGTCAAAGCCGCTCGAAACAGCGCGCCGGTCTTTTGTGCATGCAGCAAATGCAGTTCCTCTTCCGTCCGCTCCGTTTGATTCAGATCGCGGGACTGCCCGCCGACCATATCCATTGCGCCGGACAGAATCGCGCGCTTTGCCGCGTCAAACCCGGAGCAGCCCGCCAAAAGCAGCGCCGCGTTTGTCAAAAGTCCGTCCCCGGCAAGAATTGCGTTCGCCTCTCCGAACTGCTTATGCGTGCTCGGCTTGCCGCGCCGAAAATCGTCGTTGTCCATTGCCGGAAGATCGTCGTGGATCAGGGAATAGCAATGAATCATTTCGAGCGCGCAGGCAAACGGCAGCGCCGTTTCGACGGAACCGCCGAGCATGTCCGTTGTGCAGAGCAAAAGGCACGGGCGAATCCGCTTGCCGCCGTTCAGCAGACCATAACGCATGCTGTCCGCAAGAATCGGCGCATTATCGAACCCTTCCGCATATTCCGCAAGCGCAGCTTCCGTTTTTTGCCGATAGACGCGCATCATTGTTCCGATTCCTTCGACAGCGCTTCGATCCGCTGTTCGTACCGGTCCAGCGTCGAAAGACAGTCGCGATACAGCGCTTCGCCGGTTTCAAACAGCCGAATCATCTCTTCGAGCGGAACATTTCCTTCCTCAAGCCGACGGGCGATCTTTTCCAAAGCTTCCTGTTTTTCTTCAAAGGTTTGTTCTTTTTCCGTAATCATTTCCGTGCTCTGTCCTTTCCGTTCACCGTTGCGTCGAAGGTTCCGTCCGAAACCCGCGCTGTCAGTCGATCTCCCGCTTTTACCTGTCCGGTCGAAGAAACAATTCTCCCGTTTTCATCATACAGCAGCGCAAAGCCGCGCGCAAGAGATTTCTGTGGGCTATACGCAACCACGCGGTCATAAAGCGACTGTATGCCGATGCGGCAAAGCTGCAAACGGCCGTCCGTCAATCGCATCATCGCGCCGCCGCTTTCCTCGACCGCCTGACGTTCCTTTCCAAGGCGGAAATCGAGACGGGATCGGATCTTTTCGCCCCACAAAAGAGCAATCCGGTCTCTCCTGCTTTGCATGCCGATTTCAAGGGCATGTGACAGCCGTTCGCCGAGTTCGCGCAGTCTGCCTTGCAAAGCATCCCACTCCGGCACGGCAAGCTCAGCTGCGGCAGACGGCGTCGGCGCGCGAAGATCCGCCGTAAAATCGCTGATCGAGAAATCCGTTTCATGTCCGACCGCACTGATCACGGGAATCGAACAATCATGGATGGCTTCCGCGACAGGTCTTTCGTTGAACGCCCAGAGGTCCTCCATGCTCCCGCCTCCGCGACCGACAATCAGAACGTCGGCGATTCCTTCCCCATCGGCTTTTCGGATCGCAGCCGCGATCTCTTCCGCCGCGCCCTCCCCCTGCACAGCCGCAGCATACAGCCGGATCGGCATCGCCGGGAAACGGCGGCCGATAACCGTGCGGATATCCTGCAGCGCGGCGCCGGAGCTGCTCGTGACGACGCCGACGCAGGTCGGAAGCTTCGGAATCGGCTTTTTGAGCGACTCATCGAACCATCCAAGCGCCTTCAAAGAATCCCGATAGCGGCAAAACGCCGCGTAAAGATCACCGTCGCCTTGCTTTTGCAGCGCGGTTGCATAGAGCTGAAATCTGCCGTCGCGCGTGTACAGCGAAGCAGACCCCAAAAGAAGAACGCGCATCCCGTCGCGCGGGATGAAGCGCAGCGCCTGCGTATACTGCCGCCACATGACGCATGAGACAGACGCCTGTTCATCCTTCAGCGTGAAATACAAATGTCCGTTCGGATGCCGCTTGCACCCCGACAATTCGCCTTCGACCGTCACCCGATTCAAATTCGGATCAGCGCCGAGCAGCAGGTCAACATATTCGTTCAGTTCATGGACGGAAAAAACGGGGTTCAGCGATTCCATAGCGCACTCCGATCCAATCCGATATAAGCGACTCCGACGGCATTATCGGAAGAAAGCGCCGGATCGCCGAACAATACGGTTCCGTCCAACCGTTTTGCAATCAGCTCGCGCAGCAAAAGACTGGAAGCAACGCCGCCGCAGAGCAGAATCGGCCGGCGGCCGCAGGATTCTTCCGCATTCCGAAGCATTTTGGTCAGCGTCCGCGCAAGACAGTCATAGACGCCGAACGCAAGCTCCTCGCGCGGGACGGATCCGAAAAGGCGCATTGCCGCCGCCTCCGCGCCGGAAAAGGAACAGTCGCATCCGTGTACGGAAGCGCCGATCTTCACATTCCGCTCCGCAGCCGATAAAGCAAGCGTCTCAAGGTGTTTCCCCGCCGGAAACGGCAGTCCCATTGCGACGCCGACACGATCGACAAACTGCCCCGCGTGCAGATCGGTCGAAGTTCCGATCCGCTGCATTCGATACGGGTTCAACGCATCCGTTTCGCACAGCAACAGATCCGTCGTGCCGCCGCTGACATGAAACCCATAGAACGGCCTTCCGATCAACGACTCGTTGCCGCAGAGCGCAGCGCGAAAATGCCCGCTTTGATGCGTTGTTTCGATCAAAGGAACGCCAAGCGCAGCCGCTATGCTGCGCGCTGTCATCCATCCCGCCAAAAATACCGGCATGTAACTGTCATCCGCATCGACCGGTCTTGTGCTGACTGCAACAGCGCCGATCCGGCTCCGGTCGACAGCAGCAAAAAGGCGCTCCAGCAACGGAGCAAGCTGTCTGGTATGCTGATACAGCCCTTCGGATTGGCGCAGACCGCGTTCTCCAAAACGAACGGAAAGCATCGTCCTTTCCGAAAAGACGATGCCCTGATCCGATACACAAGCCACCGAAGTCGTATAACAACTGGTGTCGATTCCGAGACAGCAATCCTGCATCATTTCATTCCTTCGATTTGGCGATTGCTCCGAGCACTCCGTTGATAAACTTTGCCGATTTTTCTCCGCCGAACCGTTTCGCGAGTTCAACCGCCTCGTTGATTGTCGCTCCCGCCGGAATATCATCCCGATACATCAGTTCGTAAGCAGCAAGCCGTAATATGGACAGATCGACCTTTGCGATACGATCGAACGACCAGCCGATCGCATGCTCCCGAATCAATTCGTCCACCGAAAGCATGTTTTCCGTCGCGCCGTGATACAAACTCTCCGCAAAGGAGCAGCCCTCTTCATCGAGGCGGTTCTGTGCGTCCGACTGTTCGAGCGCATCAAAAACCGTATTCTCCCCGCCGACGGTTCCTGCATACAGCAGTTTCATTGCTATCTCTCTTGCCAATGTGCGATCCATACCCAATCCCGTATCCTTATCCGTCCGTTATTTTCTTCTTGAAAAAAGCTTCCCGAAAAAGTCCTTTACGGCTACCGTACCGCCCTTATCCAACAGATGCCCGAAAAACACGGCGATCGCCAGGACAGGGATGACAAGGAAAGCCCACCAGCGCAGCAGAACAAAGAGAAGCACCGCAACGATTGCCGAAACGGCAAACAGGATCGCCCATTTATTGTGATTGAATAAATCCCTAAAACTCTGCACGGGAACCCTCCGTTTTACTGAACCTTTGCCGTCTCAGGCTGCCGGGCGATGCTTTCCACCACAATTTCGACCTTTTCGACATGAACGCCCGTATGATACTCAAGATACGTTTTCACATCCTCCTGCAGCTTCTCCGTGACGCTCGGCAAAACGGCGTCCGGCCGCGCGCTGATGCGTGCATAGACGGAAACGCCCGACTTTTCATTTTTTACCGAAATTCTGCAATCTTCTGAGAATCCCTGCGAGCCGACATACCGCTGCACCATGGACGTCAATGCGGAAACGGTCATGAAAGACATCCCGCCTTCGCCCTGCCGGATCAAAACGTTCCGGGACATACGTTTGGCAAAGAACATCACAACAATTAACCCGACCGAAGCGCCGATCAATACCAATGCAAACGCGCAGATCAGAAGTGCGCTGAGCGGATCGGAAAACCGGTTCATCAGTGCAGACGACGCATTGCTGTCGAACGGGATCCATACCATGACAACCAGCACAATAAGTCCCGTCAGCGTTGCCAAAACTGCAAGCAAAACAGAAAGAATGTTTTTCAATAACTTCACTGCAAATCCTCCGCGGGGTTTACCCGGCTTGTCCTTTCCCGGAAAAGGGCGGCAGCCCTTTTCTTTTTGCCATATTATTTTACGCGATTCGTCGGCTCAACGGGCTTCGGCGCTTCTTCCGTTTTCTTTTCTTCAATGAAAACAACCGAGTTGACGGTGATGTTGACTTCGACAACTTTAAGACCGGTCATATTCTCGATCGCTTCCTTCACGGCGCGCTGCACGTTTTCGCAGACTTCCTTGATCCGATAGCCGTATTTGACAATCAGCGTCAGATCAACAGCACACTCGACAGTGCCGACTTCGACCTTGATGCCCTTTGTATAGCTCTTCTTGCCAAGCTTTTCTCCGATTCCCTCGAAAGTCGTTCCGCTCATTCCGTAAACGCCTTCGACTTCCGACGCTGCAAGCGATGCAATCGTTGCAACGACATCTTCCGCAAATACAACTTTTCCTCCCATTTCATTCGCTTCATTGACCGGCTTATATTCCATTGTTGAATCCTCCTTGACTTAAATATGGGTCATACAGCGAGTATATCATCTTTTTGCGGAAAACGCAACATTCTCCGGACCGGATTTTTCAGAAAGTTACATTGCCGTGCTGATTTTTACGTTTTCCGCACTCTCGCCGGTTTCCCGCAGAACGATGTCGAGAATCTGCGCGACCTGCTCGTCATTCAATGTATCCGCACCTACAATTACATTTACGCTGCCCGCATGCATCGAAACGATCACGTCGTCAAAGCCCTTTCCCCGAACCAGGTTTTCCACCGTCAGTTCCACTTCCATACAGTTGATCAGATCCAGTTTTTGCTTCTGCGCCTCGTTCAGCGTTTCGCCGTCCGCGCCCTGCGACACGATTGCGTCGAGATAAGCAAGCTCCTGTGTCCGGACATTGTCCCTCTCCTCACGATAGGAAGCAAAGAATCCGCCCGTTTGTTCCGCAACTGCGGAAACCGCTTTGACGTCCGATCCGCTTGCGGTAAGCTGCGCCGTCCGGGTCGTCTTTCCGCTTTTGTCCTGATTGTTGACGATCACGTTTGTGATGACCGCTGCCGCAAGCAGCAGGCAGATTCCCGCTACCGTCAAAACCCGTGTGTTAAAGTATTTTTTGTACTTTTCCGGAATGTGATGTTTCATTTTTCTCTCCTCCTTCATTGTGGTTCATTATATGCGTCTGCTGACATTTCAAACACTTCAATATGCGATAAAGCAACGCCTGTTGCCGCCCGCACCGCGTTCTGCAGATCTTTCCGCACCGACAGCTGCGCCGCACCCTCCGCTACGACGACAACCCCGCGAATCACCGGTTCTTTTTCAACAAGAATGATTGGCGTTTGCCCGTCTTCGCTCTTTACCGTAGCCGGCTCCGTAACGGTGCTGACGCTGCGCTGCGTACTGCTGTCCTTCCCGGTTACGGCGTCGCGCGTGTCCTCGTCGGATTTCACGGACATTGCCGTGACAATTTCTCCCGTTGTTTCATAGGTGATCAACACCTCCACCCGTCCTGCGCCGCGGATTTTGGACAAAACCGTCACCAATCTCTCTTCAAGCCGATCCTGTTGATCCGTCTCTTGGGGCGATGCCGTTTGTGCCGGTCCTGCGCGAGCGGCGCATCCGATGCGATCCGTTCCCGCAAAATAGAATCCTACGGCTAAAAGCACGGCAAACGCATAAAGCGCGCCCTTTGCAGCTTTACTGCTTTTTATTCGATCCCAAATGCTCTGCAGCGTATCCGTTCGTTTTTTCGATTGCATTTTAACCTCCGAATTTTGAAAGCTGCCCTGCAAGCAAGGTCGCCGTTTCCGCAAGATAACAAAGCGCTGCGGCAACGCGGGCCGTACGAAAGACCGCGTCCTTCGGCAGAAGCGATTCCGTCAGAGAAGTCAGCGCTGTCAGACCGATCCAGCAAAGCAACAATTCTCTGGCTGCGTCCGTCATGTCTGCAACACCCCCATCAACAAACCGATCAAAGCCGTTTCCATCAGAAAAACCGCAGTCAGGGCCGACAGCGCCAGACCCATCATGGACGCCGCGCTTTCGAGCGTTCTTCCGTAAGCATGTACTCCGAGCATGCCTGCGACAGCGCCGGACAGCCGAAGAATGACAACCTGTACGGCAAGTCGGATCAAAGGCCCTGCTGTCAGCGACCCCAGCATCAGGATGCCCGTGACCCCCAGCATCGAACGAATCGACAGCATGCAGCGCCAGATCGTATCAACCGAATCGGACGCAAGGTTCCCGAGCTGCGGCAATGCGCCTGCCGCAAGCTTTGCGGAGCGGAACAGAAGCGAATCCGTATGATTCGCAATCGAGCCGCGCACCGCTGCGACCAAAAGATACAGCGATGCACCGACCCGCAGCGTCCAACGTGCAAACCGATGGCAGAATGCTCCGACGGACGCAGCCCGTTCTTCTCCGAAGCAATCGAGAATCTGCAGCACGCACCCGATCACGGCAAGCGGAAAAACAACGTCTGCAGCAAGGCGGATCATTCCCTCGCACAGGATTCCGATTCCCGTATTCAACTCGGCTCCGCCGGCCGAAAGATCGAACATTGTGAAAATGCCGAGCAGAAACGGCAGCATTGCCTCGGAAGCCGATCGAAAAACGCGCAAAGTCTCCGCGCAGCTTTGGAGCTTCGGAAGGAATATCCCGAGAACGAGACTGCCGCCGAGCAAACGCAGAACGCTTTGCGGAATTTCCGAGAACACACCGATCTGAAATCCCGAAACAGCTGCCGCCAGTACGGCAAATCCGATCAGAATGACAAGCGTTTTGCTCTGCTCCGAAAAAGCGCTTAATCCGTATTTCCAGACGGAATCCACTGAGAACAACGGTTGGGAGGCCGCCGTACCGTTCGTTACGGACCGAATCAGAAAATCGGACGGAACGAATTCGATATACGGATCCTGCGCCGCAAACCACCGGTCCCACTCGGCAAGATCAAGTTCGTTGAGAATCCATCGGATCTCCTCCTGCGGCTCCGGCTGTTCCGCCTGCAAAAAAACGGCCGGCATCAGCGCAAGGATCGTCACCAGGATGGCTTTTCTCATGAGAGCGCACCGCCGAGCATCGCCGCTCCGGTCTCCAGCATCGTCACAACCGCGGGCATCGCGCACCCGAGCAGCGCGATCCTCCCACCGAGTTCAACGCTGCCGGCTGCCGCCGACTGTCCGTTATCGCGGCAAAGATTCCCGCCGAACGATGTGAGCCAGGCAATCGCCGCCATTTTCAACAACGCGGCGCAGAACGCCTCCGAAACGCCGAACCGTTCGCCCAGCTTTCGCAAGGTATCCATCAGGCCGGTCGCCTCCGCCGCAACGGAACCGATCAGCAGCACGCCGGTGACTACAATCGAAACAAACGCATATTCCGGCCGGATCGCGCGCAGCATAACGCAAAGCCCGGTCCCGATCAATGCAATCAAAAGCAGCTTCTCCATACTTCAGGACAAAGAAAACGTCGATCGGATCGTTTCGAGCAGTTCGGAAACCATGGAAACCATCAGCATTGTTGCAATCAACAGTCCGACGATCGCCGCAATGGTTGCGACCTCCTCACGACCGTTCTGCTTCAAAAGCTGCACGACGACTGCCGCAAGGATTCCGATCCCTGCGACCTTGAACAGCATTTCGATGCCCATCGGTACTTACCATAACAGCACCGCAAGCGCCGCGCCGCAGATCGCCCCGATTGCACGAAACAGCTTTGCATTGCTGCATGCCGCGCTGCTTTCCTTTTCAGACAGCGCAAGCTCCGCAAGGTAAGCCGCGCCGACCGACTCGATCTCCGAGCCGTTCCCTTCCGAGACGGTTCGCAAAAACGCCTTCAGACGTTCCTGCTCATCATCTGTCAGCGCACTTTGCGCTTTTGCTCCGGAATCGCCCGTTAAAAGGCCCGTTCGTACCGCTCCTTCCGGCAGCATGGCGGCGATCGATTTCAGATCCGTCTTTCTCGTCCGGATGTACATCGTCAGCGTTTGCACATCCTTTCGGATATTCTTCAGCGTCTTTGCGCGCGTCTCAATCCCGGCCGCCTTGCGGAATCCCGCCGCAACGGCAAGCAAAAACAACAGCCCGATTCCGATGTATTTCATGTGCTCTCCTCCCGTCGGTATAATTCGCCTCCCCCTCCGTCACATACGGCCGCAACGCTGCCGATCGGATGATCGGAAAGAAGAACAATGCGTTTGAACACCTGATCCTGCAGCAGCATCCGAAACGACTCGCGTAAGAACAGATCCTTAAATCCGCCCGCATGAGCGGTTGCCAAAACCGTGACGCCGCATCCGCTCGCTCTGTGGACTGCCGAAGCGTCCTCTGCCGTGTTCAGTTCATCCGTCGCAATCACCTGCGGCGAAAGCGATGCAAGCATCCGTTCCAACGCCGCCGCTTTCGCCATTCCGGAAACGATATCCGTTCTGCATCCGACTTGAAAAGCAGCACGCCCTCCGCCGGATCCGCAAAGTTCGAAGCGTTCATCGGCAACGCAGACGCGGCAGGCGGCAAGTCCGTTCTCACCGTCGGAAACGGTACGGATCAGGTCCCTCAATACCGTCGTCTTTCCGCAATTCGGCGGAGAAATCAAGAGAGTCGGCAGCAATTGCCCGCGTTCCGAAACGAACGGAATCAACGGCGCTGCCGCACCGATATGCTCCCGGACAATCCGGATGCAGAACCCGTTGATTGCCGTATAGCGAATCTTTCCGTCCACGCCCGTCACGGCTCTGCCTGAAACGCCGACCCGATACCCGCCGGGGAGCGTTAAGAAACCGTTCGACAGTTCCGTTTCCCATGCGTAAACGGATCGCTCGCAAAGCGTTGACAGAATCCCCGCACACTCCTCCTGGGCGACCATCGGTTCTCCGCCCGGCGCAAATACGATGCGATCGTGCTTCTCCGAAACAAGCTGCATCGGCCGGTCTGCGCGCAATCGGATTTCCAGTAATCGATCCGATTCCGAAATCTCACTTAAAACCTTTTGCACCCGCGTCGGCAACAGCGGGAGCAGTTCTTCTTTCCATCGTTCCATGCTCGTCCTCCGTCATGTCCTACTGTATGCACAAAAACAGGCATATATGAAAAGAACCGCGGATAAACCGCGATTCCGTTTTTGCCGATTTCTGCGTCTGACCGTTTTGTCGAAGCAGCCGATATTCGGTCAGAGCGTGTTACTGATTCCGCCAAGCATTCTTTGGGAAATACGCTCCCGTGTGCGCCGTATTATAACAACGTGCGAAAGCTCATTCCCGTCGTTCGTTCTTCGTTCGGCTTTTCACGCCGCATGACCGACGCAAACAATTCTTTCGCTTCCGTCTGCGATTCTGTCGTGAAATAAATTGAATAAAAGTCCAGATCCGGAAGCTTCTTATCCGCGACGTCATACAATACGCTGTTCAGCATCGTCGAATACTTGCGCGCATGGCATACGATCGGGAACGTACGTCCCATCCGATCCGTGACAACCGGCGAACCGCTGCATGCGCCACAGCCCTTTTCGCTCCGTGCCGGGCACGCGCGAAACTGCATCAACGGCAGTCTTCCAGTAATTATGCAGCCGAGGGGAATGTCCGAGGAAAGGTCGCGCATCTTTGCAAAAGGCAGTTCAAAGGACAGCGTAAGATCCAAAAGCCCGCGTTTTTGATATTCAGCCGCGGCCATAGCGTTTGTCACATTGAGTCCATAGCCCCCATGCACAGTTAACCCGGCGTTTTTTGCAATCCGAACCGCTCCGATATTTCCTGCCACCGCGTCGGTCACGCCGTTTTCCTTCAGTCTCAAAAGCATCTCAAGCAAACGCTCCTCGTCCTTCGGATAGCAAAGCTCCGGCAGCTCGCACCAAACATTCGGCGCGATCCGATCCGGGTGTTCTGTCAGTTCCCGGGCGGGAAGCGAGCAGGCGTCGATCCGCTCGTCCGAAAAAAACTGATCAGATGTTTCAAACCGAACGATACAGCGGCTGTACCGTGCATGCCGCCCGTTTCGTTCCGTTTTCGGTTCGACCGGACGGATCTCCCGTGCAGGAGGCGCTTCGCGAAGCTGCAGCAAGCGATCCAACGCGTCTTTTCGCAGCAAATTGATTTTGGCAGACGGAATCGCGCAGTCCGGATCCGTTTCGCACGCAAACGAACGCAAAGTGAAGGGCGTTCCACCCATTTTGGAAATGCAGCGTCTCAAATAGGCATCGTCAACTGCAACGGTTTTCGCTGTTTCCGGCGCATCGCCTGTTGTTTCGGCAGAAAACGTTCCGTCCGTAACGTGAAGCGAAACCGGTTCTCCCCGCCGAACCGTCATGGAGGCGTCGATCGGAACAGAAGCGCGTTCGTTCCGATACAGAGAACGGAACGAGGAAAGCACCTCCTTGGATTGTTCTGCGTCCTCCCGCGTGCGTACGCCGAACATCGCGTGATTGCGTTTCCCGGTATAGTATCCGTCAGTAAAGCCGCTGCGGGAAAAGACCGCCGCAAGCGAATCCGTTTCAAACGGTTCCCCGTCCCTGGCCCTCCTTGCGGCATCAACCGCTGCCGCAACATACTCCGGACGTTTCATGCGTCCTTCAATTTTGCAGGATGCAACGCCGATCTCGGCCAACTCCCCAAAGTAGGCCAAATGCGACATATCCTTCAAAGACAGACAGTTCTTTGCTCCGTTGCAGGAAAACGGAAGACGACACGGCTGCGCGCATGTCCCGCGATTTCCGCTTCGTTCGCCTAAGCTTGCCGAAAGATAGCACATCCCGGACGCGCTCATGCAAAGCGCGCCGTGCACAAATACTTCCAGCTCCGCTTCGGTTCGTTCCCGAATCAGGCGGATCTCCTCGCCGCTCAACTCCCTTGCAAGCACGACGCGGGAAAACCCCATGTCTTCCAGTTCCAGAACGCCTGCCGCATTGTGTACTGCCATCTGCGTGGACGCATGACGCTTCAGACTCGGGCAAATTTCCTTTGCCAAAGCGTTCACCGCGAGATCCTGTAAAATGATGCCGTCCGCGCCGCTTTGAGCAATCTGCTCAAGCGTCTTTGCAGCGGCTGCGAGTTCCTCATCGCGCAGCAGCGTGTTCATCGTCAAATAAACCGCCGTGCCGCGGGCATGGCAATAACGAACCGCTGCGTTCAAAGCGTCCCCCTCAAACCTTCCGGCGTTCCGACGCGCATTGCACTCTCCCGTTCCGAAATAAACCGCATCGGCGCCGCTGCGGACCGCAGCGATCAGCGCTTCCTCGGAGCCGACCGGCGCAAGAATTTCTGGATATCTTGGCATAAATGATTTCACCTCTTTTTGCATTATATCCTTTTGCGGGACGGATTGCAATGAAAATCGGTCTTGTCAGATTCCCGATTTTACGGTAGAATAAGAAAGAAATTCGTATGTTTCGTCGCAGGAGAACGCAATGGCAAAGCGAAAGAAACCCTTTCTTATGACATCCACCGGCGCAAAGGCGATGGAAGCTGCCGGTATCGTCGTTATTATTATTTTGTTTGCCGTTCTTGTATTGCTGAACCGTGCGAAATTTTCCGGACAAAAAAGCAACGCCGTTCAAGCCGCCGAACCGGTTTCAAGCGGCGTACAGCCCTACGCGATCGCGAATGCTTTCCAAAATGCAGGATTTGCTGTGAAAAGCGGCGTGCCGGATCTCAGCGACGAATCCGGTTGGAGCTATTTAGCGCGCACGAATTCCGACGGCGTTGCTTCCATCGATCTGACCGTTCCGCTTTACGCCGACCAAAAGGAAGACGGAACCGCGACGGTAAGCATGTTCAACACACAGAACGAAGCGGTTCGAAAACGGCTTCTGAGTCTTTTGACAGAGCTGCTCCCCGTTTTTGGAGAAAATCCGTCCGTCGCGTCCGGCATCCTGCAAAAGTGCACAGAAGCGCTTGGTTCCGAAAAAATCAAAACCGTTTCGCTCGGGTATTATACGCTGCAGCTGATCCCTGTTTCCGAAGGACTGTCGCTATCTTTTTCCCGCCCGAATTCGCAGAAATGATGGGTTTTTTACAAATTCATACTTGACAGAACGACATCTTTTGCCTATAATAATCAAGTACGCCAAAGTAGCTCAGTCGGTAGAGCGACGCACTCGTAATGCGTAGGTCAGGGGTCCGAGTCCCCTCTTTGGCTCCATTCGAGGCGTAGCGCAGTTTGGTAGCGCGTTTGGTTCGGGACCAAAAGGCCGCTGGTTCAAATCCAGTCGCCTCGACCAGGAACAGGCATCGGCTTCAAATAGCGGATGCCTGTTTTCTATTCGTCAGGAGGTGCTGCATGAAACCCTATACGCGATGGATCACGGCAACCGCCGTCGGTATTGCACTTTTCACGATCCTCTCGCTTGTCCTTCGGATTCCGGTCTTTGCGTCCGGGCATTTTTACATCTGCCTCGGCTACATCGTCATGGGCGTTTATTGCTATTATTTCGGCATTTTCTCCGGAACCCTGATCGGCGTGCTCGGAATTCTGTTTTACTGTCTGATCACCAGCTCCCTCGGCGGAATGGTCGGATGGATGCTTGGGAATGCCGTGATCGGCGTTTGCGTCGGTTTTGTCGGATCAAAAACGCGCGGAATGAAAAACGAATTTCTGCACCAGACAATTCTGATCGGCGTCGGAATTCTTTCCACCGCGATCGGAATGCTTCCGGTGAAATCCGTTTACGAAAGTCTGCTTTCCGGTCTGCCGTTTTCCGTCCGGGTTTTGGCAAACATAACCGGATTTATCACGGATGCGATCGTTCTCTCGTTCAGCTTTCCGCTTGCTTTCAGCTTGCGGCGAGTGCTTCCGAAGTGGTTCACAGCGCCTTCGTTCCAATTATAAAGCATGATTCGACAAGAAAATGCGTGACAAATGCCTTCGGATACGGTATGATATCGTTATAAACCGTGAAAGGAGCGCTTGCATGGAAATAAATGCAGTAGCAATTTGGATCAATAATACGTTTGCGGGATTCGACCAGTGGATGGCCGTTTGGATTCACAATCTGTATACGATCGCCGGCGGCTTTTTTACGCCGTTTTTCGAAGGCATTTCATTCTTGGGACATGACGGGATCCCCCTGATCATCATCGGCGTGATACTGACGCTGTTCCGCAAGACGCGCAAATTCGGCACGGCAATGCTGCTCGGTCTCGGAATCGGCGCACTCGTTACAAATCTATGCCTGAAAGTGTTTATCGCGCGTCCCCGTCCCTATTCGGAAGAAACGAAAGCGTTTTTTAATTCGGATCTCTATCAGAAGCTGTGGTTGACGGTCGGTCAAAATACCGAATCGGACAAGAGCTTTCCCTCCGGCCATACGACCGCCGCTTTTGCATCCATGACGGCGCTGTTCCTGGTCGGCAATAAGAAAATCAGTTGGACCGCTTTTATCTTTGCCATTCTGATGGCCGTGGCCCGCATTTATCTTGTTGTGCACTTTGCGTCGGACGTTCTGGCCGGAATACTCGTCGGAATCCCGAGCGGCATTCTGGGCGCGTTCCTTGCCGGCTTAATACCGAATCCCTATTATCAATTCAACTGGGGCATCCAGCCGAAGCAACGAACCGAATAACGGTTTGTTCATCCTATCGCAATCAATCGGCAAAGCGCCCTCCCGCTTGGGAGGGCGCTTCTTGGTGTTGTTACAAAGAAATCAGTCTTCGCGTTCCGCCTTGAAGTTGGCGAACAGATCGGCCAGCGAAGTGGTGGTCTGCTGTACGGGCGGGAGCTCGTATTCACCGTCTTCGCTGCTGCGGCGACGGCGATCCGGGCGGGAGCTCTGACGCTCGCTGTTTTCCTGCGCGCGGCGCTCCTGACGCTCCTGACGCTCCTTATTCTGCTGCTCACGCTGCGCTTTGCGCTCCTGATAGAGGCGCTCACGCTCCGCCTTTTCGGCCGCGAGCTGCTCGGCAATCTCGGGGTTCTCCTCAAGGATTGCTTCCTTGCGACTCAAGCTGATGCGCTTTGCTTCGACATTGACTTCGAGCACTTTGCAGCGAACGATGTCGCCGACCTTGAGCTCGTCTTCCACTTTCTCAACGCGCTTCACGGCAACCTGAGAAATGTGGATGAGACCGTCGATCGTCGGCTCCAACGCAACGAAAGCGCCGAACGGTACAATACGGACGACCTTGCCCTCAACGATAGAGCCGATCGGATACTTTTCGGCCGCTTTGGTCCAGGGCTTCGGCTGAAGCTGCTTGTAACCGAGGGAAATACGTTCTTTCTCCTTATCGACATTGAGGATCAAAACTTCGATTTCCTGACCGATGGACAGCGCGTCAGACGGATGCTTGACTCTGCCCCAGGCACAGTCGGTCACATGAACGAGCCCGTCGATGCCGCCGATATCGACAAACGCGCCGAAATCTGTGATGCGGCGAACAATGCCCTTCACCTTCTCGCCGACGACGAGAGCGTCCCATTTCGCCGCTTTCTCAGCAGCTGCTTCATCCAGGATTACCTGCTTGGCGGAAGCGACCATGCGCTTTCTCTGCTTGTCAACTTCGAGCACCTTGACTTTGAACGTCTTGCCGACGTATCCGTCGAGTTTCTCAACATATTTTGTCGAAATATGCGAAGCGGGAACAAACGCGCGGACGCCCTGAATATCGGCGACCAAACCGCCCTTGACGACTTCCTTGCCGACAGCTTCGAAGACTTTGCCGACGGACTCCTGCGAAAGCAGTTCATCCCACAGCTTCTTGCCCTCGACGTTCTTGCGGGAAAGCAGAACGTTGCCTTCCCCGTCGTTGACCTTCATAACTTCGACATCGATGCTGTCGCCTTCCTTAACCACATCCTCCGGACGCAATTCGGGATCGGTCGAAAACTCGGCCTTGGGGACTACGCCGTCGGACTTATAGCCGATGTTGACGAAAACTTCGCCGTCAACGACTTGCAGCACCGTTCCGGTGATGAACTGGCCGGGACGAATGCGCTTAACGGTCTTTTCGAAGGCTTGTTCAAAATTATCGGCGGGCTCATCGGCCGGCGTTTCCTTCGCAGGTTCTTCAGCGGGGGCTGCTTCTTCTGCAACGGTTTCCGGAACTTCTTCCGCTTCGACAGCAACGGTCTCTGCCACGGGTTCTTCCGCGACGGGTTCAGTGGTTTCGGCGACAACCTCAGCGGGAGCTTCCGCTTCGATGGTTTCAATCGTCTTCTCGAGTTCGCTCATTCGTAAATATACCTCCCTAATTGTTGCATTCGGAGTCGATGCTCCCGCAACAAGTCCTATTATATCATCGTGTTGAAATTTTTCAAGAGGAATTTTGCAGATTTTCCCGATGATTTCAGCATTTTTGCAATGGCTTCGGCACAAATCATACAAGGCGCGCGTGTTTGCACTGCTCTCGGAGCCAAGCACGTACATCCGCGTACAGCGTCTTGCAAGCGCTGCCGCCTCTTCCTGCCGGAGCCGCGTCGTATCGCAAATTGTATTGAATACGTGCAGCGTTTCAACGCGTGTGGAAAGCGCCGCGCGAATCTCTTCAAATGTCTCGGATTTCTGCGTCGTCTGAGATACAAGCGTTGCGGTTTCGGTCTTCGGTTCCAAAAGCGCCGAAGCTGCGTCCGGCAGAACGCAAACATTCTCCCCTGCGCTCCCGACGATCCCGATCACTTCGGGATGTTCCCGTTTTCCCGCAATATAAACGTACTCGCCGGCTTCCGCCGCACGCTGCACAATCCGGTGAATTTTCGCAACAAACGGGCAGGTGGCGTCGATCAGATGCAGCCCCAGCGATTCGCATTTTGCGTATAATTCCGGCGGAGCGCCGTGCGCGCGAATGATCAATGTGTCGCCCGGCTTGAGCGATTCGAGATCGCTCACCGGAACGATTCCCTTTTGTCGCAGTTCCTCTACGACGTCTTCATTATGGATGATATTGCCATAGGTATACACGGCGCCGTTCTTTGCGGCTTCTTCCGCAAGACGGACTGCGCGCTGTACGCCAAAGCAAAACCCGCTGTGCTTTCCGACCAGAATCTGCATTAAAGTGCTTCCGCCTGCTCGCGGAGCGTCATCATGGCGTCCATGATGCGATTGTTCAAAGCGTCGACTGCCTTTCGGCCCGGGCATTGTTCCTTTACTTCGGACGGATAAATCGGCTCGCCGACTGCGGCGCGGATCCGGTTTCCGAGCTTCCAGGCGCCGGGCATAACGTAGATCGGAACAATCGGCGCATCGGCGCGCATCGCAATAAAGGCGCAGCCCTTATCGAACACATCCATCGTCACGCCATCCGCACAGCGATGTCCCTCGGGAAAGATGCCGAACGCTTTTCCTTGGTTGAGCAGCGTGATCGCTTCCTTCAGCGCCTTGCGGTCCGCGGTATACTGTTGTACCGGGAAGGTCAGAAGCTGCTTGAACAGCCAGCGGCCGAACGGTTTATCGGACAGAGTGGACTTTGCCATAAAATGCACACGGCGGTTGCTCAGGATACCTACGACGATCGGGTCGCCGAGAACCATGTGGTTGGAAACATAGATGACTTTTCCCTTCTGCAGCATGCCCTTTCGATTTACGACCTTCGGGCGAAACAGCAGCATGACAACAGGTTTAACCAAAGCATATCCGATCGAATACAGCATTTTATTCCTTCACCTCCGAAAGCAACGCTTCGACCGCCTGCTCAATCGTAAGCGCGGTCGTGTCAATCATAATCGTATCTTCTTTGCAGACAAGCGGCATATAGGCGCGCTCGCTGTCCTGTTTGTCCCTGCGGCGAATATCCGCAAGAATCGTTTCGTAATCCGCGGCCTGTCCCTGCTCAAGAAGCTGCTTCATTCTTCGGTTTGCGCGCTCCTCCGCCGACGCCGTAATAAAAAACTTATGCGGCGTATCGGACAAAACATTGGTACAGATATCCCGCCCGTCCATAATCACGGCGCGGCTATGCGCGACCTCACGCTGCAGTTCCGTCAGTCGATCCCGAACTTCCGGAACCATGCTGACCAGCGAAGCGCCCTGGGAAATCTCTTCCCTGCGAAGCTGTGACGTGACGTCCTCCCCATCCGAAAGCATATGCTGCTCGCCCGATTCCGTGTACCGAACTTCGATCTGCATCTTCGGCAAATACGCCCGTACGGCGTCCCAGTCGGTTACATCAACGCCATGCCGCAGACAAGCTACCGCCAAAGCGCGATACATAGCGCCGGTATCCAGATAAGGGATCCCGAGTCTTTTTGCCGCTATCTTGGCAACCGTACTTTTTCCGGCGCCCGCCGGACCGTCAATTGCAATGCTGTATTTCATACCTCACTCCCCGATACTGCTTCCCGCAAGCGCGCCGGTCGCCCATGCGATCTGCAAATTAAATCCACCCGTAAACGCATCGACATCGAGCATTTCACCGGCAAAAAACAAGTTGCGAATCCGTTTCGACTCCATTGTGGAAGGATCGACTTCCCGGACGTCCACACCGCCGCGCGTAACGATCGCCTCCGCAATCGGCCGCGCGCCTTTTACGTGAAGCGGCAGCGCTTTCAAACACTCTGTCAGCGTATGCCGCTGCGACTTCGAAAACTGTGCCGCCGGAATATCGCCGTCAATGCCCGCCTGCTTCAAAACAGCGGTCAAGAGCCGCTGCGGAAGAAGCCCGTAGAGCGCTCCGGCAAGCGATTTCCGGATGTTGGAGGAAAGATCCCGCAGCAACCTGGCATCGAGCTGTTCCTCGGATAAGCCCGGCTTCAGATCGATTTTCAGCACCGTTCCGCCGGGAGCATCCGCAATCACCGACGAGCAGGACAGCACAAGCGGGCCGCTGACGCCGAAATGCGTGAAAAGCATCTCTCCCAGTTCGGAAAACACCTTCTTTTTGCCGCGGTATGCGCTGAGCGTGACATTCTTCAGCGTCAGTCCGGACAGCTCCGAGCACCATGTTTCCTCGGTCTCCAGCGGAATCAGCGCGGGGCGAAGCTCCGTTACCGTATGTCCGAGCGCACGGGCAAAGCGAAATCCGTCGCCTGTGCTTCCCGTCGCGGGATAAGAAATGCCGCCCGTTGCCAGAACAACCGCGTCAAACGGTTCCGTCGTATTTCCAATGCGAACGCCTGATACAGCGCCGTTTGCCGAAAGAATCTCGGACACCCTCGTGTTCAGCCGAATCCGGACGCCTGCATTTCGAACCGTTTTTTCCAGCGCCTTCAAAACATCGCTTGACTTATCCGAAGCGGGGAAAACGCGCTGTCCGCGCTCCGTTTTGGTTGGAACCCCTGCGTTTTCGATCAGCTCGATGATTGCGTTCGAATCGAAACAGGCGTATGCGCTGTACAGAAAGCGCGGATTGCGGGCAATATTCCGAAAAAAACCGTCCCGATTACAGGCGTTTGTCAGGTTGCAGCGACCCTTTCCTGTAATATAGAGCTTCTTGCCGAGTTTCTCATTTTGTTCGAACAGCGTAACGTCATGGCCGTTTTGGGCCGCTTTGATTGCCGCCAACTGCCCCGCCGCGCCTCCGCCGATAATGGCCGTTTGCATTGCTCCGCTCCATTTAATCTAAATTCCTACTGGTATACCATACCAAAAATCCCGTTCTTTTGCAAGGGCAATTTATCAAAACGCGCTTCTAAAACGAATCCATTATTTCAAAAAACATAAAAAGAGGGCTGCCAAAGCAACCCTCCCCAAGGCGAGAGGAATTACTCCTCGTCGTCTTCATCGTCCTCATCGTCGTCATCAACCGATGCAAAGGAAAACAGTCTTGCGAGTCCCTTCTTCTTCGGCTTTGCCTCCTTCGGCTCGTCCTCGTCATCGTACTCGTCGTCTTCCCCGTCGCTTCCTTCCAGCATGCGCTTAAACCAACCGACTTTCTTTTGGGGCTTCGGTTCATCCTCTTCCTCGTAGTCGTCTTCCTCCTGGACAGGCGCAGCTTTTTTGGTCTGCTTCACCGGCTTTTGGGGCGCAGGCTTTGCCGCCGATTTCGGTTCCGGCTTCGGCTCGGGCTTCGGCGTGACAAGCTCAGATGTTACGCGAGGCTGCTTTTCCGGCACGGGACGCACATCGAGTTCTTCCCGGTTGGAATTGATCAGCTTCATGTAATCATTCAGATAACGCTGTACGTCAGCAAGCAGATCGTCCGCGTATGCGCGCGCGCTGTTGCAGATCGCATCGGCATTCTCTTCGGCTGCTGCCTGCAGTTCATCGGCACGGCGGCAAGCTTCGGTATAAACCGAATTCTCGCTGACCATCGCTTCATACTCGGATACTGCCTGATGATAAACATTCTCCGCCGCTTCCTGCGCCTGCTTGCGGAGGGATTCGGCTTCGGCTTCCGCCTGTTCGACGGTTTCCTTTGCCTGCTCTCTCGCATCCCGAAGCGTGTTCTCGCGTTCATGGATAATACCGCCCGCGCGACGAATGTCCTCGGGAATCTGCGTCTTCAATTCTTCCAAAAGTCCGTTGAACTCATCGAGATCGATGATGCGCCTTTCCGTTCCGTTCGAAAACTTCGGTCTCGGGCTCTCATCCAACAACTGTTCAATTTTGGAGAGAATGCTGTAAATCTTCATTGTCTGTACGCCGCTCATTGCCTTGCCAACCTTTCCCGTATAAAATATTCATTGCATGCCGGAACCAGGCCCTCGATCGTTCCGCCATACCGTCCGATTTCCTTCACGTTACTGCTGCTCAGGAAGGAATGCGCCGGACTCGCCATAAAATACACCGTTCTGACGCCCTCCGACAAATGCCGGTTTACTGCGTCAATCTGAAATTCATATTCAAAATCCGTGATGGCTCTCAAGCCGCGGATGATGAATGTAGCGTTTACCGAAGCGGCATAATCGACGAGCAACCCGTCGAACAACCCGTAACGCACGTTGCCAAGCTGCTCCGCCTCGATCGTCTTTCGGATCATTTCAACCCGCTCCTGTGCGGTAAACACCGGGTTCTTCCCCGAATTGTTCAAAACCGCTACATATACGAGATCGAACAGATCCGCCGCGCTTTTCAATACGTCAAGATGCCCGATCGTAAACGGATCAAAGCTTCCCGGATATACGCCGATCTTCATTCTTTGGATTCCTCCTCTATCAGAGCAAACCCGCATCTGCCGTATCTCTTAAGAGATCGGATCCGCATCAGTCCATCCACGCCATGCGGCGGCAAATCGGTTGAAAACTCAATCACGACCGTTCCGCCGGGCAGAATCATCTTTCTCCGAAACAATTCCTCGCACGCGATCTGCGCTGTTCCTTCCCGATACGGGGCATCCAGAAACGCAAGATGAAACCGTTCTCCCTCGCGGGACAGCAGATCAATCGCCGCAAGAAAATCGCAATTCAGAATGCGTGTAACACCGTCAAACCCGAGCCGGGCTGCATTGCTTCGAATGATACGGACACATGCCGCATTCCGGTCGTTGAGTACCACATGGGACGCACCGCGGGATGCAGCTTCGAGACCAAGGTTTCCGCTTCCCGAAAACAGATCCAGAACGCGGCTGTAAGGAACATCAAACTGCAAGGAACCGAATATTGCTTCCTTTACGCGGTCGAGTGTCGGTCTCGTCTCGAGCCCCTCCGGCGTTTCGAGTTTTCTCCCGCGCGCCGTACCCGCTACGATCCGAACCATCCTATACCCCTACATCTTGAATTTCTATCCCATTTTAACACCACCCCTTGAAAATAGCAATACCTTTTTGAATAAATTATGAACTTTTTTCGCGTTTTTTATGTCCAAAACAGCAAAAATTGCAAAAGAAAGGAAAAACGGACGGCAAAAGCCGGAAGAAATTGACTTTGCGAACGGATCGATGTATACTATATAAAATTTTTTCAACTTTCGGAGGCAACTATGCTGCGAAGCACCTATGCGATCGTGCATCTGGACGCAATCGATCGGAATATAAAAACAGCTGTTCATCAGATTCGGCCGGGCAGTTCGCTCCTTGCCGTTATCAAAGCGAATGCGTACGGACACGGATTGGTTGAAGTGGGCCGTCATCTTGAAAACAATCCAGACGTCACGATGTTCGGCGTCGCGCTTTGCGAAGAAGGCGTTCGGCTGCGGGAAAGCGGCGTTCAAAAACCGATCCTGATTCTCGGCGTTACGGATCCGGAGCATTTTGACGCTGTGGCTCAATATGACCTGACGCCCGCTGTGTTCGCTCCCGGGCATGTTTTCGCGCTTTCAGACAGCGCAAAGCGAATCGGCAAAAAAGCAACTGCACACATCAAGATCGACACCGGAATGCACCGGATCGGCGCAATCGGCGACGAACAGCTTGCCGGCGTTCTCGACGCCTTTCAAGCGTGTAAAAACGTGCGCCTTGACGGCGTCTTCACGCATTTTGCAAAGTCCGAAAACGATCCGGCCTTTACCGCTTTGCAGGCCGAGCGGTTTGATCGTGCCGTTTCTCTGATTCGCAGCCGCGGATTTCAACCGACCGTTCACGCGGCGAACAGCGGCGCGATTTTAGGGCAGGTCGATTATTCCTACGATATGGTCCGGCTCGGTATCGCCATGTACGGCTGCCATCCGGACGGTGTCTCCACCGCATCCAGCGGCCTTGTTCCGGCAATGTCGCTTGTCTCGCATATTTCGAATCTGAAAACGCTCGGCCCCGGCGAGGGCGTCAGCTATGGGCAAAAATACGTGACCAAGCGGGAAACCGTTGTCGCAACGCTTCCGATCGGATACGGAGACGGTTACAAGCGGTGTCTGACCGGAAAGGCCGACGTTCTGATCGGAGGAAAACGCTGCCCGCAGATCGGCACCATCTGCATGGATCAGATCATGGTGGATGTTACGGAGGTTCCGGGCGTATCACTCGGTCAGGAAGCAGTTTTGCTCGGTTCGCAGGGAGAGGACACCATTACCGCTGACGAGCTTGCTTCTCTTGCGGGAACGATCAGTTATGAAATTCTTCTTTCCATTTCAGAGCGCGTACCGCGCATCTATCGAAGCTGACCAATCCATTTGCACCATACGAAGAACGAACAGGAACCGCCGGGCAGGGCGGTTCCTGTTTCTTCCAATCGATTACCGTTCCTCCGTGTATTGATGCAGTCCTGCGCGGACGGTTTCCGTTCTGCCGGAGGGCAATTTGACCGTCGCTTCGCAGTTTGCAGGAACCTCGATTGTATAAATCGTTTTTCCGGACTTGCGCTCCCATCTGCTGATAACCTTTCCAAACACGCTCACATAGCTTACCGCGGCTTTTGTGAAATGTCCGCCTGGCTTCGGTGCGACCGTAAAGTGATTTTCGCCGTCCACCTTGATGCCGCACATGGTCGAGAACAGCCATTCGACCATTGCGCCCTTGCTGTAGTGGTTCAAAGAACCCAATCCTGCGCCCTGCGTGTTGAACGGACCGTCCCAGTTTTCCCAGATGGTAGTCGCTCCGTTTTTCGGCATGGAGAGCCAGCCGGGCAGTTCCTCGTTTTCGAGCAGGCGATAGGCGGCTTCGACGTCGATGTCGCTCAGCACATAGAGAATCAGCGGTGTAGAAAGGAAGCCCGTGCCGAGCCGCCAGTTGTAATGTTCAAGCGCCTGAATCAGTCGATGCTTTGCATAGGCGGCCTGCTCCTCGTCCAAAAGCTCGAAGTACAGCGGCCGCACCAGCTGCGCCTGCCGGTCGGTGTCCAGCTTGAACGGCTCGGTCTTGACCAGTTCGCGGTATGCCGCTTTGCAGCCGTCGCTGAACGTCTGGAATTCCTCTGCGTCTGCATCGTGTCCCAACTGCTTCGCGATCTTCGCCATCAGTTTCAGCACGTAGGCTGTGTAAGCGGTGCTGACCTCCGGATGCGGCGCGACAAAGTCCTGCCAGTGAAAGCCGCCGTCCACATCCGCCGGCTCCGCCCATTCGCCGTAGCTCTGCCCCTGATTGACAAAATACCGTTTTGCTTCCTTCGGCATGTCGTAACGCTTGGAAAAGAGCGGCATGTTCTTGCCGCAGCGGCGTTCCATGAAGCGCGCATATTTTGCCATGCCGTCGTAGAACGTTTTGAGGATCGAATCGTCCCGGTTGATCAGCGCATATCGCCACGGGATCAGCACGCCGACGTCCGACCAACCGACCGAGCCGTTCATCGTCCACATGTAGAAGTCTGCGCCGCCGTCCGGCGCGATATGCGGCAGCCGCCCGTTCTTCTTCTGCCAATCAAACACGTCGCAAAGGTACTTTTTTGCAAACGGAGCAAAGTCAAAGAGATAGGACGCCGTTGTGAAGAACAGCTGCGCGTCGCCGGTCCAGCCGTGCCGCTCGCGCGTCGGACAGTCGGTCGGAATGTCAAGATGATTGCCTTTCGCGGACCATACCGTAGCGTCAAAGAAACGGTTCAGAAGCGCGTTGGAGCTGTAAAAATCGCCGGTGCGTTCAAGATCGGAATAGACCGCAATCGCTTCGATTCTCTCCGGATCAAGTTCGACGTCTGTTTCCACCTCGGCATACTGAAACCCGAATACCGCAAAGGTCGTTTTGTATTCGTTCCGGCCCTCGGCGCATGTGTAGTCGATCCTCTGCAACGGCGTTGTGACGCCTTTTCTCGAAAGCTGAATGTTCTTCTGCGTCAGATTGCCTTCAAAATCAAGCATCTCTCCGAAGCGCCAGATCATACGCTGCCCGATGTGTGCACTGAATTTGAACGAAACATATCCTGCGATGTTCTGCCCGAAGTCGAGCAGCTTATTGCCGTTCGGCGCAGTCGTGATTGCCGGATGAAACCGTTCGTGCTCTGTCACCGGCACATTGTTTGACGCCGTCGGAACGACGCTGTGGCTCGTTTCCTTCGCACGTCCTGTATACATCGGCGTACGGAACGCCTCAACGATCTCACCGTCCTTGTTGTCGGCAAAGCGGATCGGGCCGTCGTTTGACCACGCCCATGTGCTGTCGGTGCCGATCGTTTCCGTCGTGCAATCGGTGTAGACGATCTCAAGCTGCAAAAGGAGTTTCGTTTCCGTACCGTATTGGTTTTTCCGTCCCCACGCGCCGCAGCTGCCGCGATACCAGCCGTCGGCAAGCGCGGCGGTAAGTTCGTTCTCGCCGTTTTTAAGCAGATCGGTTGTATCATAGGTCTGGTATTGTACGCGTTTTCGATAGTCCGTATACCCCGGCGCAAAGACAAAATCGCCGATCCGCTGTTCATTCAGCTTCGCCTCATACAGTCCGCAGGCGGTCGCGTACAGCCGTGCGCGCTGCACCGGCTTTGCAATCGAAAATTTCTTGCGGAAGCAGTCGACAGGATAACGCTGCTTTTTGTTCACCGTGTAATCGCCTGTGATCCATTTAGCTACCCAGTCGTCCGGTTTCAGAAGCCCCATCTCAAAAAACGCATCGCTCCACTCCCCCGGCTGATCGTTCTCGTCCCAGAGTCGGATCTTCCAGTTGACGCGCTCGCGGGAAGAAAGCTCCATCGGGTATTCGGCGTGCATGACGTCGCTTTCGACCTTGCCGGAATCCCAGTGTTCGGTCACGATCCGATAGGCGGTCTGCTTTGTGCCGCCTTCACAGTTCCACATCATGCGCGGATGCGGAATATCTATCCCGATCGGATCAAACAGATGTTCGGTTTTCAGACGGATTGCTTTCATTGATCACACCTCTTTCGGTTTGTTTGCCGCTTCATGACGCGCATTGATCTCCGCCTGTTTCTTGGGCAAATCCTTTTCTACATTCAGGAAGAACAGAATCACAACAAGCGCGATACCGGTAAAGACTTCCAATCCGACAAAGGCAAAGGAGATGACCCAGTTAACGCTTGCGGGCTGTTGCATTGCCACGGTCAGCACGCCGTCCGCGGCAGGCTTGATCGTTTCCAGCGCAATCTGCGCTGTCCAACCGTTGGCAGCAAGCGTATTCGCCGCGTCCGATACGTTGTTGGCCGTAAACGGCGCAAGATAGCCTGCCTTGGCCAGCATCCAGTTGAACACGCCGGTCATGATGCCAACCATTGCGACCGCGATGATGTTGTAGATCGACATCGCCGCGCCGTCGATACGCAGATCGGTTTTCCATTCAAGATGATCGAGACAGTCCGCGAACAGCGCCATAAAGACGTAAGCGCACGGCAGTCCGCCGATGTTTTTGATAAACTGCCCGATCAGCACCATAACGAGGTTGGTCTGGAACAGCCAGCAGATCAGCGATCCCACCGCATAGAGGATGAAGCCGAACATCGTCACGTTCCGTTTGCCGAACGCCCGCGCAAGCGGCCACACGGCAAAGATTCCGATGCCCATCGGGATGCCGCCGATCACAGAAACCAGCATCTGCGTGATACCGTCGTTGTAAGTACCCAATACATAATTGCAATAGTAAACCAGGCCAAGGTTTTTGAGTGTCGTACCGACTGTGTAGATGAAGAAATAAACATACATCAGGATCATGTATTTGTCAGTAAACAGAATCTTCAGCTGCCGTCCGAAAGACAGGCCGCTCTTTTCCTCTGTTTTTGCGGTTTCCTCGGTTACGCGCTCCTTGGTGAAGAAGTATTCCATGAGCGTCAGCGGCAGCGCGATGATGGAAATCACGGACATCAGCAAGATCCATTTCGACTTGTCCACGCCGAGCGCCGGCATGACGACCATCGGGAAGACAAGCGCAACGAGGATTCCGCTCATCATGATCGTAGTGATCTGATTGAACACCGAAAGCCCGCCGCGCGCCTTGCTGTCGCGCGTCGAAAGCGGCACCATGAGGTTGTGGCTCATGTTGAAGATCGTGTAGGCGAACGAATAGAACAGATTGTAGGAAATCATGACCCAGATCGCCTTGACCGTGTCGGATGCGTTCGGCACCGTAAAGAGCAGGATGCCGGTGATCGGTACGAGGATCGCCGAAAGCAACAGCCACGGGCGTGCCTTGCCCTCTTTCGTCTTTGTTCGGTCGATCATCTGTCCCATGATGACGTTGGTGATCGCGTCGATGACCTTGCTGACAATCGGAAAGACCGTCAGAAAAATTCCGCCCCAAAGCGGCGTCAGATTCAGCACGTCGGTGTAATAGACGTTCAGATACGTCGCAAGCACCGCGTTCAGAAGCAGCGCTCCGGCTGGCCCGATGAGGTATCCCAGCCATTTTTCTTTTGCGGTGACATTCTCGCTCGTCACAAGACTTCTCGGCAGTTTCATCCCTTCTGTTCCTCCTTCGGAAGTTTCGGCACGTTGATTTTTTTCATAAGGCAGCGGATCCCTTTGAACAGGTGTCCGTTCGTCAGTTCTGCAAAGCCCTGTGCAAAATTATATGGCATTTGGCTTCCTCCGCACATAGTCGCGGATCGGATGGAATTGGATTCTAAGATGCGTTTCAGAAAGATCGCGCCCTTGATCCGATTCTCTTTTTCCACGCCGTCCGGAAGCTTCACCGCTTCTTTCATCTGTTTGGTTGCAACGCTGATCACCGCCTTATAGAGGATGCGTCCCATAAAGGTCTGCTGAAGGTCTGTAAAGCGCGATTCGAGCGTGACCGGATAGTGCGGCGGCTCGGGCGTTATGACGAGCTCGTTGGAATAGACGGTTTCGTCTTGCAGCTCCGGGAGGATGTGAACCGTTCTGGATTCGCCCGGGTTCAGATAAACCTTTTCAAAGCCCGCAAGCTCCCCGTCCAGGAAAAGCTCGGCGACTTCCCCGCCGAAGCGGTCGCCGGTGTTGGTGATTGTCTGCACGTATGCGTCGCCGTTCTTTTGCCATTCAGTCTTTGCAAAGGTCGTGTAGGAAAGGCCGAAGCCGAACGGGAAGCGAACCGGAACGCTGTGCTTGTTGTAATAGCGGTAGCCGACCTCAGTGCCTTCAGAATAGACCTCGTTGATGCTCTTCCCGAAGGTTTCATGCGAGGGAACGTCCTCATAGCGAAGGGGCCACGTCTCCGCGAGCTTGCCGGACGGGTTCTTTTCCCCGAACAGCAGCTCATAGACCGCCGTGCCGCCGTTCTGTCCGGGCAGGTACATGTTGAGGATCGCGCTGACATTCTCGCAGAACGGAAGCTCGAACGGCGAGCCGCCGAACAGTACGATGACGACCGGCTTGCCGGTTTGAATCAGCGTATCGATCTCGCACAGCTGCTTCTCCGGCAGTTTCATGTTCTCGCGGTCGCAGCCCTCGGATTCGTATTCATCGGTGAGTCCCGCAAAATACAGGATCGTATCGCATTCTTCCATAGGAACGGAGCGAACGCCGTGCGCCGTAAACGCATCCTTCGGCGTCGTCAGCCGCGCCGGATGGATCATCGAGCTTCCCGTGCCCTGATAGCGCATATTCTCATAAAGCTCGCCCGCGATGTGCAGCTTTTTCGTACCGGAAAGCGGCAGGATGCCGTCATTTTTCAGCAGCACCGCGCAGTCCGCGGCAATCTCGGCAGACAAAGCATGATGTGCGTCCCAATCCACCGGCATAGGATCGGCGGGCTTGACATACTTGCTGATCCAGTTGAGGATATTGCGGCAGGCGGCGTCCAGGTCGTTCATGGAAAGGGAGCCGTCCCGGATTCCGTCCAGAATCCATCTGCGGCAGATCGCGGTGTCGCCCGGCATTTCGAGATCGAGCCCCGCTTTGAGGCTTGCCACGCGGTCGTGCATCGCGCCCCAGTCGGTCATCACCACGCCTGTAAAGCCCCAGTCAAGGCGTAGCACGTCGGTTAGAAGCCACTTGTGCTCGGAACAGTACGTGCCGTTGACTTGATTGTAGGCGCACATGACCGTCGCGGGATGCGCGTGCTTTATGATGTATTCAAACGGCTTCAGATACAGCCTGCGCATCGTGTTTTCGGACGCGATCGAATTTCCCATAAAGCGGAAGTTTTCGGAATTGTTCAGCGCGAAATGCTTGACGGAAACTCCGACGCCTTTTGATTGCACGCCGTTCACCTCCGCCGCGCCCATCACGCCCGCAAGAAGCGGATCTTCGGAGAAGTACTCGAAGTTTCTGCCGCACAGCGGATTGCGCTTGATGTTGACGCCGGGACCGAGCAGCGTATGCACGCCGTAATAGCGACACTCCTGTGCGATCGCCTCTCCCATTTTGCGCGTATTCTCCGGGTTCCAGCTCGACGCCGTTGTAGCGGCCGTCGGAAACGACGTCGCAGGCTCGCTTTCCGAAACGCCGTTGTCGCCGCCTTCCTTCTGCAGCCGCAGTCCGTGCGGGCCGTCCGACATGCGAAGCGACGGAACACCGAGCCGCGGGATCGGATTTGTGTACATAAAGTCCGTACCCGATACCAGCGCCGCCTTTTCTTCCACCGTCAGTTCCTGCATCAGCCGTTCGATATCCATGAAATCTTCTCCTGTTCGTTTCTTCCGATCATCAGTATAGCAAACGCCGAGACTTGTGTATTGCATTTTCGTAAGATATTTCGCACAGCAGTAATGAAATGGTTTCCGAGAAAAAAGTGTCGGGGGCCGATGCATGTGAGCGTCAGCCCCCCGAGAGGAGGAGATATGGAATCAATCGTTGATCAGCACGATTAAGCACTTCTGCAGGAATGCAGCGGGAACCGCGGAGCCGTATTCGGCGATGACAGCATCGATGTTGGAAGCGTATGTCACGCCGTCCGCTTCGATGTCGCCGTTGGCGATATAGGCGAGCAATTCGCCGCCGACGGTCAGCGTTTCACCCTTTGTGAGCGTCACCGCTTCACCGTTGTGCGTTACGTTCGTTCGGTTGTTTCTGCAGCCGGAATAGGTAATGCCGTTCGGTTCGGCAAAGATCATCTGCACGATGCAGTACGGCACGTTGGTGCTGCCGATGACCGAGCCGACAAAGAGCTTGCCGCTTGCGGGATCGAGCGCACAGTCGGTCGTGATTGCGGCCTCGACCGTATTGTTCTCCGCAAGCTGATAGCGCTGCGAGCCCGTGAGGCCGCCGATCGAAACGACCGCCTCGCCGACCGGCTTCTGCACCTTCACGGCAATCTCGGTCGCATAGGTGCCGTTCGCCTGCGTGGTGTTGGTGCCGCCCATGCCGCCGACGTTGACGATCAGGGCTGCATCCGCTTCGGCGGTGCTTTCATCCCTGATATCGACGGTCACCTTGCCGGTCGCGCTGTTGCCGTCCATAAAGGCATAGCCTTCGCCGAGCATAGCGCCGATGTAGTATTCCGCACCGTGCGCCTTGGTCAGCGTGCCGTTGACGGTCACCGCCGCGTCGTTCACCGCACACCCTTCGATCGTCGTGCTCCAGCCGCCTGCAATGAATGCAGACGCCGCCGCCCAAGCGCTTGCACGCGATTCCATCGAAGCGTCGTTTGCCGTCACGGTGACGGTCGCGCCGCTGACGGTGACATTTTGGATCGTGCTGCCCAGATCGAAGCCGTTGACGACTGCGACATACGGCGTTGCGTCGTTGTCCGAGGTGACGGTCACGGACGCGTTTTCGAAGATCACGTTCACAATCGTCGCCTTTGCGGTCGAGCCGAAGAATGCAACCTCGCCGCCGAGCGATTCGCCGTCGTTGCGCCAGACCGCGGCATTCTCAAAGCCCGTCAGATCGGCCTTGCAGCCGTCCACGGCGATCGTAAGGTTCTTGATCACATGCCCTGCGCCGTCAAAGGTGCCGCGGAACGAATATGTCCAATAGGGTGCGTTGACGGTCTCGTAGTTCGAGAAATACTTGCCGACCGGCTGCCAATTCTCGCCCGCGAGGTCGACGTCATTTGCCAGCACATACCAGCCGCACAGGTCGTCCTTCATGGCCTTGAGCTCCTCGACGGAGTGAATCTCGGTCGCTTCAACCCAGCGCGGATACAGCAGCAGCATCGTGCCGCTCAAAGATTCGAGATCGGTGATCGCCGTACCCGCACCGCCGTACAGACTGCTTGCGCCGAGCGGAACTTCATACGGGGATACGCCGAGCACGAGATCGTCCTTTGTGACGTCCGGCCGCGTCTGCCACCCCGCGAACCGATACCCTTCTTTGGTCGGCGGTTCGATTTCGGGAATCACGCTCGCGTCGGTCGTCTCAACGGCTCCGTAATACGTGCCGTCCGGCTCGGTGAAGACCACCATATATGTCACGGCTTCGGGCTGCTGCGCAACCGGTTCCGCAGCAGCTTCTCCCGCTTCGATGCTCGGATGGCAGACCGTGAAGGTATTGCTTTCGGTTACCTCGCAAGACCACTTGCCGTCCGCGAGCACGACCGGGATGTCCTTGTCCGCCGCATGCAGCACCAGCTCGGTGTCGGAGATGCGCTCCCATGTGCCGTTCTCGGCCTCGATGTCCATGTTGTCTGCGGTATAGTCATACGCCACGCGGAAGGTATTGTCTGCATTGATATACACATGGCAGCCCAGCCAGAAGTCCGCAAGTTCGTAGAGCTCCATGCCGTTCTCGGGCGATACGGTCGCGACAGCGGCAGTCATGCCAACCTCAATGCTCGGGTGGCAGACCGTTCCGGTGTTCGGTTCGGTCACTTCGCACGACCATTTGCCGTCCGCAAGCGTGACCGGGATGTCCTTATCTGCGGCATGCAGCACCAGCTCGGTGTCGGAGACACGCTCCCACGTGCCGGTCTCGGCCTCGATGTCCATGTTGTCCGCCGTAAAGTCATACGCCACGCGGAAGGTATTATCGGCGTTGATATACGCAAGACCATTTGCCGTCCGCGAGCGTCACCGGGATGTCCTTGTCCGCCGCATGCAGCACCAGCTCGGTATCGGAGACACGCTCCCACGTGCCGGTCTCGGCCTCGATGTCCATGTTGTCCGCCGTAAAGTCATACGCCACGCGGAAGGTATTATCGGCGTTGATATAC
>CACXMS010000002.1 GCA_902768795.1 uncultured Eubacteriales bacterium
CGAAACGCATTGTTCGGAAGCCGGATCGCGCCTAAAAGCTCCGCGCGCTGTGCAAGATACTTGCGTACAGCCGGATTCGCTTTATCCATCGTACCGCTGGAGGTAATGAACGCGACCACGCCCCCGGGGCGAACCTTGTCCAATGCCTTTGCAAAGAAATAGTCGTGGATCAGAAAATGGTTTTTGTCGTATCGCTTGTCTGAAAGACTGTAATCGCCGAATGGGACATTGCCGATCGCTACATCGAAAAAGCTGTCGGGATAGACGGATTCCTCAAAGCCCTCAATGCGAATGTTTGCGTTCTGATAGAGCTGCTTTGCGATCCTTCCGGTCAGATCGTCCAGTTCCACGCCGTAGAGCTTACTCTGCGCCATGTTTTCAGGCAACATTCCGAAGAAGTTGCCGATCCCGCACGACGGCTCCAGAATATTGCCCGTCTGAAAGCCCATGTTGCCGATTGCTTCGTACATGGCCCGGATGACGACCGGGGAGGTATAGTGTGCGTTCAGCGTGGATGCCCGTGCTGATTCGTATTCCGAATCGGTCAGAAGTTCTTTCAGCTCGGCGTATTCGCTCTGCCATTGCTCTTTGGAATCGTCGAATGCATCCGGCAGACCGCCCCAACCGACGTATTGCGAAAGGATGGCTTGTTCTTCCGGCGTCGCAAGACGGTTCTCGGCTTCGATCGCTTTGAGCGTTCGGATCGCCGTGACGTTTCTCCGAAACTTCGTCTTCGCGCCGCCTTCTCCCAAATGATCGTCTGTAATTCGAAAGTCGATTCGCTTGATCACAGCGGGCGCTTTTTGCGTCTGCTGCGGCTCCGGTTCTTGGAACTCACGTTCCCATGAAGGGCGAAGGTCAATGACAATGCTGTGCAGCTTGACAGGTTCTTCCTGCGGCTCGGCTTCTTTGGTCTGTTCCACCGCTGCAGGGGGTAACTCCACAGTCGGGAGTTCCTCTTGTACCGGTTCTTGGGGTTGCTGTTCCGGTGGAATAAACATCGCATTCCGCTGATCCTCCTTCAACAGCCGTTCAAAGTTCGCTTTGCTCTCAGTGCGAAAGATCGGGTATCGGATCGTCGGATCGATCATCTCGACGTGCATGGATGTCACGTTCGTGATCCGAAACTCCGTGCCGTCCAGATAAACGGTATCGTCCACGGCATACGGGCGATAGAGAACGGAAGATTCTTCCGGCACATCCGGTTCCAATTCGTAAGCGGTGATCGCGTCATCCACCATTGCGTCGAAATCGAGCGAGGTCAGATACTCGTTCAACTCCGAAAGAGATGCCGCTTGAAGCGTTTTTACGGGTTTGTCCGCGACGGTGTAGACAATCCGGTACGCATTCAAATCCGCATACAAACCGACGTCATATCCATTCTGTTCGCTCGTTGTGAATCCCAACGGAATATGTGACAGATCGGACAGGTCTGCTTCGGATGTGAATGTTTCGATTGCATAGGTATTGATCAGCCACTTCGCTTTGTCCAGTTCACTCTCTTGCGTGGGCTCAGGGATCGGTTCGCGTTTCTCTCCAAATAGAGAAAACTCGCCTTTACGGTATGCGGTAAGATTCTGCACAGCTTGGTGTCGATCTTCATATCCGCGATCAGTGGAAAGCGTATTGGCTTCCAGCGACATGAGCGTATTGAGGATTACGTTGACACGAATGGGATCGGTCAGTTGCTTCTGTACCTCTGCAACGCATTCCCAGTAATTCCCGATTGGATTCTTGGAGAATGGATGCTCGTAAGTATCCGGCGCATCTAAAAAGGCAAACACAATCGTGCGGGCAAGATGCTTGTTCTCATATTCGGGCATATACGCCCGATCTTCTTGCGATAGAAAGCGGTTTTGCGAAATCAGCATTTCAATGCGCTGCCGTACTTTTGTCCAGTTCCACTCGATCTTCGCGTATGGCTTGGACAGATCGCCGTGGCTGAACATAACGCCCTTGGACGTAAACTCACCCTGATCATTTCCGGCGAGGAATCCGTAGTGCTCCCCGTGGATATTCCTTAGATGCTTTTCTCGTTCCTTGCTGTCGGAATGTGTCAGAAAAAATGCATAGGTTTCGAGCCGTTGCTCTGATCCGCGTTCGGTGTCAAAACCGCGCAGCAGCTTGTCGATTTCGTCTAAGGTAATGAATTGACGCCGCTGCGGATTGTAGTCCTCTGCAACGGAGAAACGGATCGGTTCCCGCTGCAAGTCCTCAAGTTGACGCAGCAGACGCAAAGGACGATAGAATCGGAATCGAAGCAGATCGGGGTTTTCCTTGTGTGCTTCGGCAAAGACTTTCCATTCGTCAATCAATGCCTGCAGCGAATCGGGCTGATCCATGTTCGACATGATCTGATCACGCTCATTGTCAAATGCACCGTTTAACGCTGTGAAGGTGGGAAGCAGACCTTGCTCTCGTCCTTCTTCGCTGAGATCGCGCGCTGTAAAGATCAGATGTTCGGCAAGCTCCGAACGCTCGAACACATTGACGCGCAGCAGCTCCTCCTGCGGCAAGAAGCGACCGAGATCCAAAAGCTCCCGGATTCGTTTTGCGGCTTCCTCCCATGAAAGCGTCATGGTCATGCCGCCTTGTACGGTGTCTCCGGCAGAGATGCGAAAACCGTCCGCGTCGTACCAAACGGCGTATTGCCGGTCGTTCAAATAGAACCCCGCGCCGTTGGTGCCGTAGTGTTCTTTCAGAAACGCAGCGTTTTCCTCCGGCGTGTGATCCTTTGCAAAGTATGCGCAAATGATCAGCCGACTGTTCTTGTCGTTCGCGCCGATCGTCAACGCTTCGTCAATCACCTGTTGGGAATAGCGCAAGGAAAATGTTCCGGTGCTTGCTGTCTCCGGCGTGATCTCCTGCAAATCAAAAAGGGACATCTGCGGCGTCGTTGGTTTCGTCCGCTTGACATCCCTCTTGAATTGCTGCTCCTGTTCTGGACTATCAAACAAAGAAGCGGGGAAAGCTTCTTCCACCGCTTCTTCGTCTGCGCCTTCGATCAGTTGTAGATCAGCTCCGCCGTTACGATCTCCTCGGCGCGGCTGCGAATGCTGTTCATCCGTTGTACCCACGTCATTTGATCGGTCGCTTTGAGCTGTTCCGTTACGCCCTCCGCCTGCGCCATCTTTCCGGTCAGCACTTCGATCTGCTCCTTGCAGAGATCGTTGATCGCCAGAAGGTGCTGTGTGAGCTTGCCCGACAGCACGAGCGCTGTCAGTGTTCCGTCCTTCTTTTCCTCCAGATACCGTTTCCGCATCCGTCCGTACTTGCCGATCGATCCCGTCAGTTCGGGATCGAGAACCAGGTTCGGGATCTGTACGTTCCCGACTTGTGTGTAGGTCAGTTCCATCGCTTTTGCTCCTTTCGCTGTTCTTTTCACCTGCATTATCGCCGATTGTGTTTTCATTTGCGAGGATGTCGCGGGATTCTTTTTCAATCTGCCGGACACTACGCTCAATCTGGCGTAGGATCATTTCGGAAATATCACTCGTCGCTTCTCCGAGCCGTGATATCGTTTCAATCGTATTGAATTGCGTGATCGGCTCAAAATCATCGTCGGTCAGGTATATGTCGGCGTCATAGCCGAGACGTTTCAATACCGTGTACGCGACGGAAACGCCGAGCAACAGTTGGAAGGTAACATCCACACCGTCCGTCCCGGACAGCTCGCTGCCGCCGAGTTCTTTCAGAAGGGCGTCGAGGTAATCCTTCTGGTTATCCATGACAGCGTTCAGTGCTGTTCCGAATACCGCAGAGGTCAGATCTCTCACACCTCCAAGATCGCCGAAGCTGTTCTCCAGCTCTTCCGAGATCCGAGCGTGCATCTCCTGTGTCGGCTGCCACAGCTTCAAGGGGGTGTTCTGCTGGGAGTTCGTGTCCGATACGTCGAACACATACCGCAGATGCGGCTTTTCGTCTGATGTGTCAATCAGCGCGATGCCCTTTGCGCCCTTGTTGACCCAACGGTGCAGTCGCTCGTTCCACATTCCGATCTCCGCGCAGGCGGTCGCTTCGGGCTTTTGCGCATGGATCAGCACCTGATCCCGAAACGGGTATTTATAGAGCCATGCAGCGGAATCCAGAAACGCTTTCCAATGATCGGGCGAGGAGGCGACGGACAATGTGGCGTCAAGTGCCAGGCGCGAAATACGTTCCAGTTTCGTTGCCATGCATGGCATTCCTCCTATCTTTCAAAGTTGTCCTTCGTTTGTTCTTTATTGCGGTTCATATAGTCTTTCAGCGTCATCTGCCCGCCCGGAGCGAAGTTCAGATCATACTCTCCGAGAAGATAGCATCCGTCCTCGTTCAGCGGCACGGGCTGATCGGTCAGAATTGTTCCCATGTGATTGACCGCAATATGCTTTGCAATCTCACAGGCGTACCCATCCTCGCCGTCTTCCCGGACTTCATATCGATAGATGCCCTCCGGAACAGAAGCGGGATCAATCCGGCAGTTGTGAAACAGGGCTGGATGTTCGAACAGCTCGACACAGTCGAATTCTTCCATCCGTGCATCCAGTAAACGGGTTGTGGATTTGAACTGCCCGTTCTCGTCATACGTCGCGGGATTCGCGCCGGGCACATCCCAACCGAACATGCTGCCGCAGACCATAGCGGCGCATTGCGCTTTCGTCAGTTCATACTGTGCGTTATGGAACGCTGCGGTATCCTCGTTTCGCTTTCGGTCGCCGGGCACATTCCAATCGGACGGATAGTAGCCCGTCATGCCGCGACGGATATTGACCAGATCGCCGGTAGAGGTGAGAACAGCCATGCAGGAGGCAGGGAGCGGAAACTGAAGTCCGGTTTTCTGCTCATGCTGTTCCACAAGCGTATCACAGCGTTCGAGATAGATGCGATATGCGGCTTGCTCCGAGGTTTCGGAAACGCGACCATATAGCTGATCGGGATTGCGCTGATCGTACAAACAGATTGCAAAGCGCTTCTGCATAGTCGGATATTCAAGCAAAACAACGCCTTTGTCCCCAACGGGGAAGCGCTCCTTGATGTTGTAGATTTCGATATTGTTCATGTATCATCTCTCCATTTCATCTCCGCTGGAGAACGTGAACTCATCCGTCACATACGGCAAAACAAGCAAGCCGCTGTTGGTTCGGATGAATACCTCCGGCTGTGCAAAGATGTCCCGATACTTTTCAATCAGATTGTCTGAAAGCGAAATGAAGTCCTCGTCTCCGAGTCCGACGATCAGAAACGGTCCGGCGATTGCATCGAATATCTCGCCGTCATCGTCCCGCAACGCACGATTTAGTTCCATTCCGAGCAGCTTACCGTCGTCGTTGCAAAGAATTGCCACGGGATCAGCATACGGATAAATCGCCTGTACGGTTCCTTCGACTTCGCTCTGCAGCGATTCCAGACCGGGATCGATTTCTTTCACAAACGGCGGCTTATATTGCTCAACGCGAAGTACCTTCATATTCGCGGTGCTCCCTTCCGGGCTTTGAAAGCGGCTGTCCTACCGGCTCAACCGTGTTGCCCTGGTATTCCATCTGCTCGGCAAACTCGCAGATATGGTACAAGCTGCCGCCGATCTCTGCGTGATAGTCGTCGATATACCGGCAGACACGCTCCGCCGAAGACCCGTTCTTGTGCCGAATCCGGATCTTGCCGCCGTCCGGTATGCGGAACAGCTCGTGATAACGGGAATCAATGAACCGGATACCTTTCTGCGCTTCCGAAAGATGCTGGTCGAGCCATTCCCGCTTGTATGCGTAGATATAGGCGTTATACTCGCCTTTGTTTGGATTCAGGCGGCACAGATACGAATACTGATCCGTATCCACACGGAGACCGAAGCTGCGTCCGTCAGCCATTTGGCAGGACGGATGGCTGTAGCAGTATCTCGCAAGTGCGTTTCGATCCTTGAGAATCCCATCATATTCCGGGTCAAAGCGCAGAGCTCGGATTACTTCGTCGAACTCGTCCTTGAATGCCTGCGTTTTCAGTTCTGTATTGTGATCGTCCCATGTGGTAAAGAACCCGTTGCCGTCAGTGTCCATATCTGCGCGCAGATGCCCGATCAGACCAGACCTCGATTCAATCGACGTAGACTGGGAATAGGTATAGAGTTGTTCGTTCGGGAGAATGTCCCATATTTCAAGATCCATTGGCATCCCTCCTTAATTGTGGTTGTTCATGCGCTTTCAGCCATTCCAGCAAGCTGTCGCGGAGGACAAACCGCTGATTCCCGATCAAAATGAAAGGGAACGATTCGTTTTTTTCCAGTACAGACAAGCTGTAATTTGTCAGGTTCAAAGCGCATATCAGGTCACGGACGGATAGGATAGGTGGAAACTGATTTGTGATTACGCTGTTCATGTCGGCACCTACCTTTCCGGCTCAGATGTACCGGCAGAAAGTAATTCGCGAGTCTGTTTGGCAAGTTCTTCAAGAAATGCCATACTTTCATGAATTGTTTTCCCGTCCTCTCGGTATGCGACATATCCTTCCTGTTCCATCCATTGATGGGTTTCCGAATCGAATACATGACGCCAGTTCGAGGCATCTTCACCGGTATATGTGATCTCCCCGGAAATGGTGTACGGTTCAATCTCTGCAAGGAAGGTATAGATACTGTCTTCGTCATATTTGGCATATTCGCCAAACCAGAGGTCAAAGCTGCTTTCTGTCTTGTCGTCTGTCCATACTTCGGGAATATCAAAAGCGTCTTTTATCCTTTCAATGATCGCTTCCTTATCTACGGATTTGGGAACCGTAATCATAGCGTCAAAAGTTGCGTAAAAGCTCATATGTTCTCCTTTTATCTGCTTTCTTCATAACATGATCGTATCGGAACGGATCGCTGTTTCCTTAGCTCCTGTGGGGGACGCAGACGTCGGATATCAAAGCCATATACTCTTGCGATTTCGTCTCCGATGCGTCGGGTGATGCGCGTAATATCGCTGCGGGTAGCCGTACCGTTGTAGATCTTCTCCTTCAAGTTCTCCCGCTGCTCGTGTGATGCGCCGTTCTTGTACGCTCTGTAGAGATAGTGGTTTGTTCCGTCATGGTGGATCGCATCTGCGCGCATATCACCGTTGTGATCGACGAACCATTCGGTCAGATCTGCTTCGGAATACAAACAGTCTCGGATATTGCCGGACGAGATTTCCTTGTAACCGGAAACGCGACCGTTCCAAAGACCGAGATCTGCGATGACCAAGATCGGCTCATCAAGCTGGACGTTCAGATTGATGCGCTCATCGTCCAGATAATCGGCATTGAGCTGATACATAAGCTCATATCGCTCATCTTCGGAGAGATCGGGATATTCGCTTTCCAGATCGGCTTTCCAGTCCTCATAATCAAGGTTGACATTGCTCCAGATTACATGGCGATCTGTACGCCTATTGCTCATGAGCATCACTCCTTTTCTCGCCTGATAAATGCAGCAACCCGCCGCGGGGAAGCAGCGGGTTGCCGTTATCCGTTTTAGCGGTCACTTTTCTTCTTTCTGACCTGCAGAAAGATGAAGCCGCCGATGATGATCGCGACAAGCACGATAGCAATGATAACTTTCGGGGTCATATATTACGCCTCCTCTCTGAGTCTCTTGCGCTTCTTTGCGACAATGATCGCCGCAGCGACAAGCCCGCCGAGCAGAAGGAGAACGCCGGAGCAAAGCGCCGGGAATTCCCACCAATCACTATCCATACCGAGCTTGACGAACTTGTGGTTTTCGATTCGGAACGTCAGCGGCTCGCTGTTCGTGTTCTCGCGGGTCAGCTCAACCTTCTGTGCAGAAATCGGGAAGTAACCGTCCGGGGTGACGGTTTCTTCAATCCAGATCTCGCCGAGCGGCAAGCCGTAGATTACGAGCTCGCCGGTTCCATCGGTAATCATATCCGTAATCGTGCCCTTAGGATCGTAGAAGAAGCTGCCGTCCGCTTCCTTGCGGAGCTTCAGAATCTCAAAGTCGCTTTCGCCCTTGACCTTCAAACAGAAGCCAGCACCTGCCAGCGGGTTGCCGGACTTTGCATCCACCTTAATGATCTTCAGTCCGGTAGGACAGTTCTCAACGGTTACGACCTTCGGATCGGATACACCGTCTTTGTCAGTCAGTGTGAAAGTAACCACTTCCGGCCCGATATAACCGGTCGGATAGACCTCCTCAAGCGTGTACGTTCCTGCGGGGAGATAGCGGAATTCAACAAAACCGTTTTCATCCGTGAAGAAGGTGTCATCACCATCCTTTGCCCAGACGCGGAATCTCGTCGTAACAGCAACCGGTTCTTCAGCGGCTTCCTCCGCAGGAGCTTCCGCCGTTGCGGCACCGCGTTTCACAACTTCTTCTCCTGCGGCTTCTTCCGGTTCAGGGGTGTAAAGCACTGTGCGCACCGTCTGACCTTCGGAGTCGATCAGCCGGAATTCAACGTTTGCAAACGGCTGTCCGGTGTAGAGGTTGATTTTGTTGATCTGCAGGCAGATCGGCTCATCCGTAATCTCAGTCGTACCGGTGATATTGCCATAGTAGTCAACCGTGAACGTGAAGGTTTCCGGGTTCAGCGTGAAACCGTCTGCCGCAACCGTTTCCTGGAACGTGTAAGTGTCTGCGGGTAGCTCGTACAGGATGATCTCACCGTTCAGATCAGTGGTGTCCTCAAAGATCACTTTGCCTGCGGAGTTCGTGATCTTAATGACCGCCTCGTACACGGGCTTGCCGGTAGTAAGGTCCGTCTTATGCAGAACGATATGTGTCTGTTCGTTCGTGCGTTCAAACACGATCGTTGCCTTGTTGTCGGTCGTGATCTCCACTTCGATGACCTCATCCGAGAGGATAAAGCCCGCGGGTGGCACAACCTCTTTCACGTAATACGTTCCGACCGGAAGATCGATTGAGCAGGCATAGCCGTCTTTGTCGGTAGTCATGGTGCAGTAAAGCAACCCATCCTTGTCGCGGATCTCATACTGCGCTCCTTCCAGCATACGTCCGGGATTAGAATCGTCTTCTTTCCAGATTGCGATATTCCCCTTGAAACGCTCGTTCTCAATCGGGTTCTTGAAGTATTGCGTGTTTGCGCCGCTAACGGTTACCGGAAAGGATTCCTCGATCAGATGGATCGTTTCGTCCGGAACTTTCAGCTCCTTGAGGTAGTATTTGCCTAACGGCAGCGTGGTGACGGATGTCGCCACACCGTTTTCATCCGTGGTCAGAATGTCAACCAGCGTGTTCTTCGGGATGACCTTGATCGTCTCTGCGGTATATACACCGAAGACTGCACCGGCAAGCGGGCCGACCTTAAAGGTCATAGTCTCAGTATCGAAGAACTCACAGGTCTTCTTGATCTTGATCGAGCCGGGGATTCGCTTGTTGGTAGCGGAGACCTCTGCGTACACAATCGGAGTGTTCTGATCCTTGTATGCAAGCGTCACTGTATAGATCGACGCATCCAGATCGTAGCCGGTGACCGTTGCCGTTTCCTGTACGGTGTATGTTCCGAACGGCAGCAGCGGCGTTTCGGCAGTGCCGGTTTCATCTGTGGTGAGAGTGGCAACAACCTTTCCAGTAGAATCCTTCACCTCAAAGACGCAGCCGGGAAGCCCCTTGACCTCGTACTTCGGGGAGTGGAGCTGACCGTATTCCGTGTTGGATGCCGTCGTTCCGGTCAGTACATACGCTGTTTTCAGAACGCGGATCGCGCCTTTAGCCGTTTCGTTCTCCAGTTCAAGCGTAGTTGTTTCACTTACTACGACAATGACGGAGTGAACGAGACCGTCCACCACATACGGTCTGACCGTGGACAGTTCCTTGACGTAGTATGTTCCCGCATCCAGATCGCTGACGGTCACCGTACCGTCGTTTCCGGTGGTGACTTCGGTAACCTTCTGCGAACAGTTGGCATCCTTATAGATGCCGAACTTGACGCCTGCCAGTGGGGTACTGTCGTCGCCGACCTTCTTGATTTTCAATGCACCGAGCGCCGGGGTGTTTACACCGAAGCTAGCGGTTGCGACAACCTGCGCGGTAGTCGCACAGAGGAAGATCTTCTGCAGCGAGGAATTGGACGGAACATACGCGGTGATGTTATCCAGAGATCTCGTGTCTTTACCGGTTGCCGAGATCGTGAACGTCTTGCCTGCCGCGCTTGCGGGAGCGGTGATCGTGAGCTGTTCACTCTTCGTGCCGGTATATCCCGTGACAGTCACACCGGAGGGAAGAGCGGACGTATCCAGCGTATAGCCGCTGTTGATATTGGTCAGCTTGACCGTCGTCTTTCCGGTGAAGTTCGTGCCGGACTTGGTGAGCGTCAATGCGGACGGCGTGAACTCGATGCTGTGGCTGAGTGTCTTATGGTCGCGCGCCATTTGGAGCAGTTCATCTGCCCATGTCAAAACGTGTTCGTAGCCGGTCTTTGCACGGATCGCATTCGGATGTGTCTTACGGTTGGTGAAGCTGTACGAGCCGGGTTCGCCGTTTTCAGAGAGCCAGAAGCGGATCGCATTTGCCGTCGCCTGTCTCGCTTCATCTTCCGTAAAGCCGTCCGGTGTGTTGCAAGGATACCCATACATGAGGATCGTCTGCAATCCCTGCAGTGTGCTGGTAGAGAACACGGAAGAAGGCGGTGCCGCGGTGTATGTCGCACCATGCGGGTTGCCGTCTGTATGCTCAATACAGTAGCATACCTGACCGGTGCTTTCGATCCAGTGCTTGGGCGTATTCAAATCTTTCCACTTGCCATTGGAATAGTATTCCAAATAGTCGAAAGCGGAGTTGGTCTGGGATTCAATGGTGACGGTATCACCAGAATCCGCGGACGCCGTCTTCGCCGGAATGAACGAAAACAGCGTGATGAGGCACAACGAAAGTGCCAGGAGTTTCAAGAGAGTTCGCTTCATATTTCTTCCTTTCTTTGGTTAAAAAATAACTTCCGACGTGGAGCCGGAAGCTTGTTTCTCATATTGGCATTCGCAGAATCTGCATTTGCCGGTTCTTTTGTTCAATCCCGGACATACGAGGCACGATTCATCTTTGATCTCTCGCGGTCGTTTGTCGAAGTTCGGGACTTGTTGCATAAGGTGTTCGTAGAATTGGTGTTTTCCTGTTGTGAAATACATGGGGTACTGATCGCTTCCCTACGGAAACGAATCTCCTTCCGGATCGGAGGCAAGGAGGATATTCACCTGCTCCGCGGTGATACGGAGGAACTCCTTCCATACCTCCGGAATTGCTGCAAATGCCCGAATTGTTTTCGGCATTCGGACGTGCCATTGTCGATATAGAAATCGAATGATCGTGAAACAGGCTTCGTACTCGCCAGAATCCTCACAGGCGATAAATAACCTCCGAAGATCCGGCGAGAACGAGCAATCCATCTCTGCAGCCAGCTTCTGCGCTTCTCCGGCGAGTCGCGTAACGTTCGGCTGCGTACCGAACAGATACCCGTTTGTGCTGAGAAACCGGTTCGCGTGGTTGAAGCTCATACGATCATCTGATTCCATCGGTTTTACTGGAGTATGCTTCATATCCGTTATCGCTCCTGCTCCTGTGCTTTTTCCTCTCTTGCTTGCCATTTCCGTCGATACTGTTCCATCCACTCATAGATCTTCTGTTCCATCTGTTTGCCGGTCGTGCCGGCAGGGAAGAACTTTTCAATCGTATTGAACCGGAACGTGATGGTTTCGTACATGGGCTTTTCGACGGTCAGAATTTCATCGATACGTTGGTCGTTGATTGAACCCTCTTTTGCAAGTTGCTTGAGCTTTGTTGCTTGGGATAAAGAGGGAGAGATTTCTTCTCGCTCCATGACCTCTTGAACAATTGCTTGATCTGCCGGGTCGAGATAAGAAATAGCAACGGCGGGATTAAAAGCAAGTCTTCCTTCATTTACAGCACCCTGTAATGATGGTATTAATTTGTTAAGACGGATGAAACGTTGAACTTGCTTCGAACTTTCACCCGATTCCTTTGCAACGATATCTCTAGATGTTGAACCTTTTAACTTCTGGTCAACTTGACCAGAAGTTAAAAGATCTCGACGAAGACCCTGCCTTTTAATTGCTGCCATCTTCATTTCAAACGCTTTTGCCTTTTCAATTGGCAAAATCATCTCCCTTTGCCTAAGATTGCTGTCTACCATTAGGATTACGGCGGTATCATCGTCAACCTCGCGGATAAAGCTTGGAATCTGCGTGATACCGGCGCGGCGACACGCTTCTACACGGTTGTGACCGGAGATGATTTCATACGTTCCATTCTCTTTCGGACGGACAATGATCGGAGAGATAACGCCGTTTTCCTGAATGCTTTCGACCATTTTGTCCATTTCATCTTCTTTGTAAGGATGAAACGGTTGGTTTGGAAAAGGGTGGAGCGAATCAATGTCCAGTTCTAACGGCCTGCCATCTGGTTCCGATTCATCTACACCGTACATCGCCTCAAAGGACATGGCGGTGTATTTGTCTGTCGCCTTACTGTCGCTCATTCGCAAGCACCTCTTCTACAAGGCTTGCGTATGCTTTTGCCAGATGATTCCAACTCTGATACCGAAGCAAACTCATGCCGCAGGCGGCAGCTTCAGACGCCTTCACAGAAGAAGGAAGTTCTGTCTTGTACACTTTATCTCCGAATTTCTGACGAAGCGCCTCTGCGTTGGTGCGTTTTGCGATGGAGACGTTATTCCGGCGCGTGATTACGATGCCTTCCAGAGAAAGGCCGGAATTCATGTTTTTCCGTACCAGCTCCATGGTATCAGTGATTACCTTAACACCCTCCAACCCGAAAAACTCCGGATCAACCGGGATCATAACGCTGTCAGCCGCAACAAGAGCGTTCTGCGTCAGAATGCCGAGACTCGGCGAACAGTCGATCAGAATATAGTCATATCGAGAGCGGACACAGTTTACAAACCGATTCAGAAGGAACGGTGCATCCTCGTTTTCGATCATAGAACGCTCAAAGCCGAAAAGCTGTCTGTTGGCAGGCATGATATCCAAATGCTCAGACTTATTGGTTACGATTCCTTTGAACGGATTGGTCAGATTGTTGTTGCCGACCGAAATCAGCGTATCTCTGATGGTATGCTGTCCGCGCTTTGCTTTACATCCCAGTCCACGGCTCAGATTGCCCTGACTGTCCATGTCGATCAGAAGAACGCTTCTGCCATGCTTTGCAAGCCCTGCACCGACGTTGATCGCTGTGGTCGTTTTGCCGACGCCACCTTTCTGGTTTACAACTGCGATAACTTTTGTCATTTGTCTGCACTCCTTTTTCTTGCTTTGTTGTTTGTCAAAGTGCCGTTTCGAGCCGCCGTTCTCGCGCATGTTCTCTCGAACCCCCGCATCCCGCCGGGCCGCCCAATGCTGTGAAGCGTTCAAGGCGGAAGTATCATTATGCTGTTACTCGAAACTGGCTATTCAGTTGTCAAGGAGAGGGAGTTTTGAATTTTGCCCCTCACCTATAGCACGGATAGTCAGACAGATTTTGAAAATGAAAAAATGGATAATATATTATTTTGTCGAAACAGAAGATAAAATATGGAGGCGGTCTCTTTGAGTGAGGTAATACTTGCGAAAAAGGGTTATGCAGATTTAGGTGTTTCTTTGTGAAGATGTGAATGGCAAAAGATAATCCAATAAGTCCGAGATGGTGCGTATCAGTACAATGTTTTATGTAGAAAATGTGTCAAAATGTGTCACAGAAGGTAGTTTGAAGGCAAAAAAGGCGAAAAATTTTATTTGTGAGTATGCAAATGGAAAACAATGTGTGTCATGGCATGTGTCATAAAATGGGAATAAGAAAAGCCCCGAAAACGTAGTGTTTTAGGGGCTTTTCTGGCGTGCCTGGGAGGATTCGAACCTCTGGCCTTCAGAGTCGGAGTCTGACACTCTATCCAGCTGAGCTACAGGCACATATGCATAAAATCTTTAATTTTCAGGAACCGTAGACCTTCAGCGTCGGAGTCTGTCACTCTATCCAGCTGAGCTACGGGTACTTATTCACTTTTTTCTGCATAAATCGGCTGGTTAGGTGGTCAGAGTCGGAGTCTGACACTCTATCCAGCTGAGCTACAGGTACCTATTTTGGGGGAGCGCGGCGACGCCGGACTCGCTCCCCGTCTTTCGACGAACCGTATTATAACACACGCGTCGGCGCTTGGCAAGAGCAAATATTTATGCCTGCGTTCCGTTCGGCCGGTAAAGCTGCCGGTTGTCCAGCGCCCAGATCCGCTCCGAAAAGCCGCCCGGGGCAACGCCGTCGAGCGCGGCCCGCATTTCATACAGCCGGCTGTCCAGAAGGTCGCAGATCGAAAGCACCTCGGCCTCCGGGATCATCGGCAGCCGCGGGCTGCCGTATTCGGGCGTTCCGTGATGCGCAAGCAGCATGTGCTCGAGCAGCATGGCCGTTTCGGGCGGGACCATCGTGACCTCGGCCGCCTGCGCGATCATCGACATGCCGATGCTGATATGTCCGAGCAGCTGCCCCTTTGCGGTGTAAGCGCCTGCCAGTCCGAGCGCGCCGGTATCGAGCTCGACGAGCTTGCCGATGTCGTGCAGCGTCGCGCCGGCCAGCAGCAGTTCGCGGTCAAGCCAGGGGTACCGATCCGCAATGCTTTGCGCCAGATGCACGACCGAGAGCGTATGGTGCAGCAGCCCGCCGCGCGTCGCATGATGCAGCTTCACGCCTGCGGGGAACAGCAAAAGCTGCTCGCGGTTCTCCCGCAGAAGATACTGAACGAGCCGCTTCAGATCCTCGTTCTGAAAACCCTGCGCGATCGCATACAGCTCGTCGTACATCGCTTTCGGATCGAACGGCGCGCACGGAACCAGCAAACTCATATCCACGCCGTCCTCCGGCTGAACAAGCCGGATGCGGTCGATCTTGAATTGCTCGTTGTCCTTCCAGATCTGCACGGAGCCGCGCACCTTCACGATGTCGTTCGGCGCGAATTCGCCGTGGTACACGCGGCTGTAATTCCAAAGCTTGGCAACGCACTCGCCTTCGCTGTCCGCCAGAACGAGATCCAGATAATCGCTGCCCTTGACGTCTGTCCGTGTCGCCACGGATTTGATCAGGCAGAATCCTTCCGCCGGTCCGCCGGCGTTTGCAGTCAATCGCATTTTTCCCATAGCTGTCCTCCCGGACTTATTCATTGCGTTCCCCGATCCGGAACGCTTTCCTATCATACCATCCCGCGGCGCGTTTTTCCACCGTCAAACGAAAACAATTTGAAAAAACTGCCGCGGCTTTTCCGATCACGCTTCGGCGGGCGCGGATTCTTCCTCCGGTTCCTCCTCGTAAAGCGTCAGCCCGGCGGTATCCGTCACAGGGAGCGAAAAAGCGATCGCGCCGCACTTGGTTCCGAGTCCGGCTTTTTCCATGATCGAACGCATGATCGCGTTCTTCTTTGCGGTCTTCGTGACGATCAGTACGATATCCTTTTCCGACGCAAGCGAAATGCCGAGAAACTGCTCGGCGGTTTCCGTTCCCGTTCCCTGCGCGTGCAGCACGGTGCCGCCGCCGGCGCCCGCTTCGCGCGCGGCGTCCATGATCAGATCGTTATACCCCTGGTTTCCGATCACAACCAGAAGCTCCTGTTCGGTTTTTTGCAACGTGGATTCCTCCCCTCGTTCGAAAGACAGTCCCTGTGTCAGATAAGAAAATTCGCGCGGGCCGCCGATGCTGCTCAGCGGCACGGTATAGGCGATCCCTGTGCCCGGGATATCGAGCCGCATGACGCGGATGAGCTCGCGCTTGAGCGTTTTCCATACCATCCCGGTCACGACGGTCAGGCAGACGACCTTTTCGCCGCGTTCGAGACCGAACGTGTTCAGCACTTCGCTCGTCGCCGTTCCCTGACCGAGCGTGATGTGATGCAGCTTCAGATCATGCTTGCGGTACAGCCGGACCAGCGCGGGCAGGCGGCTGCGGCCGAGAATCGTAAACAGCAGATACAGCATAGTCCCTCCTTACAGCTCGATGATCGCATAGGGATCGACGGTCGCTTCGACCGGTTTGCGGCGGAAGAAGCGGGTGTTTTTCAGACGGTACCCGATGCCGAGCAGCTGAATCGTGATCAGCGGCGTCATCGCAACCATCGCAACGACGCCGAACGCGTCGGTCACGACGTTTCCGCCGACCGCAAGGCACGCGCCGACGGCGAACGGAAGCAGAAAAGCGGCCGTCATCGGGCCGGAAGCGACGCCGCCGGAGTCAAACGCGATCGAAGTGAACATCTTCGGCACGACGAGCGACAGCAGCAGCGCGAGCCCGTACCCCGGCAGCAGGAACCACAGAATCGGGATCCCGGCCAGCACGCGGAACATCGCCAGTCCGATCGACGCGGCGACGCCGATCGAAAGACTGATCTGAAGCGAACGCCCGGAGACCTGTCCGCTTGTAAGCTCCTCGACCTGCTTCATCAGAACGTACACCGCCGGCTCGGCTCTCACGATGAAATAGCCGATCAGCGCGCCGATCGGGATCGTGATCCAGCGCATTGCGTTCTCCGCGAGCGTTTGCCCGAGGTATGTGCCGGCGGGCATGAACCCGACGTTCGCGCCGAGCAGGAACAGCACGAGACCGATATAGGTATAGACGAGCCCGACGCCGATTCGAAGCAGCGTTTTCCCGTTCAGCCGCAGGCAGATGATCTGGAACAGACCGAAAAAGCCGACGATCGGCAGGACGGCGATCGCAATTTCCTTCAGATAAGCCGGCGCCGCTTCGGTAAAGAGCTTTGCAAGCGTGATCGAATGGTCGATTTCGGGAACCGCGGCGGCGGTATAGGCCGCGCTGTCGGGCCTGTAGATTAAGCTCAGGATCAGGACGGCAAGGATCGGCCCGACCGAGCAGAGCGAAATCAGACCGAAGCTGTCCTCGGCGGCCCGGCTGTCGGAACGGATCGCCGAGATGCCGACGCCGAACGCCATGATAAACGGTACGGTCATCGGACCGGTCGTGACACCGCCCGCGTCAAACGCGACGGCAAGGAAGTCCTTCGGCGCAAAGAACGCCAGTACGAACGTCGCAAGATAGAAAATCCAGAGCATCACCCGCAGCGGAACGCGAAACAGCATTCTCAAAAGCGCAACGACCAGAAACAGCCCGACGCCGAGCGCCACGCTCCAGATCAGCGCGGCGGACGGGATTGCGGGGACCTGCCCCGCGAGCACCTGCAGATCCGGTTCGGAAACGGTGATCAGAATTCCGAGCAGAAATCCGAGCGGAAGAATGATCCAAAGCTTTTTCGTCTGCGTGATGCGCGTGCCGAGGCGCTGCCCCATCGGTTCCATGGCGATTTCCGCCCCGAGCGTAAAGAACGCCATGCCGATGACCAGAAGCAGCCCGCCGAACAGGTACGCGAGCAGGATGCTTGTCGGAAGCGGCGCGATCGTAAAGGACAGAATCAGCACGATCAGAAGGATCGGAAGCACGGCTTTTGCGGCTTCCGCCAGCTTTTCCTGCAGCCGATCCCGATACAGCGGCATTTCGATCACCTCCTTTTTGTCATTATAGCATAATCCGGTCAGAAAAGCGATCCCTTTTGCGAAGAAAGCAGGGATTTTTTCCGCCGGAAGCATGCGGGGCGATTGACAAACGGCGCCCGCTCTGTTAAGATAGAGCAAGAAATGAATTGTGGAGGAATGTACCATGACGCATATCAAAACGATCAACACCCGCAATCTTTGCGAGAGCGCGAAAAAGGGCGGCTGCGGCGAATGCCAGACTTCCTGCCAGTCCGCATGCAAGACGAGCTGCGGTATCGCGAATCAGAAGTGCGAAAACAAAAACGCCAAATAACATTTTCAATGACGGGAATGCCGCGCCTTCGGCGCGGCATTTTTCCGATACGGGGGCAAAATGATCCACGCCTATCAACTCGGCGGCTATAACATCGTGCTGGACGTCTGCTCCGGGGCGGTTCACGTTCTGGACGACGCCGGCTACGCCGTCGTTACGCATTTCGAACAGGTCCCGCGCGAAGAACTGCTGCCGGCGCTGCACGCGGCGCATCCCTTCGATCCGACCTTCATGCCGGATGAGCTCGAAGCGTGCTATGACGAGATCCTCGCGCTAAAGGAGGCCGGGCAGCTCTTTACGCCCGATACGTTCGCGCCGATGGCGGGCGAGCTCAAAAGCCGCACCGCAGGCGTCGTCAAGGCGCTGTGCCTGCACGTCGCGCATACCTGCAACCTGAACTGCGCGTACTGCTTCGCTTCGCAGGGCCGCTACCACGGCGAGCGCGCCGTGATGTCGTTTGACGTCGGCAAACAGGCGCTCGATTTTCTCGTGGCAAACTCCGGAACGCGAAAGCACCTCGAGGTCGACTTTTTCGGCGGCGAGCCGCTGATGAATTTTCAGGTCGTCAAGGACCTCGTGGCGTACGCCCGCACGCTTGAGCCGATCCATCACAAGGAATTCCGCTTCACGCTGACGACGAACGGCGTGCTGATCGACAACGACGTGATCGACTTCTGCAACCGCGAGATGAGCAACGTCGTGCTGAGTCTTGACGGGCGAAAGGAGATCCACGACCGGTACCGCGTCGACTACACGGGCAACGGAAGCTGGGAAAAGATCGTTCCGAAGTTTCAGAAGCTCGTTGCGGCGCGCGGCGGGAAGAACTACTATATGCGCGGCACGTTCACGCACGCAAACCCCGATTTTCTGAACGATATTCAGACAATGCTCGACCTCGGCTTTACCGAGCTTTCGATGGAGCCGGTCGTCTGCGCCGAGGACAGCCCCGACCGGCTGACGGACGAGGATTTTCCGATCCTGTGCCGGCAGTACGAACAACTCGCCGAGCTGATGATCCGGCGGCGCAGGGAGGGTCGGCCGTTTACGTTCTATCATTATATAATCGACCTCTCGGGCGGGCCGTGCATCTATAAGCGCATCTCCGGCTGCGGCTCCGGCACCGAATACATGGCGGTCACGCCGACCGGCGACCTGTATCCCTGCCACCAGTTCGTAGGCGAGGAGCGGTTCAAGCTCGGCGATATCTACACCGGCGTGACCAACACGGCCGTGCAGAGCGAATTTGCCGCCTGCAACGTCTACGCGCACCCCGAGTGCCGCGACTGCTGGGCGCGGCTGTACTGCTCGGGCGGATGCGCGGCGAACGCGTACCACGCGACGGGCAGCGTGACCGGCGTTTACCGGTACGGATGCGAGCTGTTCAAAAAGCGGATGGAATGCGCGATCATGGTCGCCGTGGACGAACAGCTTTCGGAGCAGAACGATGACTGATACGCCGATCTGCGATTTTGTCCGCGCATACGCCGCTTCGGGCGCGGCGCGTCTGCACATGCCCGGGCACAAGGGCGTTCCGCTGCTCGGCCCCGAGCCGTTCGATATCACCGAGATCGACGGCGCGGACGCGCTGTACGAGGCGCACGGGATCATCCGCGCAAGCGAACGGATCGCCGGGACGCATTTCGGTGCGCACACGTTCTTTTCCGCAGAGGGCTCGTCGCTGTGCATCCGCGCGATGCTGGCGATGGCCGTTTCGCGCGCGCCGGCCGGCGCGCGGGTGCTTGCCGCGCGGAACGTACACAAAACGTTTCTGTACGCCGCGGCGCTGCTCGGGTTTGAACCGGTGTTTCTGCCGGCGGACGGGTATCTTTCGGTGTCCGTTTCCCCCGCAGCCGTTGAAAAAATGCTCCGGCAGGGCGATTTTTGCGCGGTTTATCTGACCGCGCCGGATTATCTCGGGCAGATTCCCGATCTTGCCCCGATTGCGGCGGTCTGCCGCCGGTACGGCGTGCCGCTGCTCGTCGACAACGCGCACGGCGCGTATCTGAAATTCCTTTCCCCTTCGCTCCATCCGATCGACCTCGGCGCGGATATTTGCTGCGACTCGGCGCATAAAACGCTGCCGGCGCTTACCGGCGCGGCCTACCTGCATGTTGCGAAAGACGACCGGTACGGCTTTGCCGAAAACGCAAAGGATGCGCTCGCGCTGTTCGGCTCCACAAGTCCTTCCTACCTGATTCTGCAGTCGCTCGACCGGCTGAATGCGGTTCTGAAAACATATCCCGAGCAGCTTGCCGCGTTTTTGCCGAAGGTCGAAGCGCTCAAATCGACGCTTGCGGCGGCGGGCTGGACGCTGTTCGGCCGCGAGCCGCTCAAGCTCACGGTCGACGCGAACGCTTCGGGCTATCCGGGAACCGCGCTCGCAAAGCATCTCGCCGACGGCGGCGTTATGCCCGAATACAGCGATCAAAAGTATCTGGTCTGCATGCTTTCCCCGCAAAATTCAGACCGGGATCTATGCCGCATAACAGACCGTTTCGGGGAACTCCCTCAAAAGCCGCCGATCCGGACGGCGCCGCCGCCGTTTCTTGCGGGGGAGCGCGTGCTGTCCGTGCGCGAAGCGCTGCTCTCAAAAAAAACGCGGCTGCCGCTTTCGGACTGCCGCAGCCGCGTGCTGGCGGAGCCGAGCGTCGGATGCCCGCCCGCCGTGCCGATCCTGATCCCCGGCGAGCGGATTGACGACGAAGCGATCGCGCGGTTTCGCTTTTACGGCGTCGGAACGCTTTCCGTCACGGAAAATGCGGAATAGGACTTGCAAATTCGATCGCCGATGTGGTATGATAGCAAAACAGGATAAAAAAGGAGATTCCCATGAAGAAAATCGGTTTGTATAGTATTCTTGCGGTGCTGGTACTGGCGCTGCTCGGCTGCGCCTGCGGTCAGAAGGCCGCGACCGGCCCCGAAAACCCGAACTTCACCGTCGTGATCGACGACGCCGAAACCGCGTCCGTGCTGGCGTTTTTCCAGGCGCACACCGGATATCTGCCCGCAACCGTTCTGATCAGCGACGAAACGGCAAAAGCCAAAGCGGACGAATTGGCGGAGGCCGGTTCGCCCGCCGAACGCGCGGACGTTCTGAAGGCGCTTGCAAGCGGCGCGTCCTGCCTCGTTCTCAAGGACGAAGCGCTGATCGCCGAATACGAAGCGCTCGGCTACCGGGTTGACAACGAAGCGCTCCGCAATCTGTCCGCGGCGTACCGCATCGACAACGCAGGCCTGCTCGGCCTTTCGATCGTGCAGACGCCCGCCGGATCGGAGATCAATTCCGACGCGCTGCAGGCGCTTGCCGCCTGGATGACCGGCGCGGAGGCAAAGTACCTGCAGGACAATCCGGACCTGCTGCACTGACAAAGCGGGACGGGAAAACGGAGCTTTGCAAACAGAGGCAAGCCCCCGCCTCTCCTATGTTTCCAACGGACGTCAATGTGCTTTATGCATTGACGTCCGCTTTTTACGTCAACCCGCCCGAGCGTTCGGCTTCCTCCCATAGGTGCTGTCTTCATTTTTCATATTTGTTCCGTCCCGGGAACGAAAGCTTCTCACTGTCCCATAAAAGGCATTGTGAAAATGTGCGAAATATTGTATAATAAATGAGTATTTCAAATCGACAGATAGGAGGTTCGGGATGAAAAAACTGGTTATTGTGTGCGAAGAAAGGCTGCGCCGCTATGGAGACTTTCTGTCTCAGCTTATCAGCGGGACAGATGATAAAGAAGGAAGTGTTATCGGTATCAAAGACGGTTCTGCCGCCGCGCAGGTTTGGACGGAGAAAGAGTACTCTTCCAACGCTGCACAGATTTCGTCCGAGCAGTTCATTCTATTCATTGGAAACTCAAAACTCAATAAAGATAAAAGACAACACATGCAGAAACGGTTCTCCGAACATGGTATGAATTATGGGTGGCTTGGAAAACAAGCCGCATTGTTTGTAGACCATTTTATTCCATTCTCTGAATACGATGCTTTCTATCAGTATGCTTTAGAAGTGTTTATTGCAGGGAATCAGCCGGAAGCTGTTCGTCTGCTTCCGGCAAAGCAAGAAAAGGAACAATTTCAAGAGGATATTGCAGTCGAAGAGGGAACCATCGATTCTGTTCAACAGGAAAATGCCAAATTTGAAAACAATGAAAAGAAAGGGCTAAAAACACTTCTATCTTTGAAAGCAGCAAAGACCGTCTTCAAAAAGACTGCGGACCTTGGCAAGACGACCTTCAATAGAGTATCCGATAATGTGAATACAGTCGTGAAAAGCAAGGAAATTGAAGATCAGCAATATTCTTGTCTTGTTATCAGTTTTTACTTGCATGATTTAGGCTCATGGCTTGGCGTGTAATTGAGGGGTTGCTATGACAAGAGGCTTTAGCGACGGATATAACTTTTTCCAAAAAACAGCAGGGGCGGTTGTCTCTTCCTTTGAAGGCGGATCTTTTGGAACAGACCGTGCAATATATGTTGGTTCTGTTGAAGATGAAATAACTAAGTTGGAAGACAGTATCAACAAATTTTTTGGCGATAACACTCCGATAAAACAGCTCAAAGGGGATGTTGCTGAGTTTTGGCATGCCGGAACATTCAACATCAACGCGGCAACAAATGAATCTGCTCACAGAGCTTTGGTTGACCGCAGCAATGAATTCGGCTCTGTAGATGTGTCGAGCAATTTCGGAAAAAGTTTCGGCCTAAAATATTACAGTACCGCAGTAGATAGTGCGAAACAGCAAGCAAAAAGTATATTTGAACGCTTTAAAGAGTATGAACATAACGGCGGAAAAGACAGTCTCGATAAGTATCTGTCTGATCGGCATTACACAAGTGAAGATGTTCTAAATGATCCTATCTACTCTGGGCAAATCAGAGTTATTCCGACAGATCAATTGAAATCTGCCGCAAAGTGGCTAGAAGACAAGATAAAAACAGAGGGCGTGAAGCGCCCGGATCAGGTTAAGCGTTATCAAGATACGCTTAATCTGTTGAGGGATCGGATTTCGGATAATGACGGAAATGAATCGATCCCTCTGAGCAAAGAAGATGCGGAAAAATTGGCGGGATTGGCAAAGGAAGGAAAATTTAATGCAAAAGAATTTGCTGACATTTCCGCGCCGGAATTATTGAACATGGAAATGTTGGTCAAGGCGTCTTTGAAGGCGGGCATGTCTGCAGCCGTTATTTCTCTTGTTCTCAAAGTCGGCCCTGAAATTTTCAAATCGGTGGATTATCTTATTAAAAATGGTGAAATCGAGGCTGAACAGTTTAAGAAAGTTGGTTTTGCAGCCGTAACCGGTGCTTCAGAAGGTTTCGTTCGTGGAAGTGTCGCAGCCGCGATAACAACATGTTGTAAGGCCGGCGCCTTTGGAATTGCATTAAAGGAAATCAATCCGGGCGTAATCGGTACTATTGTCGCAATGACGATGAACACAATGAAAAATGCATATCAGGTATCGATTGGAAAAAAAACAAGAACCGAAATGTCCACAGAACTTATTCGTGATATGATTGTTTCGGCATCTTCACTGACTCTTGGCGCTGTCGGGCAAGTGGTGTTGCATGAGCTTCCGGTTGTTGGCTATTTGCTCGGTAGTTTTGTCGGCTCAGTAGTTGGAACATTTATATATAATGCCGGGTACAAAGCCGCTCTCTCCTTCTGTACGGAAACAGGCGTAACATTATTTGGCCTTGTTGAACAAGATTATAAACTGCCGGATGATATTATCAAAGAAATGGGTTTGGAAACCTTTGAGTTCGAGACATTTACAACAGAGACATTTGAACCGGAATCATTTGCGTTTGATACGTTTGAAACGGAATCCATACAACCGGATTCTTTAGGTATCACGATGCTTCGCAGAGGTGTGATTGGCGTTTCAAAAATCGGATATGTAGAATAAGGAAAAGTCTATAACCAACCGTATCGAACAATCCTCTTTTGCTTTCTTTTCGCATAGCAAAGCGTCTTATAAGCGCCGCCGAAGCTGTGCGTGACGAAGGCGATCACAACGTCGGACCGGTCGATCATGTACTCGTTCCGGCGTAAGACGGCGTAGCGCTTCGGCACACTTTCAATCGGAGGATAAACCGTTTCATCGTAATCGGAAACGTCGTATTTCCGGTCAAGATACGGCAGCACCAATACAGAGCGGATCCGCGGGGACCGCTCTTTCTGTTTTCGCACGGCAGCCGCGGCAAGCGCGTCGAACTGTCCGTACCCGCCGAGATAAAAGCAGTCCGCGCCTTCGCGGATCAGCTCCTCGACGGTCTTATTCAGCCATACGCCGACGGTCTCCGGATCAAAGACCTCCCTATGTCCGCAAAAAGTAACAATCAAACGCTTTTCCTCACATTCTTTAGATATACGGTATATCCATTTTGGATATTATAACACATTATAGACATAAAATAAACACACCATATAGCCATTTGAAAGGAGATTGTGTCATGGCCGTAAAGAGTGTGTCGATTCGTATGGAAGAGGAAATGCTGAAAAAGATCGCCTATATCGCCGATTATGAAGGCCGTTCGGTGAACAGCCATATCCTTGTGCTCGTCCGGAATGCGATCAGGGCTTTTGAGAGCGAAAACGGGAGCATCGACGGAGACATTCGCCCCGATCAGAACGTGAAGCCCTCAAGGCGGTGATATCCTTTGGCGTGCTTGCCTGTTGCGGCGTCTTATCGGATCCGCCCGAAAACTGCTTCGACAATCTTTGATCCGTCGTCCTTCGGCCGGGGTTCCCGGCCTTTTTTACGCCTTTTTGAAAAGATTGTGACGGGAAAGCAAACTCCTCCGAAAGGGCATTGCATATTCCGGAAAGTGTGATATGATTATTTTAGCACTCGGGGAGTGAGAGTGCTAAAAACGGAAATCAACCACCCCGAAGGGAGGCATGCAATATGAACGCGAACCAATTCACCCAAAAGAGCATTGAAGCGATCCAGGCGGCGCAGAATCTGGCGACCGAACGGCAGAACACGCAGCTGGAGCAGGCGCATCTGTTCTACGCGCTGATCGACGACGGAAACGATCTGAACGCGCAGTTGTTCGAGCGGATGGGAAAGGACGTCGGCCGGCTGAAAAGCGACACGCTGCAGGCGATCGGCGCATTGGCATCTTACAGCGCGGGCACGGGCAATCTGTACCCCTCGCCGGCGCTGAACCAGGCGTTGAGTCAGGCCGAGACCGAAGCGAAGCGCATGGGCGATTCGTATCTTTCCGTCGAGCACCTGATGCTCGGACTCATGGAAAAAGCGGACGCAACCCTGAAAAAGCTGCTGCGCGCGCACGGAATCGAGCGCGGCGCGTACCTGAACATTCTGAAAGAGGTGCGCGGCAACCGGCAGGTCGATACGGATAACCCCGAGGGTACGTACGACGTGCTGAAAAAATACGGGCAGGACCTTGTGGAGCTTGCAAAAGAGCATAAGCTCGACCCGGTCATCGGCCGGGACAGCGAGATCCGCAGCGTGATCCGCATCCTTTCGCGCAAAACGAAGAATAACCCGTGTCTGATCGGCGAACCGGGCGTTGGCAAGACGGCGATCGTCGAGGGCCTGGCGCTTCGGATCGTGCGCGGCGACGTGCCGGACAATCTGAAGGACCGGCGGCTGTTCGCGCTCGACATGGGCGCGCTCGTCGCGGGCGCGAAGTATCGCGGCGAATTCGAGGAACGGCTCAAAGCGGTTCTGAACGAAATCAAAAAGAGCGACGGCAAGATCATCCTGTTCATCGACGAGCTGCACACGATCGTCGGCGCGGGCAAGACCGAAGGCGCGATGGACGCGGGCAACCTCCTAAAGCCGATGCTCGCGCGCGGCGAGCTGCACTGCATCGGCGCGACGACGATCGACGAATACCGCAAGTACATCGAAAAGGACGCGGCGCTGGAGCGCCGGTTCCAGCCGGTTACGGTTGCGGAACCGTCCGTCGAGGACACGATTTCAATCCTGCGCGGGCTCGAAGAGCGGTACGAAGTCTACCACGGCGTGAAAATCCATGACGCGGCGCTGATCGCGGCGGCGACGCTGTCCGACCGGTACATCTCCGACCGGTTCCTGCCGGATAAGGCGATCGACCTCGTCGACGAGGCGTGCGCCTTGATCAAGACGGAAATGAACTCGATGCCGAGCGAGATGGACGAAATCATGCGGAAGATCATGCAGCTTGAAATCGAGGAAACCTCCTTAAAGCAGGACGACGATCCCCATTCGAAGGCGCACCTTGAGGAGATTCGCGCGCAGCTTGCGAAGCTGAAGGACTCGTTCAACGAGATGAAAGCGCGCTGGGAAAACGAAAAGGCCGCGATCGGCAAGGTGCAGCAGCTCCGCGAGCAGATCGAGAAGGTCAGCAACGACATCGTTTCCGCCGAAAACGCCTACGATCTGAACCGCGCGGCGGAATTGAAGTACGGCGAGCTGCCGCGGCTGCAGAAGCAGTTGAAAGAGGAAGAGGAAAAGGCGCAATCGCGCGAGCACACGCTGCTGCGCGACCATGTGACCGAGGAGGAGATCGCCCAGATCGTCGCGCGGTGGACCGGCATTCCGGTGTCCAAGCTGCTCGAAAGCGAGCGGCAGAAGCTGCTGCATCTCGACGACCAGCTGCATAAGCGCGTCGTCGGGCAGGACGACGCCGTCAGCCGCGTATGCGACGCGATCCTGCGCTCGCGCGCGGGCATTCAGAACCCGGACCGGCCGATCGGTTCGTTCCTGTTCCTCGGGCCGACCGGCGTCGGCAAGACCGAGCTCAGCAAAGCGCTTGCCGAAGCGCTGTTTGACGACGAGCGCGCGCTGATCCGGATCGATATGAGCGAATATATGGAGCAGTATTCCGTCTCGCGGCTGATCGGCGCGCCTCCGGGATACGTCGGCTACGACGAAGGCGGTCAGCTGACCGAAGCGGTGCGCCGCAAGCCGTACGCGGTCGTGCTGTTCGACGAAGTCGAAAAAGCGCACCCCGACGTGCTGAACGTGCTTTTGCAGGTGCTTGACGACGGCCGCATCACCGACGGCCAGGGCCGCACGGTCGACTTCAAGAACACGATCATCATTCTGACCTCGAACATCGGCTCCGATACGCTGCTCGACGGCATGGACGAACAGGGCAACCTGCGTCCCGGCGTGGAGGACTGGGTGCGGAACGAGCTCAAGAGCCGCTTCCGTCCGGAGTTCATCAACCGTCTCGACGAAATCGCGTTCTTCAAACCGCTGACCGGCAGCGACCTGAAAGCCATCGTCGAATTGCTGTTTACAGATCTCAGAAAGCGGCTTGCCGCGCGCGGCCTGCAGCTTTCCGTGACCGAAGCGGCCAAATCGTATATCGTCGAAAACGGCAGCGATCCGCAGTTCGGCGCAAGGCCTTTGAAGCGGTACATCCAGTCGCACGCGGAATCCCTGCTTGCGCGGCACATCATCCGCGAATCCCCGGCCGAGGGAACCGTGCTCACGCTTGACGCGGACGGTACCGGCCTCACGGTGCGATAACAAAGCCGACTGCCGCAGCGCGTCAAAAAGTATTTTGACACGCAAGAGCGGCGCCGATCGGATCGATCGGCGCCGCTCCTGTCTTTTCAAGCATCAAAGCGAATACACGTATTCCTTAAACGGCGCGTCTATTATGGTCAGCGCCGCTTTTGCGTCCTCTTCGGTGCAAAAAAGCCCGAACACCGCCGAACCGCTGCCCGTCATCTGCGCGGCCAGCGCGCCCGCGTTTTTCAGCTGCCCGATCAGATCGCCGATCTCCGGTACGAGTTCGATCGCCGGCGGCTCGAGAACGTTTCGCATCGCGGCGGCCAGCGCGTTCACGTCGCCTCTGCCGAGCGCCGCCATCGCGCGGAGCGTTTCCACCCGCGGCCGGGGCAGTGGCAGCGCGCGAAACAGCGCGCCCGTCGAAACGCCCTTTTCGGGCTTGCACACGACAAAATGCAGCCGCGTACCGATCGCAAACGGCGTCAGAAGCTCGCCGACGCCCTCGCAGCGGCACGTTCCGCCGACCAGACAAAACGGCACGTCCGCGCCGACTGCAAGCGCAATGCGGCGCAGCGTCCGGTCGTCGCACATCCGGTGCAGCCGCTGCAGGCCGCGCAGAACCGCCGCCGCGTCCGCGCTGCCGCCGCCGAGCCCCGCTTCCATCGGAATGCGTTTTTCACAGCGGATGCGCGCGCCGCAGCCGGTTTCCTGCCGGTACAGCTCGGCCGCGCGAACCATCGTGTTGTCCGGCGGGAGCGTCATGCCCGTCACCGTGACCTCAACCGTGCGCGCAGGCTCGACGATCACGCGGTCGAACAGGCTGACCGTCTGCATGACCGTATCGATCGCGTGGTAGCCGTCCTCCCGTTTATACAGGATGCCGAGCGTGAGATTCAGTTTGGCAAGCGCCAGTTCTTCCACAAGTTTCAGCTTCATTCGGAATTGCTCCCCTGCCGCGCGGGCCGGTCATCCGATCTCGCGCAGATAGCGCAGCGAACCGTTTTCGTAGCCGAGCTCGACGCCGACGAACAGGTCCTCGTCCTCGGCGCAGAAGAAGCCGATGTAGCCGTCCTCGAGCAGCGTGAAGAACCGATCGCGCGAAACCAGCATCCGGTATTCCTCGCCCATGATCGAAAGGATCGCGTCCTCGGGTACGGAAAGCGTGACCGCCGTGTCGGAAACCGACTCGGGCAAAAACTCGTATTCCTCGCCGCCGAGGTATTTCTGCTTTGCGGGGAACACGTCGACCGTATGCGCCGCCGCGTCGAAGCCCGCGATCAGGCCGGCGCTCTCGCCGTTGAATACGGTATCCTTTCCGTCCGCCTTCGGCGCGATCAGCGCCCAGTTCGGATCCGCCGGGTCGATGTCGACCAGATCCGAATCCATGACGACCCATTCATACGGCACGCCGTAAAGGTTCTTTTGGTTCGGGTTCTCGGCGTTGAACCGCAGTTCGCCGAGGCAGTATACGTCGCTTCCGACGGTGAGCAGCACGCGGTGCGTTTCATACGGCGGCAGATCCTGCGTGGCCTGTTCCTCGACGGCAAGCCGGCACTCGGACGCGGACTTTCCGTCCAGATCGAACGCAAGGCCGAAGCCGCCCACGTACGCGATGACATCGCAGCCGAACGCCGCGCCGTCCGAAACCCATGCCGCGGGCAGCGCGCCCTCGGTCAGAACGGATTCCGGCGCTTCGGGGACGGTCAGATCGCCGTCCTGCACGGGCAGATCGTCGTCCGCAGTGACCGGATCGCCGTCCGGCGCTGCCGTTTCGGGCAAATCAACGCTGTCCGTCACTTCCACGGGGAAGACAACATTCGCGGTCGGCGCCGCGCTTTCCGGAATAGTCACCGGTTCCGGCACGGCGGCGCAGCCGATCAGAACCAGCAGCAAAAGGATGCTCCAAAGTCGTTTCATGGGGTCCCTCCTTTCGGGTATGCCGACAGTATAGCAGACAGATTCGTCCAAACTGTGTCAAAAGTATAAACTTTTGCGGATTGCGGAAAAAATTGACAAAAATCGCCCGGAACGCCGGCAAAGACGCGATTGTCCCGGTTTGAAAATGCGTTTATTGACTTGCAAATCCAAAGAAACGTCGTATAATAGCAGCAGACAAACACCAATCCGGTAGGATGGAAGGAAAAGGATCCGAATGAAAAGAAAAGTTTGTTTGCTCCTTGCGCTGCTGACGGTCTTCTCCTGCTTTCTGGGCTGCATGGATCTTCTCCGGCAGCAGGTCAAACTGGCGTTGAACCCATATATCGCGGACTATACCGGGAAAATGACCTCCGTTTATTCGGAATCGGAGGAGGAGGGTCTGAAGCTTTATCAAAAACTGTTCGATCCAAGCAACAAAATTACGATTCAGATTCACATTCCGAAAGAGGAGATTGCAAAGCTGCAGCTCGATTATTACGCCTTCCGCGCACAGGACAAAAATATGAAATCCGAAATCTACCGGAAGGCGGATCTGACGGTCGTCATCGGCGAGGATCGCTATGAGATTGAAGAAGTCGGCATCCGTCAAAAAGGGAATCTCACGTATTACAAGCCTTTTGCCCCGGACACCGGCATTCCGAATCTTTGCAGTTATAAAATCAGCTTTGACGAAACGTTCGACGATCCGGACGTTTACGGCGCGGATGTTAAGGTCTGGACAAGCGACGCCGAACGGAAGGCGCGGAAAAGCCGCACGTTCGCCTCGCTGGAAAAGCTCGATATCAAGTGGAACAGCTGTTACGACAACACTTTCATCCGTGAGATTTATGCAACGCAGTTTTTCACACAAAGCGGCCTGCTTGTGCAGAAAATCAGTCTTGCTCAGACCTCCGTCAACGGCGACAATTACGGCGTGTACGATATCTACGAGCCGGTCGATAAAAGATTTCTTGAAAAGCGGCTGCCCGAAGAAGCGCTCGGCGGCGATCTGTATAAGCTGCTCTGGTCGGAGTATGCCACCAACGGCGTTCACACGAGGAATCGGATCGGCGCAACCTACCAGCTGAACAATTCCTACGGGATTCAGGACAATCAGCGCGCCATCCAGTACAATTTCAACATCAAAACGAATAAGAAGAGTACCGATCACGCGGATCTGATCCGGTTCCTCCGGGTCGTCAATCAGGATTCGATCACAAAGGAAGAGCTGGAGTCCGTTCTGGATCCGGAAGAGTTTGCCCGCTTCATGGCCGCGCTGTATTTTTGCGGCGATCCGGATGATATCCGGCAAAACTATAACAATCAGTACCTCTATTTCCGAAAGGACAACGGCAAGGCGGTCTTCATCGTGTACGACAACGATCAGACGCTCGGGATTTGCTACAACGCACAGGACGACTGCTCCGTTTTCGATCCGTATTCGAATGAGTCCCTGGGAAGAAAGGGACCGCAGCAAAATCCGCTGATCCGAAAAACGATCACGCACGACGCGCTGCCGGAGCTTGCTTATGTCCGGGATCTGTATGCGGACGCGCTGAAATCGCTTGCCGAATCAAAGCTTCTGGCCGACGACAAAACGTTTCTCGCGATGTATGAAAACGCAAAAGCGCTTTACGAAGACGACGCCGAACCGTATATGACTTTTGGAAACCAGAAGCATCCCTTTTTCTTCAGTCTGGAAGACCGTTCTGAAAACAAGGACGTTATCCATATGTCCTTCGCGCGGTTCCGCGCCCGCATTCTGGAAACCTATCGCGCCGCAACGCCGTAAAATCACGAACCACCCGCCCAGCGGGTGGTTCGTGATTTTTTCCTTTTTCGGCAATTTCTCCGCTGCCTTACGGAGCGTCCGTATCCAGCAGCTTCTGCATCATAAGCGCCGCAAAGACGGCCGCGTTCAGCGATTCGGCGCGGCCCTTCATCGGCAGGCGGTACGGGCGGCAGAGCTTTGCCACGCCGTCCGAAACGCCGCTGCCCTCGTTTCCGACGACCAGCACCGTGCGCTCCCCGTGAACGGGAAGCGTCGAATCGCCGCGAAGATGCCCGCAGATGCAGGTAAAGCCCGCCTCTTTCAGCCGCCCGAGCTCCGTTTCGAGATCGCCGATCCACACCGGCAGATGATACGTCGAGCCCATCGCGGCGCGCAGCGCCTTCGGGGAAAACGGATCGACCGTATCGCGCGAAAGCAAAATTCCCGCTGCGCCGAGCGCGTCGGCGGTCCGCAGGATCGTTCCGAGATTGCCGGGGTCCTGCAGCCGGTCAAGCGCAACGATCAATCCGTCCGGATAGACTGCGGGGCACGCGCAGTCCGGCGTTTTCGCCACGGCGCAGACGCCCTGCGGCGCGACCTGCGTGCGGATCGATTCCATCACGCTTTCGGAAACGGTCACAAGCTCCGGTCCGTCGGGCACGGCGACGCCCTCGGGCGCGAAAACGGTCAAAAGCTTTGCGCCCGAGGCATACGCGTCAAACACGAGCTTGTCGCCTTCGATCAGGTGCAAGCCCGTGCGGATGCGCTCCTTATGCCGCTGCAGTTCGCGCACCGCCTTGATGCGCGGATTTGTTCTGGATGTAATCATCATTGTATGACAAAAAACCACCCCGCGGTGGTTTTTGCTTTCGGAAAGTGAATCAGTTGCCGCGAGCAACCTTGCCGGAACGCAGGCAGCGCGTGCAGACGCTCATCTTCTGCGGTTTCCCGTCGACGACTACGTGCACGGTCTGGATGTTCGGCGCCCAACTGCGTTTGGTCTTGCGGTTGGAATGGCTGACCAGATTGCCGGACATAACGCCCTTCTTGCAGACTTCACAGAACTTACCCATTCAGTCCACCTCCTTGCTAAAACTCGAACATTGCAATATTACCACAAGCCGATCGGTAATGCAAGCATTTTTTTCCGGAACCCGCCATTTTTTTACGATCGAAGCAAAAGAACGCGCCTCCGGCGACAAAAACAGGACTGCCGGGCCGAAGCGCGGCCGTCCGCTTGCGTTGACTTTACAAAATTGCTGTGCTACAATGCAAGAAAAAGGGGGGATTTTGAATATGTACAATAACATCGGCGGCAAAGTGAAAGCGCTTGCGATCGTGGAGATGATCGTCGGCACGCTCGGAAGTCTGATCACGGCGATCGTTCTCTGGGCAAACGACGCGGTTCTCGCGGGATTTCTCGTATTGATCGGCGGGTTCCTGGTGTCCTGGATCGGCTCCTGGATCACCTACGCGATCGGCGATACAAACGAAACGGTCAACGGGATCCGTTCGATGCTGCAAACGCAGGAAGCGACGCCCGATGCGCCGCAACAGCCCGTTCCGCAGGCAAAGGCGGCGAGCGCCTACGCTCCGGCTCCGAAAAAACCGGCGCCGTACCGTCCCGCGCCCATCCCCGCTTCGGAACGCGAGCGGATCCTTTCCCAGGGCGGCTGGGAATGCCCCTGCGGAAGCGTCAACCACAGCTACATTTCAACCTGCGTCTGCGGCCGCAACAAGCGCGAGGTTCTGGCCGCGAAACAGGCAAACGAAGCCAAATAACGGGTTTTGAAAAGCGAATCCAAAGAATAAGGAGCCGTTAAGAACCTCGAAAGAGGGACTTAACGGTTCCTTTTTTCCTGCAAGTATTTTATTGTTGCGTCCGCCGAAAACGGTCTGCCCCCTTCTACGGCCGCCTGCAATCCCCGGCGACGCTTTTTTCCTTCATCCCGCCGAGCAGCGACCCGAGCAGCAGGTACGAAACGAGGCCGATCGCCGCGAGCGCGCCGCCCGCGATCCAGTAGACCGCGGTCAGGGGGCTGGAGGTTCCGTAGATTTCCAGCGCCCCGGTCACAAGCGAGCCGACGGTCAGCGTCGCAAGCCCCGCGTGGTAGCAGCGTGTCGAGAAGGAAGAAGGATAAGCGCGTTTGTGCTTCATCAGGAGGAAGAAGGGAAGCACGCCGCCGACCAGCGGAACCGCGAACGCGTACAGCATATAGAAGGAGAAAACGCCGTGTCCGAAGACCTCATAGACCGCGCCGAACAGAACGCAAAACAGTGTGACGGCCAGGTAGAGCGCTAAAACGGTCAGGTAACGCTCCCGGTTTTTCTTAGTATCCGATGTAAACAATGTCGCTCACGCTCCTTTCCTTGCTCGACCGTCCGTTCGACGTCGGCGTATTGATCAGCGTTCCGTTGAAGACCATTGTGGAGGAGCCGCCGCCGTCGAGATTGTACGCGGTCGACGCGCCGAGCGTCTTCAAAAACGTCGCGAGCTCATACAGCGTCAGGCCTTCGTTGTCCGCCGTGCGGCCGTCCGAAACGACGAACAGGTAATGCAACTCGTCGATCACGGCGATCGCGGTGCGCGGATTGCTCGCCATCGCCCGGCCGACCTCATCCTGCACGGAAACGGAGATCTCGCCGTTCTCCACCAACGCGGGGCCGAAATTCAGGACGTTCCACGCGCCGCTTTGGAGCAGCTCCTCGGCGGTGACGTCGGCTTCGCGGATAATCCCGAAGCTGCCGTCGCTGTAAATCACGAGATCGACCGCGTTCTTTGCGGCTTTGCTGCGATAGAGCACGCCCTCGCGGATCACGTAGCCGGACTGACGCGCGCCGTAATAGTCGCCGTTGATCGCCAGGATCGCTCCGGCCGCGTCCGCGGTCTCGGAAACCTTCGCCGTGACGTTGCGCCCGTAGGTGTTCTCGGCAAACGCGGTCTTCAGATATTCCGGCGAAGAAAGCTGCACGTCCGCGACATGAACCGTCGTCCCGCTGATGCGATACTCCGTTATCTGCACGGTAATGTTTTCATCCTGATACGCCGTTTCGGTCACCGTGCGCGACGCGCTTGCGTTGATCAACGTCGGTTCCGTTTCCCCGCCCGTTTCGGGCGTTGCTGTCTCTTCCGGGGGTTCGGTCGGGGCTGCCGTTTCAACGCTTTGTACGGCGGCGGTCATGACTTCAGCCGTCTTCTCCTGCGGTTCGGACGTCTTTGCCTCCGTCGCAAGGATCACCGCCGTTTCCGCCGTGACGGGCTGTACCGTTTCCTCCCGGCGGACAATCACAAATGTATCGAGCAGCACATACGCCGTAAAAGCGAAAAGCAGACCGCCAAACAGAACGCCAAACAGCTTTTTTCGAATCTGCAAAGAGCTCACCTCCCGTTTCCTGTTGACTACAGTTTACGCAGCCAAACCTAAAACAACCTTAATCCGAAAAAAGTTTTTTGCTTTTTTGCGGCGGATATGGTATATTATTTGAAAGAACCTGCGGGAGGAAAAAACCATGCGTCTGCTGTTTGCGGAGGATGAACGGTCGCTTTCGAAAGCGGTCACGGCCATTCTTGTGAAAAACAATTACGCGGTTGACGCCGTGTATGACGGAGAGGAAGCGCTGGACTATCTGGAAACCGGAAACTATGACGGCGTGATCCTGGACGTGATGATGCCGAAGGCGGACGGGTTTACCGTCCTGAAGCGGATGCGCGCCGCCGGCAACCGCACGCCGGTGCTGATGCTGACCGCGCGGTCGCAGATCGAGGATCGCGTGCTCGGGCTCGACAGCGGCGCCAACGATTACCTGACGAAGCCGTTTGCGATGCAGGAGCTGCTTGCGCGGATCCGCGCGATGACGCGCACGCCCGACGTGCAGCCGGATACACGGCTGATGGTCGGAAACGTCACGCTCGACGCGAAAAGCTACGAGCTGAGCGCGCCCGGCGGCAGCTATAAGCTCGCGGGCAAGGAGTATCAGATGCTCGAAATGCTGATGCGGAATCCGAAGAAGCTGATCTCGACCGAAAACTTTATGGACCGCATCTGGGGATACGACAGCGAAGCGGAGCTTAACGTCGTCTGGGTCTATATCTCGTATCTTCGCAAAAAGCTCGCCGCGATCGGCGCAAACGTGCAGATCAAGGCGCAGCGCGGCGTCGGATACTATCTGGAGGTGCAGGAATGATCCGCAAACTGCGGCGTAAATTCATTGCGATCGCCATGCTGTCGATCGTGCTCGTGCTCGGCGCGCTGATCGGCACGATCAACGTTCTGAATTTCCGCAGCACGGTGAAGGAAGCGGATGAAACGCTCTCCATGCTTGCCGAAAACGGCGGCCAGTTTCCTTCGTTCGGAAAGTGGAACGATTCCCGGCGCGAAACGCCCGATCCGGACACGCTCTTTGACCCGCCGGACGACGCGAACGGCGACCGAATCTTCCGGCGCAACCGCCGCGAGCTTTCCATGGAGCTGCCGTTCCAGTCGCGCTGGTTCACCGTCTCGTTCGGTTCGGACGGCGCCGTGGCCGACGTCAACGTGGAAAACATCGCCGCGGTTGACGAATCGGAAGCACAGCAGATGGCGGCGGCGATCTATGCGAAAGGGCGCGAAAAGGGCTTTTCCGACGGATACCGTTTCCGCCGCGTCCAAAGCGACGGCTCGGTCATGCTGATCTTTTTAAGCTGTCACCGCGAGCTTTCGACCGTACAGACGTTTCTGCTGGTCAGCGCCGCGATTTCCGCCGGCGGCATTGCAGCCGTGTTTGTGCTGATCCTGCTGTTCTCGGGAAGGATCGTCCGGCCGATCGCCGAAAGCTACGAAAAGCAGAAGCGGTTCATCACCGACGCGGGGCATGAGCTGAAAACGCCGATCACGATCATCAACGCCGACGCAGACGTGCTCGAAACCGAGCTGGAGCGGGAGAGCGAATGGATCGGCGATATCCGCACGCAAACCCAGCGTCTGACGGCGCTGACCAACGATCTCGTTTTTCTGTCGCGCATGGAGGAGGACGTTCCGCTGCAGCCGATCACGTTCCCGTTTTCGGACGTTGTTTCGGAAATGGCGCAGTCGTTCGTTGCCGTGGCGAAAGCGCAGAACAAATCGTTTCTCGTTTCGGTCCGGCCGATGCTGACCGTAAACGGCGACGAAAAAGCGATCCGCAAACTCGTCTCCGTCCTGCTCGACAATGCGCTCAAATATTCGCCCGCAGGCGGCACGATCCGCCTTTCGCTCACAAAAGAAGGCAGGCAGGCGCGGCTGACGGTTTACAACACCGCCGAGAACGTCGAAAAGGGCAGCGCGGACCGGCTGTTTGACCGGTTCTATCGCGCCGACGCTTCGCGCAATTCCGCCGCGGGCGGGTTCGGTCTCGGCCTTTCGGTCGCCAAAGCCGTGGTCGAAGCGCATAAAGGCCGGATCCGTGCCTTCTCCGAAGACGGCGCCTCGCTGACGATCGAAGCGACGCTGCCGCTCTGAAGCGCTCCGAACCGTAACAAAAGTAATCCGACGGCGCAGCTCTTTTGCGCCAAAGATAATTCATCCGAATAAAACAGAGAAAAGGCGTTTTTAGTGCATAAAACGCCTTTTCTTTTCGCAAGTATCTTTTGTCGCCTTTTGCGGCCGCGCTCTGTCAGTCCTCCCGCCGGCCCGCAACGACGTCGTCGTCGAGCACGACCGGAACGAGCAGGTCGCCCTTGCCGGCCTTCGGCTGGATGTAGATCTGCTCGGTGTTGATCGGCGTCTTCGTGCCGTGCCGCTGCTCGAGAACAAGCGTATACGGGTCGGTCACGGCGCCCACGTACGCAAGCTGCGTACCGTTTGCGCCGTTCTTTTTGAAGTCAAACGTTTTGACGCCCTTGCCGTTTCGCCCCTGCACTTCATAGTCGAACAGAAAACTGCGCTTGCCGAAGCCGCGATCGCTGACCGTAATCAGTTCGCCTTCGTCGCCGACCTGCGCCATAAAGCAGACCTTGTCCTTCGGTTCGAGTTTGATCGCGCCGACGCCCTGCCCGGTGCGGCCCGTGGCCGGAACCGTGTCCGCCGCAAAACGGATGCTCATGCCCTGCCGCGTCACAAGCAGAATGCTCTGTCCGGTCGCTTCTTTGACGCACAGCAGCGCGTCCTTCTCCTTCAGTCCGATCGCGGCGGTGCGCCTGGCGCGGACGCGGAATTCCTCGGCGGCGGTGCGCTTGATCATGCCGTTTTCGGTGACGAGCAGATATTCGCCGTCCTTCGATTCGTCGATCATGCGGATCACATGCTCGCCCTTTTCCATCTCCAGCAGCGAAACAAGGTTCACGGGTTTTGCCGTGGCGCGCGTTTCGGGGATCTCCGATACCTTCAGCGCAAGCAGTTCGCCGCGGTCGGTGAACAGCCGCAGCGTGCCGTCGCCGGACAGCGTGACCGATTCGATCGGACGCTCCGCTTTGATCTGCGCCGCGTTGAACAGGCGCGACGGGGTTTTCCTTAGCTTCTGCCCGTCCAGCAGCGTGACCGTCATTTCCTCCGCGGGCAGCGCTTCCTCGGGCGCGGCTTCGATCGCGGCGTCGCCCGCGATGATCGCCGTGCGGCGCTTGCCGTCGAACACGGCGCGCACTTCGAGCAGTTCCTTTTTGATCAGGTTCGCCAGCTTCCGGTCCGACGCGAGGATCGCTTCGAGCTCCGCGATCAGCTTTTTCGTGTCGCGGTATTCGCGCTCGATCGAAAGCAGCTCCAGACTTGTCAGCTTTTGCAGCCTCAGATCGAGGATCGCCTGCGCCTGGATTTCGGTCAGCGAAAACGTCTGCATCAATCCCTCGCGCGCTTCCTTCGGGGACTTCGACGCGCGGATCAGCTTGATCACGCGGTCGAGGTTGTTGACCGCGACCATCAGGCCTTCGAGGATATGGCACCGCTTTTTGGCGATCTCGAGTTCGGTCCGGGTGCGCCGCGTCGTGACCTCGCGCTGGTGGCGGATGTAGTGGCCGAGAATCTCCTTGAGGTTCATCTGCTGCGGCTTGCCGTTTGCGATCGCGACATAGTTCGCGCCGAACGTGCACTGCAGATCGGAATATCGGAACAGCAGCTGCAGAATCTTTTCGGGGTCGCCGTCCTTCTTGATTTCGATGACGGCACGCGTTCCCGTGCGGTCGGATTCGTCGCGGATGTCCGCAATCGCCGCAAACGACGCTTTCTTCTCCTGCGTGATCTGCAGAATCTTTTCAAGGCACGCGGCTTTGTTGACCGTAAACGGGAATTCGTCGACGACGATCCGCGTCTTGCCGTTCTTCATATCCTCAAAATGCGTTTTGGCGCGCATCGTGAGCTTGCCGCGCCCGGTTTCATACGAGCGCGCGATCTCCTCGGAATCGAGCAGGTACCCGCCGGTCGGGAAGTCCGGCGCGGGCAGGATCTGCATCAGCTCGGGGATCGTGATCTTCGGATTGTCGATCTGCGCGATCACGGCGTCGATCGCTTCAACCGGATTGTGCGGCGGGATGTTCGTCGCAAGGCCGACCGCGATGCCGCTCGCGCCGTTGACGAGCAGGTTCGGAAACCGACCGGGCAAAAGCTCCGGCTCCTTCATCGTGTCGTCGAAGTTCCACGCAAACGGCACGGTATCCTTGTCGATGTCCTTCAGAAGCAGCATCGCCGCGTCGGTCATGCGCGCCTCGGTGTAGCGCATCGCGGCGGCGCTGTCGCCGTCGACCGAGCCGAAGTTGCCGTGTCCGTCGACGAGGCACACGCCCATGTTGAACGGCTGCGCCATGCGAACGAGCGCGTCGTACACCGAGCTGTCGCCGTGCGGATGGTATTTTCCGAGGCAGTCGCCGACGATACGCGCGCACTTGCGGTGCGGCTTGTCCGGCGTGTTGCCAAGCTCCAGCATCGTGTAAAGGATGCGCCGCTGCACGGGCTTCAATCCGTCCTCGACGCGCGGCAAAGCGCGCTCTAAAATGACGTGCTCGGCGTAGGGCATCATGGAATTGTGCATGACCTCGTCCATGCTGACGTGCAGGATCGTTTCCTGCGGCGGCGGGGTCGTGGGTTTCTTTGTCGTAGCCATACCGTTATTCCTTTATCTTTTCAAAAACTGCGCTCGAGCGGTTGAAATCCGCGTATTCGAAAATGTATTCCTTGCGCGACTGCACGCGATCGCCCATCAGGACGGTCACGAGATGCTCGACCTCCGCCGCGTCCTCGATCGTCACGCAGGTCAGCTTGCGCCCCTGCGGGTTCATCGTCGTTTCCCAGAGCTGCTCGGGATTCATTTCGCCGAGCCCCTTATAGCGCTGCAGCGTGTAGTTCTTGCCCGAAACCTGCTTCATCGCGCTTTTGAGCGCCGCGTCGTCGTAGCAGTAGACCGGCGGCTTGTTCGGCTTCTGCACGCGATAGAGCGGCGCCATGCCGATATACACGTGCCCCTCGGTGATCAGCGGGCGCATGTAGCGGTAAAAGAACGTCAGAAGGATCGCGCGGATGTGCGCGCCGTCCTGATCCGCGTCCGCGAGGATGATGATCTTGTTGTACCGGAGCGCGGTGATATCGAAATCGTCGCCGATGCCCGTGCCGAGCGCCGTGATGATCGAGCGGAACTCGTCGTTTTGCAGCACCTGTTCGAGCCGCTTCTTTTCGACGTTCAGCGGCTTGCCGCGCAGCGGCAGAATCGCCTGGAACCGGCGGTCGCGGCCCTGCTTCGCGCTGCCGCCCGCCGAGTCGCCCTCGACGATGAACAGCTCGTTCTGCGAATAATCGCGCCCGGTGCAGCTGCTGAGCTTTCCGACAAGCGGCGCGTTTTCGAGCTTGCTCTTTTCCCGCGCGGTTTCCTTTGCCTTACGCGCCGCGTTGCGCGCTTTGGCCGCCTTGACCGCTTTTTCCGCGATCTGATTGGCGACGGCGGCGTTTTTGAGGTTTTCGAGCCACGCCGAAAGCTGCTGCGTCACGACGGTTTCGACCGCAGGCCGCGCCTCGGTGTTGCCGAGTTTCGTTTTCGTCTGTCCCTCGAACTGGATGTTCCGCATCTTCAGCGACAACACCGCGGTCATGCCCTCGCGGAAATCCTCGCCCGCGAGCGAAGCGTCCTTCTCCTTGAGCGCGCCGGTCCTGCGGCAGTAATCGTTCATCACCTTGGTCAGCGCGGCTTTGAAGCCGGTCTCGTGCGTGCCGCCCTCGGTCGTAGGGATGTTGTTGACGTAGGACGCGACCGTTTCGGAATACCCGTCGTTGTGCAGGATCGCAACCTCGACCCTGATGCCGTTCGATTCGCCTTCGAAATGGATCGGCGGGTCGTACAGCGCGGTCTTGTCCTCCTGAATGTAGCGCGCAAAGTCGCTAAGGCCGCCCGAATAGCAGAACTCGCTGTGCTTTGCCTTGCCCCACTCGCGGTTGTCCTCGAGCGTCAGCTTCACGCCGCGGTTCAGGTACGCCAGCTCGCGCAGCCGTTTCATGATCACGCCGTACTGCATGTCGATCGTTTCGAACACGCGGTCGTCGGGCAGAAACGTGACGACCGTTCCCTGTCTGCACGTTCTGCCGGTCTCGGTCAGCGGATACTTCGGCTTGCCGGAAACGATCTTGCCCTCCTCGTTCTCCTCGCTTGCGAATTCCATCTTATACGCGCGGTTTTCGTGAAAGACCTCGACCCTGACCCAGCGCGAAAGCGCGTTTACAACCGACGCGCCGACGCCGTGCAGACCGCCGGAATAGCCGTACGCGTCGTTGCCGAACTTGCCGCCCGCGTGAAGCTGCGTGAAGACGACCTCGACGCCCGAAACGCCGAGCTTTTCGTGGATGCCGGTCGGGATGCCGCGTCCGTTGTCGGTCACGGTCACGCTCCTGTCCCGGTTCAGCGTGACGTTGATTTCATTTGCAAAGCCGTTCGCCGCTTCGTCGATCGCGTTGTCGACGATCTCCCAAAGCATGTGGTGCAGGCCGGGCAGCCCCGTCGATCCGATATACATGCCGGGTCGCATGCGGACGGCGTCGAGCCCCTCCATCACCGTAATGTTGCGGACGGAATATTCTTCAGCCATGGTTTCCTCCTTGACGGATACAAGATACCCGTTTCATAACGATTTATTATACCACAATTTGTGATTCGTGGCCGATCCGCGCCGAGGTTTTACCGATTATTCATATTTTCGGCCGGACCGAAACCGGGCAGGCGGGTTTTGAAAAAGCCGGCGGCGCAGGAAAAACTTGCAAATTCGCGGCCCCCGGCCGTCTTTTCCGGTTGACAAAGCGGGCAAGAATTGATACATTTATATTTTGAGAATCCGTATTGATTTTGGGAAACGAGGAAACTGTATGAGAAAGAAATACTACATCACAACGGCGATTGCTTACGCTTCCGGCAAGCCGCACATCGGCAATACGTACGAAGCGATCCTTGCGGACGCGATCGCGCGCTTCAAGCGGTATCAGGGATACGAGGTGTTCCTGCAGACCGGCACCGACGAGCACGGTCAGAAGATCGAGAATAAGGCCAGCGCCGCGGGCGTTACGCCGAAGGAATACGTCGATCGCGTCGCGGCGGAGATCCGGACCATCTGGGACCTGGTCGGCACGAGCTACGACAGGTTTATCCGCACGACCGACGCCGATCACGAAGCGCAGGTGCAGAAGATCTTCAAGCGGCTTTACGAGCAGGGCGACATCTATAAAGGATATTACGAAGGCATGTACTGCGAGCCGTGCGAGAGCTTCTTCACGGCGTCCCAGCTGGTCGACGGCAAGTGCCCCGACTGCGGCGGCGAAGTGCGCCCCGCAAAGGAGGAAGCGTATTTCTTCAAAATGAGCAAGTACGCGCCGCGGCTGATCGAATACATCAACGAGCATCCCGAATTCATCCAGCCCGTCGCGCGCAAGAACGAAATGATGAACAACTTCCTGCTGCCGGGACTGCAGGATCTGTGCGTATCGCGCACGTCGTTCACCTGGGGCGTGCCGGTGGACTTCGATCCGAAGCACGTCGTCTACGTCTGGCTCGACGCGCTCGTCAACTACATCACGGGAATCGGCTATGACTGCGGCGGCCATTCGACCGAACAGTTCCAAAAGCTCTGGCCTGCCGACCTGCATCTGATCGGCAAGGACATCATCCGGTTCCATACGATCTACTGGCCGATCTTTTTGATGGCGCTGGATCTGCCGCTGCCAAAACAGGTGTTCGGGCATCCGTGGCTGCTGCAGAACGGCGGCAAGATGAGCAAGTCGAAGGGCAACGTGATGTATGCCGACGACCTTGTTCAGCTGTTCGGCATGGACGCGGTGCGTTATTTCGTGCTGCATGAGATGCCGTTCGACAACGACGGTATCATCACCTGGGAGCTTCTGATCGAACGGCTGAACGCGGATCTTGCGAACGTGCTCGGCAACCTCGTCAACCGCACGGTCTCGATGTCGAACAAGTATTTCGGCGGAGAAGTGAGAAGCACGGGCGCCGCCGAACCGGTTGACGGCGAGCTGAAGGCGGTCGCCGCCGGCGCTGCGGAAAAGGTCGTCCGGGCGATGGACGGGCTGCGCGTAGCCGACGCGCTGACCGAGGTGTTTGCAATCTTCCGCAGATGCAACAAGTATATCGACGAAACGATGCCGTGGGCGCTCGCAAAGGATCCCGAAAAGCAGGACCGGCTCGCCGAAGTGCTGTACAATCTCACCGAGAGCATCGCGATCGGCGCGAACCTTTTGAAGCCGTTCCTTCCCGCGACTGCGGACAGCATCCTTTCCGAGCTGAACGACGCGCCGCGCGCGCTCGAAGAACTGTCGTCGTTCGGGAAGTACGTTTCCGGCACGCACGTGACCGACAAGCCCGAGATCCTGTTCGCGCGGATCGATCCGAAGGTCATCGCGCCCGCGATCGAAGCGATCGAAGCAAAGCAGCATCCGGCCGCCGCGGCCGAGGAGGCGCCGGCGCTTGCGCCGTATAAGCCGGAGATCGCGTACGAGGACTTCGAAAAGCTCGACTTACGGCTTGCGAAGGTCAAGGCGTGCGAAGAGGTCAAGCGCTCGAAAAAACTGCTGAAACTCACGCTGACGGTCGGGAATGAGGAGCGCACGGTCGTTTCGGGGATCAAAAACTGGTACAAGCCCGAGGATCTGGTCGGCAAGACCGTCGTGCTCGTCGCGAACCTGAAGCCGGTCACGCTCTGCGGCGTCGAAAGCCGCGGCATGATCCTCTGCGCGTCCGACGAAGAGGATCAGGAGCTTGCGTTTGTCACGCCCGAAAAAGCGCTGCAATCGGGCTATGTGGTGCGCTGAATGAAGCTGTTCGATACGCACGCGCACCTGCTCGACGAAGCGTTTGACGCGGACCGCGAAGCGCTGATCGCGTCGCTGCCGGGAAAGGGCGTCGTTCACGTGATGGAATGCTGCTGCGACGAAGCGGGCATCGACCGCGTTGCAAATCTTGTGGCGCGCGTGCCGTTTCTGTACGGCAGCGCCGGCGTGCATCCGCATTCGGCGGACGAATGGACAAGCGAAACCGCGGATCATATCCGCGCCGCGCTCCAAAGGGAGCGCATGCTCGCCGTCGGAGAGATCGGGCTGGATTATCACTACGATTTTTCCCCGCGAAATGTGCAGAAGGACGTGCTGGACGCGCAGCTTTCGCTCGCAAAGGAGCAAAGTCGCCCCGTGATCCTGCACGACCGCGAGGCGCACGGCGACATGATGGACCTTTTGCGCGCGCATAAGGACGGGCTGAAAGGGATCATGCACTGCTTTTCGGGCAGCTACGAGACCGCAAAGGAATGTCTCGATCTCGGCCTTTTTATCGCGTTCGGCGGCGCGCTGACGTTCAAAAACGCGGTGCGGCCGATCGAGGTCGTGCGGCGGCTGCCGATCGACCGGCTGCTTCTGGAAACGGACTGCCCGTACATGACGCCGGTCCCGTTTCGCGGGCAGCGCAACGATCCGTCGCTGTGCCGCCTGACGCTCGAAAAGATGGCCGAAGTGCGCGGCGAGGATAGGGAAACGCTTGCGGACGCGCTGTACCGGAACGCGCTGACGGTCTATGAAATTACGGAATAACCGACAGGAGAAACAGATATGGTAGTTTTGGATGAATACAAGATGCAGCTCGGCGCGCTGAACGAAACGCTGGCGCTCGCGCATAAGCAGATGGGCGTGGACGCCCTGAAAGAGGAGTGCAAAACGCTCGAAGACAAGATGAGCGCGCCGGACTTCTGGAACGACGTCGACAACGCGAACAAGATTTCCGCCCGCGTCAAATCGATCAAGAGCAAGCTCGACCGGCTGAACAAGCTCGACGCGCAGAGCGAGGATCTTGCGACGCTGATCGAAATGATCGAAGAGGAGGACGACGAAAGTCTGCTCGATGAGCTGAAGACCGAATGCAGGGATTTTGAAGACAAGGTCGGCGCGCTGCGGCTCGAAATGCTGCTCAAAGGCCCGTACGACAATTCGAACGCCGTGCTTTCGCTGCACGCGGGCGCAGGCGGCACCGAGGCGCAGGACTGGACCGAAATGCTGTACCGCATGTACACGCGCTACTGCGAGCGCAAGGGCTGGAAGGTCACCGAGCTTGACCTTCTGGACGGCGACGACGCAGGCATCAAGTCTGTGACGTTCGAGGTCGAGGGCGAGAACGCCTACGGGTACCTGAAGGCGGAAAAGGGCGTGCACCGGCTCGTTCGCATCTCCCCGTTCGACGCGTCGGCGCGGCGGCACACTTCGTTCTCGTCGCTCGACGTGACGCCGATCTTCGACGACGATACCGGCGATATCAAGATTGAGCCGGAGGATATCCGCGTCGATACCTACCGCTCGGGCGGCGCCGGCGGTCAGAACGTCAACAAGGTTTCGAGCGCAATCCGCATCACGCACCTGGCGACCGGCATCGTCGTGCAGTGCCAGAACGAGCGCAGCCAGCTTCAGAACAAGGAAATGGCGATGCGTATGCTGCGCGGCAAGCTGCTCGAGCTGCAGGAGCGCGAGCGCGAGGAGCAGATGGCGTCGATCAAGGGCGAGATGAAGAAGATTGAATGGGGCAGTCAGATCCGCTCCTATGTCTTCCAGCCGTACACGCTCGTCAAGGATCACCGCACCGGCGAGGAAAACGGCAACATCCAGTCCGTGATGGACGGCAACCTCGACAACTTCATTTCCGCGTACCTGACGCAGTCCTGACCTGAAAAAGAAAAGGCTGAATGCAAAATCGCCCGCCGTGCGGCAAGCGCATGACGGGCGGTTTTTTGATTGCTGTTATTTGGCGGGTTTCGAGTAAGGAGTGCCCTCCAGCGGCAGCTTCGTGCGGAAAACGCCGTCGCGGTTGTAATAGGCGTTCTGTACGGCCGGCGCGGTCGGGATCGTTGCGATCTCCCCGACGCCCTTCGCCCCGTACGCCAGGTTTTCCATCGACGCTTTGCCGATCGGAATCGCGTCGATTTCGGGCGCGCGGTTCGCTTTCCACAGCCCGATCGTGCCGTATTTGCCGAGCGGCTTGCCCTCCTTCAACGGGAAATCCTCGGTCAGCGCGTAGCCGAGTCCCATCACGACGCCGCCTTCGATCTGCCCTTCGACCGCGACCGGGTTCACCGCGCGGCCGACGTCATGCACCGCGGTCACGTGCGCGACCGTTCCGTCCTCGTTCAGCTCGACGACGTGCGTCGCATAGCCGTAAGCGATGTGCGAAACGGGATTCGGCTTCTCGGAACCCATCCGGTCGGTAATGCCCGTGTATTCGCCGAGGAACGACTGCCCCTCGAGCTTTTCGATGCCGCCGGCTTGTTCGGCGGCTTCCTTGACCATCCGCGCGGCGCGCACGGTCGCCTCTCCGGTAAACAGCGTCTGGCGCGAAGCGGTCGTAACGCCCGCGTTCGGAGAAAGCGCGGTGTCCGGCTCGTGATACACGACCATCTCGCGCGGGATGCCGAGCGTTTCAATGACCATTTGCACCTGAACGGTTCCCATGCCCTGTCCGATGCACGCGGCCGCCGAATGGAGATGCACCTTGCCGCCCTCGATCTCAATGCGGCAGCGGCCCGTATCCGGGATGCCGACGCCGAGCCCCGCGTTCTTCATCGCGCAGGCGATTCCGGCCTTCGGGTTCCGTTCGAGGATCGGCCGCACGGCGTCGAGCGTTTCGACCAGAGCGGTCGTTTCGTCGGCGATCTGCCCGTTCGGCAGCACCTGTCCGGGGCGGATCGCGTTGCGGTAGCGGATCTCAAACGGCGTGATGCCGACAAGCTCGGCAAGCTGATTCAGGTTGCATTCGGTCGCAAAACAGCTCTGCGTCACGCCGAACCCGCGGAACGCGCCGGCGGGCGGGTTGTTCGTATAGATCGCCTTCCCGTCGATGTCGATGTCCTGGTAGTTATACGGCCCCGCGGCGTGCGTGCAGGCGCGCTGCAGCACCGGTCCGCCGAGCGAAGCGTACGCGCCGGTGTCCGAAATCAGCGTCGCCTTCATCGCGGTCAGATAGCCGTTTTCGTCGCACGCGGTCGTAAATTCCAGTTCCATCGCGTGGCGCTTCGGGTGGATCAGCATGCTCTCGGCGCGCGTGAACGTCACCTTCACGGGGCGGCGCGTATGGAACGCGAGCAGCGCGGCGTGGTGCTGAACGCTCATGTCCTCCTTGCCGCCGAAGCCCCCGCCGACCGTCATCGCGGTCACGCGAACGCGGTCCGGCGCAAGACCCAGCATCGCTGCGCATTCCTTCTGCGTCTGATAGATGCCCTGATCGCCGCTGAAGATGCGGATCCCGTCGCCCTCCGGCATCGCCACGGCGCACTCCGGCTCCAAAAACGCGTGCTCGGTCGGCGGTACGGAATAGCGGTTTGTCACAACGTATTTGCTGTTTCGGATCTTTTCGTCGGCATTGCCGCGAACGAGATGTTCGTGCGCGAGCACGTTCGTCCCGTGTGAAGCGTGGACAAGCGTTTCGTCCCGAAGGCCCGTCATCATATCGAATACGCCCTCGAGCGGTTCGTATTCCACCCGGATCGCGGCCGCCGCCGCGCGCGCCTGCGCTTCGGTTTCGGCGGCGACGAGCGCGATCGCGTCGCCCAGAAAATGCGTGATCTTCCCTTCGGGGATCATCACGTCGTAATCCTGCTTCAGATGCCCGATCTTCTGCTGCCCGGGGATATCCTTCGCGGTCAGGATCTTCACAACGCCCGGCATCTTTTCCGCTTCCGACGTGTCGATCAAAAGCACCCGCGCACGCGGGTACGCGCTCCGAAGCGCGGTCCCGTACAGCATCCCGTCAAGGTACAGGTCGTCGCAGTATTTCGCTTCGCCGAGCGTTTTTCGGGGCGCGTCGACGCGCGGCAGATCGTCCCCGATCAGTCCCTTGCATCCGACCGCGGGAACCGGCGTTCCCTCCCGAAAAAGCGCGGCGGCAAGCAGGATCGCTTCGACGATCTTTTTATACCCGGTGCAGCGGCAGATGTTGTTTTTGATCGCGTCGCGCACCTCCGCCTCGGTTGGGTCCGCGTTCCGATCGAGCAGCCCCTTTGCGCTCATCACCATGCCAGGCGTGCAGAAACCGCACTGCACCGCGCCGCATTTTGTGAACGACCAGGCGTAAACCTCGCGCTCGCGCGGGGTCAGCCCCTCGCAGGTGACGATATGCTTTCCCGCCATGCGATCGGTCGTCTGCACGCAGGCCTTAACCGCTTTTCCGTCAATCAGCACGGTGCACGTTCCGCACGCGCCCTCGCTGCAGCCGTTTTTCACGCTCAGAAGCCGCAGATCGTCCCGCAGAAAGCGGATCAGTTTTTTGTTTTCGGCCGCCGTAACGCGAACGCCGTTGACAAAAAAGTCTGCCATGAATCCCTCCTTATCCGATCAGGTACGGATACTTTTGCACGACCGTGTCGATCACGGCGCGCACGCCCTCCGGAAGCGCCGCAAGGTCTTCGACGCGTCTGACGGCGCCGTAAAGCCGCACCCAATACCCGCTTTTCGTCGGAAGGAAGCCGTCGTTTTCCGATCCGATAAACTCCGCTTCGGTGGAGAAAAGCGTGAATTTTTCCTTGTACGGGCGGCTGTCGTACGGGCAGAAGACGAGGCAGTTGCCGCACTCGTTGCACATCCGGTCGACGTGCAAAATCTGCGGATGCGCAAAGCCGGGAACGTCGATCGCCACGTTTGCGCGGTTCGGGCAGACCTGCACGCAGCAGGCGCAGACCGTTCCGCAGGTTAAGCAGCGCGCCGCTTCGCCTTCGGCGTTCTGATAGTCGCAAAGAACGCCCTGCTTTTCATAGCAGCTCTGCTCCGAAGCGAACGCGTCCGCCCCGATTTCATAGGTATATTTTCCTACGATCGCTTCGGCGACCTTCGCCGCGTCCGCAATGCCCTCGACGACCGTCGCCGGTCCCCTTTGGCAATCGCCGATCAGATAGACGTTTTTGCGTTCGGTTTCGAGGTTCGCGGAAACGATCGCCTTGCCGCGCTCGTTCACCGTTACGCCGTTTTCCGTCAGGTATTCGGTTTCAACCTTTTCTCCGACGGCGGCGATCAGCGTGTCGCACGGCAGCAGAATCAGTTCGCCGGTCGGCTCGGGACTGCGCCTGCCCGACGTGTCCGGCGCGCCGAGCCGCATCTGTTCGCAAAGCAGCGTCCCGTTTTCAAACGCTTTCGGCGCGAGCAGCTCCCAAAATTCCACGCCGTCCTCCTTGGCAAGCCGCAGCTCCTCCTCGTCCGCAGGCATATACCGCGCGGTGCGGCGGTACACGAGCATCGCGCGCTTCACACCCTTTTGCCGTGCCGCGACGCGCGCCGCGTCCATCGCGGTATTGCCGCCGCCAATGACGATCACATTCTCGCCGATGCTGCCGAGCGTACCGTTTTTGGCCTGTTCGAGGAACGAAATGACGTTTCGCGCCTCGCCTTTTTCCAGCCGCATCCTGCCCTCGGCCCACGCGCCGATCGCGTAGACGACCTGCGAAAAGCCCGCGGCAAACAGCTCGTCTGCCTTCGGCGCGACGGTATTCGTTTTCACGTCAACGCCGAGCTTATAAAGCAGCGCCGCGTCTTTGTCGATCGCTTCGTCCCCGATGCGGAACGACGGGATCACGTACCGCACGACGCCGCCGAGCTTTTCGCGCTTTTCAAACAGCGTCACGGACGCGCCCTTTCTTACGAGGAAGTACGCCGCCGCCATGCCCGCCGGCCCGCCGCCGACCACGGCGACGCGAAGACCGTTCTGCTTTTCGGGCGGCGCAAGCGCCTTCAGAAGCGCGTCGTATCCGTTTTCCGCCGCCGTCAGCTTGGCCCGGCGGATGCGGATCGCTTCCTCATAGAAATTGCGCGTGCATTTTTCGGCGCAATGATGCGGGCAGATCGTCCCCGTGATAAACGGGAGCGGATTCTTTTCGGTGATCAGCCGCAGCGCTTCGCCGTACTTGCCCTGCCCGACGAGCGCAAGATACTGCGGAATGTCCTGCCCGATCGGACAGCCGTGCGTGCAGGGCGTCGTGAAGCAATCGAACAGCGGCACTTTTTCGGCGAGCTTGCGCTTCGGCAGCGGCTTGATCGGCTTGCGATTGCGCGCAGATCCCTGCGCCTCCCTTGCCAGGATCCCGACCTTGCCGACCGAAACGCCGGTAAACGGACGGTACGGGAGCTTCTGAATCTGTTCGCCGAGCTGAACGAGCCGTCCGTAGCCGCCGGGCTTTAAGATCGTCGTCGCCAGCGTGACCGGCCAGATTCCCGCGTCAAACAGCGCGTCGATGTTGAACGCGTCGACGCCGCCCGAGAACGACAGCCGCAGTTTTCCGTCGAATTCCTCGCTGATGCGCCGCGCCATTTCGATCGTCAGCGGATAGAGCGAGCGCCCGGACATATACATTTCGCTGCTCGGCAATTCGTTTCGCGTCACGTCCACGGGGAACGTGTTGGACAGCTTCAGGCCGAACTGCACGCCGTTTTCGGCGGCAAGCTTCAAAAGTCTTCGGAACATCGGAACCGCGTCGCCGTACTGCAGGTCCTCGTTGAAATGATGCTCGTCGAACGCAATGTAGTCGAACCCGAGCCCGTCGAGCGTTTTGCGCGCGGTCGCGTAGCCGAGGATCGTCGGGTTGCATTTGACGAACGTATGCAGCTTCTTGACCGAAATCAGGTAGGAAGCGATCTTCTCGATCTCGGCGGGCGGGCATCCGTGCAGCGTGGAAAGCGTCGCCTGGCGGCAGACGCGCGGCTCGATCCCGCCGATGTACGCTTCGTCGATCCGCTCAAACCGCGAAAGGTTCGCCTGTGCCCACGCTTTGCATTCGGCCCAGATCGCGGTCGTATCCGCGTGCATCAGCCCTTCCAGGAAGGCGTCGATCTTCGGGGACGTGATGCCCGCAAAGTCATAGCCGACGCTCATGTTGAACACGAAGCCCCCGGGATCGCCCCAGCCGAATTCCTTCGTCAAGAGCTTCAGCATCCACCACGCCTTGATGTATTCGTCCATCGCCTGCGGCACGGTCAGCTCGGTCGACCATTCGCAGTTGTATCCCTCGTCCTCGGCGAGGATGCACGGCTTATTGATGCACTTTGACAGCTCCTCGCCGTCCATGATCTGCACGGTTTTCAGCTCGAAGAACCGCGCGCCGCCGTAATACGCGGCGACGATGTTCTGCGCGAGCTGCGTGTTCGGACCGGCCGCCGGGCCGAACGGCGTTTCGAGCCGTTCCCCGAACAGTTCCAGCATCTTGCCCGGCGCGGGAACAAACCGTTTACGCACGCCGAAAACGGAGCCGCTCTGCCGCTCCGAAAGCACCCATTCCATCAGATTCCCAAAGGGAATCGGCGTCATAACGTCCGACATATCTGCCTCCTTATGCGTTTACGGCCGACCAGAGCTTCTTTGCGCTTTCGCGGCACTTTGCCATCAGTTCCTTTTCGTCGCACACGAGCACCTCGCGGTCCTTCATCAGCACCCTGCCGTTGCACACCGTCGTGACGACGCTTCTGCCGTTCATGCCGAACAGGATGTGCGAGTTCGCGTTCGCGCCGTCCATCGGCGTCAGCGGATCGTAATCCGTCACGATCACGTCGGCATACGCGCCGGGTTTCAGCACGCCGAGCGGCGCGTGAAAATACCGCCCCGCGATTTCGGCGTTGCCGGAAAACAGCATCTCGGGGATTTCGCCCCAGGCGACGGTCGGATCGCACAGGTGGTGCTTATGGATGATGTTGCCGACCTTATAGCTTTCGAGCATATCGTTCGTGTAGCCGTCGGTACCGAGACCGAGCAAAAGCCCGCGCTGCTTCATCTGAATGACCGCGCCGCAGCCGACCGCGTTGCCCATGTTCGACTCGGGATTGTGGACGACCGCGGTTCCGGTCTCCCGCAGCAAATCCATCTCGGCGCGGTTGATGTGAACGCAATGCACCGCGAGCGACCTGTTCCCGAGCACGCCCGCGTCGTAGAACCGCTCGATGATGCGCTTGCCGTAGGTATGCAGCGAATGGGCAAGATCCGCCGGGCCTTCGGCGCAGTGTACGTGGAACCCGGCCTCTTTGCCGCCGGCCGCGAGACATTCCTCGAGCGTCTTTTCCGAGCAGGTGAACGAAGCGTGCAGGCCCATCATGCCCTTGAGCATATCGCTTTCGTCCTTTGCCGCCCGCCGGATGAACCGCTCGTTTTCGCGGATCGACTGCACCCGCTTTTCTTCGCCGTCGCGGTCGCTGACCTCATAGCAAAGCGAGGTGCGAACGCCGAGCTTCGTCGCGGCTTCGGCGATTTCGTCGAGCGAATCGGGAATATCGAAAAAGCTCGCGTGGTGGTCGAACACCGTCGTTACGCCGTTTTTGATGCAGTCGACGTACACCGCGTAGGCCGAAAGCCGGTCGTTCTCCTTCGTCAGGCAGCGGTCGATCTTCCACCACATGCCCTCGAGAATGTCCGTAAAATTCTTCGGCGCATAGCCGCGGATCGAAAGTCCGCGCGCGAACGCGCTGTAAATATGGTTGTGCATGTTGATCAGACCCGGCATGATCACGCCGCCGTGCGCGTCGACGACCTCCGCGTCGGGGTACTTTGCCGCCATTTTTGCCGCGTCGCCGACCTCCCGGATGAACCTGCCGTCGATCACGACCGCGCCGTTTTCGTAAAACTCCGTGCCGACCCTCGTCAGCAGTCTGCCGTTTGTGATCCGAATCATACGCCTTGCTCCTTTACGCACAGTTTACAATTTTATTATAGCGGATTGTTCGGGTTTACGCAAGAGAACGCCGTGCAATTTTGAAAAGGGTTGCAAAAAAATTTTCAGTATTGTATGATGGAGAAAGAAAAAGGATGTGGGAGGAATTCAATGAAACGCATTTTCGGGTATCGCTGCACGCTTTGCGGCAAGGAATATCCCTACGGACCGGAATTGATGACCTGCCCGTCGTGCGGGGAGAAGGGCATCCTGGACATCGTGTTTGATTACGCGGAGGTCAAAAAGGAGCTGAGCCGCGCATCGCTCGCATCGGATCGGGATAACAGCATGTGGCGCTATAAAGCGCTGATGCCGTTAAACGGCGAAGGGCTTTCGAAGTTTTTGCGGATCGGCTGGACGCCGCTGTATGAATCGCTGCGGCTCGGAAAGCAGCTCGGCCTCAAAAAGCTGTACATCAAGGACGACGGCATCAACCCGACCGCGTCCCTGAAGGACCGCGCGAGCGGCGTCGCGGTGGCAAAGGCGCTCGAGCTCGGGTACGGCACGATCTGCTGCTCCTCGACGGGCAACGCCGCGTCCTCCTGCGCGGGCAACGCGGCGCGCATGGGACTGAAAACCGTAATCTTCGTGCCGGAGCGCGCGCCGAAAGGGAAGGTCGCGCAGCTTCTGATCTTCGGCGCGAACGTGATTTCGGTGCGCGGCGACTACCGGCAGACGTTCGAGCTAAGCAAAGCCGCGATCGAAAAATGGGGGTTCTACAACCGGAACGCCGGCATCAACCCGATCCTGACCGAGGGCAAAAAGACCGTCGCGCTCGAGATCGCGGAGCAGCTGAACTTTGAGCCGACCGACTGGGTGGCGGTGTCCGTGGGCGACGGCTGCACGATCGGCGGCGTTTACAACGGCTTCCGGGATTTCTATGAGATGGGGCTGATCGACCGGATCCCGAAGATTCTCGGCGTGCAGTCGACGGGCTGCTGCCCGTTTGTCGACGCGGCGAACAACCATCGCGACCTCGTCCCGACGCCCGAAAACACGATTGCGGACAGCATCGCGGTCGGCGTGCCGCGCAACCCGAAAAAGGCGCTGCGCGCGGTCGCAAACAGCGGCGGGCGCTGGATCGCGGTGACTGACGACGAGATCCTTGCGGCGATGCGGCTTTTGGGCCGGACCGAGGGCGTGTTCGGCGAACCGGCCGGCGTCACGGCGACCGCGGGCGTCAAGCGCGCGGTCGAGGAGGGGATCATCCGTCCGGACGAAACCGTGACCGTCATCTCGACCGGTTCCGGCCTCAAGGACGTGAACAACGCGCTCCGCGCCGCGGGCGAGCCATTCCTCTGCGAGCCGGACATCCGCGTGCTCGAAGCGAGCGGAAGGATCGGGTAAAAAGCAGAATACAAAGGGACTGCTGAAAAGTCTCTCCTGTCATTTGGAGAAGCGTTGCGTCGAAGAATCTCTGAACGAAAACGGATGCTTGCCGTCTGAGATTTCTTGCGTTCGCTTCGGAATGACACGAACTTTTTCAGCAGTCCCTTGTCTGTTTTTTCAACGATTATTTCAGATTCCAGGATGCTTCCAACAGTTTCTTTGTTACTCTGCTCTCAACTTCCAGAAAATAAAGCGTTTCCGCATCCGTTAAATCGCTTTCTTTGATTTTTTCCCATTTTTCATTCATTTCTGCCACTTTCCCGATCAGTTTAGCATATTCGAGCAGCATCTTTGAATCTGTTGAATCATAACTATTCATGAAAGAAATATACTGGTTATAGAATTCCTCATAGCTGTCGATCGCTTTCTTTATGTCCGGACGAATCGTGCTCGGCAAAAGACTTTCTGCCGTCGGTTTCGGCGTGGCAGTCGGCTTCGGCGTTTTCGTGGGCTTCGGCGTAACCTGCTCTGAAGGCGCTTCCGCAATCAGGTTTTCGGACGGTTCTTCCGTTTCATAAACCGGCAATTCGACGGATTTTCCTATGGGCGCGCCGGTTTTCACCGTCTGACGGGAGGAAACGGCGTCGCTCACTTTGCTCCAGATAAACAAAACCGTAATAACCGATCCGATAATCAGCGCTGCAATCGTAAGCCCGTGCCGCTTCTTTTTGAAAATGATCAGATCCAATATCGCCAGCACAACGCCGACCGGCGCTCCGATGATCGTCAAAGAGCATACAAACGCTGCAATCCCCAGACCTGACGGTTTTGCCTTTTCCGGCGCTTTTTTCTCCTCGCCCGTATTTGGCTGTGCGGGCGGCTGCGGCGCCGGGTTCTCCTGCTGCTTCGTCTCCGCCGGAGTTTCCTGCAAAACCGGCGCGCCGCACTCCGTGCAGAATTTTACGGTGTCGTTCAGTTGTGCTCCGCAATTCGGACAATACTTCATTTCCTTTCCCTCCTCAAGCGAACAGGATTTTTCGATGCCCCGTTCTTTGAAAAGATTATAAAGCATGTTTCTAATAAAGTCAATTATATTTGATGTATCAAATAAACCATAGTTGATATACTTTAAAAAAAGGGTGATGCTATGGCAACGACAAAATTCCATTGGGATATGGGCGAACGAATCGCGCAGCGGCGAAAAGCGGCGGGGCTGACGCAGGAACAGCTTGCGGAGAGAATCGACGTTTCCACGCAAACGATCTCCTATATCGAGACCGGGCGCAATGCGATCCGGCCCGAGAATCTCGCCAAGCTCTGCGAAGCGCTGGACGTCAGCGCGGATTTCATTTTATTCGGGCGGCCGTCTCCCGCGGAAACCAACCGGATCGCTAAGAAGCTCGAAGGGCTTGACGCAAAGGAAACAGAAGCCGTTGAAGCGATTCTCGACAAGTGCCTGCTTCTCGCTGGAAAGCCGGTAACATAACAAATGACAGACCGTTCGGGATTGATGTCCCGAACGGTCTTTTTCCGCCGCCCGGGAGCGGAGCGGTTTTTCTTGCATTCCCGCAACAAATACGCTATACTGTTCTCAAATTCCATCGGGTTTTTCGGTGCGGTATGAAACGAATCGGTATCGGAAAAAAGCATCTGTCCTGGACGTCGGCACAGATCATTCCGCTCGGCTTTCTTCTTTTGATTGCCGTCGGAACGGTCTTGCTGCTGCTGCCTGCCGCAACGGCTGCGGGCGAACGGACTTCGCTTCTGACGGCACTGTTTACCTCGACCACATCGGTCTGTGTGACCGGACTGGTCGTCGTGGACACCTATGCGCACTGGTCGCTGTTCGGACAGATCGTGATCCTGCTGCTGATCCAGCTCGGCGGGATCGGCGTGATCGCAGTTTCTTCGTCCGTTCTGCTGATGCTCCGGAGACGGCTGTCCATCAAGGATCGCGTTCTGTTGCGCGACGCGTTCAACCTGGATTCCGTCACGGGAATGATCTCTTTTCTCCGCTCGGTATTGATCGGCGTTTTTTCGGTGGAAGGCGTCGGCGCTTTTCTCTATGCGTTTGCTTTCGTTCCGCGGTTCGGCTGGGCAAAGGGGATCTGGTATTCGGTTTTCCATTCAATCTCGGCGTTCTGCAACGCGGGCATCGATATTCTCGGTCCGGACAGTCTGGCCGCTTACGCTTCCGATCCGCTGGTGCTTCTTGTCACCGCCGCCCTGATCGTGATCGGCGGACTCGGGTTTATCGTCTGGTTTGATCTGGCGGCGCTCGGAAAACGCGCGCTGACGAAAAAGCACGCGTCCGTCCGGCTTTCCGGGCACACCGTACTCGTTCTGCTTCTGACGGGGGGGTTGATCCTTCTGGGAGGCTTCCTTGTTTTTCTTTCCGAGTTCCGCAATCCCAAAACGATCGGAAACATGCCCCTTTGGCAGCAGATTCTGAACAGTCTGTTTCAGTCCGTCACCCTGCGAACCGCCGGCTTTTCGGCGATCCCGCAGGGCGATCTGAACGGCGCTTCCGTTCTCGTCGGATGTCTTTTAATGTTCATCGGCGGATCCCCGATGGGAACCGCCGGCGGCGTAAAGACGGTAACGGTCTTTCTTCTGATCGTCAACGCCGGTTCGTTTATCCGCAATCGCCGGGAAACGCTGGTTTTTCACCGGCACGTTTCCGCAGCGCTGATCCGGAAAGCAACCGCTGTGATTCTGATCAGCGGATCGCTGTGCCTGGTGATGAGCACGGCGCTGCTGCTGATTGAACCGCTTCCGTTTGCCGATATTCTCTACGAAGTGTTCAGCGCAACCGGAACGGTCGGTCTTTCCCGCGGGGTTACAACCGCTCTGTCGCCCCTCGGTCGGCTTCTCATCATCATTTGTATGTATTTGGGCAGGATCGGTCCTGTTTCTTTGGCGTTGTTCTTCGGCGCGGACGACTCCGCGAAAAACGAGATCCACCATGCGAACGGCCGTTTTTTTGTCGGATAAGGAGGAAACAATGCGAAAATCGATTGCAATTTTGGGGATGGGGCGGTTCGGACAGTTCCTGACCAAAGAACTCAGCGAAAAAAACACGGATGTGCTGATCGCCGACAGCGATTCGCGCATCATCAATCAGTATGCCCCGTTGGTCAGCAACGCGGTGATCGTGGATCTGACGGACCCGGATGCGATCCGAAACATCGGTCTTTCCAATATTGACGTCGCCGTCGTCGCCATGGGCAGCAGCATTGAAGCCAGCATCATGTGCGTGATGGTCGCAAAGGAGCTCGGCATTCCGCACGTGATCGCCAAGGCTGCCTCCGAGCGGATGGGCGATATTCTGAAGCGCGTCGGCGCGGATGAGATCATCTATCCCGAAAAGGAAAGCGCCACGCAGACGGCGCGAAAACTGATGTCGCAAAACCTGCTGGAGTATTATCCGCTCGGCGACAATCTGTGCCTCGTCAATATCGTTCCGCGCACCGAATGGCTCGGAAAAACCCTGCGCGAACTGCGGCTTCGGAACCGCTATCACATCAACGTCGTTGCGATCCGGAAACGCGGCGACACGAACGCGCGGATCGATCCCGAACTGACGCTGACGCCCGAAACGGAGCTGATCGTCATTGCCGAGCCGAAGGACCTTTCCCATCTGACCGATTGATTCTATATAAAAGATGTTCCGAACCGATATCGGTTTAGGAACATCTTTTTTTCATACGAAAAAACCGGTTTTTCGATCGCGGCGCGGCGCAGGATCAGGCGGCAACCTTTCCCGTATAGGATCGGAAGTTGAACAAAACGAACAGCGGGAACAATTCAAGCCGCCCGGCAAGCATCAGAAGCGACAAAAGCACCTTGGACGGAGCAGAATAAAACGCGTAGTTGCCGGTGGGACCGATCTTTCCGAGTCCCGGACCGATGTTGCTGAGACAGGCCAAAGAAGCGGTAAAATTTGTCAAAAAATCCGGTTCGTCGAGCGACAGCAGCAGCGTCGACACGGTAAGCGACGCAATATACATCGAAAAGAAGATCAGCGTCGTGCGGATCAGTCCGTAATCGACCGGTTTTTGTTCCAGCCGGACGATCTGAACCGCCCGCGGATGGATCAGCCGGCGGATCTCCATGAGAATGGTTTTGAACAGAATGATGATGCGGCTGATTTTCAGACCGCCGCCCGTCGATCCCGCGCAGGCGCCCGTGAACATCAGGAACACCAGAACCATCTGGGAAAACGCCGGCCAGTCTTTCGCAAAATCGGCCGTCGCAAACCCTGTCGTGGAAATGATCGTCCCAACCTGGAAAAACGAGTACCGCAGCGTCTGACCGACCGACTGATACAGGTGGTAGACATTGAACGAGATCGCGGCGATCGCAGCGGCGATCACGCAAAGGTATACGTGCAATTCTTCGCTTTTGAACGCGTCCTTCGCCTTGCCGATCAGAATGAAATAGTAGAGGTTGAAGTTGATCCCGAACAGCACCATGAAAACGGAGATCACGATCTCGATATATGCGCTTCCATACAGGCCGACGCCCGCGTTGGTAATACCGAAACCGCCGGTTCCGGCCGTGCCGAACGCATAGCAGAGCGCGTCATACAGCGGCATTCCGCCGAACAGCAGCAGGATCACAAGCAGCGCGGTCAGTCCCGTGTACACGCCGTACAGAATCTTTGCAGTATCGCGGATCCGCGGCACCAGCTTGCCGACGACCGGGCCGGGAACCTCCGCGCGCATCAGATGCAGGGAGCGCTCCTCGCTCAGCGGCATGATCGCGAGCACGAACATCAGCACGCCCATGCCGCCGATCCAATGGCTGAAGCTGCGCCAGAACAGGATGCATTTCGGCAGCGCGTCGATGTCGGTCACGATCGAAGCGCCGGTCGTGGAAAAGCCCGAGGCGATCTCGAACAGGCAGTCCCAGAAGGACGGGAATTTGCCCGAGAACAGAAACGGAAGCGCGCCGAACACGGACAGCAGAATCCATGCGGCGGCGACGATGAAGTATCCGTCGCGCGCGAAGATTACCGTGCTTTGCGGTTTGAACAGGCAGCAGACGAGTCCGGCCGCCGCCGCCGCGCCGATCGCGGGCAGAAAGACCCACGTATCCGCCTCGCCGTAAATCAGCCCGACGATCACGGCCGGCACCATCAGCGCCGCTTCCGCGATCAGAATTCGCCCGATCGTATAGGCGATCATTCTCCGATTCATCTCAGCCCTCCAGAATGCCGCCGAGTTCGGTCAGCCGAACGCCCGCCGTACAGACCAGAACGCGGTCGTTCGGTTCGATCGCATCCGCGCCGCCCGGAATGATGGCGCGGTTCTTCCGCACGATGCAGGAGATCAGCGTGTTCGGCTTCAGCTTCAGGTCCTTGAGCGGAATGCCGATCAGCTTCGTCATGTCGGCCGTGGCGGCAAACTCGATCATTTCGGCGCGGTCGTCCGCGATGCGGTACAGCGCGCGCACATTGTCCTCCTCGTCCGCGCCCGCGGCGTACGCGCGCACGACGCGCACGATCGTATTCGCGGTCACGTTCTTCGAGGAAACGATCGAATCGATGCCCGCGGCGCGCGTCAGCGACTTCAGGTGATCGGTGTTGACCTTGCAGATGACTTTGGAAATGCCGCTTTGCTTGGCGTACATGGCGGAAAGGATGTTGCCCTCGTCAAGACCCGTCATGGCGATAAAGGCGTCCGCGTCCTTGAGGCCCTCCTCGGTCAGAAGCTCGTGGTCGGCCGCGTCGCCGAGCAGCACGACGGCGTTCGGCAGCGACTCGGCAAGCTCCTGCGCGCGCGCCGGATCGCGCTCGATGATCTTGACATGAAACCGGTCGGACAGCTCCTGCGCGAGATAGTATGTCACTTTGCCGCCGCCGGTGATCAGCACGTTTTTGATCGGGTTCACAAACAGCCCGAGCTTGCGGAACGCTTTTTCCACTTCCCGCGGCGCGCCGGTCAGATACAGTTCATCCTCCGCCTTCAGCTCGAATCCGCCGGACGGAATGAACGCTTCGCCGCCCCGCTGCACCGCGCAGACCAGCACCTTCACGCCGAGCTTGGGCGGAAGCTCATACAGCTTCAGGCCGATCGCCGGATTCCCCTCCGGCAGATGGCAGGAGACCAGCTCCGCGCGCCCGCGCGCAAACAGCTCGACGCGCGTCGCGCTCGGAAACCGCAGGATCCGTGCGATCTCGCCGGCAAGCTGCCGCTCCGGATTCAGCGTCATCGCCACGCCGAACGCATCGTGGAACAGCGCCGCGTTTTCAGCGTATTCCGGATTGCGGACGCGCGCGATCGTGCGCTTTACGTCGAGCCGGTTCGCGACCAGACAGGTCAAAAGATTGATCTCGTCGGAAGCGGTCACCGCAAGCAGCAGATCGGCACCGCGAATGGCCGCCTCCTCCAGCACCGAATACACCGCGCCGTTGCCGACGTAGCCGATCACATCGACGGTGTTGGAGATCTGTTCGATCACCTTTTCATTGTTGTCAATGACCGTGATCTCATGTCCTTCCTCCCGCAGCTTGACCGCAAGGGTCAGCCCGACTTTTCCGCATCCGACAATGACAATACGCATGCAATTCCTCCGTTTATAAAAACGATCTTACCGTATAGAATACCACTTTTTTCCGAATCTGTCAAAGCTTTGCCGCATCCGCCGCGCCCAGAACGAGGGCGATCGCCTGCGCCGATATGCAGAGCCCCCGCCCCTCGTCGTTCATGCCCTCGGTCGTCGTGGCCTTGACCGAGACGCTTTCCGCCGCAAGCCCCAGCTCCGCCGCAATGTTTTCCCGCATCCGGTCGATGTACGGCCGCAGCTTCGGCCGCTGGCAAAGCACCGTCGCATCGACGTGCCGCACCGTCATGTCCCGTTTTTGCACCATATCGGCAGCGCGCCGCAAAAGCACGCGGCTGTCGACGCCGCGATAGGCCCCGTCGGTGTCCGGGAAGAGCTTTCCGATGTCGCCGAGCGCCGCGGCGCCGAGGATCGCGTCGATGATCGCGTGGATCAGAACGTCCGCGTCCGAATGGCCCAAAAGCCCCTTTTCATACGGGATCTCCACCCCGCCGAGGATCAGCTTCCGCCCTTCGACGAGCCGATGCGTATCAAACCCTGTCCCGATTTTGGGATATGTATTGCAAAGTTTTTTCGCCCATTCCCAGTCCGCCGCGGTTGTGAGCTTGCGGGCAAGCTCGCTGCCCGGCACAAGGCGCGGGGTTCCGATATGGCGGGCGTAGAGCGCGGCGTCGTCTGTCGCGCCGCCGTCCGCAAGCGCGTAAGCGCGCCGGATCTCGTCCGTGCGGAACGTCTGCGGCGTCTGCGTGGCAAAAAGTCCGCTGCGGTCGAGCGTTTCATAATCCGCGCCGTCGGTGCGGACGACCGTATCGTGGATCGGCAGCGCAAGAACGCCGCTGCCGTACTGCCGCGCGCTCGCAATGCTTGCGGCGACGCATTCCGCGGGTGTGAAGCAGCGGGCCGCGTCATGGATCACAACGATCCCGCCGTCCGGCAGAGCGTTCAGTCCGCTTTGAACGGATTCGGTGCGCGTTTTGCCGCCGCGCACAACGGTTTTCGGTACGCCGACGTCGAGCGCGGCAAGGGTCGCCTCGTTCGATTCGTTTCCGACAAGCACAAGCGTTTTGCAGCCGCCCTGCACCAGAAGCGCCGCCGAACGCTCGACGGCAGTACGGCCGCAAAGCGGCGTCAGCAGCTTATCAAAGCCCATGCGCGCTGCGCTGCCCGCGCAAAGCAGAATTCCGGCGATCATCCTTCGAGCACCGTATAGAGCGTGTCGGCGTCGTCCTTGCGAACGACCTCGGGCGTCTTTTCGACGCGGCAGACAAAGTGCTTCCCGCCGAGCAGGATGTCCAGCACGTCGCCCGCCTTGACCTCGGAGGAGGGCTTCGCCACCTTGCCGTTGATCTGAACGCGCCCTGCGCCCGCGGCTTCGTTCGCCACGGTGCGGCGCTTGATGATGCGCGAAACCTTCAGCCACTTATCCAATCGCATACCGTTTCTCCGTTTTGAAAATACTCTTTTTTTATCATACAACGAAATCCGCCGCGATACAATAGCAGGAGGTGATTTTTTATGTTTTTCTATTTCCCGATCAAGCAGCCGGACGGAACCGTTGCGGGGAGCGTGCGCGCCGAGCACGGCAGGGCGACGCTGCTGCTGCGCCGTCCGATCGAGGCCGAATGTACGCTGTTTGCCGACGGCCGGCAGATTCCGATCCTGCAGGGCGTTCCGGTTCCCGCCGATCGGCCCGAGGCCCTGCTCGGCTGGAAAGACGGCCGAACCGTTCTGTTCGGCGTCGCGCCGGGCGTGCGCGCCGATTCCGCCGAATATGCGGCAAAACTATCCCAAAATCGCACCAAATCGGAACGGATTCCGACGGTTTCCGTCGGATCCCCGGAAGCGTCTCTGCCGAAAACGTCGGTTGAAACAAAAGCTGTTCCTGAATTTGGTGTAAATTTGTCGCATATTGCAGAAAAAGCGTCGTCAGGGAGCGGATTTGCCCAGACGACCGAAGAAGCGGAAGATCCAACCGTGCTGCGGGCAATCGAAGTGTTCCGAACGCTGGAAACCCTGCATCCGTCCAAAGCGCTGCAGCCGCCCGCCGACAGCGATGCTATCCCGAAAACGGTGCATAACGTGGATAACTCGGTGGATAACCTCGCGGCGGAGCGCGATAGTCTGGTGCGAAAAAGGGATGAATTTGTCCGAACGGACGGAACGGACGCGCTGCTCGGGATTCGGCACGATGACGCGAACCTGCCGAAGCTCGATCTGTTCCCGCGCATTTTTCCGGGCGCGACCTGGCGATTCGTCGCGCAGGACGGGTTTTTGCCGCACTTTGAGGGGATCTGGCAGCACGGCGGGGAGCGGCTGAAGATCCTTGCGGTCCGCGGAACCTATGCGGCGCAGCCCCCGAAGGGTCTTTCGGGGTTCACGCGCTACCTGAAGACCGACGGCGCGGGCTACTGGGTCCGGATTCTGCCCATGCCGCACAGCGAAAGCGTTTTTTGATTCGATTTACTCTTTCTTGACAAAATAGGATTCTGTGGTATGATACTGGTATCGGAGTATCCGAAAAATCCTGACGGAGGCCAGTTCTATGAATTCTTATATTGAACGGGTTTTAGCGGACGTAAAGCGGCGCGACGCGCACGAGCCGGAGTTTTTGCAGACGGTCGAAGAAGTGCTGCAGTCGCTTGAGGTCGTTGTGGCGCAGCACCCCGAATACGAAAAGGCGGGGCTTTTGGAACGGCTCGTCGAGCCGGAGCGCGTCATTCAGTTCCGGGTTCCCTGGGTCGACGACGAAGGGAAGGTTCGCGTAAACCGCGGCTTCCGCGTACAGTTCAACAGCGCGATCGGGCCGTACAAGGGCGGTCTGCGCTTCGCTTCACACGTGAATCTTTCCGTTATGAAGTTCCTCGCCTTTGAACAGACGTTCAAAAACAGTCTGACGACGCTGCCGATGGGCGGCGCCAAAGGCGGTTCGGACTTTGATCCGAACGGCAAGAGCGACGCGGAGATCATGCGGTTCTGCCAGTCGTTCATGACCGAGCTGTATCGGCACATCGGCCCGAACATCGACGTTCCGGCGGGCGATATCGGCGTCGGCGGCCGCGAGATCGGCTATCTGTTCGGCCAGTACAAGCGCATCCGCAACGGTTTTGAAAACGGCGTCCTGACCGGCAAGGGCCGCAGCTACGGCGGCTCGCTCATCCGTCCCGAAGCGACGGGCTGGGGCGCGGTGTATTACCTCGAAGAAGTCCTCAGGCATGAGAACGACACGATCGCGGGCAAGACGATCGCAATCTCCGGCTTCGGCAACGTGGCATGGGGCGTCGCGATGAAGGCGAGCCGGCTCGGCGCGAAGGTCGTCACGCTGGCCGGGCCCGACGGGTATATCTACGATCCCGACGGCGTCGGCACGCAGGAAAAGTGGGATTACATGCTCGAAATGCGCTCCTCGGGCCGCAACCGCGTGCAGGATTACGCGGACCGGTTCGGCGTGCAGTTCTTCCCGAAGGAAAAGCCGTGGGGCTGCAAGGTCGATATCGCGATGCCGTGCGCGTATCAGAACGAGATCGGCATGAAGGAAGCCGAAGCGATGGTTCAAAACGGCGTGAAGTATTACATCGAAGTCGCCAACATGCCGACGACGAACGAAGCGCTGTTCTATCTGATGCAGCAAAAGGGCATGATCGTCGCGCCGTCGAAGGCGGTCAACGCGGGCGGCGTGTCCGTCTCGGGTCTCGAAATGAGCCAGAACTCCGAACGTCTTTCCTGGACGGCGGAGGAGGTCGACGCGCAGCTGCATAAGATCATGAAGAACATCCACGACGCTTCGACGGAAGCGGCCGAAAAGTGCGGCCTCGGGTACAACCTCGTCGCGGGCGCGAACATCGCGGGCTTTTTGAAGGTGGCCGACGCGATGCTGGCGCAGGGCATCGTCTGATTCCCGATCAACAGTCAATCGGTCGGAACCGGCGCACTCCACTTCATGCGCCGGCAACGGCTGAAAATAAAGGAGGCAATCATCCCTCGGCTTGGGGTGCGGCAGTGTGGAGACCTGTCGCAATGCGTGTCCGGCATTGCACGGAACGCGAGACGGTTCGTTGGAGAAGTCCGGGGCCGTTAAAGCCAGACGCAGTATGGCAACTTTGTCACTCAGAAACATCAAGAAGGTTTATGACAACAAGGTCACCGCGGTCGACAATTTCAATCTCGAAATCGCGGACAAGGAGTTCATCGTGTTCGTCGGCCCGTCCGGCTGCGGCAAATCGACGACGCTCCGCATGGTTGCGGGTCTTGAGGACATCTCGGACGGCGACCTGTTCATCGACGGAAAGCGCGTCAACGACGTCGCTCCAAAGGACAGGGACATCGCGATGGTCTTCCAGAACTACGCGCTGTATCCGCACATGACCGTGTACGAGAATATGGCGTTCGCGCTGAAGCTCCGCAAGACGCCGAAGGCCGAAATCGACAAGAAGGTGCGCGACGCGGCCGAAATCCTCGGCATCACCGAATACCTCAGCCGCAAGCCGAAGGCGCTTTCCGGCGGTCAGCGGCAGCGTGTCGCGATCGGCAGAGCCATCGTCCGCGAGCCGAAGGTCATGCTGATGGACGAGCCGCTCAGTAACCTTGACGCAAAGCTTCGCAACGAGATGCGCGCCGAGATCATCAAGCTGCGCCACCGCATCAACACCACGTTCATCTACGTTACCCATGACCAGACCGAAGCCATGACGCTCGGCGATCGGATCGTCATCATGAAGGACGGCTTCATCCAGCAGATCGGCACGCCGCAGGAGCTGTTCAACCATCCGGCAAACCTGTTCGTCGCGGGATTCATCGGCACGCCGCAGATGAACATGTTCGACGCGGAGCTTCTGAAAAAGGACGGCCGTTACAGCGTCGTGATCGACGGCGTCGAGTTCCCGTTCTCCGAGGAGAAGCAGGCCGAGTTTGAAGCCGCCGGCGTAGAGCCGCAGGCCGTGAAGTTCGGCATGCGCCCCGAGCACATCTCGCTCTGCTCGGACGAAAGCATTCCGCACCTGAAAGCAACGGTCGACGTTTCCGAAATGATGGGCTCCTCGATCCATCTGCATGTGACCGCGGAAGGCCGCGACGTCGTGCTCGTGCTGCAGACCGTCGATCTCCCGGCGGATCACAAGCTGGGCTTTGCGTACGGCGAAGAGATTCTCATCACGTTCGATACGAACCTCATGCACCTGTTCGGTGCCGAGAGCGGAACCAACCTGATCTGAACGAAATTCACGAAAAGGGCTGCTGATAAGGCGGACAGAATCCGGAATTCTTGCCCGAAGACTGTACTGGCGCTACGCCGAGGACAAGAAACCGGCTGGTTTTCGGCAAATAATCAAAAGAATGTGCGAACTTGTCGCACATTCTTCTTACAAGTATTCCTTTTCCCTATCTGCCGAAAACGGTCTGACGCCTTTTGCAGCAGCCCCCCCTTTTCCGATACGGAGGAAACCTCACCTATGTCCTTTCGATCTGATGCGGAGAAGATCCTAAAGGCGGCGATCGCGGCGGCAATGCCGGATTCCGCCGTTAAAAACGCGCTGCAATCCATAGCGCTCGGCAGCGGAACCGTGGTTCTGATTGCCGCGGGCAAGGCGGCGTGGCAGATGGCAAAGGCGGCTGTGGACGTGCTCGGCGAACGCGTCGCGCGCGGCGTCGTCATCACCAAATACGGTTACGCAAAGGGCGCGCTCCCGCGCCTTGCGGTCTATGAGGCCGGGCATCCCGTTCCGGATGAAAACGGCTTCCGGGCGACGCAGGCCGCGATCGACGCGGTGCAGGGCCTTACCGCGCGGGACGCCGTGCTGTTTCTGCTCTCGGGCGGCGGCTCGGCGCTGTTTGAAAAGCCGCTGATCCCCGCGGAAGAATTGACGCGGCTGACGGACGAGCTGCTGTCTTCCGGCGCGGACATCGCCGGGATCAACACGGTCCGAAAGCGTTTTTCCGCGGTCAAGGGCGGGCGCTTCGCGCTTCTGTGCCGCCCCGCAAAGGTCTTTACGGTTGCGCTGTCCGATGTGCTCGGGGATGCGCCCGACCGCATCGCGTCCGGGCCGACGGTTCCGGATCCCACGACCGCCGCCGAAGCGAGGGCCGTTTTTTCCCGCTACGGGCTGACGCTGACGCCCGCGATGGAAGCGCTTCTGGACGACGAAACCCCGAAATCGCTCGATAACGCCGAGATTCAGGTCACCGGCAGCGTGCGAACGCTTTGCACGGCGGCGGAATCGGTCTGCCGCTCGCTTGGGTACGACCCGCTCATTCTGACGGATCGGCTTTCCTGCACCGCGCGCGACGCGGGCGTTCTGCTCGGCAACCTTGCCGGAACCTGGGCGGGGCGCGGCAAACGCGCGTTTCTCCTCGGCGGCGAAACCGTCGTCCGCGTGACCGGCAGCGGCAAGGGCGGCCGCAATCAGGAGCTTGCGCTTGCGGCGGCCGAGGGCCTTGCAGGGCTGAACGCCTGCGTTTTTTCGGTCGGCTCGGACGGCACCGACGGCCCGACCGACGCGGCCGGCGGCCTGGTCGACGGCACGGCGGCAGAGCGCCTGCGGCAAAACGGCGTTTCGCTCTCCGCCGCGCTGCAAAACAACGACGCCTATCATGCGCTCGCCGCAATAGACGGCCTGCTGTTCACCGGCCCGACGGGCACGAACGTCAACGACCTGTCCGTGCTGCTGCTCGGGGAATGATTCCCCGTTTTCCCGCGAAGACCAAACGAACGTTCCAAAAAGGAGATCCCGATGAACGACGCGCTGTACGAGATGATTTTCAAGCGAAAATCCTTCCACCTGTTCCGGGGCACGGGCGATCTGTCTTTGTCCGACGGCGAGCTTGCGGCGATCCGAACCGCCTGGAGCGGCTTTACCCCGCTGGATCCCTCGATCCGGACCGCGATCCGCATCGCGCCCTGCCTTGGCCCGCGCGGCGCGGAATATTGTATCCTGTTCTACAGCGAAAAGAAAGACGGGTATCTGCAGAACATCGGGTATCTCGGGGAGCAGATGGACCTGTATCTCGTTTCCGAAAACATCGGCACGCTGTGGCTCGGCCTCGGCAAGCCGGACGAAGCGACGTTCGACGGGCTGGATTACGTCATTATGATCGCGATCCGAAAGCTCGCCGACGGTTCCCTGTTTCGCAAAGACATGTTCAAAAGCAAGCGCGACCCGGTGGAAAAGATCTGGCAGGGCGAGCGGATCGACGGCGTGACGGAGCTTGTGCGCTTTGCGCCGAGCGCCTGCAATTCGCAGCCGTGGTTCGTGAAAAACGACGGCGCGCTGTCCGTTTTCCGGCGGTTCGGCAAGCTCGGGATCATGCCGAAGAACACGGCGCTCTATTTCAACCGGATCGACATGGGCATTTTCCTCGCCTTTTTGGACCTGTGCCTGAAGCATCGGGGGATCGCGTTCCGGCGGGAGCTTTTTTGCGACGGCGGCGACGCGCAGCCGCTGACCCTGAACGCCGTATATCATCTGCTTTGACGAAATTTGCGGCTTTGACGGATTTTGCAAAACAGGTTGACAAGCCGAAGTGCGTTTGATATAATCAAGCGTGCGCGAGGAGATGTGTCCGAGCGGTTTAAGGAGGCGGTCTTGAAAACCGTTGATGTGAGAGCATCCGTGGGTTCGAATCCTACCATCTCCGCCATTTTCTCGAGAATTGCATACGCGGAAGTACCCAAGTGGCTATAAGGGGCTCCCCTGCTAAGGGAGTAGACTGGGTTGACCGGTGCGAGAGTTCGAATCTCTCCTTCCGCGCCACCAAAAAAGTCCCTATTTTAGGGACTTTTTCTATTTCTGTCTTCTTCAGGTTTTCACCACATAATCGGTCTATTTCCAACTTTTTACAACAATCTTCTCATTTTAGTGGTTTTTGGACGAGTTTTTACATCGTTCAGTTTATTAGTACTGAACACATGATGAACGATAGCGTCACGGTTGGCGCTCCCTCTTTCATCGCCCAGATCCATTCCACTGGTGTCAATCGGGGCGTTCCGGTTCTACGAATAGCGGAATACCCCGGTGCCTTCGCTTCCCATAGCGAAGAAGAATTGCGTCGTAACGCAAGGGAGATCGTCTGGCCGCAGATCGTAACAGCGTTGACGAAACCCGTTGTACAATCCGTGGTCGACCAATATGCAGCGGCAGGGAAGCGACCCTACGATGAAGTCATACCGGTACGTTTGACGAGGTGCAAGAGTTTTTCTGGGTGAACAACTGGACAAGCGGGTTGCCCGTGGAGGCGGATTATTGCGTGTTGGAGTGCATTTAGTTGTTTCCCACTTTCAAAGTGACGTAGCCAAGATCTACATCGTGCCAGTAGGAATCTCCTGTTTTGCCATACAAATCGAAGGGGATCTGTATCTCATGGATATCCTCCGGTTCGAGGGGATCGACAAACAGCACAAAGGAGTAATCCACGGTTTCATGAGCGGGGATATCTTTGACCTCCACTTCATAGAGGAAATACTGCCCATTGATCAGCAGCCCGCCCTGATTCGAGAGACCAAAGAGTTTGTTTTGATCGGTGGTGTTTTCCACTTGGAACGAAAACTCTACCGTCTGCCCATTGGAAAAAACGCCATGTTGGAACACACAACCAGTCACGCTGACTCGCATGCCTTCCTTCTCCAACAGCCCCCCTTCCTGGATATCCAGGGAAACAGTCGACAGTTTAATCGTAGATGCGGCAGCATTTGCATCGATGGGCCGGCAGGCAGCATGGAGGGTGTCGAACCAAGACTTCGCCTGCTCATAGGTTACGCCACCCTTGGTATACTGTATTTCGATCCGCGCACCCATATCCTTCGTGAAACAGTAGAGATTCCGGATATAGCTGGTCACGTCCATTGTGCTTTGGCTGATATCGAAGTATTCCCAGTCCCGATCAGCAATGGTCAGAACTCCCGAATCGATCAGGTTCTCCTCGTCATTCCATGAAGCATACGTTCGCTGCATCGACTGGCCCTCCTCCGTAGAAGGGTTAAAGAATGTGATAGTAAAGTTGCTGGATTCGTTTTCGCTACTCTTATAATAGATGCCCATAAAATCAGCGAACAGCTTGTTTTCCTTGTTGAGCGCATTTATCGCCATTTCGGTGGTGACCCCAGATGAGTTGGCCAAATAACGGCTTGAATCGCCTAAAACGAAGGTCCGGTCCTGAAATCCCAGCTCGGCAAACGGGAATTCAAACCCCAGGTATTCGCTGCGGTAGAGTTCATCACTTAAAAAGCCTATGTTGAAGGGCTTGGGCGTGGGCGTGGGCGTAGGCGTGGGCGTAGGTTCGGGCGTAGGCTCTACCGTGGGCTCGGGCGTGGGCTCGGGTGTGGGCGCTTCTGTGGTCACGGGGGCCTCGGTGGCCTTGGCTTCGGCGTTGGCGGTGGATGCGCTGGGCGCAGCAGGGGTTTCAGCGGACTGGCCGCAGGCGGTCAGCGTTAGCAGGCTGAGGCCCAGAACCAACAAGATGACAAAGATGCGTTTCGTGTTCATACAGTTTACCTCGATTTAGGATATGGATATAAATAACACGCCAGCGTCCCTGGAAGGGCACATCGCGTGCATTGTCCCGGTATATGAAAAAGGGCAGACTTGCTTGACAAGTGCAACTTACTTGTCTGTCTGAGAATGGCCCGATCCGTCATGGATATCAAGTCCTTTTTTGCACTTTTACAATAAATATTATAGCAGGGAAAACAGCGGAAAGCAAGGAAAACACGCGCTGATAAAGCTGAGGTGAAGAGAAATGAGCGGCGGAAAAAGAGAAATGCAAGAAGAGGCAAAAGTATCTGAAAATGTGGATTGCATTATTCGAAAAGCTCTCTTAAGTAAAGTATAAGTGGCATAGAAATAAAACTGTGCCGATATGCAGTTGAAATTTACGGAATGTGTATATGGCTGTCTTTCCAATAATTTGACAAAGTCCGTTATCAACACTCGCGCCAAAGCGAAAATCCTGTCGACGAAGTCGGCGGGATTTTCGCTTTGTATTCTTCATTCTTCAGTTTTCAGTATTCATTATTCATTGAACAGCGACAGGATTTTCGAAATGAATACTGAAGACTTAAGACTGAAAAATGAATAATTGTTGCGAAAGCCGGACTGTGCTTCGGGAGTTCATCGAACGAATAGAGGTATCTCATGCGGAGAAAGGCGCGAGGACACGGGAGATTACCATCGTCTATAACTTCATCGGTGCATTTGACTTCAACCGGGCTATCGAAGAAGCCCACAATACAACTCAAAAAACGCAAAGAACGGCATAGCCGTTCAGCTATACCGTTCTTTGTGCCTTTGTTTTTCTAATTCAGGGCGCTTAAAGCGTGCTTTTTTCAATGCTGTTTGCCCTGCCGGCAAATGATGTGCGCTTCGCTGATGATGCTGCCTGCGGCAATGATGTGTCCTGCGGGAAATGACGGCATACCGCCGACGATTTTGATTGCCTGTTTGCGCCGCGTGTGCTATACTTTTTCCATCAACAGCGGAACGCGAGGTGGAACGAATGTGCTTGTTTTGCGAAATTGCCGCGCATCGGGTGACGGCGCATCTTGTGGACGAAACCGACCGCACGGTCACGATTCTGGATACGGATCCGGTGAACGAGGGGCACGTCCTGATCCTCCCGAAGCTGCATGTCGATTCAATCGTCGATCTGCCGGATGAAACCGTGTTGGAAATGGCGGCCCTGACCCGAAAGCTGGTAAAGGCATTTTCCTCGGTCTATGGCGCTCCCGGGTACGGCACCATGCAAAACGGCGGCGCGAGCTGCAGTTTCGGGCACTTTCATTTTCATGTGTTCCCGCGCTGGCCCGGGGACGGATACGATTGGATCTATCCGGAAGGCGAAAAAGAGGTGTCCGCAAACGTCGCCGCAAAGCTGAAAAACGCAATGAAAACCGTCTGAACCGGAAAGGAGCGCCCCATGATCCTGTTTATCAACGCCTGCGTTCGGCGCGCGTCCAGAACGAAGCGGCTCGCGGACCGTCTGCTTTCGTCGCAGGGCGAACCCGTTACGGAAATCCGGCTCGGCGAAACGGAATTCCCGCCGACGGATGAAGCGTATCTCCTTCGACGCGACCGTCTGATCGCGGAAAAAAGCTATGACGATCCGATGTTTGCCCATGCCCGGCAGTTCGCCGCCGCCGACCGGATCGTGATTGCCGCGCCGTACTGGGACCTGTCGTTCCCGGCCGTATTGAAGCAGTATCTTGAGAAAATCAACGTCCCGGGCGTCACGTTCTGCTACACGCCGGAGGGCGCTTTGCAGGGGCTTTGCCGGGCAAAGGAGCTTATCTATGTATCGACCGCCGGCGGAACCTTCGTTCCGGACGAATTCGGGTTCGGCTATGTGAAAACGCTGGCGCAGACGTTCTTCGGGATTTGTAACGTGCGGCACGTTCAGGCGGCGGGTCTGGATCTTGACGGCGCCGACCCCGAGCAGATTCTTCGGAACTGTCCGCTCTGATCCGCTTTCCGGTTCTACGGTCGGGCGCCCGTCGGACGGCCCGACTGTTTTGTTTGCGGCGGCTTTGAGGGCGCCGGCGTTTCGGGCGCGGGCGTCGGCAGCGAGGCCGTCGGCAGCGCCGCGGTCTGGTCTTCGGTCAGCCGCATCGGTTCGCAGTAGACGAACACCTTCCGAAGTCCCTCGGTTTTATGGTCGTGTGAATAGGTGACGAACTCCGACAGGCAGAAGTGCATGGCGTCGCTCGTCGATTTGTAGTAATGCGCCCATTCGAAACCGGCGCGGAAAAACGCAAGCTCGTACAGCAGATAGTTCACGCAGGTCTGCGGCACCCCGTTCGGATCGGAACCGTACGTTCCGTCATACGTAAAGTCGTAATAGATCACGTCGTCGGTCGAAACAAGACCGTTGTAGACAAGATGCTGCTTCACGTCGTCCGCGATCAGCGCCTTGTTTTCGGCGACGTTTTTGTTCGGCGTCATCGAAGCGTTGACGTCGACCGCCGTCCCGAACGCATGGTGGCTGATCGACTTCAGGCTCGAAGTGAACCGCGATACATAGCACCCGTTGTATTCGGTGATCAGCCGCGCGGCCGGAATCACGCCCGTATCGCCGTTTGTTCCATGAACCCTTAGATAGGTGGTGTTCAGGTAATCGAACGCCTTTTCAAAGTACGGAACCGCGTCGACGTGGACGAGCCACGGCGATTCGTCGGGATAGCCCGTGATCGAAGTGATGTATTCGGCTTCCCACTCCGGATCGGCCAGGATATACCGCCCGTTCACCCATTGATAGCGGTACAGGAATTTTTTCTCATCGCCGAAGAACTTCAGCGCGTCGTCATGGGAATCCGAAAAATTCTCTTTGGCGATCGTTTCCCATTCCTCCCCGGCGACGGAAAACCTGCAGCGGTAGATCTCGACCGACTTCATTCCCTCGCACGAGGCGACGATCTTCATCGTATGCACGCCGACCTGCAGCTCGGAGAAATCGACAAGCTCCGAAAGCGACGCGCCGCCCCCGATCGGATCGGTCAGCCGGTACGAAGCGGTTTCCAGCGCGGAAAGGTTGACCGTCTTGCGGTACGGATACGGCGCCTGCACGTTGTGCGAGCAGGAGATGGAGACGGTCACGGCGGTCAGCTTGCGGTTCGAATACACGGTTCCGCCGAGCGGATAATCCTCGCCGAGCGGAAGCAGCGCGTTTTCCGGCATCGGGTACGCGCTGTCCTTACGGAACGTCAGAAGCGGCGCGGGCGCCTCGGTGGACGGAACATAGTCGACCGAAAGCGTCCACGTTTTAGCCGTGGGCGTCGGAGCGTCCGTCTGCGCGGCAGTTTGCGCCGGCGCGCCCGTGAGTACGGAGCGGAAGGCCGCAAATCCGAGCAGCGTCAAAAGGCCCGACAGTCCGATGCCGCCGAGCACGCCGATCAGAATTTTTCTTCCTCTGCTCCAGGATGAAATCTGCACAGTCCGTTCCTCTCGCCGGGGCTTTTCCGACCTCTGCCGGAACCCCGTTTTTGTTATTGTATCACAGCGCCGAAACAAAGTTGTGTTGTAACTGTAAACAATTCCGAAAAAACGCGGCGCGCCGCGGATGAAATATCAAGAATATGTAAAATAATGCTTGCATCCGCGGCGAAATTGTGGCACTATTAAGAGGAGGGGGGTTTCCTCGCCGGAAAACATTTGCATAAGGGGAAGGATATGAAAAAGTTTTTTCATTGGCTCAATCGCCTGCCCGCGTTCCGCAAATTGAGCGTACAGGAGTTTTCCTGGGTGCTGTATGACGTCGGCAACTCGGCGTACACAATGCTGGCCTGCTCGCTGATCCCGATCTGGTTCAAGGCGCTGGCCGTCAAGGAAGTGTCGGAGGGCGTCGCAGCCGAAGGGTTCTTAACGCAGGTTACTGCGACGGGGGCCTATTCGCTGGTTCTGTCGATCGTCACGATCATCATCGCGCTGCTCGGGCCGGTGCTCGGCGCGCTTGCCGACCGAAAGGAAACGAAAAAGATCTTCTTCACGACGACCGTCGCCATCGGCGTCGTCGGCTGCCTGCTGAACGGCGCGGCGTGGAGCTGGATTCTGTTCCTGATCCTGTACGTGATCACGAAGGTGTCCTATCAGGCGTCGCTGACGTTCTACGATTCGATGCTCAACGACGTAACGACCGAGGAGCGCATGGACCGCGTCAGCTCCTACGGGTACGCCTGGGGCTATATCGGCTCGTGCATCCCGTTTCTGATCGCGCTCGTCGCTTATGTCATTTCCGGCGGCATGCTCGATATTCTCCCGCCGCTGGTCGGCAAGCTCATCGGCTTCGGCATCACGGCGGCATGGTGGCTGCTCGTCACGATCCCGCTGATCAAAAACTATAAGCAGAACAACTATGTCGAAACGGAGCACACGTCCATCGGCAAAGTGTTCAAGGGTATTCTGAAAACCTTCAAGAGGATCATGCTCGAGGACAGAAAGGTTCTTTTCTTCCTGATCGCGTTCTTCCTCTATATCGACGGCGTCGGCACGATCATCGACAACTGCATCAACATCGGAACCCCGATGATCAGCGAGGATCCTTCCTTGCAGAAATATGTCGACGTGTTCCTGGTCATCTTCCTGCTTGCGACGCAGGTCGTGGCGTTTGCCGGTTCGCTCGTATTCGCCGCGCTGTCCAAGAAGTTCAAGACCGTTCCGCTGATCCTCGTCTGCATCGCCGGGTACTTTGCGGTTTGCCTCTATGCGCTGCGGCTTGACAAACTGTATCAGTTCGCCATTTTGGCGTTCGGCGTCGGCTGCTTCCAGGGCTCGATCCAGTCGCTGTCCCGCTCCTACTATTCGAAGATCATTCCGCCCGAGAATTCCGGCGAATACTTCGGCATCTACGATATCTTCTCGAAGGGCGCTTCGTTCCTCGGCTCCTTCGTGATCTGGATCGTGCTGAGCATCGTTCCGAAAGGCGTTTCCGTCGGCTCGTTCACGATCCGGCCTTACAACCTCGCCGTCGCGATGCTGGCCGTCTTCTTCGCGCTCGGCTTCGTGTTCCTGATCATCTCGAGTAAGCAAAAGTCTCTGCGCGGCGCACAGGAAGACGCGCAGGAAGGCGCGCAGGAATAATCATCTTTCGCAAAGAACCGAGCTGTGAGGGGTTCCTCACAGCTCGTTTTCATGCCAAAAACCTTTTGCAGCAGCCCGTCAAGTCTGTTCGCAAATGTTTTGCGACAGCCCGTTGGTAAAAACCGAGCGGATGCGGTACTTTTCGTCGCATACGACAAAGTCCGCGCGCTTGCCCGGCGCGATCGAGCCGAGCTCGTCTGCCACGCCGATTGCTTCCGCAGGGCGCAGCGACGCCGCGCGGATCGCCGTATCCTCCGGGATGCCGAAGCGGATCGCGTTTGTCATGCCCTCCCAAAGCGTGATCACGCTGCCCGCAAGCGTTCCGTCGCCGAGCCGCGCCGCATGATCGGAAAGAAAAACGGGCTGCCCGCCGAGCTCATACGTGCCGTCCGGCATGCCGCAGCAGCGGATCGCATCGGAAATCAGGCAGACGCGCTCCGGGAACAGCCGGAACGCGGCCCGCACGGCGCTCGGATGCACATGCACGCCGTCTGCGATCAGTTCGGCAAGGACGCCGCGCTCGGACGCCGCGCCGATCACGCCCGGTTCGCGGTGCAAAAGCGGCGGCATGGCGTTGAACAGATGTGTCAGCTGGCTTGCGCCGGCGTCGAACGCCGCCGACGCCGTCGAATACTCCGCGTCCGTATGCGCGACCGATACGCGGCAGAGCTTGCTCGCCGCGCGAATGAACGAACCCGCGTCCTCCGTTTCGGGCGCGACGTCCACAATCCGGATGATACCGCCGCAGTCGTCATACAGCCGCCGGAACGCTTCCAAATCCGGCTTTCTGAGGTATGCCGCGTTATGCGCGCCCTTTCGCCGCTCGGACAAATACGGCCCCTCCATCCGGGCGCCGAGAACGCGCGCCGCCCCGTCCGGGCGGCTGTCCCGCAGCGTTTTTACCGCTGCAAGCGCGTGCTTCAGCGTCTCCGAAGGCAGCGTCACCGCCGTCGGAACGAAAGACGTCACGCCGTTTTGCAAAAGAAACCGCGCCATTCGCAGGAGCGCGGCCGGTTCTCCGTCGGAAACGTCCGCGCCGCAGCCGCCGTGTATATGCAGGTCGATCAGCCCCGGCAGCACGCGCATCCCGCCGAGATCGACCGCGTCCGGCTCTTCCGGCGCGTCCGCCGTCACCGAAACAAACCTTCCGTTTTCGACGCAAAATCCGCCGCGAACGTACCCTCTCTCCGTAAAAATCCATCCGTTCCGATACCGCATCGCCGCTTCCCCCTTTTCTGACATGATACCATGACGACGCAATCTTGTAAAGGCGGTTTCAGACTGCCGGGAAGGGTGTTCAAAAGCCGGCTGATTTTCGACGAACGGATAGAAGAAACGGCCTCGAAGCGGCCGTTTCCACATACAGATTTTCTTTGTTTTTTCCTCGCCGAAAATGATCTGAACCCCTTATTGACAGTCTGAAGCGACACTTGACTTTTCCCGTAAAAAAGACTACCCTATAATAGAAATCATATCGGCCGCCGCAGGCGGCGCATGAAGGACTGTATGCAGAAGCAATCGTTTGACATCGTAGTGATCGGCGCGGGGCACGCCGGCGTGGAGGCGTCGCTCGCTGCGGCGCGCATGGGGCTTGACACCCTTCTTCTGACGCTGAATCTCGACAGCATCGGCATGATGCCGTGCAATCCCGCGATCGGCGGCACGGGCAAGGGGCATCTTGTCCGGGAGCTCGACGCGCTCGGCGGGGAAATGGGCCTTGCGGCGGACGACACGCTGATCCAGATGCGAATGCTGAACACGGGCAAGGGTCCCGCCGTCCACTCGCTGCGCGCGCAGATGGACAAGCGCCGCTACCACGAGCGCGTCAAATCCGCGATCGAGCGCCAGCCGCACCTGACCGTGCTGCAGGGCGAGGTCGATGCGTTCGAAACAAAAAACGGCCGCATTTCGGCCGTGCTGACCGACGAGGGGTTCCGCTATGAATGCCGCGCCGCCGTGCTGTGCGCCGGCGTGTATCTGAAATCGCGGATCCTGATCGGCGAATGGGCGCGGCAGTCCGGCCCGAACGGTATGCTCCGCAGCGAACATCTTTCCGACGCGCTGCGCGCGCTCGGCATTCCGCTGCAGCGGTTCAAGACCGGCACGCCCGCGCGCGTCAAGCGCAGCACGCTCGATTTCGACGAGATGGAGATCCAGCTCGGCGACGAACCGACGCCCGCGTTTTCGTTCCTGCATCCGAACGGGCTTTCCTTACAGCAGGATCCGTGCTGGCTGACCTACACGACCGCCGAAACGCACGAGATCATCCGGCAGAACCTGCACCGCTCGCCGATGTACAGCGGCAGGATTCACGCGACCGGCACGCGTTACTGCCCGTCGATCGAGGATAAGGTCGTCAAGTTCGCGGACAAGGACCGGCACCAGCTCTTCATCGAGCCGGAGGGCCGCACGACCGAGGAGATGTACGTGCAGGGCTTTTCGACGTCGCTGCCGGCCGACGTACAGATCGACATGCTGCATTCGCTGCCGGGCCTTAAGCGCTGCGAAGTCATGCGGCTCGGCTACGCGATCGAATACGACTGCCTCGACCCGACCGCGCTCGATTTGCAGTTCATGGTCAAATCCGTCCCCGGTCTGTTTACCGCGGGGCAGGTCAACGGGTCGAGCGGCTATGAGGAAGCCGCCGCGCAGGGGATCTACGCCGGCATCAACGCCGCGCTGTACGTGAAAGGCGAGGAGCCGTTTTATCTCGGCAGAAGCGACGCCTATATCGGCGTGCTCGTCGACGATCTTGCGACCAAGGGCACGCCGGAGCCGTACCGCATGATGACCAGCCGCTGCGAATACCGTTTGCTGCTTCGGCAGGACAACGCCGATCTCCGGCTGACGGAGCGCGCATACCGGCTCGGCCTGATCACGCCCGAGCGCCGCGCCGCGCTCGAAGAAAAACAGGAGGGCGTCGCCCGCACGCTGCAGCGGCTCGGCGCGCACGTTCCTCCGTCCGACGCGCTGCGCGTCTATCTCGAATCGCTCGGCGAGCCGTTCCCGCAAAGCGGCGCGGTGCTGTTCGACCTGTTGAAGCGTCCGAAAGTCCGCTATGCCGATCTGCTGCGGCTTTACGACGCGCTTGAACCGATCGCGCCGAACGTCGAGGAGCAGATCGAGGTGCTCGCGCATTACGACGGCTACATCGAAAAGCAGCGCATTCAGGTCGAGCGCGAAAAGGCGCTCGAAAACACCGCGCTTCCGCCTGATCTCGACTATTCGCGGCTCGACGGCCTGCGCCTCGAAGCGCGGCAGAAGCTCAACGCGATCCATCCTGCGTCCGTCGGCCAGGCCTCGCGCATTTCGGGCGTTTCGCCCGCCGACGTCAGCGTGCTCCTTCTCTATGCGAAACGGGGGTTTTCCGATGCGTGACCTGCTGCTGCAAACGATCCCGTCTTTGAACGGAGATGAATGCGACAAATTTGTCGCATATTATGAGCTCTTGATCGACTGGAACACGCGCATGAACCTGACCGCGATCACGGCGCCGGAGGACGTTGTCAAAAAGCATTTTGCCGATTCGCTCGCCGCGCTGCCGTTTCTTCCGGAAGGGGCGCGCGTTGCGGACGTCGGAACCGGCGCGGGCTTCCCGGGCATTCCGCTCTTAATCGTTCGGCCGGATCTGAAGCTTACGCTCGTCGATTCGCTGCAAAAGCGCGTCGGATTCCTGCAAACCGTGCTGCAAACGCTCGATCTGAAGGCCGAATGTGTGCATGCGCGCGCCGAAGACTTCGGAAGGGACCCCGTCTATCGCGCCGGATTTGACCGAACGGTTTCGCGCGCGGTCGCTTCGCTGCCGGTTCTTCTGGAGCTTACCGTTCCGCTTCTGAAGGTCGGCGGCAAAAGCATCTGCTATAAGGGCGACGCAACGGAGGAGCTTGCGCTCTCGAAAAACGCCCGAAAGCGGCTTCATACCGACGTCGAAACGGTTCCCGTTCCGTCCGACTACGGCATGCGCTCCCTCATAATTTGTACCAAAAATGCACCAACCCCGTCGCAGTACCCGCGCAAAGCGGGGCTGCCGTCCAAAAATCCGCTGTAACAGGAGGTTTTATCCATGAAGACGTTTCGCGTATTTGCGCTTGTTCTGATCCTCTGCGCCGCGCTCGCCTGCACGCAGCCCGCGCAGCCGGTCGAGATTGCCGCGCCGAGCGCGGCGGCAAGCGCCGTTCCCACCGCCATTCCGACCGCCGAGCCGACGAGCGAACCGACGCCGGAGCCGGTGCTGCTGTTCAATGAAGCGATCCCGCGCGATTCGCAGAAGCTCGTGCTTCAGATGCCGATCTCCTCGTTTGAAGCGGTCGAGGATGCGCTGAACATCCTGCCGAACGTGACTGAGGCCGAGATTACGTTCACAGAGCCGTGGGAAAACGATCTTGACGGGCTGATCCGGTATCTGACGTTCCGGGAAAAGCATCCGTCTATCGAATTCAACGAGATTTTCCCGGAGGGCGTTTCACCGTATTCCGAAGCGCAGACGCTCACGCTGGCCGCGCCGGTCGGGCATCTCGACGTTCTTCTTCGCACGATGCCGGCGCTGACTTCGCTGAAGCTGCCCGCGGGTTCGGACAGCCGGGAGATTGCCGCGGCCGCCGAAGCGTATCCGACGCTGAAGATTCTGTTTGACGACGCCGTGTTCGGCGCTTCCGACGCTTCCGCCGAAACGCTGACGATCTCCGGCTCGCCTTCCCTGGACGCGCTGAAAAACTATCTTGCGTGCTTCGGAAACCTGAAGGAAGTCGATTTGTCCGGTTCGACGCTTTCCGAATCCGACGGAAACGCGCTTTGCGACGCTTTCCCCGCCGTTGCTTTCGGGCGCACGGTCACGCTGAACGGCAAGCCGTACGACAGTTTTTCCGAAGCGCTGAATTTTGACGGCGCAAAGATTGCCGACGTGGACGAATTCACCGAAACGCTGCGGTATTTTCCGCGGCTGAAAAGTCTTGAGATGAACAACTGCAATCTCAAGGACGCCCAGATTGCCGCGATCCGCGAGCAATATCCCGAAAAAGGCGTCGTCTGGACCGTTCACGTGCGCGGCCGCAGCGTCCGCACGGACCGGATCGCGTTCTCGACCAAGCAGTATAAGGACAACACGAACCGCTTCACGACCGAGCAGGTCGCGCCGCTGCAGTACTGCACGAGTCTGATCGCGCTCGATCTCGGACACAACGCGGTCAGCAATCTCGACTGGATCAAGCCGCTCCAAAACCTGCAGGTTTTGATCCTTGCCGACAACAAAATCAGCGATCTTTCGCCGCTTGCGAATCTGAAGAAACTGAAATACGTTGAGATTTTCCTGAACAAATTCACCGACGTTTCGCCGCTCGGCGAGCTGCCGGAGCTGCTCGACGTGAACATCTGCTACACGCATGCCGTGGACCTGACGCCGCTGTGCAACTGCACGAAGCTCGAGCGCATCTGGATCTCGAAGTCCCGGTTCACAAAAGAAAGTCTGTCGGCTCTCCAACAGACTTTCCCGAATGCGATCATTGATTATGACGCCGAGTTTGACAGCACCGGCCGCGGCTGGCGTCAACATCCGCGCTACGATGCGTACATCGAAATGTTCAAGACCGACAAGCCCGTCGATCCGTTCCTGCCCTGATTACTGCAGATCCGATTCCTTCGGCTGCACCGCGTCGTTCTGCAGGAAGATCACGATGTCCGAAAGACCGCGGATATTGCCGTGCGGCGTATCCGCCAGCGTCAGAAGCGAAAGCTCCTGTCCCATAAAGACGAGCGAAGTCGAATGGCCGCCGTCGAAGTTGTACGCGGCGCGGCAGCCGTACCGCTCGCAGACCTTTGCCATCATCCCGTAGGACATCTGCTGCGCGCGGTCGCGCAGGGTGATCGGCACGACGTAGTGGTACGGATCGGAATAGCCGAACGCCACGCGCATCGTGATCGTCCCGGGCTTGCCGCCATCGTCATACGCCGCCTTTCCGTCCCTCACAAGGATCGGGCCGAACGAAAAACTGTCCTTCACGCCGAGCGACTGAAGCTGCCCGGCGTTTGTTTCATGCTGATTGTAGATCTGCAGCGTTCCGTCCGGCAGAATTGCGTAGGACGTCGTTTCGTCGCGATCGTAATACACGATGCCGTTGCGGATCATCACGCCCTTGCGGTTCGATGTGAACCCGATATAGTCGCCCGTAAACGCGATCACCGCGTTGTTCTTGCGCGCCTGGATCTCCGGCAGCACGCTGTCCATACGAATGATGCGGCCCGTTGCGTCCGGCTTGGTCACGCGGCCCGTCGGCAGCGCGTTCGCCGTTGCCAGAAGGTCGGTGCGGAACAGCATCCGTTCCTCGGAATCGTCAAGACAGATCAGCGCCGCGCCGTTTGTGTCGAGGTACAGCCACGGCCCGAGCGTTTCGCCCATGCCCTCGATATACGCCGTCGCCTCGGCGTTCTCCTTTGCTGCCGTTTCGATCGGCGCGCAGATCCATTCGGATGCAAACGCCTTCTTTTCGGACAGATCCGCCGGCAGAAGTCCCGCGCCGATCATGCTGCCGTCCAGCCGCACGCCGACCGCATGGTAAGCGCCCGCCGCAACCGAAACGACCTCGGTCCACGCCGATACGTCGCACTGGCCCGCCGCGTTGTCGCCGCAGGCGACGACCGTTCCGTCGTTTTTCAGCCCGACCGTGAAGCACGCGCCGCAGGCGATTTCCTTGATATCGCTCCAATCGGAAACGTCGCACTGGCCGTACGTATTGTCGCCGCAGGCGACGACCGTCCCGTCGTTCTTCAAACCCACCGTATGCCAGAGTCCCGCCGAAACCGCAGCGATCCCCGTCCATTCGGATACGTCGCGCTGGCCTCTTTCGTAATTGCCGGCGGAAACGACGGTTCCGTCCGATTTCAATCCGATCGAATGCCACGCTCCCGCCGCAACGTCAACGATGTCCTTCCATTCCTCGACGTTGATCCGTCCGTACGCCTTGCTGCCGACGCCGGTTACGGTTCCGTCGGCATGCAGCAGCAGCGCGTGCGTAAGCCCCGGCGCCGCATCGATCACGTCGGTCATTTGAGAAAGCGTTTCTTCCGAGCCGAACGTTTCTCCGGTCGTGAGCACTTTGCCGTCCTTCAAATACAGCACGCTCGTCAGACCGGAACAGACCGCATCCGCCGCTTCGGGCGCGGCGGCATAGCGCGCGTCGCCCAGAATCCACGGCGTTTCACCCGCCGCGGCGGTATGCCATGCGCCGGCCGCGATCACGCCCTGCGCCGCTTCCGTCAGCTCGGCCCGATACTGCTCCTTCTGCTCCAGCAGCTTTTGCGCGGCCTGTTCGCCCGCTTCGGTGCCGAGCGCGCGCAAAGCCGCGGCCGCTTCGTCGTAATTGCGTCCCGTGAACACGGCGCTCGCCTCCCGAAAGCGGATGCGTTCGCGGATCGTCTCCGCTCTTGAAGCGGCGTCGGCATAGGCGCCGAGCGCCGTAAACGCTTCAAGCGCCTGCTCGTCCTTTCCTTCGTTCTCGAGCGCTTCGGCCATCGCGTACGATTCCCTGTTGAGAAGCTCGGTTTGTTTTACCTTCAGATCGTCCCGCAGCGCCTGCGCGCGCGCGGCGTCGCCGCTTTCGAGCAGCTTTGCCGCATATTCGAGATCGCCGTCCGCGATCGCGCGGTCAATCTCCTTTTCCAGAAGCGCCGCGCTCTTTTCGCCGAGCAGCCCGATCTTCTCGTCCGCAAACAGCCGCCCTTTCAGCGTATCGATCGCCTCCGCGATCGTCCTTTGCGCCTTGTCGTACGAAGCCGCGTCCGCGGTCTCGACGGCCTCCCGATAGATTTTTTCCACCGCCGCCTTGGTAAAGGTCAGAAATCCGGCGGCCGCCAGAATCAGTATGACGACCGGGATGCCGATCCAAAGCAGCAGCTTTTTCCCGTTGTTCATGGTTTATTCCTCCGTGATGATCAGCAGCATGGACGAATAATCGCCCTGCATGTGCATTTTATCCGAATAGCCCGTTCCGATAAACGAGCGGTGCAGACGGATACCCGCCATAAGCTGCGCGCCCGAGGCGCGATAGGATTCCCGGTAATCGTCCATCCGAAAATGCTTGTTCACCGCAAGCAGCAGATGGCTGTACGAACGGATCGTGACCGGCAGAATATGCTTCAGAAGCGTTCCGAACCCCGAAACGAACAGCGGCGATTCGACCTGCCGCAGCGCGTACGTCTTTTCCGGGTCGAGCCCGCGAACTTCCACGACGTCGTTCCACTGCGCCGCCGGAGCAAGCGTTTTGACGCGCAGAACGACGGTCTGTTTTTCCGACTGCGCCTGCCATTGGACGATATGCGGATCGCCGGTTTCGATTCGTGAGAATCTGCCGAACTGACACGTTTTGCGAATTTTCCGATACGTGTTCAGCATGCCTTTCAGCGACTTGCGCTCGATCGGCGTCAGATCCTTCGGATCGAGCTCAAGGCCGAACGCGCCGAACGCCGCGACCGCGAAGCGCGTGGAGAGCGGCGTATTGCGAAGCGTCTGCTGATGCGGCGCGAGCGAAACGTGCGCGCCCATCGTCGAAACCGGATAGAACAGCGAAAGTCCGCCCTGGATTTTCAGCCGTTCGATCGGATCCGTGTCGTCCGAAGCCCAGATCTGCTGCGCGAAGCAGAGCTGTCCGAGATCGAACCGTCCGCCGCCCGACGCGCATCCCTCCAGAAGGATCTGCGGGCGCGGCCGGAAGATGCGGGAAAGCACCTCGTAATAGCCGATCACGTAGCGGTGCAAAAACGCGCCGTCCGTAAAATCGCTGACCTTGCGGTTCATATCCCACTTGACATACGCGATCGGACAGGTATCGAGAATTTTCGAAACATTTTCGACGATATAGTCCCGCACCTCCTTGCGCGTCAGATCGAGAATCTTCTGATGCCGCCCGAGCGACGGCGCGCGGTTCGGGCGCTGAATCGCCCAATCGGGATGCGCGCGGTACAGATCGGAATCGTCGTTGACGTTCTCCGGTTCGAACCACAGCCCGAACCGCATCCCGAGCCGGTTCACGCGCTCCCCGAGTCCCTCGAGTCCGTTCGGAAGTTTTTTCGGATTGACCGTATAATCGCCGAGACCTGCGGTATCGGTGTTGCGCGCACCGAACCAGCCATCATCCAGCACGAACAGCTCACAGCCCAGCTTCTTTCCCTGCCTGGCTAAACGCAAGAGCGAGTTCTGCCGAAATTGAAAAAAACACGCTTCCCAGTCGTTGATCAGAATCGGGCGTTCCTGCTTCTGCCAGTCGCCCCGCACGACGCGGTTTTGCACGAACGCGTGGAAGTTCTGCGACATGCCGTTCTTTCCGCGGCAGGAATACGTCAGAACCGCTTCCGGCGTTTCAAAGCGCTCGCCCTGTTTCAGTTCCCAGAGGAAGCAATGCGGATTGACGCCGCCGGTCACGCGGACAAGACCCGCCGCGCTCAGTTCGACGGTCGTGCGGTGGTTTCCGCTGTAAATCAGATTGAATCCGTAAACGTCGCCGTCGTTTTCGGTCGCTCCGCAGGCTGCAAGCGCAAGCGCCGGGTTGCCGGAATGCTGCGAATGTCCGATGCTTTCGTTGACGATCGTTCCCGCCTTCAAAGGCCGTTCAATCACCTGCGCTTCCCGGATCCATGCCGTGGAAAGCGTCGTCACCGTATAGGAACGGTCGCATAGATCGAGCGAATAGCTCATCATTTCCCGCAAAAGCACGGGCTCCTTTGCTTCGTTTCTCAGAACGGCGCGCCGCGTGATCACGTTTTCGGCTTCGTAAACGGTATAGTACAGATCGAGATACACCGGGAAAACGGCGTCCTTCATCGTGACGATCAGCGTCTGCGCTTCCCCGCCGGTGCTCTGCGGCAGCGTTTCCATTTTCGGCGCGCCGGACTCGACGCGATAGGAATCCAGCAGAAAATCGCAGGTAAAGCTGCCGTCCGGCATGCGGATCTCGATCGGCGGCGTCCGAAAATCGCCCTTGCCGACGCCGGACCATTCGAGAGGGATATCGTCGAGACAGTAGACGGGATCCGCCTGTTCGTCATAGATCACCGCGCTGCCGTGCGTCAGCTCGCGCTTGAACCGGAGCGATTCGGGATCGCCGACGGGAATTTTACGCCCGTAGTGCAGCGATTCCAGATGACCGAACGCGGTCTTTTGAAACAGATACGTCGATTCCGCCGTGTCCAGACGGAACAGACCTTCCGAAACCGTGATACTCATAGATTCTTTTCCTTTCTGTCAAAATAATCGGTCGGGGAGAAAATGCTGGAAGATGATGCAGTTATACCGCTTTTCCAGCGTTTCGCGGTCGCTTTCGGGCTTTTCGGTCCAATAGACCGTCATCGCGCCGAACACGGAGGCCAGCCGGAGCGCAAGCGGCCGTTCCATGGATCCGTACGCAATAAAGTGCGGCCGTGTCCAGAAGTTCGTCCACAGGTGCGACATCGCAAACGCTTTGAGCGGCCCGCAGGTATGCCGCCAGCCACGATAGTTTTCGGTCAGCTGGCCGCGCATCAGATCGGGCGCTTTTTTCCGAAACCATCTCACGATGCGCGGATCGAAGCTCTCTACGCAGTAAGGCCCCTGAAAAGTCCTTAAAATCGCAAGCGTTTTTTCGCACAGCTCCCGATAGTTTTCGGTCGTTTTCAGTTCGACGATCACCGGACTTTTTTCGTCCAGCACGCGCATGACGTCGGTAAACAGCGGAATGCCTAAGGTTTCGCCGCTTGTTCCGAAAAGAGACATACTCTGAAGCTGTGCAAGCGAAAAGCTGTCGACCCTTCCTTTGTATTCCGTTTCCCGATCGACGGAATCGTCGTGAAAAACAACGACTTCGCCGTCTTTGGTCAGCTGCACGTCAAGCTCGACGCCGTAACCGTGCTCGACTGCCCGCTCAAACGCGCGGATCGTATTCTCGGGAACGCTCTGATCCTTTTCGAAAAGACCGCGATGCGCGCAGTTCAGATGAAAAAAGGGTTCCGCCTGCTCCCGGGAGGGCTGCGCGCACAGAATCATCCAAAGATACGCCGCCGCGAGAAAGAAAACAGCGCAGCAGCAAATCAGCACCACCATTTGTTTTTCTCCTTTCCTTTTCCAAAAAATTATACCGCATCCGACGCGATTTGAAAAGGTCTTTCCCGAAAAGACTTTTTTGTTTTTTCCTATCCCATATATGCACCCTTGCCGAAAAAAGACCCGGTCAAAATCCGGAAAGAGACGAATCGGGCCCGGAAAAAACCTTTCTTTTTTTCGGATTTTCTGTTATGATATAGAAGAACGATTTTACCCCGAAACGGAGTCTCTTATGGAAGAATTGAAACAGCTTTGGGAGGATACGCGCGAATACATCCGCGCGCAGATTCCCGAACTCAGTTATCATAAATGGATCGAACCGCTCGTTCCCTTAACGGTCGATCACGGCGTCCTCGTCATCGAAGCGCCCGATGAAATTACGAAATCAACCGTTGCAAAGTTCTATTTCGAGTATGTGCGCCGCGGCGCGCAGAAGGCGGATCCTTCCCTGTTCAACGCAATGATGATTCTTCCCTCCCAGCGCGAAGGGTTTCTTCACAGTACCGCCGAAACACGGGAAAAGCCGCTTTTGAACCTGAATCCGAACTATACGTTCAGCACGTTCGTCGTCGGCAAATCGAACAATTTCGCGCACGCCGCCGCGCTCGCCGTCGCGGACGAGCCCGGAACCGCGTACAATCCGCTGTTCATCTACGGCGGCGTCGGTCTCGGCAAAACGCACCTGATGCACGCGATCGGCCACGCGATGCTCGAACGCAATCCCTCCGCGCGGATCGTTTACGTCACCAGCGAAATGTTCACCAACGATCTGATCGAAGCGCTGCGCGCCGGCAAAAACGTCGAATTCCGCCAAAAATACCGTAACGTCGAGCTGCTGATGATCGACGACGTGCAGTTCATCGCCGGAAAGGCGTCCGTGCAGGAGGAATTCTTCAATACGTTCAACACGCTGCACAATCTCGGAAAGCAGATTGTGATTTCGTCCGACCGACCGCCGAAAGAAATCAAACCGCTTGAGGAGCGTCTTTCGTCCCGCTTCGAATGGGGACTCGTTGCGGATATCCAGCCGCCGGATCGGGAAACCAGAATTGCGATTTTGAAAAACCGCGCGCAGATCGAGCATGTCGACGTCGGAGAGGACGTAATCCTGTTCATCGCGGAGCGGGTCGTCAACAACATCCGGCAGCTCGAAGGCAGTTTGCGCCGCGTGATCGCATATTCGCGCCTGAAAAACGTACCGATTACGCTCGGGCTCGCGCAGGAAGCGCTGAAGGATCTTTTGCCGGAGGAAACCGCGATCGCAATTACGCCGGAGCGGATCAAGGAAACCGTCGCTTCCTATTATTCTCTGTCTGTGGAAAATCTGATGTCGCAGCGGCGCGATAAAGAAATCGTACTGCCGCGGCAGGTGGCGATGTATCTGTGCCACACGCAGTTGAATCTTCCCTATAAGCGAATCGCGCAGCTTTTTGACCGCGGCGATCATACGACGGCGATTTCCGCCTGCAAGAAGATCGGTTCGATGGTTGAAACGGATTATTCGTTCCGGGAGGAAATCAAGAACATCGAAAAGCGTCTTTCGACGAATTCGTAACCGTTTTTTATCCACTTTTTGTGGATTTGAAAAGTGGATAAAATGAGGAAAAGCGGGACAAAAAGGATAACGTGGAAAAACACCGTTCTTTTCCACACCAGACTGTTCGGGATTTCCACGCCAAAACCGCCGGCTTTGCGGAAAAAACCGGGGTTATCAACGGTATCCACGCCCCTACTGTTACTGCTGCTTGAAACAATGATCAATTACGCCCCGTTTTGGGGACGGACGGAAAGGAATGTGTATGAATTTTTTACTGGATGTCAATGAACTGCAAAACGGCGTTTTCTCCGTGATTAAGGCGCTGCCGGTCCGCTCCGCGATGCCGGTGCTGGACGGCATTCTGATCGAGGCGAAAAAAGAAGGAATCCATCTTGCCTGTTCCGATCTGATGTTCCAAAAGGAATGTACGCTCGACGCCGCGGTCAATGAGGAAGGCGCCTGCGTCGTCAAGGGCAAATTTTTCGCGGAGGTGCTCAGAAAGCTTCCGTCCGGTTCGGTTGAATTCACGCTCGAGGGACAGGTTCTGAATCTTCGCTGCGGACGCATCCGCCAGCGCGTGCAGTGCATCGAGTACGACGAATTCCCGCTGATGAAGGCAAAGGGAGAGCAGTACGATCTGGTCATTAAAAAAGAGCCGTTCAAAAACATGATCGATCATACGGTGTTCGCCGTGTCGCAGGACGATTCCCGGCCGATTCTGACGGGCGTTCTGCTCGAAGCGGCAAACGACGTTCTTTCGCTGGTTGCGACGGACTCGTTCCAGTTTGCAATGACCTCCTATCGGTTCGACCGGGAAATCGAGAAGCGGTTCACGATCGTGCAGGGAAAGGTTCTCTCCGAGATCGGCAAGATGGCCGAAGAAGCGGAGGAGAACGTAACCGTTACGCTGACGCCGACGCATATCACCGTTCAGGTCGGCGTTTCCCGCCTGACCGCGCGCCTGCTCGACGGAAATTACATCGATTATAAGCGCATCATTCCGAAGGAATGCAAAACGCGCGTGCTTGCGGACGTTTCGCTGCTCACGGAAATGATCGAGCGCGCGCAGCTGATTTCCCGCGAGGGAAACAACAGCATCCGCTTCAATTTTGAGGACAACACGATGCAGATCCGCGCCGAAAGCTATCTCGGCCGCGTCGAGGATGAAGCAGAAGTGCAGATTGTCGGCGATCCGATCGAAATTGCTTTCAATCCAAAATATTTTATCAATGTATTAAAAAATATCACGGACGAAAAGGTCTATCTCGAATTCAACAGCGCGATCAGCCCGTGCGTCATCCGTCCGGTGCAGGGAGATTCGTATCTCTATCTGATCGTCCCGATGCGCGTGTATTAAGAAACCCTGTCCGACTTTGACCGCACGGCGGATTTTCGGATCACTTTTCCCCTTCCCGTTTTCGGAAGGGGTATTTTTCTGAAAATAAAGTTGTGAAGCGCGAAAAAATGTGCTATACTGAAAAGACAGCAATAAGAGGGATTCCATGAGCAAAAGAGCATTGTATCGAGAATATCGGCCGAACGATTTTTCCGAGGTCATCGGGCAGGATCATATCACGACGATCCTGAAAAACCAGGTGCGGGAACATAATTTTTCCCACGCTTATCTGTTCTGCGGATCGCGCGGAACCGGAAAGACGAGCTCGGCGAAGATTCTTGCGCGCGCGGTGAACTGCACGGATCCGAAAAACGGCGAACCGTGCGGAAAATGCGAAGCGTGCCGGATCGCAAAGGAAGGAACCGCCGATATCATCGAGATCGACGCGGCATCCAACAACGGCGTCGACAATGTGCGCGAGCTGATCGATCAGGCGCAGTTCGCCCCGCTGCAGCTTAAATATCGCGTATTCATCATCGATGAGGTTCACATGCTTTCGACCGCGGCTTTCAACGCGCTTTTGAAAACGCTTGAGGAACCGCCGAAGCACGTTATCTTCATTTTGGCAACGACCGAGCCGCAAAAACTCCCGGCGACGATCATTTCCCGCTGTCAGAGATTCGATTTTCACCGTCTTACGATCGCGCATATCATTGCGCGGCTGCAGACGGTCTTGAAGGAGATCGGCGCTTCAATCGAGCCGGACGGGCTTCGTCTGATCGCCCGCGCGGCGAACGGCGGCATGCGCGACGCGCTTTCCCTCGCGGATCAGTGCCTTTCGTTCTGCGGAAAAACGGTTACGAAGCAGGACGTTCTCGATACGCTCGGCAGCGTGGACCAGGAGATCCTGTTCGGAATGTCCGACGCGATTCAGGCCGGCGACGCGGCACAGTGTCTTTCCGTTCTGAATTCAGTCGTTCGGGACGGCCGCGATCTGACGGTTTTTACGGCGGATCTGAACGCGCATTTTCGCGCGCTGATGGTTGCGAAAACCTGCGGGGAATGCGCGGATTTGCTGGACGTCACCGATGATCAGATGGATCGGTATCTGAAACAGGCAAAGAATTCCTCCGAAGAACAGATTCTGTATGCAATGGAAAAGCTGATCGCCGCGCAAAGCAATCTTCGCTATTATCCGGCGCCGCGTATTCTGCTGGAATCGACGCTGGTTCGCATAGCAAGGCCCGTCGACGAACACAGCGTCGAAGCGCTCGAAGCAAGGATTGCCATGCTCGAAAAAAACGGCGTGAAAGCGGCAAAACCCGATCCGAAGCCCGATGAAGCGGAACCTCCGGTTTTGGAAGCGCCGCCCGAGGAGCTTCCGCCCTGGGAGGAGCAGGAGCGTCAGCCGGCTTTGAAAAAGCAGCCGGAAAGGAAGCCGGTTGAAAAATCGGCTTTGCCGGAAAGAAAAGCCGGGCCGTCCGAATCCGTGAAAAAGGAAGAAATAAAGGAAGATTCTTCGCAGGTTCTCTGGAACAGAACGCTCGAGCAGATCAAAAAGAAAAATCCGATCGTTTATATGCTCGCGTCTATGGGAAAAGGAACGTCGGTTCAGGGCGAAACGCTGATTGTGGAATTTCCGACGAACGCCGAGTCAAAAATGACGATGCTCGGCGCTTCGATGAATATCGCCATCGTCAATGCGTGTCTGAACGAGGTGAAATCCGGCATGAATGTAGCGCTGCGTTCGGAAAAACTCAACGAGCAGGAAAAAAAGCTCAAGGAACTGTTCGGAGAAGCGTTAACAATCGAAGAACCGTAAATAATTTGATTATTTGAACGAAAAAAGGAGTAAGAAAAATGGCAAGAGGCGGATTCCCGATGGGCGGCGGCAATATGCAGCAGTTGATGCGGCAGGCGCAGAAGATGCAGCAGGACATGCAGAAAAAGCAGGCGGAGCTGAACGAAGCGACGTTCACGGCGCAGGCCGGCGGCGGCATGGTCACCGTTACGGTGTATGGCACGAAGGAACTGAAATCGATCGAACTGAAGCCCGAGATTGTCGATCCCGACGATGTGGAGATGCTGCAGGATCTGATCGTTGCCGGCGTCAACGCGGCGATCAAAGAAGCGAGCGAAACCGTCGAGCGCGAAATGGGAAAACTGACGGGCGGAATGAATCTGGGATTCTGAAAATGGCGATTGCATCCATTGAAAAAATGATTACGCAGCTTGCGCGGCTGCCGGGCGTCGGAAGAAAAACCGCGCAGCGGTATGCGTTCTTTCTGCTCGGCGTTCCGGAGGAACAGGCGCTTGAGCTTGCGGATGCGATCATCGGCGCGCGCAAGTCGGTTCATCCGTGTCCGGTTTGCGGCACTTATACCGATCTGGAAAAATGCGAGATCTGCGCCGATCCGAAAAGGACCGACGCGGTAATCTGTGTGGTCGGCGATCCGCGGGACGTTATGGCAATGGAAAAAACGCGCGAATTCACGGGACGGTATCATGTGCTGAACGGATCGCTTTCCCCGATGAACGGCATCGGCCCGGCCGATCTAAAAATTAACGAGCTGATGCAGCGCTGCGAGGGCGGAACGGTCAAGGAAGTCATTCTTGCGACAAATCCGGACGTCGAGGGGGAAGCGACGGCGGCGTACATTGCAAAGCTGCTTAAAGCAAAGGGCGTCACCGCAACGCGGATCGCGCACGGCGTTCCGATCGGCGGCAACCTGGAATACACCGATGAAGTGACGCTTGCAAAGGCGCTCGAAGGGCGCCGCGTGCTGTAAGGAGGAAAAATGCGGTCTCCGATCCATGTCTGCTCTGAAGTCGGACGGTTGAAAAAGGTATTGCTGCACCGACCCGGCCGGGAGCTTGAAAACCTGATGCCGGATTATCTGGCGCGCCAGTTGTTTGACGACATTCCGTATCTGGTTACGGCGCAGCAGGAGCATGACGCATTTGCGAAAACGCTGACCGAATGCGGCGTGGAGGTTCTGTATCTGGAACAGCTTCTTTTTGAAGCGATCGAGGCCGGCAACGCGCGTGAGGAGTTGATTTGGGAATATCTGCACGAAGCGAACATTCAGGCCGAGCATACGGCCCGCGCGGTATCCGAATTTCTTTCTTCGCTTCCGCTCGATCAGCTTATTTCCACAATGTCCCGCGGCGTTCGCAAGACGGATCTTCCCGCGAGCGAAAAACGGAATTTAATTGACTATATCGACGAATCCTATCCCTTCTGCGTCGATCCGATGCCGAATCTGTACTTTACGCGCGATCCGTTTTCCTGCATGGATCGCGGGGTTATGATTTCCACGATGGCGAACGTCGTTCGCGCGCGGGAAACGCTGCTTTACAAATACATTTTCAAATATCATCCTGTTTATAAATGGGTCAGAAAATTCCATGAGCGCACGGACGTCCATTCGATCGAGGGCGGCGACTGTCTCGTTCTGTCGGAGAATACGCTCTGCATCGGCATTTCCCAGCGAACGACGCCGCAGGCGATCGAGCTGATGGCAAACCGTCTGATCGGCCCGCATTCGTCCTTTTCGCGCGTGATTGCGGTCGATATTCCGAAGTCCCGCGCATTCATGCACCTCGATACCGTTATGACGATGGTCGACCGCGATACGTTCGTCGTACATCCGAATATTTTAAAATTGCTTCGCTGTTTTACGCTGACCAAACAGGACAACCGCCTGCAGATCTGCGAGGAAAAGCGCCCGATCACCGAGATATTCGGGGACGCGCTCGGCTGTGAGCGGGTGCGGTTTATCGAATGCGGCGGCGCGAGCATGATCGACGCGGCGCGCGAACAATGGAACGACGGCGCGAATACGCTGTGCGTCGCGCCCGGCGAGGTCGTCACCTACATGCGAAATTACGTGACGAACCGCATCCTGCGCGACAACGGGATCACGGTGCACGAGGTTCCGTCCGCGGAGCTTTCCCGAGGACGCGGCGGCCCGCGCTGCATGAGCATGCCTTTCTTACGCGAAACGCTGTAAAAAACAGCAATGAAGATGATTGTTTCACGTGAAACACGCTGAGTCAGAATGACAAGAAGAGGTCCGGACCCCTTATGGACATTCTGAAAATGTTCCACGTGAAACATTGTGTTTTGGACGCATCCATGGTAGAATGGTAGCGGCTTTGGAAAGGAAACGGATATGACGAAAATCATTTCGATTACAAATCAGAAGGGCGGCGTCGGTAAAACGACGACGGCGATCAATCTTTCGGCGGCGCTCGCAAAAAAAGGAAGCCGCGTGCTTCTGATCGACCTGGATTCGCAGGGCAACGCGACGAGCGGACTCGGAATCGCGCGCAAAAAGGAGATGCTTTCGAGCTGCGACGTTCTGCTCGGGAACGCCGCGCTGCAGGACGCCGTACAAAAAACGATGATCGAAACGCTTTCCGTGCTGCCGTCCAATCTGCGGCTTGCCGGCGCGGAGGTTGAGCTTGTCGAAGCGGAGGATCGGGAGCATCGGTTGAAGCAGGCGCTGAGGGGAGCCGTCGATCCGTACGATTTCGTTCTGATCGACTGTCCGCCGTCGCTCGGATTGGTTACGCTGAACGCGCTGACCGCGTCGGACGCGATTCTCGTGCCGATCCAATGTGAATATTTCGCGCTCGAGGGGCTTTCGCAACTGATGAATACGGTGAAGATCGTGCGGCGTACGCTGAATCCGCAGCTGGATATTCAGGGCGTCGTGCTGACGATGTTTTCGGGACGGATGAACCTGTGCGTGCAGGTCGTCGAGGAAGTACGCCGGTATTTCAGGCAGAAGGTTTACGATACGATCATTCCGCGGTCGATCCGCATGAGCGAAGCGCCGAGCCACGGACTGCCGATTTGCTTATATGATCCGCGCAACATCGGAACGAAGGCGTATGAAGCATTGGCGGATGAATTTCTGAAACGGGAGGGCAGATAAATGGCGGTCAAAAAAGGACTCGGCAGAGGGTTGGACGCCCTTTTGGACGAACTCGATCTTGAGGAAAAAAGCGGCGGGCAGATCGAACAGGTCAGCTTGTATGATATCGACACGAATCCTGATCAGCCGCGCAAGACGTTCGATGAGGAAAAGCTGAAGGAGCTTGCTGCGTCGCTGAAGCGGCACGGCGTCGTGCAGCCGCTGATCGTCAAGCGAAACGGAATGCGGTACACAATCATCGCGGGCGAACGCCGTTTTCGGGCGGCGCGGCTTGCGGGACTTTCCACGGTGCCGGTGCTCGTGTCGGATCTGGACGAAAACGCGATCATGGAGGTCGCGCTTGTCGAAAACATTCAGCGCGAAAATCTGAATCCGATTGAGGAAGCGGCGGCGATCCGGCTTTTGATGGAACAGCATGATCTGACGCAGGAAGAGGTTTCCGCGCGCATCGGCAAGAGCCGCCCGGCAATCGCAAACGCGCTGCGGCTTCTTTCCCTGGAAAAACCGGTGACGGAGTATATCAAGAGCGGAAAACTCTCCGCGGGGCACGGAAAGATGCTCGCGGGGATCGAGGACAGGGAACGGCAGATCGAGCTTGCGAACAAAGCGATCGAAAAGGACTGGTCGGTGCGGCGGCTGGAGGATGAACTGCGGTTTGCCGCGTGGGAGAAAAAGCCGAAGGCAAAGCAGGAATACAGTCCGGAATTCAAAGCGGCGCTCCGCGCGATGCGGAATAAATTGAAAACGAAGGTAGCGGTCGAGGGCACCGAGCAGAAGGGCAAGCTGATCATCTCCTATTACAATGCGGACGACCTCGATACGATCTACCGCGCGATCATGGGCGACGAAGAAGAATAAAGTCTCAGACTGCCTTCAGATCATTTGCAATAAAAAATCAAAGAAAAGGCGTTTGAGAAGCGATTCTCTAAAGGGTGGTTTACAAACAATCATGAGTTGACGGAGGAAACGTATCAAACCTCCGTCTATTTATATCTTGGCTCCCCTGTGCAAGGGAGCTGTCGAGGCTTGCCGAGACTGAGGGGTTGTATAGTTTGCGTAATCGCTTACATCAACCCTTTCGTCAGCCTTCGGCTGCCACCTCCCCTTACACAGGGGAGGCAAGCTCGATTGCGTCGGAAGAGCGCACTTACTCACCGCCATGCGGCGGAACGTGCGCTTATGAAAAAAGAAACCTTCCGGAAAGGAATTGTTTCCCGGAAGGTCTGCATCGCTCCGGCAAACAGATAACGGTCATTCGGGCAAGGCGATCCAGTATCTCTCGATGAATGCATTTTCTTCTTCATCGTCATAGACGGTGGTTTCATATTCTCCGCCGTTACGGATGATGGTTCTTTTGCTGCCTTCGTTTCCTTTAATGCAGGTGATAAGTACTTTATCGAGTCCGATCTCTCTGCATTTCGGCAGTGCCATTTTAAGCATTTGTACCGCATAACCTTTGCGCCGTTCGCTCGGGGCAACAGAGTAGCCGATATGACCGCCGCATTTTTCCAGATATGCATTGAGATAATGCCTGATCTGGATCATACCGACGATTTTCCGATCCTCTTCCCGCACAAATATATACTGTGTTGCCGGGATCTTTCCCTGCGGAACGGTAAGGGGATCCTTATATCGGTTTGTTTTCTCAATCCATACCGAAGGCTGATCGAATGCTCTGAGTCCACCGGTGCCGTCCATGGAATCGCCGCAATCAAGGAACTCTTTTCTGTATGTCAAGATTTGCTGACAGTATTCGATTGTCGGCTCTATCAGTTCCATATCACAATTGTTCTCCCGATTCTTTATTTACCACATTGATTCTATCACAGACTCCGATCATGCGCAACGAAAAAAGCATGGCCGACTCAAACCGGCTATGCTTTTGAAAACCCCTCTTTACAGAGCGCCTATGAAAACGCCTTTTCTTTATGCAGGTATTCTTTTCCCAATCGCTGCCGAAAACGGTCTGCCCCCTTCTGCGACAGCCTTTTACGACTGCCTGACGGATTGATAATACGCGATCGTATCCCTTTCGATCGATTCGATCAGCTCCGTTTCGGAACGGAATCCCTTCGGGAGACGAAAAGAAACGTACCATTGACCGGGGTAATCCCAGACGGATTCGCAGTATTCGTTGTACGTCCGACGGTCGATCGCAAACTGCGCCTGCGGAACGATCCGCCGCGCCCGCTGCAGCGCCTTATCCCGGATCGATTCGACCCGGTTCTGCACACTTTTCAGATATCCTTCGTCGTACTGCTCCATCTCAATAGAACGTCGCGACCGGCTGATCGGGTTTTTCGGCCGGCGTGATTTTTTTGACCGTCAGGATCGGGCCTTTTTTGCCGTACAGGTTCGAGAACTTGATCGAGATCGTGCCTTCGACGATCGCCCAGCTCTGATGCGGAACCGATTTTGCCATCGGATACTTGCAGACGAGCGGGCAGTAGCGGATGTCCGCTTCGCAGCAGGTCATGATGTGCCGTCCGCCGAGAAACGTATCGTTCGGAATCCGGCGGTTGTTGCCGACGAGCGCCTTGAACCGGACGGTTTTTCCGTTGTATTTTTCGGTCTCCTCGACGAGATCCCGATAGAACAGCGCGTAATCCTGATCCTGGATTTCGACGACCGGCGCGTTCAGATCGAACGGCAGCGGATCCTCGATATCGTCCTCCTCGCTCGTCCCGTCGGTCAGATCGTACACGATCTGCGCGCTTCTGGAAACGCCGCGGACGAGCTTATGCAGATCCGTTTTCTCGTCGCCCGGCGCGACGCGGTTGAAAACGACAAGCTCCGCGGTCGTCAGCTTATCGACGACGAGCTGACGCATGTTCGCGTTGTATGCGGCGATCGTGCTCGCGTCGATCAGCATCGTCTCCTGCGCGATGCCCCAGTTTTCGGGCAGACGGTCAAACAGATCGTTCATCTGCCACATGCCGTTGTATTCGATGATGGCGCGCGTCGCGGCGGCTTTGCACTGCCAGAGCGAAAGCTTGTCCGGCGTCAGATCGGCAACCGATCCGATCGGTTGTATCGTGATGTTGTTGATCGAAAACCGTTCCGGGATCAGCTCCTCCTCGCCTTCCTCGCAGAGCAGCAGCAGCGTGCGCTGCCCCTCGTTGAACTGCGGGTCCTCGAGCATCGATTGAATGAACGTCGTTTTGCCGGCGTCCAGAAATCCCGTGAACAAAAAGACCGGAAGCATCATATCGCGTTACTCCGAAAACAGCGTCTTCAAAGCCGCTTCGTTCAGCTTTGAGCCAATCACGCACAGCCGACCGATCACGCCGGCCGGCCCGCGGCGCACCTCGACTTCGCCCGGTACGTGATCGAAGTGCAGCCATTCGCCCTCCGTCGCCGGGACAACGCCCTTCGCGCGCAGAACGGCGCCGTATGCCGCTTCGTCGTCCAGCGCGGCGATCTTCTTTGAAAGCTCCTCCTCGGTGAAGCGGCGCATCGTTTCCATGCCCCAGCTTGTGAACACCTCGTCCGCATGGTGATGGTGATGATGGTGCTCGTGTTCGTCTTCCTCGTGATGATGATGCTCGTGCTCATCCTCGTCCTCGTCGTGATGATGGCCGCAGGAGCAGACGCCGTTTTCATCGTAATGATGGTGATGCTCATGCCCGCCTTCCTCGTGATGATGGTGATGCCCGTGTTCATCCTCGTCCTCATCGTCGTCGTGGTGATGACCGCAGGAGCAGACGCCGTTTTCATCGTAATGATGGTGATGCTCATGCTCGTCCTCATCGTGGTGGTGATGATGTTCGTGCTCATCGTGATGATGATGCGCGTGCTCCTTTGCGAGCGCGGCAAGATCGTTGTCAAGCGAGTTGCGATGCTCCATCGCGTCCAGAATGTCCGCGCCCGAAAGCTGATCCCAAGGCGCGGCAATAACGACCGCGTCCGCATTGTGCTCGCGCACGAGCGCCAGCGCCGCATCGAGCTTTTCCTGGTTCAGGTCCTGCGTGCGGCTCAGGATCACGCAGCCCGCGGCCTCGATCTGATCGTTGAAAAACTCGCCGAAATTCTTGTGATAAATCTTCGCTTTTTTCGCGTCGACGACGGTCACGCAGCCGCCGAGCTGCACATCGTCGCTGAGCACGGAGCCGATCGCGGCTTTCACGTCGCTGAGCTTGCCGACGCCGGACGGCTCGATCAGGATATGATCGGGCGCAAACTCGACGAGCACCTTCTTCAACGCCTTGGAAAAATCGCCGACGAGCGAGCAGCAGATGCAGCCGGAGTTCATCTCGGTGATCTGAATGCCCGCGTCCTGCAAAAACGCGCCGTCGATGCCGATTTCGCCGAACTCGTTCTCGATCAGGACGAGCTTCTGTCCCGCATACGCTTCGGCGATCAGTTTCTTGATCAATGTCGTTTTTCCGGCGCCCAAAAAGCCGCTGAAAATATCAATTTTAGTCATACGGATTCCTTTCTTCGCGGCACGGATTCGCTGTTTGCCCATATACCGCCATTTTCTTTATCGTACCACACAAGTGCAAAAAAGCAAGAGGTCTTCACAAATTTCTCACAATCCGCGCGCAACCCCGCGCCGCGTACGCTTTACCAAATCTATCCCGAAAATACACCAAAATTCCGCAGGATTTCATGGAATACAAAATGATATATACCGAAAAGGGGATAAAAAGAAACAAAAACCGAGGATGACCTATCCCGAATATAACGCATAGAATGGTGAAAAACGGGCGACACAGGAAGATTGCGTTCCGCTTCTCTTTATCGGAGAATAATATACACCATAATGACGGAAAAACGCGCGACTGATCGGTTTAATCTGTCCCGAAAAAACACCTATTGACGGAAAAAGCGGAGTGTGATAGGATGTCGGCGTGTGGACAAGATAGGGAAAGCGCGGTGAGAATCCGCCGCAGCCCCCGCTGCCGTGAGAAAAAAGTCGGAACGCCTATGCAGTCCATGCGATACACCTCGGAGCGGATTTTGCGGCGGGCGAAATCGGCGTAGACTGCTATGCCTTCTTTCTCCCCCGGAACGCGCGTTCGGGGGAGTTTATCTTGTACGGAGGGTACGATGAAAAAGAAACAATTCCTGTCCCTGTTGCTGGCGGCGCTGATGGCGCTGTCGTTTGCCGCCTGCGCGCAAAATGCCGCCGCGGTGCAGTCCGCCCAGCCCGAAGCCGCCAAGAAGATCCGCTTCACCGCGGTCTATGACGGCGAGAGCAAAGAGTTTGAAATTTCGACGAATGAGGAAACGCTCGGCGCGGCGCTGCTCGCCGAGGGGCTGATCGCCGGCGACCAGAGCGAATACGGTCTGTATGTCAAGACGGTCGACGGCCGCACTGCCGATGAAGCGAATCAGGAGTGGTGGTGCCTGACCAAAGGCGGCGAGATGTGGATGAACGGCGTCGATACGACCGAGATTGCGGACGGCGACGCGTTTGAGTTCACGCTGACCGCGGGTTGGTAAACCGATGAAACACGCAAAGCTTCGCAAGCTGTGCATGCTCGCGCTTTGCGCGCCGATGATCGTCGCGGGAAAAATACTCCTGGAACCGATCCCGAACGTGGAGATTGTGACGTTTTTCATCATTCTCTTTACGGTCGTGTTCGGTTGGAGCGCGCTTTTTCCCGTGGCGATTTTTGTATTGGAGGAGGGGCTGCGGTACGGCTTCGCCCCGCATTGGTACATTTTCTACTGCGTGATCTGGCCGCTGCTTGTCGTGCTGACGATGCTTGTGAAGCGCCGGATCAAAGAGAGCGCGATCGGCTGGGCGGTTTTTTCGTCGATCGTGTTCGTGCCGATCTTCAGCTTCGTGAACGTGTTTTTGCTCAAAACGTTCCGGCTGCTCGGCGCCGATTTTTCTATTCTTGCGTATCTGATCCCGGAAATTCCCTATGATATCGCGCATATCGTCGGCAATTTTGTCGTGACGCTCGCGCTGTTCAAGCCGCTGTACCGCGTGCTGGATCGGCTGATGCACACGGGCGACGAGCCGATTCCCGATTGACAAACGGCGGCGCTCCCTTTATAATAAAAACAGAAAAAGATTTTGGCGTGTCAAAAAACTTTTGGCACGCCCGCATGCGTTGGAAAGGGGATGGAACGGATGACAAAACTCGTAATTGCGCTCGGCGGGAATGCGCTTGGCAAGACGCCGTATGAGCAGCTTCGGCTTGTGCGGGAAACGGCAAAACCGATCGTCGATCTGATCGAAGCGGGCAATGCGGTCGTGATCGCGCACGGCAACGGGCCGCAGGTCGGGATGATCAACCTGGCGTTTTCGACGGCGGCGGGCGACGGGGCAATTCAATCCGACATGCCGTTTCCGGAATGCGGTGCAATGAGTCAGGGGTATATCGGGTATCACCTGCAAAACAGCATTCAAAACGAACTTTTTGCGCGCGGGATCCGAAAGACGGTGACGACGCTTGTCACGCAGGTGCTGGTCGATGAAACCGATCCGGCGTTTTCGCATCCGACCAAGCCGATCGGCGCGTTTTATTCGAAGGAGGAAGCGGAAGCGATCGCCCGTGAAAAGGGATATACGATGGTCGAGGACGCGGGCAGGGGCTACCGGCAGGTCGTGCCGAGTCCGCTGCCGATCGACGTGATCGAAAAGGAAGCGGTCAACACGCTGATCGACGCTGGGCAGGTCGTAATCACGGTCGGCGGCGGCGGGATCCCGGTTGTGAAAAAGGACGGGAAGCTCGTCGGCGTTCCGGCGGTTATCGACAAGGATTTTGCGTCCGCGAAGCTCGCGGAGCTGGTGCACGCGGACCGGCTCGTGATTTTAACGGCGGTCGACCGCGTGGCGATCCGTTTCGGCACGCCGGAGCAGAAGGAGCTTTCGCGCATGACGGCGAAGGAGGCGGAGCGGTATATTGCCGAGGGGCAGTTCGCGCCGGGTTCGATGCTGCCGAAGGTGCGCGCGGCGATGTCGTTCGCGGCGACCGGCAAGGAGGCGATCATCGCTTCGCTCGAAAACGCGGCGGCGGCGCTGCGCGGCGAAAGCGGCACGGTAATCGTGCGGTAATCGGATAAAAATGCGGCAAAGCGATTGACGCGGAACCGAAAACCGGATATACTGAAAACAGCAACAAAAAGGGGGAAAATGGAAGTGTTCAACAACATCGGCGGCAAGATCAAGGGGCTTGCGAGATTCATTTTTGTACTGTGCCTGATCATTTACGTGCTGGCGGCGATCGCCGGCGGAATTATGGTGGGCATCGGGATTGGACGGAGCAACGAAATCCTCGGCATCGTTCTGGGCTTCGGCGCGTTCGTTCTCGGCGCGGCCATCGGCTTTTTGATCGCATGGATCGGATCGTTCTTCCTGTTCGGCCTCGGTCAGCTGATCGAGGACACGGAGATCAACCGCAAGACGAACCAGGAGATTTTGAGAAAGCTGCAGACGATGGAGCTGCCTGCTTCGAAGCAGTAAAAAAACTCCGTCGAAAAACTTGTTTTTCGACGGGAATCACGCTGCGGACAAAACGGCTCGCGCACGCAGTACGTGATCCAGTGAGACGCTTTGATATCCGTTTTCAAAAGGAAGCATGTCGCTGAATTGTATGATGGTATGGAGGATATCCTTCCGTCCGGACAGCGATATGCATGGACGGAGCTGCGCGACGAGTTCATTTTGACAGGCAAAACTGCCCGATCCGAGTGGATCGGGCAGTTGTTTTCAGTTAAACCGGATGATCACATGCGAGACCTTGTAAACGCCTTTCACGAGCGTCTGACCGGCGCGGCCGGGCATGTGCGCGAGGCGCAGCGGCGTTTCCTTGCGGAAATACTTCGCCCATTTCGGATCGTGCGCCTGACAGGTTTCCCACATTTTGCGAAGGTTCTCGTCCGCTTCGGCGGATTTGTTGAGCCGCGCATAGACGACCGAGATGCCGAACATGATGAACAGCTCGTGTTTGAGGTATTTCTTTTTGCGCTTTTCCGGGATCGCGTCGAGGTGGCACGACAAAAAACACAGCTCGGTCGAGCGAAGCTGATGCTGATACCGCCGCGTCATTACGTCCTCCTGCACGGACTGCCCCGCGCGGCCGATCGTGTAGCGGTACAGATCGCAGTTCATGTAGTACATGCGGTCGACGTGCACGAGGTTGCCGAACACGAAGAAGTTGTCCTCATAGAACAGGTGCTTCGGCATTTCCAGCCCGACGCGGCGCAAAAGCTCGGTGCGGAACGTGACCGTGTGGATCATCAGGATCTGGTCGACGCGGAACGACTTTGTTTCGTCCCAGGTGAAGATCCGGTTTTCGGGCAGCGCGTTCGAAAAACGGATCGAGCGGTCGCGCACGCCGTCCTCGTGGACGTAGAAATAGTTCGTGATGAACAGATCCACGCCGCCGTCCTTTTCGAGCGATTCAAGCGTATCGAGCACTTTCGGAAAATCGTCGCTGAGCACGTCGTCGCTGTCGACGGTCTTGTAGTACAGCCCCGTCGCGTTCAGAAGTCCCTGATTGATGCCCTCGCCGTGTCCGCCGTTTTCCTGGTGGATCGCCTTGACGATCGTGGGGTACTTTGCCGCGTACTCGTCCGCGATACGGCCCGTATCGTCCTTCGATCCGTCGTCGATGACGATGATCTCCACGCGCTCGCCGCCCCTGAGCAGACTTTCGATGCAGTTTGCCATATAATCCTGCGAGTTATAGCAGGGAACGGCTACGGTCAGAAGTTTCATAGTGCAGTCTCCTTTTCCAGACGGTCCGCCATTTCCAGCGCGCGGGCGAGGACGGCGTCCATGTCGTAATAGCGGTATTCGCCGAGCCGCCCGCCGAACAGCACGTTCGGCTCCGCGTCGGCCAGCGCGCGGTACTTGCGGTACAGCGCGTTGTTCGTTTCGTCGTTGATCGGGTAGTACGGCTCCTCGCCGGGCTTCCATTCGCGGCTGTACTCGCGCGAAATGACGGTCTTGTCCGTATCGGCCGGATCGAACCATTTGTGCTCGATGATGCGCGTGTACGGCGTTTCGCGGTCGGTGTAGTTCACGACGGCGTTGCCCTGGAAGTTCGGCGTGTCGAGCACTTCGGTTTCGAACCGCACGCTGCGGTACCCGAGCGCGCCGAAGCAGAACTCATAGTACGCGTCGATCGAGCCCGTATAGACGACGCGCGGCGCAAGCGCGTTCCACGCGGCGCGGTTTTCAAAGTAATCGGTTCCGAGCCGCACCTCGACGCCGTCGAGCATCCGCTCGACCATCTTCGTGTAGCCGCCGATCGGGATGCCCTGATAGCGCGCGTTGAAATAGTTGTTGTCAAACGTCAGCCGCACGGGCAGCCGCCGGATGATGAACGCGGGCAGCTCCGTGCAGGGGCGGCCCCACTGCTTCTCGGTGTAGCCCTTGACGAGTGTTTCGTAAATATCCGTGCCGACGAGCGAGATCGCCTGCTCCTCGAGGTTTTTCGGCTCGGCGACGCCCGCCTTTTCGCGCTGCTCCCGAATCTTCGCCGCCGCTTCGTCCGGCGTCGTCACGCCCCACATCGCGTTGAACGTGTACATGTTGAACGGCAGCGAATAGAGCTTGCCGTGAAAATTGGCGACCGGGGAATTCGTATAGCGGTTGAACTCCGCAAAGCGGTTCACGTAGTCCCAGACCCGGCGGTCGTTCGTGTGGAAAATGTGCGCGCCGTACCGATGCACCTGGATGCCGAAAACGTCCTCGGTGTAAACGTTGCCGCCGATGTGATCGCGCTTGTCGATCACAAGGACGCGCTTGCCGCGTGCGTGCTCGCGCTCGGCGACCGCTGCGCCGAACAGCCCTGCGCCGACGATCAGAATATCATACTGCATATAAAATCCTCTGCTGCGTTTTTCACGGGACACGCCCGTAATTATCCGTATTTTACCCGAAATTTTCCCGACATGCAAGGTCTTTCGCGCGAATTCACCATTTTTTTCACATTTGTGGAAAAAAGAAATGTGACAAAACCCCGGGAAACGGTCATAAATCGATGTGTTATTCTATTCCCGGATTAAAATACAGGCTGGCAGGAAGGGGCTTGGAAGTCGGTTTCTTCGCTCGAAGGATGTACCGACGCTACGCCAAGAGCGAAAAACCGGCTAATTGCGGCGAAAGATTGAAAAGAAACGGCGTGATTCGCGCCGTTTCTACAGACCGGTTCTCTTTGATGAATTCTCGCCGCAACGGTCCGGGCCCTTTATTGACGGCCCGCGGCAGCGGCTTTTCCGACGCCGGCTTTCCCGCAGCGGCTTTCCCGACGCCGGATTTCCCGCAGCGGCTTTCCCGACGCCGGATTTCCGACACAAACAATATTATTATAACAATACCGAAAAACAAAAACCGTATATGCCATACCGGTATTGGTAAAAACGGTATTGTCTGGAAAAACGACCGATCGCCTTCGGCGGCACACAACGGTTTTTTGCGTCGAAAGACCGATGTTTCTTGACAGAGAACGCGGGGCGTGCTACGATCATTTTAATCCCGATGCCGCGTCGGTCCGACCGGAGACGAATCCGGACGGAACGGCGTAAGCGTACGGTGAGCGGCGGGAGAACCCGCCGGGAAAGGACAGTTTATGGAAGTCATTCAACCCGTCACTATCGAGCCGGCTCCCGCGCCGGACGGAGAAACGAAGGCGATGCGCTCGGCATATAACCGCGGCGTGCTCGGCCTGTTTGTGGAAATCAATCTTTTTCAGATCGTCGCAACGCTGATCCTCAGCGTTGCCGCCGGGGTGTTGGCGGTTCTGAAGGTCGTTCCGCTGATTCAGGCCCAGGGACTGAAGCCGATGGGACTGCTGCAGAATCCGGAAACGCTCATCGATCTGCTGAAAACGTACGGCATCCTGCGCTGGATCATCGTGTTCTACGCGATCGGCGCGACCGTCGGTATGATCGTCGGCATCCTTGTGATGCGCCCGATCGTCGGCAAATCGACGCCGATCGAAAAGCGCCGGCTCGGCATCGGAAAATTCCTGCTTGTCGTGCTGTTTTCGTTCGGGCTCTGGGGCGTCGGCACGGCGCTGGGCAATCTGCCCTCGTTTTTCGGCGCGACCGAAGCGGGCGGTCTCGACCAACTGCTCAGCGGCAAGGACGCATGGCCGATGCTGCTGTACACCTGCATCGGCGCGCCGCTCTTTGAGGAGCTCGTCTGCCGCAAGCTGCTGCTCGACAAGCTGCATCCCTACGGCGAGGGCTACGCGGCGATTGCGAGCGGTCTGCTGTTCGGCCTGATCCACGGCAATTCCGGGCAGTTCTTCCTCGCGTTTCTGGTCGGGCTGCTGTTTGCGATGGTCTATCTTCGCACCGGGCGTGTGCTCTACACGATCCTGCTCCATGCGATCATCAACACGACCGCGTCGCTGCCGAGTTTCTTCAGCATGGCGAACGTCGACATTGAGCTCGGCTGGAACATCGGCGCCGGCGTGCTCGTCGCGGCGGGCCTTGTCGCGCTGATCGTTTTCCGGAAGGACGCGCTGCTGCATCCGCAAAAATCGACCGTATTGAACGCGAACAACGCCGCCTGGCGCAACGTCGGCATGATCCTTTCGCGCGTGTTCTTCCTGGTCTCGCTCGTTTTCACCGACCTGCTGATGATGGCGCTGCCGCTGCTCCAGGGCGGTTCGCCCGCGGGGCTGCTGCGGCTGATCCCGATGACGGCGGCGATCGTGCTCGTGCTCGTGCTGCCGAAGCTCACCCGTCGCTTCGAGGCGCCGGCGCCCGAAATGACGGAGGGCGAACCCCACGAACCCGAAGCGGCCGTTTCAGACGGTCAATAAGGGTTCAGACCGTTTGATCTGTAAACCGGCGTCAAAGGACGCCGAAGAACCGAAATAACACGGAAGGAGGCACGCCTATGAACCGGAAAACCGCCGTATGCACAGCGGCGCTCTGTCTGCTGCTGCTTTTTGCGGGTTGCTCCGGCGGCGCTCCCGCCGCCCAGGCGCCTGCTTCCCTTACGCCGACCGCGTTTTTACCGGACGCAACGCCTTCCGCCGCCCTTACGCCTTCCGCTTCTCCGACGCCTTCCGCTTCCCCGACGCCCGTGCCGTTGGATCTGACCCCGTATCGCATCGGGGACGGGCTGTACGACATCCTGCCGCTTCTGAGGGAACCCGGCAAAACGCTGCAGTACGCGGGCTTTTCGGGCGAAAACGAACTGACGCTGCTGTATGTGTCCGAGGACGGCATGACGCTGTACTGGGAGCGGACAGACCTTGCGACCGGCGAAAAAACCGTTCTGCGGACGGATCCGCAGGACGTTCCGCGCGACGCGTATTCCTTTTTTACGGTGCATTCGCTCGACCCCGTAACCTATTGGGACGACGCGAAGCAGGAGCTTGTGCTGCTGTCCCGGGACTACCGGGACTGCACGCGCCTTTCGGTCGGCGCTTACGGCTACCAGACGTGTTACCGCGTCAGCGAGGACGCCGTTCTGGTGCTCGACCAATGGGAAGGCGCGCTGTACCGCTGCACGACGGATGGGCGGAAAACCGAGCTGTTCCGGACGGGATGGCGCTACCGCTACGCATCGTTTTCGGGCATTTCGAACGACGCGCGCTGCGTTGCGATCTCAGGGACCGATTATTACACCGATGAAACCGTTACGCTGTTCCTTGACGCCGAAACCGGCGCGCTGCTCGGGCAGCAGGCCGGCGGATCGACGCTCTGCGGCGCGGGGGAGGGCATTGCGACGCTCGGCTGCGCCTACCGCTGGGAGGAGAACGCTCCGGGCAGAACGACGCTGACGCTTACGATAGCGGACTCCCCGCAGGATCCGAATCCGCGGCGGACGTCGATCGAGCGCGAGAGCTTTTATCCGTCGGTCCGGCCGCGCCGCGACGGGTTCGTGATCGAGCATTGGGACGAGCAGTACGTGCTTTACGATCTCGACGCCGTGCACAGGACGGTTGCGTCGGTCGCCGTTTCGCCGGATCGATTTATGCCGGAAGAAACGGAGGAACCGGAATTCGACGGGGACGAAGAATCCGGCGACTGGATGACCGCAGCGCCTGATCTGCAGTTCGGCTGCGGGGACGGAACGCGGCTTGTGTGCATGTTCAAATACGGGGCAGACCCGGTCGGACTGCTTCTTTGGGATCGGAGCGCGTCGCCGCAAACGGTTCTTTCTCCCGGACCGGCGGGCGAACCGCTGCTTTTGCCCGTCAGGGAGATTGACGCGACGCCGGAGCGCTATGCGGAGCGCGTCGCAGCGATTGCCGAGCGGTACGGCGTGACGGTGCTGATCGGGGACGCGGCGTGCATGAACATTTCGACGCATACCGCCGAGACGGTTTCGGTCGAACAGGCCCTGCCGCAGATCGATACGGTGATGAACGTCATTGAGGAAGTGCTTGCAGCGTACCCGCCGAACTTCTTCCAAAGCATTGCGAAGAGCGACGGCGACGAGCTGATTGTGGAGCTTTGCGGAACGATCCGCGCAAAGGACGAGTATGCGCTCGATTTTCCCTCTGCGCTGACGTTTCAGGGCGACGGATGCCGCGTGATCGTGCTGGACGTTTACTATGCGTCCGGGCTTCGCTACACGCTTTTCCATGAGATCGCGCACGTGATTGACCGCGCGCTGGACGCGACCGTAACGGAGTATGACGATCCGCGCTGGAACGTGTCGGACTGGAACGCGCTGAATCCGAAAAAATTCAGTTACTATTACGCGTACAACGATCAGAAGGGAAACCCGTACGACGTCGTCGGCTCCACCAAATACACGGCGCAAAGCAGCGACTATCTGAAAAAGCATAAAAGCAAAAGCGTCTATTTTGCGAACGTGTACGCCAAGACCTATCCGACCGAGGATCGCGCGGTGCTGATGGGACTGCTGCTGGCGGACGACACTTCGGACGACATCCTTTCCTGTCCGCACATCAAGGCGAAGCTCGTCTATTACGCCAAGGCGATCCGCGCGGTCCTCGACCCCGACGGCACGCTCTGGCCGGAGCCGACCGTCTGGGAGACGCGCATCGCGGAGCTGAAATAATTCAGGATACGCCGCGGCGCAGAATCTTCTGTTCCTGAAAAGTGTGACGGCGCTGCACGATCCGAACCTTGTGCGGTACGCGAGGGCGCTGGCGGACAGCGAAACCGGCAGCTACGAGGACGCGGCCGCTTCGTTCCTCACGCTCGGCGACTATAAGGAAGCGGACGCGCTGGAAAAGGACACGACCATCACCTACAGCATTCCGTGGAAAAAGAACGGAACCGGCAGCACCTATTATAAGATTTACAACCACGTGATCACGCTGTACAACTCCTACACCGATAAAAAGGTCGGCGATCTGTACCGCGTCCGGTTCATTTCCGACACGAAGGCCGAGTTCTATTCCTACAAGGACTACAAGACCTATACGCTGACGAAGAACTGAGGAGACTGTCGTAAAAGGGGTCAGACCGTTTTCGGCAACTATTGTGAAAAGAATACTTGCATGCGGAAAAGACGGAGAAATCCGTCTTTTCTTTGGTTATTTGCCGAAAACGCGAATTTTGCCTCCCTTCCCGAACAGCCTCTGTCAGAGTGTCAAAAGGTTTTTCGGCAGAGCAGCAGGAAAAGAGGGTTCGAAATCATCGAACCCTCTTTTGACGCTCTTTCCTCAGTAATTCTCTTTTCTGACCTCGAAGTACGACTGCGGATGCGCGCAGACCGGGCAGATCCCGGGCGCCTGCGTGCCGACGACGATGTGCCCGCAGTTGCGGCATTCCCAGACCTTGACTTCGCTCTTTTCGAAGACGGCGGCGGTCTCGACGTTTTCGAGCAGCTTGCGATAGCGCTCCTCGTGCGCCTTCTCGATTGCGGCGACGCCGCGGAACTTAGCCGCAAGCTCTAAGAAGCCCTCCGCTTCGGCGGTCCTTGCAAAGTCCTCGTACATGTCCGTCCACTCGAAATTCTCGCCGTCCGCCGCTGCCGCGAGGTTCTCGGCGGTCGAGCCGATGCCGTTCAGCTCCTTGAACCAGAGCTTCGCGTGCTCCTTTTCATTGTCGGCGGTCTTCAAAAACAGCTCGGCAATCTGCTCATAGCCCTCTTTTTTCGCCTTCGAAGCGAAATACGTGTACTTGTTGCGCGCCTGCGATTCGCCCGCGAAGGCGGCCGCAAGGTTCTTTTCGGTCTGCGTTCCCGCATACTTGTTCTGTGCCATAAAAAATCCTCCTGATTGAATTGATGCTATGAAAACCCCGCCCGGGGATATGCCGGGTTTTGCCGGAAGCGACGCCGCCCGGCGGTTCAGTCGCTTTCCTGTCCGAACATTTCCTCAAAAATCTCGTCGGCGTAGTCGTGCACGGTTCGTTCGAACGCGCGGTAGGCCGTAAGGAAGCGCCTGCCCTGTTCGGAAAGCTCGGCGCCGCCGCCGCCTCTGCCGCCGGTCGATGAGATCAGCAGCGGAAAGGACAGCGATTTTTCGGCCGCTTTGACGATGCTCCATGCCTTGGAATACGCCATGCCCATCGCCATGGTCGCCTTGCGAAGCGAATGCAGCTCGTCGACGCGCTCCAGCAGCTCTGCGATGCCCGGCCCGAAAATCTTCTCCTCGCCGTACAGCCGCAGCGTGATCGAGTACCGCAGTTTGTCCGCCATCGGATCACCTCCCCGCTTTCTTTTATTGTACCGCAAACGCGCGAAAAACGCAAGAAAAACCAAAGCGGCCGCGGAAGAATTCCGCCCCTTTGGGCGAAGCGGGAAAAACCGGCGGGAATTTTCGAAAAGGAGTTGGCAGCGCGGCAAAAACGTGCTATACTCTACAAAAAGCGAAGGAACGGGGGGACGCTATGAAACATATTTTTCTGATGAATCCGGCCGCGGGCAAGGACGAGGACAAACAGGCGCTCAAGCAGCAGATCGAAAAGGCCTGCACCGAGGCGGGCGTCGAATACGAGATCTATAAAACGACCGGCCCGCACGACGCGACGGCGCACGTCGAGGCCTGCTGCAAAGCCGAGCCGGACGAGGAGCTTCGGTTTTATGCCTGCGGCGGCGACGGAACGCTCAACGAGGTCGCAACCGGCGCGTACCGGTACCCGAACGCGTCCGTAACGGTCGTTCCGTGCGGCAGCGGCAACGATTTTGTCAAGGTGTTCGGCGGCGCGGAGAAGTTCCTGGACATTCCTTCGCTTCTGAAGGCCGAAGCGAAGCCGATCGACCTCATCCGGGCGAACGAGCATATTTCGGTGAACGTGCTGAACTTCGGCTTTGACACGACGGTCGCCAAAACGATCCCGAAAGTGCGCCGCAAGCCGATCATCGGCGGCAACAACGCGTACACGACCGGCATCGTCACGGCGCTTCTGACCGCGATGCGGACGAAGTGCTCGATCGTGGTCGACGGCGAGGAGATCACCAACGGCAGGATCCTGCTCTGTACGATCGCCAACGGGCAGTATGTCGGCGGTTCGTTCCGGTGCGCGCCGCGCGCGAAGGTCGACGACGGATACCTCGAGGTCTGCAAGTTCAAAACGATCAGCCACATCCGCTTCGTTCAGGTGCTCGGGCCGTACACCGCGGGCGAGCATCTCGACAACCCGAAGTTTGCGGATATCATCACCTACCGCAGAGCCAAAAACATCGTCGTCAGGGGCAAGAACCTGATGTTCTCGCTCGACGGCGAGCTGATTACGGCGGACGAACTCAATGTTTCCGTCCTGGAAGGAGCGCTCCGCTTTGCCAACCCGTAAGGTTTCCCAGACGCTGATCCGCACGGTCACAGGGATCGTTCTGCTGGCCGTTTTTGTCGCGTGCATGTGTTTTTCCGTTTCCTCCGTTCTGTTTTTCACGGCGGTGGGCTGTATTGCCTGCTGGGAAATCGCGAACGCGCTCCACGCGATGCAGATCCGCTGTTCGCCCTGGCCGTCGATGATTCTGCTCGTGCTGATTTCCGTCTCGATGCTGTTCAGGCCGCTGCTGGAGCTGCCGGACGCGCTGATGCTGGCGATGATCGCGCTCGGGATCGACGTGATTTCCGTGCTCGCGTACGCGCTGTTTCATAAGGTCGGGTTTGAAAACGTGCTCGGCACGCTCGCGCTGTTTCTGTACCCGATGCTGTTCTTCCTGCTGTTTGCGTATGTGGGCAGCAAGGAGTTGGTGCAGCGGATTCCGATCATCGCGGTCGTGATCGTTTCGGCGAGTCTGTGCGATATTGCCGCGTATTTTATCGGCCGCTGGCTCGGCAAACACAAAATGGCGCCCAAAGTCAGCCCCAAAAAGACGATCGAGGGCTCCGTCGCCGGGTTGATTTTCGGAACGCTTTCCGGCTTCGGCCTTTACTTTGCACTGAATCCGCTGCTCGGGGACGCGCAGTTTCCGCTCGCGCTGTACCTGATCGCGTCGTTCCTCTGCTCGGTTGCGGGCGAGATCGGCGACCTTTGCGCTTCGATGCTCAAGCGGCAGGCGGACGTCAAGGATTACGGAAAGATTTTGCCGGGACACGGCGGCATCATGGACCGTGCCGACAGCTTCGTCTTCGCACTGCCCGTTGCGCTGCTGTGCTTCGAGCTGTATCTTGCGTTTGTGAAATGAAAAAACGGGTCTTGCTGTTTCTGCTGTCCGTCCTGCTGCTGCAGGGCGGATTTGCGCTGCCCGCAAAGGCCGAGGACGCGCCGGTTGCGATCGATTCGCGCGAAGGCATGGAAGCGATCGCCCAAAATCCCGCGGGAAACTATTGCATCACGGCCGACATCGATATGGACGGAACGCCGTGGACGCCGATCCCGTTTGCCGGAACGCTCGACGGGCAGGGGCATACGCTCTACAACCTTCGCGTGCGCGAGCCGGGCGCCGAGGTCGTCGGCACGTTCGACGGCAACCGCAAAACATACGACACGGTATTCGGCGCGCTGTTTTCGACCGTGACCGACGCGACGGTGAAAAATCTTGCGCTGGTCAACGCAGACGTTGCGGTTACGACCGAACAGAACTGCTTTTTGGCGCCGCTGGCGGGCTATGCGCTCCGCTCCGCGTTTGAAAACTGCAGCGCCGCTTCGCGCGTGACGCTGACGCTCTCCGGCACGAACGAGGGCGTCGGCGGACTGATCGGGTTTTCGGACGCCTGCACCGTCGAGAACTGCTCCGCCGACTGCGTGCTGACGTTTACCGACACGAACCCCGCGATCGACTGCGAGGAATTCATGGGCGGGATCATCGCCTGCGGCAGCGGCAGAGTGAACGGCTGTACGGTGAAGCTGCGCGGCTTTGCCGAAATCTACGGCTACGCGCACGGCGGCGGCGTGTTCGGGATGCAGAAGATCCGCCGCGGGCTTGATTTCTATCCGCGCGTGCAGCGGACGACCGTCGACGTCGAGATCGCGTTTTTCGAGGTCGCGCCGTCGAAACGCAGCTACTGCGATCCGCTGATCGGCGAGGACAGCGGCGGGTACTGCGCCGTCTCGCGCAACACCGTCGCGCATTTTGAAAAGTACGCCTCGCGCAAGGCGGAGCGGCTGCGGCCGGAAGCGTGCGCGTCGCCCGATGACGCCGTGACCGTGACCGAACCGACCTGCACGGCCTGGGGCTACACGACGCACACGTGCCGCGTCTGCGGCTATACCTATACCGACGATTATACGCCGCCCGCGCACCGCTATGAGGCGGTCGAAACGACGGCGCCGACCTGCACCGAGGCCGGCGAGACGGCGTACACCTGCGTTTTTTGCGGCGATTCCTACGCCGAACCGATCCCGCCGAAGGGACATACGCCGGGCGAATGGACGACCGTGCGCGAGGCCGCCGTCGGCGCGGCCGGCGAGGAGCAGATCCGATGCGCCGCATGCGGAACGGTACTGGAATCGCGCGAGATCCCCGCGCTGACCGCCGGGGACGTTTCGGAAACGCCAAAGCCCGATGCGCCCGGGAGCGCAAAGGAGCGGCTGACGCTTTTGCCCGAGGCGGTTTCGCTGCATGTCGGAAAAAGCACGGCGCTGACCGTTTCGCCCGCGCCTGCGATCGCGGCGTTTTCAAGCGACGACGCGTCGGTCGCGTCCGTTTCGCCCGAAGGCGTTGTGACGGCGAACGCGCCGGGAACGACCGTGATCCGCTGCACGGGAGACGGACAAAGCGCGGCCGCGACCGTAACCGTTTCCTATACGGCGGGGCAATGGATCGTGCATTACATTCTGTTCGGCTGGCTTTGGGACCGCTGACAACGAAAGGAAAGACGATGCCGCAAAGCGTATTTTTGAAGAAACATGAGGAACGCCGCATTGCGGACGGGCATGCCTGGGTTTACGCGAACGAGGTCGATCACATCGACGGAAGCGGAAAGAACGGCGATCTCGTCACCGTGTACGACGCGGCGGGACGGTTCCTCGGCAGGGGGTTTATCAACCATCTGTCGAAAATCCTCGTCCGCATCTTTCTGCGGAACGACAGCGAGACCGTTGACCGCGATTTCTTCGTGCGGCGCATCCGCGCGGCGTACGCGGTCCGGCAAAAGCTCGGGTTTTCGGATTACTGCCGGGCGGTGTTCGCGGAGGCGGACGATCTGCCCGCGCTGATCGTCGACAAATATCACGACCTGCTTTCGATCCAGGTGCTTTCGCTCGGCATGGAGCTGCACAAGGCCGAGATCACGGACGCGCTCGTCGAGGTCTTTCGGCCGCGCGGGATCTATGAGCGCAGCGACGTCGAGGTGCGGAAAAAGGAAGGCCTGCCGCTCGTCAAAGGCCCGCTGTACGGAACGTTCGAGCCGCGCGTATGGATTGAGGAGAACGGGCTGAAGCTGATCGCCGACCTCGAAAACGGGCAGAAGACCGGGTATTTTCTCGATCAGAAGGAGAACCGGTTTGCGATCCGCCGCTACTGCCGGGACGCGGAGGTGCTCGATTGCTTCTGCAACGTCGGGGGATTCTCGCTGAACGCGGCGGCGGCCGGGGCAAAGCGCGTGACCGCGCTCGACATCTCCGAAAAGGCGCTCGCGGACGTGCGCGAAAACGCGGCGCAGAACGGTTTTTCCGACCGCATCGCAACCGAATGCGCCGACGTGTTCGAGGCGCTGCGGCAATACCGGAGGGACGGGCGGCGGTTCGACGTTGTGATCCTCGATCCGCCGGCGTTTGCCAAGACCGCGAACGACGTGAAAAACGCGTTCCGCGGGTATAAGGACATCAATATTCTCGGCATGAAGCTCGTAAGGGCGGGCGGCTTTCTGGTCACGGCGTCCTGTTCGCACTATATGAGCGCGACGCTGTTTGAGCGGATGCTCAAGGAAGCCGCGCACGAAACCGGGCGGCGCATCCGCGTCTTTGAAGCGCGCACGCAATCGCCGGATCATCCCGCGCTGCTCGCGGCCGATGAAACGACCTATCTGAAATTCTATATTCTGCAGGTTCTGTGATCCAGAAATTACCGACCGTCGAACGGTGCCGCATCGTGTATAAAAACGATGCGGCTTTTGCATACTATGCACAGAATCGAGAAAGAGGTGAACGAAATGAAACCCTTGATGCTGGGGATCGGAATGGCCGCGGGCGCGGCGCTTGCCGTGACGGCCATCACGATGGTCTATCCGGACGTGTCGCGCCGCATGATGCGCGACGGAAAGCGCGCCGTGAATATGGGCAAGCGCATGTGGAACTCGGCCTTTTGATGCAAGGGGCTGTCGTAAAAGGGATCAGACCGTTTTCGGCAGCTGCTGTAAAAAGAATACTTGCAGGAAGAAAAGTGCAAAAAGCTTGCACTTTTCTTTGATGATTTGCCGAAAACGGCCTCCCTCCCTTCCCGAACAGCCCCTCAGACTGTCGAATAAAGGGTTCAGATCATTTTGCGGCGTCGGGTGAAACAGAATTTTTGCGGGCAGAAAAGACGGAGGAGTCCGTTCCGAAAAAAGAGTGTCCCTGCTTTTTGCGAAACGGGCAAAACCGGTCTGTGTCAATCGGCGGGTTCGATGCGTGCGGCATAGGGCGACCAGAAATAGTCGGTCGCATAGGCGGAATAGGATGCGGTCGGCACGGCGAGGGCTGCGGATGTGCCGTCCAGTAGATGCTGTCCGACCGAGCAGGCGGAAGGCGTCGGGTTTATGAGCAGGATTGTTTCAAGCGCCGAACAGCCGGAAAACGCGCCATCCGGAATCGAAGTAACGTTCCGGGAGACCGTAAGTTTACGGAGCGTTTTGTTTTCGGCAAAGGTCGCGGCGGCAAAGCCGCGCACGGGAAGACCGTCATGCTGCGCGGGAATTGTCAGGGTTTCCCGCGTTTTTCCTGTTTCGGACAGACCGATGATGCTTTGACCGTCCGCAAACGGTTCGTACAGGAAGCAATCCGCGTCGCTGTCGTCGCCGTCATACACGGGCGAAAAGCCGCTTTGCGGCAGGGCGGGCAGCGCGATCGAGACCGGTGAAGCGTCGCCGGCTGCGGCTTTCAAAAGCGCGGCAAGGCGGGCGGTATAGACGATCTGTCCCGCTTCGTTCAGGTGGAAGTTCGTATCGAAAAACCATCCCTCGTCGAGGATTGCGTCATCGGGCGTTCCGAGCAGCGGACAGTCGAGCCGCTCCGCAAGCGCGCCCATAAACGCGCCCGCGCAGGCAAGCTCCGCATCCGAAATCGCGGCGGCGTTCATCGGGCAAAAGCCGTAATACAGCGTCGCGCCTTTTTTCGAACACGTCTTTGAGAACGCGTTCAGCCGCTCGGTCAGCGCATCCTCGACCAATGCGGGATCAAAGGAAATCGGCATATTCGCGTCGAAGCCGCCGGGCATCGTGTTTTGCGAGCGGCCGGCGCAGGCGATATCGCCGTACGCATTGAACGAGCGCCGCGCATAGATCGCGTCGCCCGACGGCTTGCCGTCGAAAAAGCATAACCGCGCCTTGCTGCCGGCAAACGCCGGGAACGCGCCGAGCATCGCGCTGCGCTGCGACGCGGAAAGCGATGTCCACGGTACCGCAGCGCCGTCCAGGGATTGCCACAGCGATTCGGCGTTGAAATAGGTCGAGAGCGTCTGCGCGCTCTGCTCGGGCAGGAACACGACGATATCGCCCGCCCTAAGATACGGCTCCGCAAGATCGAGCATTACGGCGGTGCCGAGCCCGGCGTACAAGCCGAAATTGACGACCGAATATCCCGGAAGCTCCTGCTCCAGAAGATCCGAGCGCACGTCAAACGCCGCGCCGCTGCCGCCGATCAGGACGATGCGCTTTCCTTCCGCGGTTTCAAGCCGGTCCAGCTTGTCGTTCAGCGCGGCCAGATAGGTGCGGTCATACTGCGCGGGCAGGCCGAACGCAAAGCCGAGCAGCGTCAGGGGTACCGTCAGCACAATCAACAGGCAGACGGCGAGCCGCAAAACCATCCGACGCATGACGAACCTCCTTTTTGACGCCGCAATTTGGCGAACAATTCCTAAAATTGAAAATAGATGAATGCGCTGGCGGCGTTGCTGTCAATCCGAACCCACCACGCAAGCGCGATTACGAGCACGAGAAACACGCAGGTGAGATCGCGCTGCCGTCCGGATTGCTCCGCGTTCAGCCGAAGCAGCAGCGGACAGGCGACAAGCGAAAGCAGCAGGCGAATGATTTCCATGGATCCGATCCCAAGCTGCTCAAAGCCGAGCGACGGATCCCACGGCGAGAAGATGCGCGCGAACAGGTCGAACGCCTGCGGCATCGTCTGCGCCCGGAAGAACACCCAGCCGAGCGTGACGAGCGTATAGGTGATCAAAACGCCGAGCGCCTTGCCTGCGCGCGTTTTCGGATCATGGAGTCCGGCGCGGCGAAGCATCAGATACGCGCAGAGCAGCACGCCGTGGAAAAGCCCCCAAACGACAAACGTTTCATTCGCGCCATGCCAGAGGCCCGAGAGGAAGAACACGAGCAGCGTTGCAAGAAGCTGCCGCGTCAGCCCCTTTTTTGAGCCGCCGAGCGGCACGTACACGTAATCGGAGAGCCATTTCGACAGACTGATATGCCAGCGCCGCCAGAATGCGCGGATGTCCGGCGCAAGGTACGGCCGGTCGAAGTTTTGCATCAACCGGACGCCGAGGAGCCGTGCGCTGCCGCGCGCGATCTCGGAATACCCGGCAAAGTCGCAATATATCTGAACGCCGAACAGCACCGTTGCAACGAGCGCCGCGCCGCCGTCCGGATCGGGCAGCGCATAGATGCGATCGACGATCGCGCCGCAAAAATCGGCCAGCACGATCTTTCGGAAATAGCCGGACAGCAGCATCGAAAGCCCTGCCCGCACGTCGTCCTGCGTAACCCGCCGCTCGGCTTTCAGCTGCGGCAGCAGCGCGTCTGCGCGCTCGATCGGCCCGGCGACGAGCTGCGGGAAAAACGAGATGTACAGCGCAAAGCAGCCCGGATGACGTTCGGCGGGAATCTTGCCGCGATAGACGTCGAACACATAGGACAGCGCCTGGAACGTATAGAACGAGATGCCGATCGGCAGAAGAATGTCCCACAGCGACCAATCGGCACGCGCACCGAACAGGCGCAAAAGCCCGCTGGCCGTGCGAACAAGTAACGACGCGTACTTAAAATACAGCAAAAGCCCGAGGCAAATAAGCAGCGCGCCCCAAAGCACGGCACGGCGCAAAGAAACGCTTTTTACGCGTTCAAGCAACAGTCCCGCGCCATAGGCGACGCCGATCACGAGAAGCAGCAGCAGCGTCAGCGGCGCGTTCCAGCTCGCGTAAAAGACCATGCTCATAAGCAGCAGCCACGCCCAACGGAATCGGTGCGGCAGGACCGCATGCACGAGCGCGACGGCGGGCAAAAACAGCAGATAGGCAAGCGAATCGAAACTCATGCCATGCCTCGCTTTCCCCCGTACGCCGCAACGAGCAGCAAGCCGAGCGTGAACAGTAAAACGTAAGACATCGACGCACCGCTTACGAGCGCGAGCACCGCGCCCGCCGCCCATACGAATCCGCCGACATAGCCGAGAAACCGGACGCGCGGCCGCAGCCCGCCGAGCAAAACCAGCAGCGCGGCGAGTCCGAAGAGAAACGGCACGCCCTGTTTGATAAGCGAGAACGACGGCTTCGGCTGCGCGCTTACGTTGATTCCGTCGGTCTGCAGCCGGGCGGAGAGGTCGGAAATGATCTGCTTTGTCCGAATCCGAACGCCCTCGGTCGAGAGGTGGTTGTCGATGTTCCAGAAATACACGCCCGAATAGAGCAAATCTTCCAATTCGGAAATGACCGGCACGGAGAGCCGTTCGCAAAGCAGGCGATGTATCTCGTTTCGTGCTGCCTTGGTGCTTCTTCCTGTCAGGGAGGAACGGTTGCGCGGCGCATAGGTGAACAATACCGTGATCCCGTCGGCGGCTATGGAGCGCAGTTCCCGGTTCAGCGCATCGACCGCCTCCGGCGTCACGGTTTCGGTCGTGTAGTCTGCGATGTTATGACGATGCAACTCGTCGCGTTCGCTGTTCGGACGCGGCAGAATGAAATCGCCCTGCGCGTTGTAGGTGGCAAAGCTATAGCGGTTGCCGTCGTCATCGTAGGCAAAGGGGCTTTCGCTATAACTTTTCGACGCCATGCCGTCGCGCGTTTTCTGATAGACCGCAAAGCTGTCGAAGACGTCCGCATACAGCGTCAAATCGAGCGCGGAAACCACGTCATAATTCGATTCCGTCATTGCCCAGAAGCCGGCGTCGAGCCGGTTTGTCGTGCAGAATTGCTCCGCAACCGCGTCAAACTCCGGTGCGACAAGCAGAATGTCTCCCGTGTGCAGTTGAGATCGGATCAGCTCGTACTGCGGGAGCGCGTTTGTGTAGGCATAAACGCCCATGTTGACGACGCGATAATCGGGGATAGCCGCTTCGATCGCGGGGCTGTCGTACCCGTAGCGCCCGGACGACCCGGAAAACAAAACGAGCTTTTGATCGTCCGCGAGCGAAATCAGATAATCGTATTTGTCGGAAAAGGTGTCGTAATAGGACCCGCTGTAAACGGGCTGACGCGCGGCGTTGATGCGAAGCGTCCGAATCGTGCAGTTTAGAAACGAAGCGTCTGAAACGGTCTTGATGCGGTCAAACAGCGTCAGCGTTTCTATCGTGCAGCCGGAAAATGCACCGTTCATGACGGTTTCGAGAGATGGCGGCAGAACGACCGTCCGAAGCGAAAGGTTTTCAAACACGCCGGACGATATCGTCTTTACCGGTTCGCCGCCGATTGCTTCCGGGATGATGACGGTGTTTTCCGTGCCGCTGTACAAAAGAATCGTGCCGTCCGAAAAGGTGAACAGCGATTCGTCCGCCGCCTTTGCCCACTCGGCGTACAAGATCATGCCCTCTTTATATGTGACGCGGCTGCCAAGCCCGATATGCGTTCCGCTGCCGTCCGGCGCGGTATTCCATCCGGTCAGCACGTACCCGTCGCGGCGAAAGTAGGACGTACCGAGCAAAGTGTTTTCTCGTAGGTGCGCACCGGTTACGCGCGCGTCGTAATACGCGCCGAATGCTTCCGAAGCGCCGCCGTTGCCGTCGTAGCGGATTGTACTGCGCGGAACCGCGTCGTCCGCAAGGGCAGGAGTATGCGGCATAAGTGTAAAAAGAAACGCCGCAAGCAGCATGCAGAAAAGCATCCGTTTTCCGTTCATGGCGGCGTTCCCCCTTTTTTGTTTCATTGTACCGTTTCGCCGTGCGCGGGTCAAGTCCGTTTTCGGGACGGAAAAGCGGCGACCCGGAGGAGAAGAAGGATTCTCCGGTCGCCGCTGTGTTCAATCAGTCAAGCCGTTATGCTTCCTTTTTCCGGACGTTCGCAAATGCTGCGACAATTGCTGCAAGCATCGAAACGCCGAGGCAGACCATTGCGGCGATGGAGCCTGTTGCACTCGACAGGTTTGCCGGCGTCTGGACTTCCTTTGCCACGTCTGCGTTGGAGAAGTAGATGAAGCCGAGCCCTTCGACGCGCGCCGCGATCAGGTTGATCAGGCACAGCGCGATCAGCGCGGGAGCAACAATCCGGCAAGCGCCTGCAATGAGGTCAAGCACCTTACCGACTGCGCCTTTTTGCTCCAACCGGCCGAGTACAACGGCAACCAGTTCGCAAACGATCGCGAGGATCAGGAACAGTACGAGATTGGAAATGGAAGCACCCTGGAAATAGCCCTCGGACCCGATATTGATCGCATAGACGATCAGGGAGACGAGCACCAATACCGCTGCACAGCAGGCGATCCAAGCGCCGACGGGAAGTTTCTTGCAATTCATATTACTTGTCTCCTTTCTTTTTTTCGGGAAGCACAGTCAAAACGATCCAGGCAAGCGCCGCCGCACAGGCGAGAATTGCCGTGCAGGTTCTGACGCCGGTCAGCGCATTGTCCCACCATGTCGCAACCTTTGTCGTCGAAACGTTCAGGATCGCGCTGTTCGCATAGGCGAAGAGCTGGTACTTGAGGTTCTGACGCGCCTGATCGACCAGGTTCTTATCGTTCTTCACGGTATCCAGGGAGATGTGTGCCCATGTCTTATCGACGCCGCCCTCGCCCTGGTTGATGTGGTTATCCTCGGTCGCGAAGTCCGCAACCTGCGTGATGCCGGACATGACCATGGATTCTGCGTTGAAGTAGTACTTGTTGTTCATCATGTCGGTGGAGACAAGGTCGGTGTATGCCCACTCGCCGCGCAGAATCTTCTGCAGCATGCCGACGTGGTGCGCCGCGTTCGTTGCGCCGATACGATTGAACGCGATCATGACGGCGCGGCAGCCTTCTACTTCTTCCAAGGCGCCCTGGAAGCCTCTGAGGTCGGTTTCGCGGAACTTCTGCTCGGTCATGTACGCCGAGATACCGCCGCGGTTGTGTTCCTGATCGTTGAAGCCCATGTGCTTCGGTCCGTTCAGAATACCCTTGTCCGCGCAGCCCTGCAGGATGCTGTAACCGATCCGGTTCGTCAGCATCGGGTCTTCGGAGATGTACTCATAGTTGCGGCCATTGTACGGCGTGCGGCGCTGCGTGAGGCCGGTGCCCCAGAGATGATAGCGCTTCAGCCACAGACCGGAGTTGCCTTCGACTTTGCCCCATTCATATGCCAGTTCGGGGTTGAAGGAGGAGCCCATCAGCGTCTGGGAATGAATGTTGAACTTGTAGGTCTTGCCGGTTGCTTCATCGGTATAACCCGCGGTAAAGCCGGAAACGCCTTCATTCTGGATGACAATCGGGTTATCAACATTCGTCAGTACATCGCTGCGGCTGCCGCCGTGAATGACCGCGCCGACCGCTTCGTCAATCAGGATTTCGGAAGCGAGCTTGTCCCAGTACGGATCGTCGATGTTCGTGAACTGCTCGTAGCCGACTTGCGTGGCATCGAACTTAACGCCCTGATCGGAGCCTTCAACGGCTGCGCCTGTGTCGGAGATTTCATAGGTTCTGCCCTGCAATTCCTTGATCCATTCGTCTTTTCTCGGGCTGTCGCTGATCTTGATTTCGACTTTGTTGTAGTTGATCGGATAGGTGCCGTCCCAATCCTGACGGGAGAGGTAAGTCACGGTATCCTTGCCGGTCCAGTAGTTGAGGTCCGCATTGTCTGCAACGTTGGTGACGACCACGCCGTTTTCCACGGCAAACGTCGTGTCGTCGAACGAACCGAGGTTCCAGGTTACGACTGCGCCGTTTTCGGTCGTGCCGTCCGGCGTGCCGCCCTGCTTGGCGATGAAGTTGTTGACCGCCGCATGCGAACCGGCCGCCGCAGTGAACAGATAATCGCCTTCGTCGAGAATGTAGGTCTTTGCGTTCTTGTAATCATAAGAAGCAATGTACTTGGTAGGAACCGTGATCGTGACTTCGACTGTGCCGCCCGCCGGGACGTCTACCTTCGCAGAGTTCAGGAAATCAACCGCCGACTTTTCGACGAGGTTCGCCTTGTCATATTCGGTGTACGGCTTCTGTACATAGAGCTGAGCAAGGAATCTGCCGTCCTGATTGCTGTTGTTTTTCACTTCGATGACCGCAGTCACATTGCCTTCGGGCATCTTGTCCACCTCAACGCTCTTGATGGTCTGCGTGTAATCGAGGTAGGAGAGACCGTGACCGAACGAATACAGGACTTCTTTGGCGTAATCCCAGTTCGCCGCCTGCGTCGCGCCCTTAGCGGAGGAAGCGTTGAACGACGGATTCATGATCGCGTCATAGTAACGGGTCTCAAAGTACTTATAGCCGACGTAGATTCCTTCGGCTTCGACGATGTACATACCGCCGTTGTAGGTCGAGCTGCCGCCAAACGAGCCCGCGGGGGTGTTGGCAATGCTTTCGCCGGGATACCGGGAGTCCGTGCCCTCGGTTGCAACGATCTCGTAGTCGGCATACATATCGCCGCCGAAGTTGACGACCGCCGGGATCGAGCTGTTGTCCGCAACATAGGTGTCCGGAAGCGCGCCTGTCGCGTTGACCTTGCCGGTCAGCACGTTCACGATGCCGGTGCACTGATAGTCGTTGATGACGCCGATGTAGGCGATGCCGTCGACTTCATGCGCGCCACCCGCTGCGATCTCCTTCAGCACCATGTTGTTGCCGGAGTTGATCAGAACGAGAACCTTGGAGCAGGTTTCCTTCGCAACGTCGATGACCGCCAGTTCGTCCGCGGAAAGCGCCAGCGGATCTTCACCGGTCGCGTTGCCGCTGTAGTCGATCGCCGAACCGGGCTTATAGGTATTGCCTTCGCCTGCGCCGCGTGCAAAGACACAAATCGCAGTCGTGTTCGCTTTGTCAATTCCGCTCTTCCAATCGGAGGAGGCACCCATTGCGGTGTATTCCGTCGGCGGAACCTCGACGACCTGATACTCACCCCAATCGCCCGGAGAAGCCACATAGATGTGATCATACGCAACGGTCGGGACTTCTTCACCGGTCCACATATTCGCAACCATTTCGATGTGCTTGTTCAGGATGCTTTCCTGATAGAACTTCTTAACGGTTTCATTGACCTTGATGCCCGCTGCTTCCAGCGCATCAACGAGGTCAACCGCATCTTCGTTGCCGGCTTTCAGGTCTCCGCTTGCATACGGATACGGCGCATACGCCGCAAGACCGAACAGCACGACTTCCTTCGTTGCCAGCGGCAGGACGTTGTTGTCATTCTTCATGATGACCGTGCCCTCTTCGCCTTCACGGACCGCAATGTCCTTGGCTGCTGCAGCCATTTCCTCGATCGTGGCGTAATCGCTCTTGAATCGGGCCGCGTCTTCATCGGTGTTGGTGATGAAGCTCTGCGTACCGAGCACGCTGTCCAGCGCGGAGCGGTATCCGTCCGCAATGGTCGTTCCGACCGTTGCGATCACGAACAGAACCGCCATGATCGCGCACAGTCCACGCATGATAGCCGCAAGTTTGTTTGTCTTCATGTGTCTCCTCCTGTAATGTTTTTTGATAGGGGTTTGCCCTTATCTCGCCTGCATTGTAACAAAACTGTAAACGCCATGCAATACGGCGTGCGTGAACCGTCGTTTTTGGCGCACGAACCGTAAAAGAAATGTAAGTTTTTCTTGTTTTCGGGCAGCTTCTGTGCTATGCTGTACGTGAACCCCAAAGGAGAAGGCCTATGATTCGATTCGCGATTGCAGATGACGAGCCGCTGTTTCAAAAGCAGCTCAAGGAGTACCTGACGCGGTACGGAACGGAAAGCGATCAGGCGTTTTCGATCGCCGTTTATGACGACGGCGCGGCGCTGCTGGAAGCATACCGCGGACAGTATGACATCCTTCTGCTGGATATTCAGATGAAGGACATGGACGGCATGACGGCGGCCAAACGCATCCGCGCGATCGACGAGGAAATCGTGATCGTCTTCATTACGAACATGCAGCAATACGCGATCGAGGGCTATTCGGTCGGCGCGCTCGATTATCTTCTGAAGCCCGTGACCTACTATGCGTTTTCGCAGTGCATGGAGCGCGTGATACGGCGCATCAAACGCAAGGATAAGACGTACCTGCTCGTCAACAGCCCGCAGGGCGGCCGAAAGATCGACGCCGACGAACTGCTGCACGTGGAAATCCACAGCCATTCGCTGATCTATCACACCAAAAGCGGCGATATCAGCGCGATCGGCTCGATGAAGGAGGTCGAAGATTCTCTCTCCGGGCTCCCGTTTTATCGCTGCAACAAGGGCGACCTGATCAATCTTGCTCATGTAGACGGGATCCGTGACGGCGACGCGGTCGTCGGCGGAAAAACCGTTCCGGTCAGCCGCGCCAAGAAGAAAGCGTTTTTGGATGCGCTGAACCAATACATCAACGAGGCTCGCGCATGACGCAGCTGCATTTCGATACCGATATTCCGTTCCTTTGGACGGCGCTGTTTCACTGGCTTTCCGACATGCTGTTTATTACGCTGCTGCCCAAGCGGATGAAGCCCCTGCCGACCGTGCTGCTTGCCCTTCTGCTGCTGCCCGTGCAGATTGCGCTGTACAGCGTGATCGCCCCGCTGCGCGGGATGGCGTTCAATCTCGGTATGACGCTGTTTGCGATCTGGACGCTGGTTCCGTTCCTGTTTTTTTCCGACATCCCGTTCAAAAACAAGGTCTATTACTGCGCCCGCGCGTTCATCATCGGCGCGTCCGCCGTTGCGTTTGCGTGGCATCTGTATTGGTTTTACGCGATTCGGTTTTCGTTTTTGCACGCGCCGTACTGGGAAATCGCCGTGATGCTGCTGCTCGGCGGCGGGATTATCATGCTCTGCTGGGGACTTGAACGACGGCACCGCAAGGAGATGCGGGAAATGCGCGTTTCGATCGGCAACGTGATCGCAGCGGTCGGGTTTGCGCTGTTTGTATACATCCTCAGTTCGCTGAGCTATACGCTGCTCGACACGCCGTTTACCGCCGAATCGCAGTCGCAGATCTTTTTGACGCGCACGATCGTCTATCTCGGCGGCATGTCGTTCCTGTTCGCGTTCCATCTGCATCTTTGCGATCTCTACGCCCGCACGGAACGCGACACGCTGCAGCACATTCTCGATCAGCAATATGAAAACTATCGCGTGCGGCAGGAGACGAACGAACTGATCCATCAGAAGTATCACGATCTCAAGCATCAGATCGCTCTGCTGCGTTCCGAGGTCGGTTCCGGTCAGAAGCTTGAATACCTCGACCGCATGGAGCAGGAGATCCGCGCGTTCGAAGCGCAGAACAAGACCGGCAACGAGGTGCTCGACACGATCCTGACCGGCAAAAGCCTGGACTGTCAGCAGCATGGCATTACGATGACCGTCGTAGCCGACGGGCACGCGCTCGACTTTATGGACGTCATGGACCTATCCGCCTTGTTCGGCAACGCGATTGACAACGCAATCGAAGCGGCCTGTCAGGTCAGGGAGCCCGAGCAGCGGCTTGTACTGCTGTCCGTTTCGCGGCAAAAGGGGTTCCTCAGCATCCGGCTGAAAAACCGCTATGAGGCCGTGCCGCTTTCCGGCGATACGCTGCCGCAGACCACCAAGCGCGACAAGCGGTATCACGGATACGGCCTGAAGTCCATGCAGGCAACCGCTGAAAAATACGGCGGCTCGTTCTCGATCAACGGCGCGGACGGCTGGTTCGACCTCGATATTTTGATCCCGCTGCCGATGGATTGACGCCGGTTCTCTTTCTTCGCTGCCCCGAAACGGGCGGTTTTTTCGTTTTTGAACCGTTTATGCCGAAAAAACGCCCGATTGTGCAAATCTCTGTCTTTTTGGAAATACGTTTGTTATAATGAGAATGTAAAAATGCTGTAAGCAGGATGGTATGGAGCGCGTCAGCAGGATCGAAAATTTCATACCGAAAAACGACGCCCGGCTGTTGGAAAAAGCAGAGGCGGCAAAGCCCGTTCTGAAAGAACGTACGGTGCTGCCGCAGCAGGGGAACGTTCCCTGTTCGCTCGGCGCAGGCGAAAGCGCGACGTACGATTTCGGCACGCATTGGGTCGGATATCTCACGGTAAAGCTCGGCTATTCGGGCAGCCATCCGGACGCGCCGGCGTACTTTACCGTGCAGTTTGCCGAACGGCTGAGCGAATTCGAAGAGAACCCCGCCGCGTATCGCGGATGGATTTCCAAGGGCTGGATTCAGACCGAAACGCTCCACGCGGACAGGCTGCCTTGCGTCGTTTCGCTGCCGCGGCGGTATGCGTTCCGCTATGTGCGGCTGACGGTGCTCGACGTTTCGCGCAAGTACCGCGTCGTGCCGGAGGGGATCGAATGCCGCGCGGTTTCGGCGGCGGACTGTGCATTTGTGCCCGCGCTCGGCTCGGGCGACGAAATGCTCGATCGGATCGACGCGATTGCGGTCAAGACGCTTGCGGAATGTATGCAGGACGTGTTCGAGGACGGGCCGAAGCGCGACCGGCGGCTGTGGCTCGGAGATTTCCGGCTGCAGGCGCTCGCAAACTATGCGACGTTCCGGAATCTTGCCCTTGTACGCCGCTGCCTGTACCTGTTTGCGGGAACGCGGTTCCCCGACGATCGGATCGCCGCATGCCTGTTCACGGACGGCGAAGCGGTCGCGGACGACACCTGGTTTTCGGACTATGCGCTGATGTACCCGGTTGCGCTCGCGGAATACTGCCAAAGGAGCGGGGACAAAGAAGCGCTCTCCGATCTCTACGAAATCGCGCAAAAGCAGATCGACCTCACCCTGTCCATGACCGGTGCGGACGGAATCGTCAATGAAGAATTTGTCGAGGCGACGTTCATCGACTGGTGCGCCGGGCTCGATAAGGCGGCTTGCGCGCAGGGCGTTCTGCTGTATGCGCTGCCGTACGGCATTCAACTTGCCAAAATGTGCGGCGACGAGACACGGGCGGCGCGATATCGGGAAGCATTGGAACGCGGCAGAACGGCGGCAAAGGCGCGGTTCTTCGACGGCCGGCACTGCGTTTCCAACGGGCAGATTTCGCCGGCAAGCGCGATTTGGATGACGCTCGGCGGCGTGCTGACCGAAGCGGAAGCAAGGGAAGCGCTGCTTGGCGTTCTCTCCCGCCCGACGGCTTATCCGATGGTTTCGCCGTATCTCCACCACTATCTGCTCGAAGCGTTGCTGAAGGCAAACGACCCAAAGGCCGCAAAAGAGCATCTGCTCGCCTACTGGGGCAGCATGGCAGCTTGCGGCGCGGACACGTTTTTCGAGGTCTGGAACCCTCTTGATCCGGACGCCTCGCCCTACGGCGGCAAGATCGTGAACAGCTTCTGCCACGCATGGAGCTGCACGCCTTCGTATTTTTTGAGAAACCGCCTTCTCTGAACATACATTATTTTGAAAGGAGCCCGCTATGAAAACCAAGCAAGCCTTTAATCCCTACCTCCCGAGCTGGGAGTATGTGCCGGACGCCGAACCGCATATCGTGGACGGTCGGGTATATGTCTACGGCTCGCACGACATGTTCAACGGCATCAACTTCTGCCTCGGCGATTATGTTTGCTGGTCTGCGCCGGTGGACGACCTCGGCAACTGGACGTACCACGGCTGCATCTACAAACGCGAGCAGGATCCCGCCGCGCCGCGCATCCGCGTGACGAACGGTCTCGCCGCGCCCGATATGGTGCAGGGCGACGACGGACGGTTCTACCTCTATTACTTCATGGGCGGCACCAAGATGATCTCGGTCGCGGTCTGCGACGAACCCGCCGGCAAGTATGAATTCTACGGCTACGTGAAGTATCAGGACGGCACGCCGATCGGCAAGCGCGGCGAGCCGTTCCAGTTCGACCCGGGCTGCTTAAAGGACGACGACGGACGGCTGTATCTCTACACCGGCTTTGCGTTCGGCGGCAACCCGATCCTGCTCGACGGCTCGCAGCCGACCAGGAAGGGCCCGATGTTCTTTGAGCTCGACCCGAAGGACATGCTGACCGTGCTTTCGGGCGACGAGCTTCGCTACATGGGCGTTCTGACCGGCGACGAAGCCAAGGGCACGCCCTACGAAGAACAGCCGTTCGGCGAAGCAAGCTCGATGCGGAAGTTCAACGGCAAGTATTATTTCATCTACAGCTCGCTGAACAGCCACAACCTCTGCTACGCGGTGTCCGATTATCCCGATCACGGGTTCGAGTACGGCGGCGTCCTCGTTTCCTGCGGCGACGTCGGCCTGCCCGGCGTGCCGGACACGAACCATGCACATATGTGCACCGGCAACACGCACGGCTCGCTGATCGAAATCAACGGCAACTATTATATCTTCTACCATCGCCATTCCAACCGCAAGCAGTCTTCGCGGCAGGCGTGCGCCGAGCGCATCCGCTTTGAGGACGGCAAGTTCTATCAGGCGGAGATGACTTCCTGCGGCCTGAACGACGGACCGCTTTCGGGCAAGGGCAAGTACCCCGCCTATATCGCCTGCAACGTGTACGGCAAGAGCGGCACGCGGTTCATGTCGATGATCAAGTATCTGAAGAAGGACAACCCGTTCCTGACGCAGAAGGGCAAGGACCGTGAGGAAGGATCGGATCAGTACGTAGCGAATTTCTGCACGGACTGCACGGTCGCCTTCAAGTATTTCGATCTCCGGGAGACCGGGTCGATCGCAATCACGCTGCAGGGCTGCGGCAAGGACTGCGCGGTGACGGTACGCACGAAGGAAAAAGGCGACGTCGTTTGCCGCATCCCCGTCGAAGCGACGCGCGAACCCAAAGCGTTCCGGGGCAATCTCCCCGCCGGTCTCGGCGAAAAGGAAGCGCTGTACTTCTCCGTTGAAGGCAAGGGCTCGTTCGATTTCCTGTTCTTCGAGCTTGCATAATTCGATCCGACAGGATTGCGGCGGCGCCCCTTTCGGAACGCCGCCGTTTTCGCGGCAACGCGAACGGTGCGTTTCCGAGCGCAAACAGCGCTTGTCGATTCAGCGAACAGCATGTATAATGTAAGTAAAGAACCGGTTTGAAAGGATTGCCGCTTATGTTGAAAATCACCGATTTCCGTTGCGAAGGGCTTGCGAAGGGCTGCGTGACCGATAAGAAGAACCCTGTGTTTTCGTTTGTTCCCGAAAGCGATCAAAAGGGCGTTTCCGTTGAAAAAGCCGTCCTTTCCGTGAACGGCGAAACGATCGACGCGATTTTTGAGATCGGCGTCCCGTATGCCGGCGCGCCCTTAAAGCCGTTCACCGTCTATGATGCGAAGCTTTCTGTCACGGATTCCGCGGGCGAAACCGCGACCGCTTCGCTCTCGTTCGAGACCGGGCGCATGGACGCGCCGTGGACGGCGGAATGGATCAGCGACGGCGCGTACAGCTTCACCGAAAAAAAGGTCTCGCCGGTTCCGATGGTGTTCCGAAAGCGGTTCGCGCCGCAAAAGCCGGTCGCCTCGGCGCGCGTCTATGCGACTGCGCTCGGCGTCTATGAGCTCTCGCTGAACGGGGAAAAGGTCGGCAACCGCTTCTTTGCGCCGGGCTTTACCTCCTACCCCAACAATCTGCAATACCAGACCTATGATATCACCGACCGGCTCGCGGACGATAACGAGCTCGTCTTTACCGTTGCGGGCGGCTGGGCCGTCGGCGCGTTTGTGTTCACGCGCGTCAACCGTTACGCCGCCGACCGGCAGGCGCTGCTCTGCGAAATCCGATTGACCTATGCGGACGGAACAGTCGAAGCGATCGGCACGGGAACCGACTGGCAGGTCAGCGAGGACGGCCCCGTGCGCGCGGCGGACCTGTACGACGGCGAAACCTTCGACGCGACCGCAGACCTTGACGAAATCGCATGGCGCAATGCGACGAAGGAAGCGCTGCGCGTGCATCCCCAAATTTATGCCGAGATCGGCGCGCCGGTGCGCGCGCATGAGCATTTCAAGCCGATCGCCTGCAACAAGGTCAACGGCGCGCTGATTTACGATTTCGGGCAGAACCTCGCGGGCGTCGTTTCTCTGAAACTGAACGGCAAAGCCGGGCAGGTTGTCACCGTGCGCCATGCCGAAATTCTGAACCCGGACGGCACGCTGAACACGACGTTCCTCCGCACCGCAAAGGCGACTGCGACCTATATCTGCCGCGACGGCGAACAGAGCTACATGCCGCGGCTTTCGTACATGGGCTTCCGGTATGCTTCGGTCGAGGGGATCGATGAAGCAAACCTCGAAATCGAGGCCGTCGCGCTGTATTCCGACATGGACGCGATCGGCACGTTCTCCTGCTCGAACGAGCTGCTGAACAAGCTGCAGAGCAACATCGTCTGGGGCGCGAAATCGAACCTCGTCGACATCCCGACCGACTGTCCGCAGCGCGACGAGCGCATGGGCTGGACCGGCGATATCGCGGTGTTCGGCCCTGTCGCATGCTTCAATTTCGATATGCGCCGCTTCCTCGATAAGTGGTTGAAGGATATGCGCGCCGAGCAGCGCAAGGGCGGCGGGCTGCCGAATACGGTGCCGGTCAACGGCTACGGCTTCCCCGCGACGATGCCCGAGATGGCGATCGACTGGTGGGGCGACGCGTGCGTGCTCGTGCCGTGGGTGCTGTACCGGGCGACCGGCGATCGCCGTGTGCTCGAGGAAAACTATCCGATGATGAAACAATACGTCAAGGCGTGCAAGTTCTGGGCGAACCTCTTTGGCTTCGGCAAGCAGCGCTATCTTTGGCATACGCCCGCCGTGTTCCATTTCGGCGACTGGGTCGCGCCGGACGCACCGAAAATGGCCGAGTGGCAGCGCCGCAGCAAGTGGACCGCAACGGCAAGCCTGAAGAACACAAGCGCAACCGTCGCAGCGATCGCGGAAATTCTCGGCAAACCGGACGAAGCGGAGCAGTATCGCACGCTTGCTGCGCGCGTTGCGGATGCGTATGAATCGCTGCTGACCGACGGAAACGGCAAGCTCAAGGAGGAATTTCAGACCGCGTACGTCCTGCCGCTGCATTTTGGGATGTTCCGCGCCGAGAACAGGCAAAAGGCGGCGGACAATCTCGCGGCGCTGGTACGGAAAAACAATTACAGGATCGGCACGGGCTTCCCGGGCACGCCGTACATTCTGTTTGCGCTCGCCGACCACGGTCACGCGGACGACGCGTACCGGATGCTGCAATGCACCGATTGCCCGTCGTGGCTTTACGAAGTGCGGCAGGGCGCGACGACGATCTGGGAGCGCTGGGACGGGCTCGACGAAAACGGCGTCTGCCCGATCGGCAACGACGGCACCGACAGCATGATTTCCTACAACCATTACGCCTCCGGCGCGGTCGGCGACTTTCTCTATCGCCGCGTCGCGGGGCTCGAACCGATCGAGCCGGGCTATAAGCGCTTCGCCGTTCGCCCGATCCCGGGCGGAAACCTTACGGGCGCTTCCGCCTCCGTCCGCACGCCGTACGGCGTCGCCGCATCCGCATGGCGCATCGAAAACGGCGCGTTTACCCTTACCGTCACCGTTCCGGTCGGAACGACCTGTCTCGTCACCCTGCCGGACGGAACAACCGAAACCGTCGGCAGCGGCACGCATGCGTTTGAAGCGGCGCTCGCATAAAACCGTCCGTCGGCGCAGACCATTTCTACAAAAGGGAGGGTTCATCCTATGCAAAGCGAGCTCTTTCATGACAACTGGTATGTAAAGCATCTGAATACGGACGAAGCGCCGGTCCCGGTTCGGATCCCGGACGACGCGATGCTGCGCGAACCGCGCACCGCAAAGGCGATGGGCGGGCTGAACGTCGGCTGGTTCGAGGGGCGCGACTATTCGTACACGAAGCGCAAAGCCGAGGTGTATGTGAACGGCGAAAAGGCCGCGTTCCGTCCCTACGGCTACACGAATTTCTACGTCGATCTGAAGCCCTTTGCACGCGCGGGTGAAAACGAAATCGAGGTGCAAGCCTTCAACGCCGATCAGCCGAATTCGCGCTGGTACTCCGGCGCCGGCATCTACCGACCGGTGCGCCTGTGGACCGCGCCTGCCGATCACATCGAAGTCAACGGCGTGAAGATCAAAACGCTGTCGCTCGGGCCCGCGACGGTCGAAATCACGGTCAAAACGACCGGCGAAGGCGAAGTCAAGGTCGAGCTGCTCGACGGCGAAACCGTGATCGCCTCCGCTTCCGGCGAGGGACGCGCGTTTACGCTGACCGCTGAAAATGTCACCCCGTGGAGCGCG
>CACXMS010000003.1 GCA_902768795.1 uncultured Eubacteriales bacterium
TGCCGGTTATAACGGATGCGATGTATGGGAATAGGAAACATCCGATTCCAACTACAACTGCGAGACTGGTCGAGATATACCACTTTCCAACTGTAAATGTTGGATGCGTGTTGGTATAAGATGAAAAAGAAAAAAGCCCATAAACGTAGTGTTTATAGGCTTTATGGCGTCCCCGGCGCGATTCGAACGCGCGGCCTTTCGCTTAGGAGGCGAATGCTCTATCCTGCTGAGCTACGGAGACGTATACGGATCGGGAAAAGCGCTCTGAAGACAATGAAATGCTTTTCCCGGTATTCGGCAAGGGTGATGCAAAAATCAATACTTCAAAATCGTGTCGACAGCGTAATCCTTCAACGTTTCACGGCCGGGCAGGTCGCAAAGTTCGATCACAAAGCAGCAGTCCACCACCGTGCCGCCGGCTTTTTCGCAAAGCTTCGCGCAGGCAAGCGCCGTTCCGCCGGTGGCAAGCAGATCGTCCACAACCGCGACGCGCTGGCCGGGTTTGATGGAATCCACATGGATCTGCAGCTCGTCGGTGCCGTATTCGAGCGCGTATTCGTGACTGATCGTCTGATACGGCAGTTTGCCGGGCTTTCTCGCCAGCACCAGTCCCACGTTCAACGCGCGCGCGAGCGCCGCGCTGAAAATAAAGCCGCGGGCTTCGGGACCAACCACAACATCAACCTTTTTCTCTTTCAGAATTTCCGCCATCCGGTCGATCAATTCACGGAATCCCTCGGGATCGGCAATCAGCGGCGTGATGTCGCGAAACAAAATACCCTCCTTCGGAAAATCGGGAATGTTGCGAACGAGTGATTTCAGATCCATACTGTCCTCCTTGGGAAATCATTTTTCCAAACATAATCCGTCCGTACCTGCGGACGCAGAGATTATACCACTTTTCGTTTGAATTGGAAAGAGTAATTTTTGCGAAGTTGTAACATTTTTGCGACTTGCTTGCTTTTATCGCTCCCGTGCGGTAAGATGATTCCGTATCAAACAGCAAAATGCGAGACGCGTCGAAAGCGTTTCGACGCTGTGACAGAAAAGGAGTTATACAGAAATGAAACGAATCGGAATCATCCTGCTGTCGGCCGTGCTGCTGCTCGGAACCGCGGCCTGTACAAATCTGCAGCCGGTTGTCGATGCGGCAAACGACGCCGCTGCGCCGGAAAATGTTGAAATTGCAAACCAGCCGATCACCCTCGAGATCGAAACGCCGACCGAGGAGCCGACCGCTGTCCCCACCGAGGAACCGACGCCGGAACCGACCGCCACGCCCGAACCGACCGCCACGCCCGAACCGCCGACCGAAGCCGCAACGGTGCGCGTCGATAACGCCGGTGTGCTTGCAAAGCTGTTTGCGCTCGGCGAGGCCGTTGAAGTCGCTGCGGAGTCGGACGACTATTATGTGCTCAGCGACGGAATGCTTGTGGAAAAGCGGTTTGTACGGCTCGCGGGGGAAGAAGCGCCGAAGCCCTATACCGGATTTGCGCGCGGCAATACCTCTGTTTACGCAAACGCATACCTCGAAGGCGTGACGATCGACGTGCTCTCGTTCAACGAGGAAGTCACCGTTGAAGATTCGTTTTCCGGTCTTGTGCGGCTGACGCTCAAGGACGGAACGTCGTGCTATGCTCTTGCGTCCGATATCAGCAAGACCCGTATTGTCTACAGCGGCGGCAATTCCGGCGGTAACTCCGGCGGCAATTCCGGCGGTCAGGACGGCGGAGACATCTCGCTGGTTGTAAGCCCCTTCGGCGGTTTGAAAACGCTGGTTCGGCTGATCGGCCGTCTGCTGCAGGCCGATACCGCATTCACCCCCGGCGCCGGCACGATCCTTGCCGAAGGAACGGAGGCGTACGAATGCCTTTACAAGCGTGGAGATGCGGTGAAGGTGCTGGAAAAGGGTGACGAAACCTGCTCGATCCTGCTTGACGGCAAAACCGGCACCATGCCGACGGCGCTGCTGATTTTTGCGGATGAAACGCCCTATGAACCGTGGGACGGCTTTGCGCGGAACAACGCGCCGCTGCATCGATCTTACCGTCTGACGGACGAGCCGGAAAAGCTGAAGCTGAATGATGAACTGCACATCATCGACGAGCTCGGCGATCAATACATTGTGGAACTGACGGACGGAACGGGATTTGTTCCGATGGATCAGGTCAGCAAATCCCGCATCGTCTATACGGGCGGCTCCTCCGGCGGCAATTCCGGCGGCGGAAACTCCGGCGACGCGGCATGGACCGAACCGGTTTTATAAGAAGGCATCAATAAATCAGGCTGGCAAGAATGAGTTCAGAAGCCGGTATTTTCGTTCGAAGACAATACTGATGTTATTTCGATGGCGAAAATACCGGCTAATTTTGCGGCAAAAAACAAGGAAAAGCGCATTATTGTGCTGCAAGTATTCTTAATCACAAACAGATGCCGCAAAATGGTCTGGCCCCGTTATTGACAGTCTGCGAGCCGTTAAAGCGCTTTTCGGGCTTTAACGGCTCGATTGTTTCTTCCGGGAAAAGAATTCCCCGTTTGTTCGTTTTCGATTTTCAGAAGTTGCCGTCTTCTACCGGATCGCCGTCCTGCTGCCGTCCGAGGCGTACTTCAACTGGAAGGTATGCACCTTGGCGTAGGAGTACGTTCCGTCCAATGTAATGATGTACGGCTGCACCGAAAGGACCTTCTGGTTATCAAAGTAAGTATTCGGCATGCCGATGACCGTCTGCAGGGCGACCTTTGCCGAGATGCCCGCATAGAACCGATCCGGCGTCAGGGAGAAGGTCTCGCCGTTTTTGGTGACTGTATAGCTTGGACCGGTAATCTCATCGTAGCAATACTGCGTGCCGAAAGCAGACTTTGCAGACCGTTTTTGTTATACTGTCAACGGCAGAACCGAATGTTGAAAAAAGCCCGAAATGCGGGCGATATTTCGACATACGTGCTTTTCGTGTAAACAGGGGAAACAGAGCTTGCCTCACGGTCCCGGAGTAGATGCGTTTTCTTATTCCGCAGCGTAAACGCTGACGGTCTTTTTGCCCGCGTGACGGGTTTCAAACTTGACGACGCCGTCGATCTTTGCGAACAGCGTGTCATCTTTGCCGATCCCGACGTTCGTGCCGGGATGGAAGTGCGTTCCGCGCTGACGAACAAGAATGTTGCCCGCCAGAACCGCCTGACCGTCCGCACGCTTCGGTCCGAGACGCTTGCTTTCGCTGTCTCTGCCGTTGCGGGAGGAGCCGACGCCCTTCTTGTGTGCAAACAGTTGCAGATTCATCTGAAACATGATGTTAAACCTCCTTGTTCCGAAATTTCAGGGTCCGTGGGTACGCGGCCTGTACGGATTTCAGTCCCGTCAGCATCGTTTCAAACACGATCGCTGCCCGGGCTGCGTCCGCCTCGCCCGTTCCCTGTTCGAGGATGCAGGAACTGTTTCCCTCTTCGACGGAAACGCCTGCGTTCAGCTTCAATACTTCGGTTACGCCTAAGATCGCGGTCTGCACGATTGCGGATACCGCCGCGCATACCAGATCTTCGCCGTATGCCCCCTGCCCGGCATGCCCTGTGACCGTGAACCCCACCGGAGTCCCGTTTTCAAGCAGCGCCGTGACCGTAATCATGGAGCTTAGCCGATCGCGGTGATCGCGACCTTGGTGAACGGCTGGCGATGACCGCGCTTTTTGCGGATGTTCTTCTTCGGCTTATACTTGAAGACGATAACCTTCTTGCCCTTGCCGTGTTCCAGAACCTTTGCGGTTGCCTTGACGCCTTCCACAACGGGCTTGCCGACCGTAACGGTCTCGCCGTCCGCTACCAGCAGAACGTCCAGCGCAACTTCTTCGCCGATCTCGGCATCCAGCTTTTCAACCAGTACCTCGTCGCCGACTGCAACCTTATACTGCTTTCCACCGGTCTGAATGATTGCGTACATACGTGCTTCCTCCTTCTTCCCAGACTCGCTCCAAGTCGGTGATGCAAATTTGCACACTTAAATACCGCTCCGATGCGGCTTACCGAGCAATTATAGCATTCGCAAAGCACGCTGTCAATCAAAAAATTCCGAAAAACTCACGATTTTTCGGAATTTTTATGGAGTTTCTCCTTCCTTCAGAGCAGGTCCCGGACAAGATCGCTCATATCGTACTGACCCGCCGGCCTGCCCGCCAGAAACAGCGCCGCCCGCAGCGCGCCGTTTGCGAAAACGTCCTTCGAATAGGCGCTGTGTTTGATCGACAATGCTTCGTCGTTGCCGAAAAACAGCACCTCATGCTCGCCGACGACCGTTCCGCCGCGCAGCGAATGGATCCCGATCTCATTGTGCGCGCGGCGATGCGCGGTTTCATGCCGTCCGTACACGCACTCCATCGGCTGTCCGGACGCCCCGGCAATCGTTTCCGCCAGCATTTTCGCGGTCCCGCTCGGCGCGTCCAGTTTGCGGTTGTGATGCGTTTCGACGATCTCCACGTCAAACCCGTCTCCAAGCGTTGCCCGCGCTTTGGCGCAAAGCGCACGCATCAGGTGAATGCCGAGCGACATGTTTCCCGAACGGAAAACCGGAATCGTTTGCGCGGCTTTTGCCACCCGTTCCAGCTGCTCTTCGTTCAGCCCCGTCGTGCACAGCACGAGCGGCTTATGCAGCGCGACGCAGCGATCGAGAATCGCCATCGACGCCGCAGGGATCGAGAAATCCACCGCGACATCAAACGTGTCCTCCGCCTCCGCAGCGCTTTGATACACGGGAACCGGCGCGGGCGCGTCCGAAATGTCCACGCCGCAGACAAGCTCGATCCGGTCGGCATACGCCGGCAGCGTGCGGCAGACGGCTTTTCCCATCTGACCGTGAATTCCATTCAAAAGCAGTCGGATCATACGCGCTCCTTACAGCATATCCGCGTCCTTCAGCACGCGCTCCATATACTCGTAATGCTCCAAAGACGGCTTGACCAGCGGCAAACGCACTTCAGGATCGCAAAGCTTCAGAATTCCCATCATCGTTTTGATCGGGATCGGATTGACCTCGCAGAAAGCCGCCTGCTGGATCGGAAGCAGCGCAAGCTGCAGCCGCTTTGCCTCCTCGGTGTTGCCTTCGAAAAACGCCTTGCACATCAGGTGCATGACTTCGGGAATAATGTTCGCAACCGTTGAGATCACGCCCTTTGCGCCGATCGAAAGCATCGGAACGACATGGTCGTCGTTTCCGGCATAAATGTCGCAATCCGGGCACAGCGCCGCGAGCTTTACGATCTGCTCGATGTTGCCGCTCGCCTCCTTGACGCCGACGATGTTTTCGTTGCTCTCCATCATCTTCCGCATCGTTTCGGGCAGCAGATTCAGTCCCGTGCGCGAGGGTATATTATATGCGATGATCGGCACGCGTACCTGCTCCGCAATCGCGGAATAATGCGCGACAAGCCCGTCCTGCGTCGTTTTATTGTAATACGGCGTGACAATCAGAAGTCCGTCCGCGCCGACCGCTTCCGCAAAACGGCTGCGTTCGATGGCCACCTCCGTATTGTTGCTCCCCGTGCCGACGATCACCGGCAAACGGTTCGACACGCGCTCTACGATGAAGCGCGTCAGTTCCTCGCGCTCCTCGCCCGACAGCGTCGCCGCTTCCGCCGTGGTTCCGAGGGCAACGATCGCATCCGATCCCGCGGCGATCTGCAGTTCGATAATGCGTTCCAGCGCCTGATAATCGATCGCGCCATTGCGAAACGGCGTGATCAGCGCAACGGCCGAACCTGTGAAAATGCTCATTTGAAACCTCCCCTGCTTCCGGTCGGAGCATACCCGCCCCGTCGAATTCTGCCCGTTTCCTTGGTTTGATATCATATTTTATCACCGCGGCGCTTCCTTGTCAATTCTTTATCTTCCCCGGAACCCAGGACGTTACCGCATGTTCCGTTTCCGCCGAAGCATAGGCGATTGCCTCCGCCAGATACGGAACCGCCGCCAACGCCTGCTCGAGCGTATTTGCATTATGTCCCACTTCGATCAGCAAACAATATGCGCCGACATGCTGGTTGTATCGACCTTTCTTTTCCCGGATCGGTCGGGCAAACGACGGATCGATGCTGTTCAGGTAAGCAGTCATCCGCTCCGCAAAGCGCCGGTTCGTTTCATAGAACGGTTTGTCCGCATACGCCTCGCCGCGGCCGACGACAAACATCAGACGGGCGACCTGTTCCCCGTTCACGGTGATATAATCCGCCGGCGCTTTCGGATCGTTGCCGTAAGCGTCGCGGTGCAGATCGATGAATACTTCAAGAGAGGGATATTTTTCCAGATAGGTCAACATCGTCTGTTCGCTGCGTTCGTACGCGGTCGACAGCTTCGGCGGTTCATGATCGGTCGTGTCGTGCAGAACGCTGTATCCGTAATCGCGCTCGAGCACCGTTTTCAGCCGCTCGCCGACCGCAACGACGCTGCGTTCTTTGTCCGCCGTCCGCCAGCGGGACGATTCCCGATACGGCATCGCCTCCGTCGGGAAATATGCTTCATTCGTATGCGTATGGTAGATCAGAATCTTCGGTTCCTTCCCGCGCAGACGAAGGCCTGTGCCGAACGCCCTGTAAGCCGCCGTTATCTTCAAGGGAGCAGTCGTCGGCGTGGCATCCGGCATCGGATCGGACGAAGGCGAAGCGACCGTTTCCTTAGGCGAAGCCGCGGCGCCGAGCGACCGCAAAGCGATCAGCATCCCCGCCGAAAGGCACACGGGAACCCAGATGAGCAGAAACAGAAACAGAATCACAGCCGTTTTCCGGCTTCTTTTACGGTACATATCGTGTCCTCCCACTCTCACGATATGCCGCCGGACAACCGGTTATTGCAGCAGATTTTGCAGGATCGGAGCGTTCTTTGCGTGCAGCGCCGTATTGATCGCTTCCGCAAGCAGTTTCGCCGCGTTTTTCACCAGCAAATCGATGTCCTTCGGCGTCACGAACAGGCCGGACATGGCTTGCCTCGCCGTCTCGTCGGCTTCTCCGATCAGCGCGTTTGCGCCGACGACCAGCGGAATCCCGATCGCCGTAACCGGCACGCCGAGCGTTTCCTTATTCAACGACGCCCGGAAATTTCCGATTCCCGCGCCGGGGGAAATGCCGGTATCGTTCATCTGCAGCACCGTGCCGAGATGCTCCGGCGCGCCGGCCGCCAGCGAATCGACGACAAGCACGGCACCCGGGCGCAGACGCCCCGCGACCGCGGAAACGATCTCGACGGTTTCGATGCCCGTTACACCGAGCACGCCGGTGCAGAAGGAACAGACGGGACGCGTATCCTTCGGCAGCAATTCCGAAAACGCCTGTCTTAAATGCCGCGTTACCAGAATATGCTCCGCCGTTTTGGTGCCGAGCGCATCCGCCGTGATATAACGGTTTCCGAGTCCGACGACCAGCACCGTGCCGTCCCTTGGCAGCATCTTTTCCAGTTCCGTCGCCGCAAAACGCGCCAAAAGCGACGCTGCAGCGCGGTCGTACAGCGTCTCTTTCGGCATGGTGATCGTCACATAACGGCCGATCGGTTTTTCAATGCGCTCGGCGGCTTCCTTTGTTTCGACGTCGATCCGAACCAGTTCAAATCCGTCCGCCGTCTCACGCGTTTCCGTAACGCCCGGAAGGTCCGGGAATTCTTTCTTTGCTTCCCCTGCAAGGTCGGTCCGCATAGGATTCTCCGTTTTTCATCAGTTTCTCGGAGATTCAGTATGCGCCGTTTTTCAGATTGTAATACAGATGAGGTTGTTGCAGTTGCTGTTGACGATCTCCTGGATCGCGCCCTGCATCTTTTGCTGCACCTCGTCGTTCATTCCGTTCATCTTGCCGCGCATCCCCTCCAGCACGAGATCGTACAGCGATTTGCCGAACAGATTGGTATCCCAGATCGCCGTCGGATCGCCTTCGAACGTATCGTTGAGATACCGCAGAAGCGCTTCGCTCTGCTGCTCGGTTCCGACGATCGGATTTACCTCGCTGTCGATATCGACGCGAACGATGTGCAGACCGCTCGCTTTCGCATGCAGCTTGACGCCGAACTTGCTGCCCTGCCGCACGATCTCCGGATCCAGCAGCTCCATTTCGGACGGCTCGGGCGGCACAATGCCGTAACCGGTCTGTTTCGCCTTTTCCAGCGCGTCCGAGATACGGTCGTATGCTTTTTTGGCTGCGACAAAGCCGGAAATTGCGGACATCAGTTCGTAATCGTCACGGATCTCGCATCCGCACGCCTCGGTCAGTACCGAATAGAACACGCCCTCCTCGGGTCGAAGCGCAATCACCGCAGTTCCCTCCCCGAGCGACAGCGTTTCCAAAAGCGCCGGTTTGAACCGCTCCGGCACGGATAAGCACGCCACCACGCGCTCGCAATCGTGCACGGAACGCACCGACGGCAGCGTCTCGCGCAGCGGGTCCAGCACGCTTTTCAGAAGCGGATGCGTCGGCGGCAGCGCGCGCAGGTAAGACGGCAGCGTAATATCGATCAGCTTGAGCGGAAACGCGTAAAGCATCTCGGTCAGCAGCTCGCAAAGCGTTTTTTCCGAAAGCTGCAGAAGATTCAGCACAAGCGGCTCCACACCGAACGTATCGCGGATGTGATCCGCCGCGTCCTCGGCCGCCGCTCCGTCCGGGTCCGCCGAATTGACGATCACCAGATACGGCTTTCCGGTTTCCTGCACCGCGCGGATCGCTTCCGCCTCTGCGTCGAGATAACTGTCCCGGCCGAGTTCCGTGATTGTTCCGTCGGTCGTTACCACAATTCCGACCGTCGCATGCTCTGCAATCACCTTGCGCGTGCCGATGGCGGCCGCCTCCGAAAACGGAATGTCGTGATCAAACCACGGCGTCGTCACCATGCGCGTTTCGCCGTTTTCCGTCGCCCCGACCGCATCGTTTACCATGTAGCCGACACAGTCGACAAGGCGCACCGAGCAGGTCACGTTCTCATCGAGCGTGATCTCCACGGCGTCGCTCGGAACGAACCGCGGCTGTGTCGTCATCACCGTTCTGCCCGCTCCGCTTTGCGGCAGCTCGTCGACCACCCGCGCGCGGACGAATTCGTTTTCGATGTTCGGAAGCAGCAGCAGCTCCGAAAACCGTTTGATGAACGTCGATTTGCCGGTTCGCACCGGGCCGACGACGCCGATATAAATGTCTCCCTGCGTTCGCTTTGCAATATCCTGATAAAGACGCGCTTTGTCCATACTATCCTCCCGCCGTTCTTTTTCTCACCCTACTGTATGACGGAAAGCGCCTTTGTATGCCTGTGTTTTTGCGCGTTCCGATTCTGCTCCTTATTTCTTTATTGATTTTCGATAAGAATGTGTTGACGGGCAATAGAAAGCATGGTATAATTGCGGCAGAATGCAATCGGGGGGGCTTGCTATGCTTCGTATTGACCGGCGGATTTCCATCATCCTTTCCTACATTTTCTGTGCGCTCGCGTTTTTCGGCGTTCTCGGGCTTGCCATCATGCTGCCGTTCTTTCGCAACGCAAACGTTCCGTTTCTCGCCAACCAGGATCGCTTCGGCGTCTGGGGCTATCTCCTGGAATACGCGATCCTCGCGCTTGTGCTCGTTGCGACCTTCTGCCTTGTGCTGCTTCTGAACAACGTTCGCGGCGGCGCGATCTTCACAAGCTCGAGCGTCGGCTACCTGCGGATCATCTCCTGGGCTTCGATTCTTGCCGGCACGCTCGCGATCCCGCTCTGTTTTCTGATCGAATGGAACATGCTGCTGCCCGTCGCGTTTGTCGGGTTGTTTCTCGGCATCGTGCTGCGCGTTGTGAAAAACGTGATTGAGGAAGGCACGGCGCTCAAGGAAGAAAACGATTCGACGATCTGAGGTGGCGGTATGATTATTGTGGATCTGGACGTGATGATGGCAAGGCGGAAGATGTCGCTGAACGAGCTCAGCGATCGGGTCGGCATTACGCTGGCGAATCTTTCCATTCTGAAAAACAACAAGGCGCGCGCCGTGCGGTTTACCACGCTGAACGCCATCTGCCGTGCGCTCAACTGCGACGTGCAGGATATTCTGCGGTACGAGCCGGACGAAATCGAATAAGCACAAAAATGCGGCATGGCTGCCCATCCGTCGAAAAACCCGTTTTTCGACGGGGATCACGCTGCGGCATGGACCGGTGCATGCCTAAATTGCTTCGCATTTCCGGGCGGCAGCACCGCAATGTATAAAATTCGCCGCGCATGTCGCTGAATTTTATGATTGTATGCAGGATCTGCTTCCTTTCAAGCAGCGTTACGCGCGGACGGAGCCGCGATGAAACTTCTTTGACATGCGGCATGGCTGCCTTTTCGGGCAGCCATGCTTTTGGGTTTTGGTTGTTATTTCATTTTCAGCATCCGCATGAATTTGGCGATCACGATCGCCGCGATCAGAATGCAGACGATCGCAATGCCGATCAGCACGCTGACCCACCATCGGGAGAGCGTTTGCTGCTCCTCGACCTTCTGCCGCTCCCGCTCCTTTTCGGCGTCGGTCTTTGCCTGCGGCTCGTCGATCCGAAGCCGCGCCGAATCGGACTCGTAGTATTTTGTGCCGTCGGCATCCTCATAGACGATATCGAAGGAGCCGTATGCCTCCCCGTACTTCTGGGAACCGGAGCGCGTTGTGACGAACACCGTGACCGTCTTTTCCGCGCTCTGCTGCGGCTCCAGATTTCCCATAAATGCAGAGGAGCAGATCAGCCCGTCGCAGTTTAACGTACAGCGCACATTGTAGATCGGCGCGAAACCCGTGTTGTAAACGCAGATCGGCAGACTGAAGCTCTCGCCGCTCGTCATGCTTTCGGGCAGCCGGACGTCATCATGTCCGAGCGACGCCATTTGCGTCACCGTCACCGGAAAATCATAGCTGTCCGCGTACTCGCCGCTGCCTGCCGCATCCGAATAGCGGCACTCGAACGAAAACGAATGCTTGCCCTCGCCGGCGGACGGCAGCGCGCGCAGTTCAAACGTCAGCTTCGCCGTTCCCCCCTGCTTCAGAGGACCAACCGTCTGAAAATCCTCCGCGCCCTTATGGCGGATCGCGGCGTCCTGTCCCGTGTATTGCACCTGCACCGCTTCCGCATCCCGCACGCCCGTGTTTTTCAGCGTCAGCGTCACAGCAAGGTCCGCGCCGCCGTTGACGATCGACTCGTACTCTGCCGCCGCAATCACGACCTGCGGCTGCGTCAGCACAACATGCACCTGCGTCTGCTCGCTGTAAATTCCGCCGTACCGATCCTCATAAGCGATTTCCACGGTCACGGGCTCGGCGCCCGCACGCGCGCCGAGCGATACCGAAAGGTCGAACGATACGTCCAGTTTCTGGTTTACGGCCAGCTGTGCAAAAAACTGTTCGGACAGATCGCCGGGACTTTGCAGCGCTTCCGTTTCCGGATGCACCGAAACGCGGATGTTTCTTGCGTCGTAATTGCCGACATTCTTCAGCGTCAGCGCGAGCGACGCCGTATCGCCGCCGACGATCTCGGCAGGCGACGTTTGCACCGCTTCCACGCGCAGAACCGGCTTCCGGACCGTCTCCCGATACGAGCCGCCTCCGCCGCCCGAAGATGCGTTCTTGCCGTCGGTGACCGTAAGCTGCACCGTAAACGACTGCTGCATCTGCGTGCCGTCCGTCGCGACATAGTCGACCGTAAACGGGATCGGATAGGTTCCGTTCATCCGCTCGCCCGAAAGCGGAAGCTCGAGCCGGATCAGAAACACCTCGTGCGCCGTGCCGTCCGTCGCCGTTTCCGTTGATTTTAAGACGTCAAACTGATAGTTGCCGAGCACGTACGGCCCGCCCGCCGAAAGCTCCGGCGTCACGCGGATGCGCTGTCCGAGCGTGTTTCCGAGCAGCGGAAGCACGATGATCGCTTTGCCGCCGGAAACGGTCGGAACATACCCGTGCCCGTAGGAGGTTTTCATGCCGTCGTACACCGTCGCCGTGTCGATCGACAGCGTTTCCCCGATCACCGGCGGATCCGTCGGCTGCGGCGACGCGGTCGGCTGGGCGGATGCGGTCGGGCTCGGATCGGGCTCCTGCGGAGAGGGATCCGGTTCCTGTTCTTCCGGTTGTTCGGTCGTTTCACTTCCCGCGGCAGGGTCCGTCGCCGGATCGTCCTCCGCAAGCGCAAGCAGCGGCATGACTGCCAGCAGCAGCGCCAGAATCCATGCAATCCATCTTTTCATTTTGCTTCACCTCTCAACATCGTCATTTCGCCCGCGTCCATTTCGCAGACCGTATCGCAAAGGGTTTCAATGTCTGTAATGTTATGGCTCGCCAGCAGAATCGTGCGTCCGTCCGTCGCGAGCGACCGGAACAGTTCGCGCATCTCCGCGACGCCGTGCTTGTCCAGCCCGTTCATCGGCTCGTCGAGGATCAGCAGCTTCGGGCTTTCCATGATCGCCTGCGCGATGCCGAGCCGCTGCCGCATGCCGAGCGAATACTTGCCAACCGGCTTGTCCGAAAGCGGATCGAGCCCGACCCTTCGGATCGTTTCCGCAACCTGCTTCAGGTCGATCCGGTTGTTCAATGCGGCAAGGATCTCGAGATTTTTCAGCCCCGTAAGATTCGGCAGAAAACCCGGCGTCTCGATGATCAGACCAAGATCCTCCGGAAAATCAACGTCCTTGCCGATCTGCTTGCCGCCTACGAACACCTTGCCGCTTGTCGGCTGCAGAAAGCCGCAGATGCATTTGAACATGACGGTTTTGCCGCTGCCGTTGTTGCCGACGATGCCGTGGATCTTCCCCGCCTCAAAATTGCGATTGATGCCCTTTAAGACCGTATCCTGGCCGAACACCTTTACAAGGTCATGGATTTCGATTGCGTTTGTCATGCTGTTTCCTCCTCAGTATCCCTTGTACAGATCAATCATGCTGCCGTCGATCGCGTTGATCGAGAGGATCGGCGAATCATTCATGTATTGATAATGCGGCTCCTCGTATGTTTTGCGTGTTTTTATGTTTGTGCGCGTGATCACCGTCGTGCCGTAAAAGTTCCACACCGGAACGAGCAGCCCCGTATCAAACCGGTTCTTTTCCATCACGCGCTGTAAGCCGAGCGTGATGCGCGTAATCTCCATATGCATATCGGACGGATAATCGTCCTCAACCACCTGCGATTCATCCAAAATGAGCCACGGCTTTTCCTCGATCCAGACCTGGCTTTTAAACCGTTCCACAATCTTATCGAACGGCAGCAGATTCGACGCGGACAGCACGGTCTCCTTTACCCCCAGCGGCGCATACCACGCAAGCTCATACACGCCCTGCTCGTCGATACAGACGGAGATACTTTCGTACATCCATTGCGGCGCAAAGACCTGATCCTCGGCAGGGGTCCCGCGGGATCCCATCATCATGCCCAAAAAGGCGTCCCTGATGCCCGCTGTTTCACGGACGCAGTTGACGCGATAGCCGCATTGCCCGTCCTTTATATCCGGATAGCAGACGATCGAATCTGCCTTGACCTCCGGGAACCCCACGGACGCAAAGAACGCTTCCGTGTCCGCGATTGCCTGTGCGGGAGTGTAAGTGATAAACGGATATTCCCGAAGCTCAACGGGATTGTTCGGATCTCGGATCGCTATCCTTGGCGTATGCACGCCCCCGTCTCCCTCTCCGCCGCTCAAGTCAGAGCGATCGTTCCAGACGGTTAGCAGCGCATCCTCGAGCCGGTGGCTGTTTCGTTCCTCCTGTCCCGGAATCGTCAGCTGAACGATCAGCCGGGGCTGATCGTCGCGCGAAGTCGCGTTAAAGCCGTAGCGCGTATAGGTTTTGCCGTCCGTCTCAAATTGCATCACGCCGATCGTGCCGTCGCAAATGTCCTCCGAAAGCGTTTCCGGCGCGGTCCTCCAGCGCACCTTCAGTTTCTCGATCGTCTCCGGGATTGTCGCAAGCTCCTCCTCATCAAGCTCGGCGCGCAGTGCAGGGTCGTTCTGCTGATTTTCGAGCCATGCGATCGTATCGGCGATCTGCGATTTTGTCATAACATTGCTATTGTGGTACATCGTGCGCCCGCCTGTCAGCGCATTGAAGATGCGCGTGATCTGGTCCTGTGTAAACGTCCCGTGCTCCACACGGATGATCGGGATATCGGCGACATCCGGCACCTCGACCCGCGCGTCGATGTTCACCGTAAAATGTCCGTCCGCTTCGGTAACGGTATCGGAAAGCGTTTCCGGGATCGCATACCGTTCGCGGATATGCGTCGCTTTTGGCAGCTCTCCTTTTGCGTCCGCTCCGCCCGCAAAGCCCACAACGTCGGAAGCGGGCGTCGCCGCCGCCTTTTCGAGCATCTCCTCGGTGTCCTTATGCGTGACAAATTCCTCCTCCGGCGTCGGAACGCAGGCGAGAAGCAGGGAAAGGGATAAGAGAATGATAAGGAATCGTTTCATTGTGTCCTCCTTTTAATATCCCGCGTTCCGGTCGATGATGCTGCCATCGATCGCGTTGACGGTTAAAATTGCGGTCGTTCCGTCGTAGCCGAAGCCCTCAAAGCCGGGCATGTTGTTGTAGTCGGTCAGATGCTCGACGCCGAAAAACGTCCAGCTCGGCACAAGGTACGCCTGCCGCGGCGCGTTCTGCTCCAGCACGCGGGTCAGCCCGAGCCGGATCTCCGTGATGCGGATCGACGGATTCTCGATCGTGATCCGGTCAAACGAACCGGCATACACGATCCCGAGCCGCTTTTCAAACACCGCGACAGCTTCTTCGAGCGGAAGCACCCTTACCGCGTCGGAGGAACATTCCAGGATCTCATACGGCGCTCCGTCATAGTAGAACGCCAGAACGCCCTGATCGTCGACGTAAACGCGCACACGCTCATACCGCCATTGCGGCGCGACGCCGTGTTCGGGATCGGCGTCCGAAGACGCATAGCTGTACAGATCGTTCGTATAGGTCACGTTAACGCCCGAAACCTGCCGCGTGAACAGGAATTCGTATGCCGCGTCGCACCGTCCGGCCTTTTCTGCCTCCGCGACATATTCGATCAGCGGCGCGATCCGCGCGTGCGTCAGCGTAAAGTCCGGCGAAAGCTGCAGCCCGTCCATCACGCTCTGCGCCTCGGCCCTTGCGTCCTCCATCGAGCGCTCGGGCGTCGTCACCCGGAACCGGCCCCGATCGATCATCGGCTGCGCGATCCGCAGCGGGTTTTGGAAGTTGTACGCGTTTTCAAAATGCGTTATCTCCTGAATGTTTCGGTAATACTCCACGGATTGCGTCGACATCATAACGTGAAAGATGGTTCCGATTTGGGAAATACCGCAGTAGCTCGACGTCCAGAAATCCGTTTCCTGCGGTTCGCTTCCGGACTCGACAAAGTGAAAATCCATTTCCACGGCCGGGTCGCGGTCGGAATAGACCGGCTCGGCAGGCGCTTCATCCGCCTCCTTCAGCACATCCAGAATCGCCCGGTTGATCTCCTCCACCGAATTGTACTTGTCGAGGTCTCCGCTGTCGCGCCGCGCCATCAGACGGTTCGCGATGCCCTGATAATACGATTTCGGGAACACGTCGATCGGCTTGCTGTCATTGCCGAGCACGTGCATCACGCGGCGCCGAAACTCCTGCGAAAACCCGCCCTGCCGGATATGAACCAGCGGGATTTCATTTGTCTGCGGCAGAACGACGTCCGCGTCGACGGTGACGGTCACCCCCGACCGTTCGATCGTAAACTCTTTTTCGACGTGCTTCGATTCCGGCACGCCGACGATCTCCTCCAGCGGCTCCTCGGGCAGATCCGAAAGCGCGATCTCAATCATCGTCCCCGTCTGCTTCGGCTTTACGACTTCCTCCTCCGGCGTCGGGACGCAGGCGGTGAGGATGAGCAGCATCAAAAATAGTGCAAGAATCCGTTTCATGGGTTTCTCCTCAATACCCCGCGTAGGGGTCAATGACAGTACCGTCCACGGCGTTGATGACAACCAGTGGATTCAAAGTGTCGTAATTCCAAGTTTCAATCTCATTGGGCCAAAGTTCCTTCTGGTGCTCGTTGGGCGCATCCGCCTGCAAAAAATACCACACGGGTACCAGCAGGCCTCCCTCCAGAACATTTTGCTCCATGATGTACAGAAGCCCGAGCCGCACGCCTGCCACCTCCAGCGTCCCGTTCTCCTCCCCGCGGAACCCGCGGTAACTATGCAGCCGGTTGATCTGCCGCTTGGCGATGGTCTCGATCTCCGAAAACGGCAGCAGGGTCGCGTTCTCGGTCACAACCTCAGTAACGGTCAGGGGGCTTCGCCATTCCAGCTTTCGGATGCCGTCCTCATTCACCGCGCCCATGATGTCCTCCTGATCCCAGTTCCGGCTCATGTCGGTAATCGGATCCCGGCTGCTCATGTGGAGATACCCCAGCCCCATTCCCGTAGCCGTGCCATGATAGGCGGGCATGAGCCGGATCACGTATCCCCAATGAAGTTTGGTCCCGTCGGAACCGTAGGTATCGGAAGCGTTGTTGCCCCAAAGAATCTCCACAACCCGGGTCTTCACAAAGGGGTCCAGCACCGATTGAAGCATCTGAGCGGCTTCGTTGGGAGTCATGGTCGTACCCGCATGGGGCGTATCGTAATCGTCGGGGTCAATGCGTTCCATAAGGCCGTAATCCCATGCTGCGCCCCACTCCCCTTCCCGGGCCATATCCACGGACCAATACGTGGGATACTCATCCCGGGCGAAGAAATAGACGCTGTCGCATTCGAGAGCGCTCCGATCCCAGGGACCTTTGACCAGTACCGTCTGCTTCATATCCGGTTCCGCCAGTCCATCCCAAACGGGATTGGGAATCGGTTCATCGTCCCGGAAATTGCGGTACTGCTCCTGGAGATTCTCCAGATTCTTCTGCCAACGGGGGATCAGCTCGTCCAACTCCTCCCGGTCGAAGTCCTCCAGCAGTTCCTTGTTGTTGTAGGGATCGCTGAGCGTGTTCATAAGATCGCCGATCTGTTTTTCAAGATCCTTCCGGGTCAGCTGATAGACGCTCTTATAGACCGTGTCCGTGTTCAGCAGTGCCTGTACGATGGCGAGATTCTCTGACGCCTTGAATCTCCGGGGCTCCACCCGGAGCAGAGGGAAGACATCTTCCGTCATGATGCGGATGGGTACATCCGCGGTCACATGGATGTTCTCCACGTCAGTATAAAAGTCCCAGACGAGCCGCTCCGGCATCTGCTCCCGCACGGGTACGGGAGCCGCGGTTGGCTGCTCCTTCGTCCCCTTCGATGCTTCCGTGACATCTCCTATGGCCATTTCAATCATTTTTGCGCTGTTCTTTTGCCGCACCGCGTCCTCCTCCGGCGTCGGGACGCAGGCGGTGAGGACCGTCAACAGCAGAAAAAAGATAAAAATTCGTTTCAATGCAATTCGTTCCTTTCCTTAATTTGATTGCAGGAGTTTGCCGTCCGCAGCGTTGAGAATGAGCTGCGCGCCGCGGGTATGAAACAGGTTGCTCTCCGCGTCGTACCCCATAAAGAACCAGCAGGGAACCAGATCGAAGGTCGACAACGAATCCCTGACCGGAACGAACTCATAGCCGAAGATGATCTCCGTGATCTCGACCGTAGGGTCGTCGCCGAAATACTCTCCCGCCGAGCGCAGAACGTCGATATAGCTGTCGAACGCTTTTCGCGCCTCATCCAGCGAAATGACCGACGCGTTTTCGTTGACAATTTCCGAAACGACGACCGGATTTTGCCAGCGGAAGCTCCGAACGCCCTGCGCGTCCACCAGAAGGTCGATGTATTCCGGCGTCCATGTCGGCCGGTATTCCTGCTTGTCCGGTTCCGAATAGCCCATCTGCCACGCCTTGATCCAGTAATGCGGCTTCGGCATGCCGTTCACCGTTCGTGTGAAGAACAGCCGGTATGCGCCCGGATGTTCCTCTATCTGATGGACGACCATGTTATGCCGAAACATGATTTCGGAATACACATGCCGCATTCCGGTAATGCCGAGCCGCGCCAGGAACGCGGTTGCTTTTTCGACCGCTTCCTGCTCCGAAAACGGCATCTGCTCCGTCCTGGGATCGGATGGATCGACGTCGCCGGTATAGGTTTGCTGTCCGGCCGGCGCGTACTCAAAGACGTAGCGCGGGAAATCGTCGCCGGTCTCCTGCATGGTCTGTATGCTGCCGACGGTTTCGCCGTCCTTCCGGAGCACGATGTTCAGATAGTTCTTTTTCCCGATTTTATTGACGTCAAACGGCTTGTCGCGGTTGATTTCGCTTTCCGGCTTTGCGTTGTTATAAGCGTCGATATAGTATTGCAGCGTTCCCTCGAGATAATCCAGCTCATTCGGATCGGTCTCGCCTTCGATCGCCTCCTGCGTGTTTTTCACACAACCGGCATAGTATTCGCGCGAAAACGGATCCTTCGGCTGCTCGCAAAGCGACGCGCCTTCGGCAAGCACATCAATCCACGCAAGAATCTGTTCCTTTGAAAACGTGCAGGTTTCCACCCGTACGATCGGGATGTTCCCGGGCATTGGCGCCGTCACATCCGCATGGATCTTCACGGGAACGCCCCGCGGCGTTGTGTACTCCTCGTCGATACGCAGCCCGCCCGACGGTTCGTTCGCCTCGCCGGTCACGTTCTGCGGCCCGTCCGCCGTAGCTGCACCGACGTTTTCGTATGCGTCGGTTCGGTTGATGATCGGCTCCTCCTCCGGCGTAGGCACGCAGGCGAGAAAGAGGCAAAGCGACAGCAGTACAGGAATTATACGTTTCATTTTGTCCTCCTCAATATCCGGCGTCGCGGTCTATGATGCTGCCGTCGATCGCGTTGACCGTCAGAAGCGACTGTCCGGAAAACCATGCCCTATGGCCCGGCAGATCGGAATCGCCGAACGCTTCGTTGTAGTCATAGCCCATAAAATCCCATACGGGCAAAAGATACCGCTCGTTTGGCGCGTCTTTCTTCTTTACTTTCATATAGGAAAGGCAGATGCGCTCGACGACCATCGTATACGACCATTCGCTGCCCTCGCCTTCGTCAAGATAGATCGAGCGGAAGATCTGCTTTTTGAAAATCTCCAGAATCCGGTCAAACGGCAGCAGCTCCACGTTTTCGTTCTCGGTGCGGACGTTCTCGACAATGTTGTACCAGTTCAGCGCGACGACCTTTCCGTTTCGCACGAGCACCTCCGCTTTTTCGGGCAGGACGGGATCGTCATACTCCTGCGAAACGCCCGCCGCCTGCAGCGCCGTGTCCGAACCGTGGTAAGCCGAGTACGGGTAGCACGGAATGCCCGCGACCGTGCGGATCAGCGATACCGAATACTCCTCCGGCGGAAAATCCGCCTGCGAAAGCCCCTCGTTTTTCAAAAAGAGATCGTTGTCAAACGTGATCGTTTCCGCCCTGAATTGCTCGCCGGTCATCCCGGCAAAGGTCGTTTCGGCAACGTCCATTGCCGCCTGCTGCTCCGCCGTTTCGGGCGCGTGTCCGCCAAAGGCGTGCGCCGCGTTGTGCTCCTCATCATACAGCCACATCGATCCCTCGGAAAACGAAAGATACCGGTTGTTCGCATCCGCTAACACGGTCCGTTCGTCCGAAAAACTGCCGGTCCACGGTTCCATCGCCCCCGGTTCGGGCTGGTTGGCATATTCTTTCAGATACATCTGCAGATTCTGTTCCAGCACCCAGCGATGTCCCGCATAATCGAAGTTCTCACCGTAGGCCCGGTTGTCAAGATCCGCCAGCTCTTTCGTCATCTTTTTGATATTGCTCTCCCAACTGACCTTGTTGGCCAGCTCGCGGTTGTAGTTGTAATACGGCCCGTCCCCAAGCAGCAGCTTTGCGATGCGTTCGCGCTCCCCGGGCGTAAAGGTTTTGATCCGTACCGTAAAAACCGGTACCGCCGCTACGTTCGGGATCTCCACTCCGGCGTCGATCTGTACGTTCAGCTTCCCGCCGTAGACCTTGCCCGAAACCGCATCGGTCACGCGCTCCGGCGCGCCGAGCGCCGTTCGCAGCGTATTCGGCGCCGCGCCGTTTTCGGGAGCAGCCTGCAAGGGCGCTTCGCCCGACAGATCCCCTTCCGGCCGCGATTCGGGCTGTTCCGGCTCCACCGCGTAAATCTCGATCGGGCGCTTTTCGGCAATCATGCTCTCCAGCCGCCCTTCGGTCTTGTTCGCCACCACCTCTTCCGTCGGCGTCGGTACGCAGGCGAGAAGCAGGGAAAGGGATATGCAAAGAAGGATGATTCGTTTCATGGGTTTCTCCTTTCTGCGGCGGATGCGATCCGCCCCTACAGGTGTTCATCCGTCAAATCCGGCGACATGCGCGGCGGATTTGACTCCTTGCACCGTCTGCCGCCCGGTCGCTTGCGATAGGCAGACGGTGTAAACTCGCCGAAATCCTGATTTCGGCGAAAGCGAAGCGTTACGACTGTTCCGTTCCGAGGAACATGAAGTTATACTTGCGGATCGCGCGAAGAATCAAAAGCATCAAAAGCGCGATCAGCGCCGCGAAGAGCAGGAACGTCTGCCACAATCGCGGAAGCAGGTCGTAGCCGAAGTTGTGCATATGATACGTCGCATGGTTCAGGGGGCTCAGCCAGCCCGTCAGCACGTTTGCCTTGTACATCAGCTCGTCCGGCAGCCGCAGCAGCTTTTTGAACAGCTCGGGATTCAGCAGAAACCCGTACAGCGAAAAGCCGAACGCCGCCGCCACGCCGGCGCCCTTGCCGAATTTCAGCTTGAAATACAGCATCAACAGCACGAGCGTCAGCGTATAGGCGAGCATCAGGAGGAAAATGAGAAAGGCGCATTGGTACGGACGCGACATCTCAAGCGTTTTGACGAGCGCCGGCAGAGCGACCGCCCGCCCTGCGCCGGAATAGCCCAGGATTGCCGCCGTTTCCGACCACATATTGCCGATAAAGCTGTTTTGCATACAAATCAGGGACGTCGCGGCGAAAATGAACGTCATATAGATCGCCGTCGCCGCCGCGATGTATAAAAGCTGTCCCCACGCCCAGACGGAGCGCTTCATCCGAACCAGATAATACGGCACGCCCGCGCCGAGGAACGGGATGTCCGCAAACAGCAGCACGAGCAGAAGCGATATGAGCAGAACGGAATTCGCGTCGCCGAACGTCCAGACGAACGGCTCGAACGCCTGCATCGCCGTATTCATATCGTACGCGAACGACGCGGCTTTGTCGGACAGCAGAAAGCAAAGGATGAACGCGAGCGCGAAGGTCAGCAGAACCCGCATATTGTTTCGCCACATGCGGAAGTTATATCCGCAGACGGACAGAACTTTTTGCACGGCGCCGGCGCGTCCGGGGCGGCGTTTTTTTCGTTCCAGCCGTTTTTCGACCGAACGCGGCCGGAAAAGCTGCCGGAAGCGGTGTTCGGATTCGCCGCCGCGGAGTTTTCGCTCGGCAAAGGCGTAAAATCCGAGCAGCAGAATCGCAAAAACCACGGCCGTCATAAAGAATGCGCTTCTGCCGCCGAGCGGCCACGCGCCCTGCAGCGTCAGATAGTTCTTCGGATTCAGCATGAACGCATTGCGGAAATACCGCTCCTGCAGAATGATCAGCACATAGTACAGGATGAAAGGCGCCGCGTACGCAAGGTAGATATTATGGGACATCCCCGAAAGCAGCATGCCGACGAGCGCCCAGCAGGCGCCCTGCAGGAAGAACAGCAAAGCACGGAACGCGATCGCGCCGAACTGCGGCTCCACGTAATAATCCACCAGCGTTTCCCGCGGCAAAAGCAGCAGCGCGAAAAGACCGTATGCCGTAAAAATCCCGACGACCAGCGCCAGTCCGCCCGAGACCGCGCAGCCGATCTCCTTGCCGAGCACATACCGCGTCACCGAGGTGCGCGGCAGGAAGGATTTCAGATAACCGCTTTTTTCGTCGTCGACAAACGCCGACGTATACGGAATTGCGGCAAGGATCGGCGTGACGAGCAGGATGACGTCGCCGCCCATCGCCCCAAGCAGCAGCGTTTCGTGATACCCCATCTCCCGGTAGGGATAGTCCGAAAAGAAGACGTCGTACAGATTCGAAAAAACCGCAAACAGCAGGCAGAGCGTCATGGCGCCCGCCGCAAGCAAAAATGGTTTCCCGAAAATCGCGCGTTTCAGATCGGTACAGATCGTTCTCATTTTTCCCGTTTCCTTTTTCGAATTCTCACAATTTGATTATAGAACGGGGATGTTATGCATTCGTTAAGAAGTTGTCACAAAGTTGTAATTGTTTTCCCCCGTCGTTTTCACTCTACCACGCGCTTGTAACCAAAACGTCATAAAACTATGAACAAAGCATGATTGGGGAAAATGTTACAACTCGGACGAATTTTCTTTACCAAAGGGCAGAAAAAAAGAACCGTTAAGAAACTCGAAAGAATCTTAACGGCCCCTGTGTCGGGAGGGACTTGAGTTTAATCGTGCAAAGGAACCGCCGCGGTCCTGCCCTCGGCGTCGGTCAGAAGCAGCGCGGGGCCGCTTCCCTCCGGGAACGGAAGCCGCAGCGGAAAACGCGGCGCGCAGTTGGTATGCGCCGCTTCGAACACGCTGTTTTCAAGCGTTCCGGTCGCAGCGTAAACGATCGGAGCCGCGCTCGAACCGATCGAAGCGCCCGTGACCATTACGACGCGCTCCCCGCCCTTGCGGCCGACCGAGTACGACGCCTCGCACGGAAGCGTTTCCCGGGAAAGATGCAGTTCCAAACCGGCGGAATCGCTTCGGAACAGATCGGGCGAGCCGGAGATGGCCAGAAGCCGCTTCCGGAGGATATACGCCGCGACCGGCGAGCTGTCCGAAACGACAAACCGGCGCTTCATCTTGGCCGCGACCGCCGCCGTCGTTCCGCTTCCCGAGAACAGGTCCATCACAAGATCGCCTTCGGCGCTCGACGCGCCGATGATGCGCCGAAGGAGCGCCTCGGGTTTTTGCGTCGCATAGCCGGTACGCTCCCGATCCTTCTGCTGCAGATGCTCAATGTCATTCCACACGTCCGACGGATAGATCAGCGAATCTTCATAGTATTTATAGAGCTTGCCGTTCGAACGGATCGAAAACCCGACCCTGCCGTCCTCGTCGATAAACCGCTTCATGTGATTTCTGCGCTCGGCGCCGCGCGGCATACCGACCGCTTCGATTTTGAAATAGACGTTCTTCGACTTGCGGTAAAACAGAATCGTATCGTGCTTGCGCGGAAAATAGCGCTTGCTGCGCCCGCCGCTCTTATACGTCCAGATGATCTCGTTCATGAAATGTTCCGCGCCGAAAATCTCGTCGAGCACAAGCCGCATCCGCGCCGACATCCGGTAATCGAGATGCAGGTACAGCGAACCTCTGCTGTCCAGCAGTTCATGGCACAGCGAAAGGATCTTTCGCATCCAGGCGACGTATTCCGCATCGGAAAGCGTGTCCTCATAAAGCCGTACCGGCACGGCGTTTTTGCCCTTGCCGATCTTCATCGAGAACGATTCGCCCGTGCGAAACGGCGGATCGAGATAAATCAGCCGCACTTTGCCGCGGTACTCCCGCAGCAGCGTCTCCGAAAGCTCCTCCGCCTTGCCAAGCAGAAAAGTGCCCGGTCCTCCGACCGCATGCCGCTCCGTTAACCACATACGCCACACCTCCCCATGTCGTATTTTTATTTTACAAGATATTGTATTGAATTACAAGGGAAAATACCATAAATTGTCATTTTTTCTGCACCGACGGAAAGCCGATGCAAAGTTTTTTTCCGCATACGATTGATTTTTCCGCCGATTTCCGATATACTGACTGCAGAAAAACGCACGGAGGCAATATGGAACAGATTAACTGGCTTGAAGACGCCGTTCGGCAACTTCCGAAGGGCGCGTTTCTGATGGTAAAGGGCAATCCGATGACGATCGGGTGGGCGCAGTTCGGCGTATTATGGGGCAAGCTCTGCGCGACGGTCTATGTGCGCCACAGCCGCTACACGCATACGCTTTTGGAGGACTGCGAATCGTTTACGATCAGCGTTCCCTCCGCCGGAACCATGCAGAAGGAGCTCGGCTATTGCGGAACGCATTCCGGACGCGACGGCAGCAAATGCGAAGCGCTTCATCTTGCACTCGTTCCGGCCGCTTTCGGCGCGCAGGACGGGCTGGACGGCTGCCGGTATCACATCGAATGCCGGATCCTGCACCGCAGCGAGCTGGATGAAAAAGCGATCGCCGATCCCGCTCTGCAAAGCCGCTATTACCCCGCCGGGGATCCGCACACGATGTATATCGGCGAGATCGTCGGCGTTACCGAGGCAAACGTATGAAGCCGATCGCGCTCGTTACCGGCGCATCCGGCGGAATCGGCGGCGCAATCGCAAAGAAGCTCGCGGAAAACGGATACGCGCTTGCATTGCAGTACCGCTCGAACCGCGCCGCCGTCGACGCGCTCATAAAAGAGCTTCCGTCCGACACGCCGTATCTGCTGCTTCCCTGCGATCTGACCGACGCCGGCGCGGTCGGCGAAGCGATCCGAACGCTGCACGAACGGCTCGGCAAGCCGTCCGCGCTTATCCATGCGGCCGGCGTCGCGCCGAAGCAGATGCTTTTCTCCGAAACCGACGATGCGCTTTGCAGGCAGGTATTTGATGTGAACGTCCTCGCGCCGATGCGCCTGACGCGGCTGCTTTCGGACGATCTGAGGGAAACGCGCGGCTGCGTCGTCGCGCTCTCCTCGATGTGGGGCGTCGTCGGCGCATCCTGCGAAGTTGCATACTCCGCTTCCAAAGCCGCGCTGATCGGGTTTGTCAAAGCGCTTGCCAAGGAACTGGCGCCGTCCGGCGTTCGCGTCAACTGCGTTGCGCCGGGCTTCGTTCCGACCGGCATGAACGCGCACCTTTCCGCCGCGGAGGTCGAGGACTTCCGCCAGGCAACGCCGCTGGAACGGCTCGGAACGCCCGACGACATCGCCGCCGCCGTTCTTTACCTGCTCGGCGCCGGATTCGTGACCGGACAGGTGCTTTCCGTCGACGGCGGTATTGTGATCTGACCGATCGGCATATCCGTTTGGAAAATTGCAGAAAGAAGCGCGTCGGAGGAGGTTTGTCAAGGTGGTATTTCAAAGCACAGTCGGTTTTCGGCTGTGTTTTTCCGTTGCGTAATGTTGAAATATGTGCTAGAATAGCTCCGATAAATCGGAGTTTTGGAGGAAACACTTTGAATAAAGGAATACGAATTGTATACTACATCACAGTTGTAATCAGTGCTTTGGTAGGCCTATGGCATTTCTTTGTCCCATGGATGTTTCGGTGGTATGACTACCTTCCGATGCAATATGAGAACCTTATAGTTGGAATTGATTATACGAACTATTGCTTTTCATTGTTACTGTTTGGTTTAAGCGTTATATTGATTTTGTTGGGTAAAAGGGCTTTGGCAATGAATCGTGAGGTGATTTATTTCTACCTTTTTCTTACGGTTGTTTGGATTTTCAGAGCATGTCTTGCAAGTTTCATTGAGCCATGGCCACTGCAGCCGATTCCAGCGGCTGCGATTGGACAGCTGATTGCTTCAGATGCATTAGCTATTATGATGATAGTTGTTAGTGTGCGTTTTATCAAAGAAATAAGAAGAGAATAGCAAATTCCTGTTTATTGGAATGAAACAGATTTGAAACCTTCCGGGAAACAATTTCTTTTCGGGAGGTTTTTGTTTGTAAACGCACGTCCCACCGCTGTATAGCGGTGAGTAAGTGCGCTCTTCAAGAAAAAGAATGTCATCCTGAGCTGAAAGCGAACAATCTCTGAACGCTGTATTGCTTTTCCGTTCTGAGATCCTTCGTCGCTTCGCTTCTCAGGATGACACATTCGGTTGTAGTTCTTTTACCTGCCGAGAGAATAGCTCCTTTCCGATAGCTGTTATCATTCATTTACCGCAGAAAGATCATCACGCAGCTATTCTGTGGTAGCGGTTGAAAACCACCCTTTAGAGAATAGCTCTTCAGAGGCTGTTTGTCAAAGGGAATTTTCAAAAGTACAGTCGATTTCGGTCGTCTGTACTTTTTTGTTGTATCTTATTGGAAATCATGATAGAATCAATACGACAAATCGGGATTTATAAAACAGTAAATATTGGCAAAAGGAAGATTTTGTAATGACATTACCTGTTTTTTTACTAAGAATTATTGCTTTCTTTCAGGCTCTGATTTCATTTATAACTTACGGCAGCTGGACCAGCGAGATTACCTACCCCGTTAAACCGGTTATAATCCCCGCGCCCGAAAACCCCGCTTCACTTGACCTTGACGGCTTTACGCTTGTATGGGAGGACGAGTTCGACGGTAACGCGGTTGATTCCTCAAAATGGACCGGTTACAAATGCTCGGCCGAAAAATCAAAAACGCGTATGGGCTGCTGGTGGAATACCGATATGGCTTCGGTCAGAGACGGCAATCTGCATATTCATACAAAATATTATGACAAGGGATACAAGGGCGGAAGGCGCGGATGGTACAGTTGCGGACTCTGCACAGACGGTCTTTTTGATCAGACCTACGGGTATTTTGAAATACGCTGTATTCTTCCGAAAGGTATCGGCTCCTGGTCAGCCTTCTGGATGATGCCCCACAATATCAATGACTCAATCGGAAACGGCGGCACCGACGGCGCGGAAATCGACATCTGCGAGGCTGCTTATTACCGTTATAAACTCAGCGACAATGTGAATGTTGTTTCTTCCACAATTCACTATGACGCTTACGGCTCCGAGCACAGGCAAAAAACAGCCTGCACTCCGTTTATTGAGAACAACGACCCCTATGAAGAATACAATACATACGGCGTTGAGTGGAACGATAAAGAGTATATATTTTATATCAACGGCGTTGAGACCGGCCGCACGGATTTCGGCGGGACTTCAAAAGTGCCGGAGTATATGATAATAGACTGCAATGTAAACGGAATGAAAGGGTTCCCGCTCAACGGCTGGGTCGGCGACGCTCTTACCTTTGATTCCGAAGCGCCAACAGACTTTATTGTTGATTATGTAAGGGTGTATCAGTATAATTCTTTGCCCGGACAGTAAGATTGAACCCGGCAAATTCCGGTTTGTCGGAATGAAACGGATTTGAACCTTCCGGGAAGTACTTCTTTCTCGGAAGGTTTTTGTTTGCCTAAAGCGCACGTATCACCGCCGCATGGCGGTGTATAAGTGCGCTCTTATGAAAAAAAGAGGCTTCCCCTTGAGGGGAAGCTGGCAACGAGGTTGACTGATGAGGTGTTGCTTGCGCGAATCCGACACCTCATCCGCCTCGTTCCTCGGCACCTTCCCCTCAAGGGGAAGGCTTTTGCGACAGCAAAAGACGGAGGGATTATCGTATTCCCTCCGCCGGATTATACTATTTCAAACCGCCCTTTAGAGAATCGCACTTCGGACGCGCTCCTTTCTGTTCTGCAACAGGTGATGCCAAACTTATTCGGCGATAAACGCCGCGCCGTAGATGCCGGCGTCGTTGCCGGCTGTCGCCACGACGATCTCGGTCGGATCGGTAAAGAACGACTTGCGCTGCACGTTTTCCCGCAGCGGACGCATCAGAAACTCGCCCGCCGCGCTGACGCCGCCGCCGACCGCGATCCGCTCGGGATCGAGCAGGTTGATGACCGACGCAAGGTAGGAACCGATATCGTCAATAAACGCATTGACGATCGCTGTTGCAAACGGGTCGCCCGCCTTTGCGGCGTCGATCACCATCTTGGCGTTGCTCCAGCCGTACGTCCTGCCGTCCTGTACAAGGCGGCTCGCCGCGCAGTACGCTTCGGCGCATCCGTCGTTGCCGCAGCTGCAGTGCCGCCCGCCGTTCACCAAAATCAGGTGACCCGGTTCGGTGCCGTTGCCCCGGCCGCCGCGATACAAGGAACCGTTGAAAATGAATCCGCCGCCGAGGCCTGTCCCGATCGTAATCATGAACGCATTGGTGCAGCCACGCAGCGAGCCGATCCGATGTTCGGCAAGGACGGCCGCGTCCGCGTCGTTGATCAGGTAGACCGGCTTTTGGAGACGTTCCTCAAGCGCCGCCTTCAGCGGGGTGTTGGAAAAACCGAGATTGAATGCGTTCAGGACGATGCTCGCCGTTGCATCGATGCTGCCCGGGACTGCGACGCCGATGCTTCTGACCGGTTCCGTCTCCCCTTCCTCCAGGGCCGCAACAAGCTGCTCGCATGTTGCCATTACCTTCTCGAAATCCTTGTCCTGCGGAAACGGCAGCGAGCCCTTTTTCACCAGAACGCCTTCGTCTGAAACAAGACCCGCAGCGATATTGGTTCCGCCGATGTCAAATCCGATTTTCGCCATGATTGTTCTCCCGTTTTTCAATTCTTAATATTCTCAAGGTCCCGCCCGAAATCAATCGGTGCAGAGGCCGTTCGAGCAAGTAGGTTACGGCGATCGCCACGGCGAACGCCAATACGAGCGCCTCCGTGTTCAGCATCCACTGCGTCTGCGCGCCGAGCGCCGCAACGTCCGCGCCGGACCTGCAGCCGAATGCGATCCGAAGCCGAACCATCAGATACTGATGCCACAGGTACAGATTGTACGAAACCGCGGCGATGCTCTTCCACACGGCATTCGACAGCAGCATCCGCACGGGCCGCATCGAAACGCACATCCCGAGCGTAAAGCCGAGATACAGCAGCGACAGCGGATACCGGTACGTCAGCTGCCACATCTGGATCGCCGACGAATGGGAACAATCCCGGAACAGAAACGCGATGCCGACCAGCGAGCCCAAAGCGATCGCCGTTCCGAGCAGCGAAAGCGGGACCTTATGCTTTGCGCGGTTCACGAACCACACATACACATACGCGCCGAGCATTCCGTTTGCAAAGACCGGCCAGAACGTCAGAAACCGGTTGACGTAAAACGCCGTATCCTTCTGCCGAAGACAGAACAGAAACGTGAACGCAACGCCCACCGCCGTCATTCCGAGATATGTCCACAGCGGTTTTTTCCGGAACGCAAACGCGAGCAGCGGAAAGATCGCATAGAACATGACCTCGATCACAACCGTCCAGAACACGCCGTTGATCCCGCTGAACAGATAAGTGTCGGGCCACAGCATGAACGTGAACGTCAGATGCGAGAGCAGATCCTTCCAAAGGAACGACGTCCTGCCGGCATACACTCCCCCTGCCAGCGAAAGGAAGAACATCACCAGCACCGCGAACAGATAGCTCGGGACGATCCGCGCAACGCGTTTGCGAAAAAACGTGCCGACCGATTCAAGCGGGCGCGACTCGAACAGGTGCCGCGCATGCGGAAGAAACAGGACAAACCCGGACAGCAGGATCATCCAGTCCACGCAGAGATATCCGCAGCGGCGGATGATATTCAGGTCGAGCGTTTTAATGCCGAACGATTCGAGAAACGGCACCGGATAATACGGCATCAGCCACGTTTGCTGCCAGAAGTGGAACCACAGCACGACCAGAATGGCGACCGACCGAATGCCGTCCAGCACGCCGATGTGATCCATATCGAAGGAAAATACCCTTTTCCCGCATTTTGCAAGTTCCATACGATTATTATAGCCGAAGCGTCCTCTTTGTTCAATCTTTTTTGTAAAAAATGTAAAAAACGGGATCCGTTTTTGCTGTTTTCAAACGTTTCGCCGGGTCATCGGAACCGGACTGCCGGGATCCCGAGCAGGGTTTCCGCCGGCGCGTCCAGCAAAAGCTGTTCCTTCTTCTGTTTGCCGAGGGCTTTGATGCGGTATTCGAGCCGAAGCGCGTCGGATCTGGTCGACACCTCCCACGCCGCGGCAATTGCGACCGGCGGATGGCTTTTCGTGTACTTTGCGCCTTTTCCCGCACGATGCTCGGCATATCTCCGGTCGAGATCCGGCGTGCACCCCGTATACAGAGAACCGTCCGCACAGCGCAGCAGATATACGAACATCAGCTTTTCCTCCGTTTCCCGACGGGAAGCTGCGAAAGGATCACCGCCAAAAACACGAGCGCGCAGCCGAGCAGCTCCCGTCCCGAAAGACGTTCGCCGAGCAGCCACCAGCCGAACAGCGCCGCAAACACGGACTCAAGACTCATCAGAAGCGATGCGCCGGTCGGGTCCAGTTCCTTTTGCCCGATGATCTGCATCGAATATCCGACGGCGCCGGAGATTACGCCCGCGTACAGGATCGTATAGCGCGCGTCCCAGATATCCCCGAGCCGCGGCGTTTCAAACAAAAACATCAGCGGCAAAAGCAGCAGGCCTGCGGACAGAAACTCCACGCAGGACATCATAACGCAATCCGCGCCGCGCTCCAGAAAGAAGTCGATAAACAGGATCTGGAACGCGAACAGAAGCGCGTCCAAAAGCAGCATCCAATCCCCCTGTTCGACGACAAAATCGGACTTCACGCACAGAAAGTAGGACCCGACGACCGCGATTGCAACGCAGACCGCCGAGATCCACGGAACGCGTCTTCTGAAGAAAACGCCGAACACCGGAACGAGCACGATATACAGCGCGGTCAAAAAGCCCGACTTTCCGACGGACGTCATGGCGATCCCGTACTGCTGACACGTCGCCGCGCCGCTTAAAAAAACGCCGCAGACGATTCCTCCGAGCAGCGAAACGCGCCATGCGCGCTTCTTCTCCGCCGGCGTCTGAATACGCCGCTCACGGTCAAACCGCCAAAAAAGAGCAGCAACCGGAATCAGCACGATTCCGCCGAGCAGAATGCGTACGCTGTTGTACGTCAGCACGCCGAGATACTGCATCGCATCGCTCTGCGCAATATAAGCCAGCCCCCAGATCACTGTGGCAAGCAGAAGCACGATTGCGCCGCGCAGCGGTTTTTTCGAACGGTTTTCCATACGAGAAAATATAAAACGAAATCTCAAAAAAAGCAAGAAAAATTCGTAAGCGCACAATATATTGTCGTTTCTGCGTTCATTCGACACCAAACAAGCCGTTTTTCGCTCCTTTGCGAATTGTTGCAAAATTGTGAAAGATTTTACTTTACAAAGTCGAAAGGGTGTGTTATGATACCGACGATCCAAGAAACCTTTAATTCGGTACGAGATGCCGACAAGGCCACCATATTGCTGCTGTAGGCGTAATCTGTCTTGTCGTGCAAACGGCAAGATTTTTTTGTGCGGAGGAAGCGATGGAAGAACGCAAACTCGTCGATGAACAGACGATGAACCGGATGCTGATGCGGCTTTCGCACGAGATCATCGAACGGAACGAGGACGTCAGCGAGATCTATCTTGTCGGAATCAAACGCAGAGGCGTGCCGCTCGCGCGGCGGCTGAAAGCAAACATCGAGAAGTTCTCGGACTGGAACGTGACGATCGGCGAGCTTGACATCACGCTGTACCGCGACGATCTGGTGGAACGGTTCGGAATGCCGCAGGTGAACGGATCGGTGATCCCGTTTGACGTCAACGGCAAGGTGATCGTTCTCGTGGACGACGTCCTGTACACCGGCAGAACGGCCCGCGCCGCGATGGACGCGCTGATCGAACTCGGTCGGCCCGCCGCGATCCAGCTTTGCGTGGCTGTCGACCGCGGACATCGGGAGCTGCCGATCTCGGCGAACTTCGTCGGCAAGAACATCCCGACCTCGCGGGAAGAATTCGTCAGCGTGCGGGTCGAGGAGATCGACGGGATCAACGAAATCACGGTCAACCGCAAAGCGGACCGGACGACATAAGGCGATACGGCCGGAAGGCCATTGCATAATAAAATAAAGGGATACAAAAGGTAAATGGAGGTACTTTATGAATCTGGTTTACAACATTAAGGACAAGCCGAAATTCGGACAGGTCATTCTGTTCGCGCTCCAGCAGCTGCTTGCCATCATGGCGGCAACGATCGCGGTTCCGGCAACCGTCAATACCGTCACCGGCACGACGGCGATGAGCTCGACCGCCGCGCTGTTCGGCGCAGGCGTCGGCACGCTCGTGTATCTGCTCTTCACGAAGTTCCGCAGCCCGGTCTTCCTCGGCAGCTCCTTCAGCTTCCTCGGCTCGATGTTCGCAGCGTTCGCCGGCGGCGTTTCCATGCAGCTCGGCTACCTCGGACTGATCATCGGCGCATGTCTGGCCGGTCTCGTCTACGTTGTGCTTGCGATCGCCGTCAAGTTTGCCGGCGTCAAGTGGATCGATAAGCTGATGCCCGCGATCATCATCGGGCCGACCGTCGCAATCATCGGTCTTTCGCTTGCAAGCAACGCGGTCAACGATCTGACCGGCGCATCCGGCGGTTCCATGACGGCAAACATTTACGTCTGCATCGTCTGCGGTCTCGTCACCCTGTTCGCCACGATCCTCTCGTCCGTCTACGGCAAGAAGATGCTCAAGCTGATCCCGTTCGTCATCGGTATCGTCGCCGGCTACATCGCCGCTTCGATCTTCACCGTGATCGGCACGCTCACCGGCAATGCGGAACTGGTCGTCATCGACTTTGCCAAGTTCCAGAGCATTCAGTGGGTTCCGGACTTCACGTTCCTGACCGCGTTCAAGGGCTTCGGCGAGCTGAATCTGGAATATGTTGTAACGATCATCGTCGCTTACGTCCCGGTTGCCTTCGTGGTCTTTGCGGAGCACCTTGCCGACCATAAGAACCTGTCCTCGATCCTCGGCGTCGACCTGACCAAAGATCCCGGTCTGCATCGCACCCTGCTCGGCGACGGCATCGGCTCCTTCGCCGGCGCGTTCTTCGGCGGCGCCTGCAACACGACCTACGGCGAGTCCATCGCTTGCGTCGCGATTTCCGGCAACGCTTCCGTCGTAACGATCCTCACCACCGCGATCATGGCGATCGTCGTCAGCTTCATCGGACCGTTCGCAACGTTCCTGGCCACGATCCCCGGCTGCGTCATGGGCGGCGTCTGCTTCGCGCTGTACGGCTTCATCGCGGTCTCCGGTCTGAAGATGATCCAGAACGTCGACCTGAACAACAACCGCAATCTGTTCGTAGTTTCCATGATCCTCGTCGCGGGCGTCGGCGGTCTGACCGTCAGCTTCGGCAAAGTCACGCTGACCACCGTTGCGTGCGCGCTGATCCTCGGCATCGTCGCCAACCTCGTGCTCGGCGGCATGAAGAAGGACGCCAAATAATCCAAGGGGCCGCAGAAAAAGGCGCCGGAACATTGCGACGAATCGCAATATTTATAATACTGATTGGTGGAAATGGCGCGTCTGCGCCATTTCTTCTGTTATTTCGTCGCAATCAGCCGGTTTTTCGCTCTCGACATGGCATTCGTATCGTCTTCGGGCGAAGAAACCGGTTTCTGTCATTCTTTTTCAGCCGCACCTTACGGTGCTTTGAGTCACCCCTTTTCGCAATCCGTTTCAAAACGAGAGTCGCATGCGGAACTGCAGCCGGCGTTGAAAATATGCGTCGGAATTCGCGGAAAAGTGATTGCGAAAGGAACCGTTCTGTGGTATACTGAAAAAACAGGAACCGGAGGAAGAGCTATGCCGTTTTTCACCCACGGAGATGCGAAAAACAAACTTGTTCTGCTGTATATCCTTTCGAAAGCGGGTACGCCGCTGACGCACGATCAGCTTTACCGCATTGTCGATCGGACGGACAGCATGACTTTTTTTGCGTTTGAAACGATCCTGCCCGAGCTGGAAACCGACGGTTTTTTGGCCGCTTTTGTGCGTCCGTACGGGGATTGCTTCGGGCTCACCGCGAGCGGGCAGGAATCGCTTGCCCTGTTCGCCGATTCGATTCCCTTAACGCAGCGCGAAAGGATCGATCGCGCCGTTGCCGACGCAAAGGAGCATTTTCTCCGGGAGAAGCAAACGACCTCGCGCCTTCTCGGGAACGAGCAGGACGGCTATTCGCTGGAGCTTTTGGTGCTTGAGGGCGAAGAAACGATTTTCGGGGTGACGCTCTCCGTCGCCTCAAAGGAAGCGGCGCTGAAGATGCGAAGCCGCTGGGCCGCGGAAAGCGGCGCGCTTTACGATCTGATCTGGGACAGACTCTATCGCAATCAATCGGAAGAATCGAGGACCTGAGGATGGATCTCAAGAAACTGAACGAACAGCAGCGAGCGGCGGTCACGACTACGGAAGGACCGCTTTTGGTTTTGGCCGGGGCGGGCAGCGGCAAGACGCGCGTTCTGACGCACCGCATTGCCTATCTGATTGCCGAGAAGAACGTGGCGCCGTATCATATTCTTGCGCTGACCTTCACCAACAAGGCCGCAAAGGAGATGCGCGAGCGCGTCAACGCGCTCGTGGAGCAGGATGCCGCTTCGATCTGGGTGTTTACGTTCCACGGATTCTGCGTCCGCATTCTGCAGGCGGAAATCGAGCGGCTCGGTTACAAGAAAGCGTTCATCATCTATGACGAGCAGGATCAGCAATCCCTGATCGGACACGTCATCAAGGATCTGAATCTGAACGATAAGGTCTTTTCGAAACGGATGCTTGCGGGCATCTTCTCGGACGCAAAGAACCATTCCTTAAAGCCCGACCGGTATCTCGTCGATACGATGCAGCCGAAACAGGTGTTGGAGGCGTTTGCGCTCTATCAGAAGCGGCTGAAGGAAGTGAACGCGCTCGACTTCGACGATCTGCTGCTCAAGACGATCGAGCTGTTTGAGCAATTTCCGGATGTGCTGGAAAAATACCGGGATCATTTCCGGTATATCCTGGTGGACGAATACCAGGACACGAACCTGGCACAATATCATATTGTGAACATGCTTGCCGCAAAGCATCGGAACCTTTGCGTCGTCGGCGACGACGATCAGAGCATCTATGCCTGGCGCGGTGCCGATATCCGCAATATTCTTGAGTTTGAAAAGGATTACAAGGGCTGTACGGTCATCCGGCTTGAGCAGAATTACCGCTCGACCGAGAAAATCCTCAACGCGGCCAACGCGGTCATCCAGAACAACAACGGGCGTAAGGAAAAACGGCTGTGGACCGCGCAAAAAGGCGGCGACGACATTGACATTCATGAGGCGGACGACGAACGGGACGAAGCGAATTACATCTGCTCCCGCATTGCAAACGCGACGCGCGCCGGGCAGCGATTCGACAACTTCGCGATCCTATACCGCACGCACGCGCAGAGCCGCATCCTGGAAATGACGCTGAAAAGCTACGGCATTCCGTATCGCGTATACGGCGGGATCTCGTTCTTCTCCCGCGCGGAGGTCAAGGACGTTCTCGCCTATCTGCGGCTGATTCTGAACTCGGCAGACGACGAAGCGTTTCTTCGCGCGGTCAACCTGCCTCCGCGCGGAATCGGCGCAACGTCGATCCTGACGCTCGTCGCACACGCACGGGAGCGCGGTCTGCCGCTGATGAGCGCAGCGGCCGATCCGGTCGACATTCCCGCCCGCACGGCGGCAAAATTCTTCCCGTTTCTGGATCTGTTCACCGAGCTGTACGGCAGGTATCTTACGATGCCGCTTGCGGCGTTCACGCAGTCGATGCTTGAAACGATCGGCTACGACGCCTATCTCAAAGCGGACAAGTCGGAAAACTATGAAACGCGGGCCGAGACCGTCGAAGAACTGCTCGGCTATATCGGGGAATTCGAAAAGGCCTATTCCGATCCGGACGGCAACGTGCTGCAGGCCTTTTTGACGAACGTCGCGCTGTTTTCGCAGTCGGACGCCATCGACGAAGAAAACGGCTGCGTAAACCTGATGACGCTGCACGCCGCAAAGGGGCTTGAATTCCCGACCGTTTTTCTCTGCGGTCTCGAGGACGGGCTCTTCCCCTCCTCGCAGTCGCAGTACGATAAGGAAAAGTTGGAGGAGGAACGACGGCTCTGCTACGTCGGCATCACACGGGCAAAGGAGCGTCTGTTTCTTTCCTACGCGCGGCAGCGGATGCTCTACGGGAATCGGAGCTTCACCGCGCCGTCCGTCTTTCTGACCGAAATGCGCGAGGCGCTCCCGCAGAGCCGCATGCAGCCGAAGCAGCTGTTCCGCGGCGTCGAAAAGCCCGCTGTAGAATCGTTCCATCCCTACACGCCGCCGAAAGTCACCTCGCCGCTCTCGCTGCGTCCGACCAAGGCCGAACCGCCGAAAGTGCCGAAAAAGCCGTTTGAAGGCGCCGTCGGCGACCGGGTGCGGCATAAGATCTTCGGCGCCGGCACAATCACTGCGCTTTCGGGCAGCGGAAACGCAATGATCGTGGAAATCCGGTTTGACAGCGGACTTCAGAAGAAGCTTGCCGCGGCTTTTGCGCCGCTTGAAAAAGAATAACCATCCCACAAAGGAGCGAATATGATTGCATCCCGCATGCGCGAACTGGTCGACACGCTGAACCGCTACGCGGCGGCCTATTACGAGCAGGACGCGCCGCTTGTTTCCGACGCCGAATACGACGCGCTGTATGACGAACTGCTCGCGCTGGAACGTGAGAGCGGAGAAGTTTTTCCCGACAGCCCCACCCTGCGCGTCGGCGGCGCGCCGCTGAAAAAATTTGAGGAGCACCGGCACCTCGGCCGGCTCTGGAGTCTCGACAAAGTCCGGACCGCCGACGGCGTGCGCGACTTTGTCTCCCGCGTTCAGGATGCGGCCGGCGCAAAAAAAGTGCGGTTCGGGCTGGAATACAAGTTTGACGGGCTGACCGTGAATCTGACCTACCGAAACGGCGTTCTGACGCAGGGCGCGACGCGCGGCGACGGCACCGTCGGCGAGGCGATCCTGCCGCAGATCCGCACGATCAAAAACGTCCCGCTTTCGATTCCGTTCCGGGGAACCGTTGAAGTGCAGGGCGAATGCATCATGCGGCTTTCGGTTCTGGAGGCGTACAACAAGACGGCCGGCGAACCGCTGAAGAACGCGCGCAACGCGGCCGCGGGCGCGCTCCGAAACCTCGATCCCGCCGTGACCGCGGCGCGAAAGCTCGACGTGTTCTGCTACAACGTCGGGTACATCGAAGGCAGGGTTCTGCACGATCAGGCCGAAATGCTCGCGTTTCTGAAAGAGAACGGCTTCCCCGTTTCCCCGTACGTCCGCTGGTGCGATACCGCGGAGGAACTGCTCGAACAAATCGATCTTGCCGAAGCTTCGCGCAGCACGCTGGACTTTCTGATCGACGGAATGGTCATCAAGGCGACGGACTTTGCGCTGCGGGAAGAGCTCGGCGCGACCGAGAAGTTCCCGCGCTGGGCGATGGCCTATAAATTCGCCGCGGAAGAAACGACCGCAACCGTCCTGGATGTGACCTGGGAGGTCGGCAGAACGGGAAAGCTGACGCCGCTGGCGCATCTGGAGCCGGTGGATTTTGCCGGCGTGACCGTCCGCAAAGCCACGCTCAACAACTGGGACGACGTGCAGCGCAAGCGCGTCGGGATCGGCTCGCGGGTGTTCATCCGCCGCAGCAACGACGTGATCCCGGAGATCCTCGGCGCGGTTCCGGACGACTGCCCGAGCGCGCCGGTGGAAAAGCCGACACGCTGTCCGCAGTGCGGCGCGCACGTGGAATCGCGCGGCGCGCATCTTTACTGTACGAACTCGCTTTCCTGCCGTCCGCAGATCGCCGCGCGGCTTTCCCATTACGCATCGCGCGACGCGATGGACATCGAGACCTTCTCCGACAAAACCGCGGAGCAGTTCATCGACGCATTCGGAGTCAGCACGATCCCCGCGCTTTACGCGCTGACGCACGAACAGCTTGTCGCGCTCGAGCGGTTCGGGCATAAGAAGGCGCAAAATCTTCTGAACGCGCTCGAAGCCAGCAAAACGCGGCCGCTTTCGGCGTTTCTCTTCGCGCTCGGCATTCCGAACGTCGGCGTGAAAACCGCAAAGGATCTCGCAAAGACGTTCCACAGCCTTGCAGGCGTCCGCGCCGCGACGAAGGAATCGCTTCTTGCGATCGAAGACGTCGGAGAAGTCGTCGCCGAGGACATCGTTACCTTCTTTGCGGATCCGTCCATCGCAGCGCAGATCGATCTGCTGCTCTCTTACGGCGTGAAACCCGCCGAGGAAACCGCGACGGAAGGCGATCAGCCGCTCTCGGGATTGACCGTCGTCGTCACCGGAACGTTGCCGACGCTCTCCCGCAGGGACGCGGAATCGCTGATCGAACAGTGCGGCGGCAAAGCGGCCGGAAGCGTTTCGAAAAAAACCTCGTTCGTTGTTGCGGGCGAAGCCGCCGGAAGCAAGCTGGATAAGGCGCTCGCGCTCGGCATTCCGGTTCTGGACGAAGCACAGTTTCTGCAGCGCGTCGGCAGGTGACGCGCCCTTCTCCCCCCCGACCGACCACTCGAAAAGAAAGGAATCTCCGCTATGGAAGCAATCCCCGGAAAAGACTACACGAAGCGGGCCAGGATCATCCGCACGGCCATTCTGCTGGGCGTGATCGCGATCTTTGCTCTGGTTCTGCTGTTCAATTCGTTCTACGAACTGAACGAAGACGAATTCGCCGTGATCACGACGTTCGGAAAACCGACCGTCGTCAGCGATCCCGGTCTGAAATTCAAGATTCCGTTTATCCAAAGCAAACGGATCGTTTCGAAGGCAACGAAAGGGTTCGCCATCGGATACGATATCCGCACGACGGCCTCGATCCCGAGCGAATCGGTGATGATCACTGTCGATTACAATTTTGTCAACGTCGATTTCTACGTGGAATACCGCGTGACCGACCCGATCAAGTTCCTGTACCGTTCCGAAGACCCGGTCGGCATTCTGAAAATGCTGTGCCAGTCCTATATCCGCGATACGATCGGTCTTTATAAGGTGGACGACGTGATCACGACCGGCAAGAGCGAGATTCAGGCCTCGATCAAGGATAAGATCCTGACGCGGCTTGAGCAGGAGGATCTCGGCATCACGCTGGTCTCCATCACGATCCAGGACGCGGAACCGCCGACAGCCGCGGTGCAGGAAGCGTTTAAGGCCGTCGAAACGGCCAAGCAGGACGCCGAAACCGCAACGAACAACGCGAACAAGTACGCAAACGAGGTTCTGCCCGCCGCCAAAGCCGACGCGGACGAGATTCTGCAGAAGGCCGAAGCGTACAAAGCCGCGCGCATCAACGCCGCCGAAGGTCAGGCGTCGCGCTTCCGGCAGCTGTTCGAGGAATACGCGAAATATCCCGAAATCACCAAGCAGCGGCTGTTTTATGAGGTGATCGGCGATATTTTCCCCGAAATGAAAGTCATCATCATGGGCAAGGACGGCAATCAGCTGCAAACCGTTCTCCCGCTCGAGCCGCTGATCGGAACGTCCGACGCCGGCAATTCGAATGAGTAAGGAGGGATCGGATATGAACGCTCGCAAAATTCTTTCCTGGATCGGCATCGGCGTGCTCGCGCTCGTGCTTCTGATCGTCGGTTTCTCCTCCTTCTACGTCGTTCAGCAGAACGAATACGGCGTCGTACTGGAATTCGGCGCGGTCAAGGACATCAAGACCGAACCGGGGCTGTATTTCAAGGCGCCGTTCGTGCAATCCGTTACAACGCTGCCGAAAACGGTGCTACTCTATGACCTTCCGATCAGCGACGTCATTACCGCGGACAAACACTCGATGGTGCTCGATTCGTTCACGATGTGGCGCATCAGCGACCCGCGGCTGTTCATCGAGTCGCTGTCCGGAAGTCTCTCGAATGCCGAAAGCCGCATCAACGCGAACGTGTACAACGCGCTGAAAACCGTGATCTCCTCGCAGAACCAGGAGGCGATCATCTCCGGACGCGACGGGTTGATCGTCAGTCTTGTCATGCAGAACATCGGTTCGAGCTTTGACCGCTACGGAATCGAAATCCTTGCCGTGGAGACCAAGACGCTCGATCTTCCGGACGACAACAAGGACGCCGTCTATACGCGCATGATCTCGGAGCGCAACAACATCGCGGCTTCCTACACCGCCGAGGGCAACGCGGACGCCAAGCAGATCCGCAACGCCGCCGACCGTGAAGTGGAAATCATCCTCTCCGAAGCGCAGGCCAAGGCCGAGACGGTCCGCGCCGAGGGCGACGCCGAATACATGCGGATCCTTTCCGAGATCTACGATACGGACGAGGAAGCCGACTTCTATACCTTTATGATCGCAATCGACGCGCTGAAGAGCTCGATGACCGGAGAACAGAAAACGCTGATTCTGGACGCCGACAGTCCGATCGCCAAGCTGTTCTATTGATCCGGAAAAACGTAAATTCCATGTAAGAGAAGGGCTTTTCGGGCGTAAAATCGTCCAAAGCCCTTGTTTTTATCTGCGGGAATGTGCTAAAATGAGGAAAATCGGATGGAGTTAATCTGACCATGAAAAGTATGACCGGTTACGGAAAGGGCGTCGCCGCCCGGGACGGACGCGAGCTTACCGTGGAACTGAAGGGCGTGAATCACCGTTTTCTCGACATCGGGATGCGGGTGCCGCGCATCCTTTCCTGCACGGAGGATACGATCCGCCGGGTGATCGGCGAGCGGCTGTCCCGCGGTCATATCGACGTGTATCTGAATTACCGCAATACGCGCTCGGACGCAAAAACGGTTCACATCGATACGCAGCTTGCCGAAGCATACGTCCGCGCTGCGCGGAGTCTGCCGACGCGGCTCGGACTTGACGACGATCTGACGATCGCAAGCGTTCTTCGGCTGCCGGATGTGACGGAAATCGTCGCGGCGGACGAAGACAGCGACGCGCTGATCTCGCTGGCGGAAGAAGCGACCGGCGCCGCGATCGACGTGCTGGAAGTCATGCGTACCGCCGAGGGCGAACGGCTGAAAACCGCCCTGCTTTCGGGTGTGGACAGCATGGCCGCCTACCGCGAAACGATTCTGCAGCGCGCGCCGTCCGTCGTGGAGGACTACCGCCGCAAACTGACCGAACGGATCGAGCAGGCGCTTTCCGACGCCGATATCGACCGGGCGCGTCTTGCAACGGAGGTCGCGCTGTTTGCGGACCGCGCCTGCATCGACGAAGAGCTGGTGCGGCTCGAAAGCCATATCGCGCAGTTTCGCGCTTACCTCGAAGCCGCCGAACCGATCGGACGCAAGATGGATTTTCTGATCCAGGAAATGAATCGGGAATGCAATACGATCGGCAGCAAGGCGAACGACGCGGAGCTGACAAACACGGTTCTTCTCTGCAAGGCGGAGATCGAAAAGCTGCGCGAACAGATTCAGAACGTCGAGTAAAGAAGTATGAAGAACGCGCAATTGATCAGCATCGGATTCGGCAATATCGTTCAGGCCGCCCGCATCGTCGCGATCGTCGGCCCGGACTCCGCACCGATCAAACGCATCATCGCGGACGCGCGGGAACGGAATCTGCTGATCGACGCCAGCTGCGGACGCAAAACCCGCTCCGTGCTCGTTATGGACAGCGAACACGTCATTTTATCCGGATTGCAATCCGAAACCATCGCGCATCGGCTGAGCGCCGAATGGAACGAAGAAGTACAATCGGAGGAACTATGAGGCAAGCAACAACGGGGCTGCTGCTCGTCGTTTCCGGGCCTGCGGGCGTCGGGAAAGGAACGATCAACGCGGAGCTGATGAAACGGCACCCGGAGATCAAAATGTCCGTCTCGGCAACGACGCGCGCGCCGCGTCCCGGCGAAGTCAACGGCGTTCATTACTTTTTTAAGACGCCGGACGAGTTCCGCAAAATGATCGAGGACGATGCTTTTTTGGAATATATGCACGTCTTCGGAATGAACTATTACGGTACGCCGCGCGATTATGTGTTCGAGCAGCTCGCCGTCGGCAATCACGTGATCCTGGAGATCGACGTGAACGGCGCGCGCAAGGTGAAGCAAGCGTTTCCCGAAGCGATTCGCGTGTTTATCGCTCCTCCCTCCCTTGCGGAGCTTCGGAAGCGGCTCGAAGGGCGCGGGACCGAAACGCCGGAGCAAGTGGAGCGGCGCACGCTGGAGGCGTATACCGAACTGAAGGATATGCCGTCGTGCGACTATGTGATCGTGAACGACGACCTGGAAACCGCCGTACGGCAATTGGAAGCAATCGTTGTTGCGGAACAGTGTTCCGCGCTGCACAACGCAGAAGTAATCAATACTTTTTTAGGAGGAATGGAATCATGATGAATCGTCCCGCTTTGAATGAACTGGTACAGAAAGCGGGCTGCCGCTATCTGCTCGTGACCGCGGTGGCAAAGCGCGCCCGTCAATTGCAGGAGCATCCCGAGAAGCTGAACGGCAGAAAGCCCGTTTCGGCGGCCGTGGAAGAGTTGTATAACGGAGAGATTACCGTGACTGCGCCCGATGAGGGCTGATAACCGGTTTCCAATCGATTGATGGATGCCTGTCGCGGTTTTGTGACAGGCATTCTTTCTCTTTTCAGGTATGTACGCGCAGATTGTTGTCGATATCCATCACAGTGCGGTAGACCGATTCTATACCTACCGCGTTCCCGAAGCGCTTCCGGTGCGCGTCGGTCATCATGTGTTCGTTCCGTTCGGACAGGGTGACCGGCTGAAGGAGGGCTTTGTCGTTGCGCTGCAGGAATCGACCGATCTTTCGTCCGACGCCGTAAAGGACGTAGCCGGAATCATCGAACCGTATCCCGTTCTGCTCGAGGAGCAGATCCGGCTTGCCAAATGGATGCATACGGCCTACCATTGCCTGTTCATCCATGCGCTCGCCTGCATGATTCCGGCGCAGCTGCGCGGGCAGCGCGTCCGGGAAAAGAAGGTCGTTACCGTTTCGATCCGAGACGGCGTCAACGTCGAGGAGGAGATTGCGATCCGAAACCGCGCGCCCGTTCAGCAGGCCGTGCTCCGGATCATTTCGGACGCCGGGCAGATCCCGAAAAATGAGGTCGGAAAACTGCTGCCCGGCGCAGCCGGTGCGATCCGCACGCTTCTGGAAAAAGGCGTGCTGACCCAAAGCAGCGCCGGCGTATTCCGGACGCCGGATGTTCCCGTCCTGAAGGAACCCGGCCATACGCTGACCGACGCGCAGAAAAGCGCCGTCGAAACGATCCGGGAAGCGCGCATCGATCCCGTTCACAACACGGTTCTGCTGCACGGCGTGACCGGCAGCGGAAAGACCGAGGTGTATCTGAGCGCAATTGAGGAATGCCTTGCCGACCGACGTCAGGCGATCGTGCTTGTTCCCGAAATTTCTCTGACGCCGCAGACCGTCGGCCGGTTCCGCGCTCGTTTCGGCGACCGCATCGCGGTGCTGCACAGCCGCCTGTCCGCCGGAGAACGGTTTGACGAATGGCGGCGGATCCGGCTCGGGCTCGCCGACATCGCAATCGGCGCCCGCAGCGCGGTATTTGCGCCGATGGAACGGCTCGGGCTTATTCTCATTGACGAGGAGCATGAAAGCAGTTACCAAAGCGAGAAGACGCCGCAGTACTCCGCGATCGACATTGCGGCGCAGCGGCTGAAGAATACGGGCGGAGCGCTTGTGCTCGGAAGCGCAACGCCGCAGCTGATCTCCTACTATCGCGCCCTGTCCGGACGGTACCGGCTCTGCACATTGCCGGAGCGCGTTGCGGGGAGGCCTTTGCCCGAGGTTGAGATCGTCAATATGCGCGACGAGTTTCTGCTCGGCAACAACAGCATTTTCTCCGACCGGCTCACGGAGCTGCTCGCCGAAACGTTTGCCAAAGGACAGCAGGCGATGCTGTTCATCAATCGGCGCGGGTATTCGACTTTCGTTTCCTGCCGGAATTGCGGGTACGTGCTCAAATGCGAAAACTGCGATATTTCGATGACCTACCATAAGGGCGAGGGACGCACGCGCTGCCATTACTGCGGCAGCACCAAGCCGCTGCCGTCGGTCTGCCCGAGCTGCAAAAAACCGTTTCTGAAGCAATTCGGGCTCGGAACCGAGCAGGTGGAAGAAACGCTGCACAAGCTGTTTCCTTCCGTGCGAAGTCTTCGGATGGACACGGATACAATGCGGGAAAAGGATTCCTATAACCGGATTCTCTCCGCTTTTTCCTCAGGGCAGGCGCAGGCGCTGATCGGCACGCAAATGATCGCCAAGGGACACGATTTCCCGAACGTCACGCTTGTCGGCGTAGTTGCCGCCGACACGACGCTGAATCTGCCCGACTACCGCTCGCCGGAACGCACGTTCCAGCTCCTCACGCAGGTTGCCGGGCGCGCCGGACGCGACGAAGCGCCGGGGCGCGTCGTTCTGCAGACCTACGCGCCGCAGCATCCGATCATCCGCTTCGCAAAGGAGCAGGATTATCCCGCGTTTTATCAGTACGAAATCGCGGAACGCAAAAAGATGCTGTATCCCCCGTTCTCGCTGTTTCTGCGCGTCGTATTCGCCGACAAAAGCGAATCGACGGTTGCCAACGCCTGTCTTGCCTACGCAAAGGCGCTCGAAGCGGAGTTGAAAAAAGCGCTCGGGAGCGAGGGCGCGAACGACATTCTGCTGCTTGTGGCAGGGGAAGCGCCGATCTCCCGGATTGCCGGACTTGTCCGCTATCAGCTCCTGATCAAACTGCTTCGCACCAAACGGCTCCCCGACGCGATCCGCACCGTTTACGGGTTCCACGCCGCGAATGAAAACGCCTGTATGGAAACGCAGCTGGAGATCAATCCGCAGGAGCTTTACTGATATCCGGCCGAAAGGCCCTATCCCCGTTTCTTTCGATCCGATCGAAAGAACTGAAATTGCAATCAAAAGGAATTTTGTTATGAAAAAACGATCTGATCAAAACCGGGCGCTGGTCATGGATGCGCTGCGCGGCTCGAAGTGGCGGCTGCTGCTTGCCGCGGTCGAGGTGATTTTAGCAATCCTCGCGCTGTACTGCACCTCCTATGTGACCAGCTATGCGCTCGATTATGTTCTTCTCGGAGAGGATCCCTCGCTTCCCGACTGGCTGTTTTCGTTTCTGACCGCGCACAGCGACGTCACCAAAACCTTCTGGTTCTGCGCGCTGATGCTGATCCTGTTTACGGTTCTGAACGGCTGGTTTACCTTTGTGCGGCGCAGGAACGTTTCGCTTGCCTCCGAGCAGATGGCAAAGAAGATGCGCGACGTTCTGTACCGTCATCTCAACGCAGTCCCCTATGACTACCACAAACACATCAGCACCGGCGATCTGGTCCAGCGCTGCACCTCGGACGTGGACACGGTCCGGCGGTTCATTTCCAATCAGCTGATGGAAATCGTCCGCATCATCGTGATGTTTGTAACGGCGCTCGTCATGATGCTGCTGATCCATCCGCAGATGGCGCTGATCTCGATGGTGACGCTGCCGATCCTTTCCGTGCTGAGCTTTCTGTATTTCCGTTTCGTCCGGAAATACTTTACCGAAGCGGATGAGGCCGAAGGCGCGCTCTCCACGGCGATCCAGGAAAATCTGACCGGCGTGCGCGTCGTCCGGGCTTTCGGACAGCAGCGCGCGGAATACGATAAGTTCACGAAACTGAACGCCGATTTTCGCAAAAAGAACCTGTTTCTGAACCGGTTGATGGCGTATTACTGGAGCGGCTCGGACGCGATCGGCTATCTGCAGATCGCCCTGACGCTGGTGTTCGGCGTACTCTTCTATGCCCGAACGCACGGCACGCCAGACGCCTTTACGCTCGGCAATATCTACCTGTTCGTTTCTCTGACCAACCGTCTGACCTGGCCGGTGCGCCAGCTCGGCAGAATCCTTGCCGATCTCGGCAAAGCGACCGTTTCGCTGAACCGTCTGAATGAAATCTTAAACGCCGCAGCCGAGCAGGAGCCCGGAAAAGCGCTTAAGGACGTGAACACGGAAGGCGACATCACGTTCGAGCACGTCTGCTTCGGGTACGACGCGCCGAACGACGTGCTGGACGATATCAGCTTTACGGTTCATGCGGGACAGACCGTTGCGATCCTCGGCAGTACCGGCAGCGGCAAAAGCTCGCTCGTGCAGCTGATGCAGCGGCTCTACCCGACGACCTCCGGGACGATTTCCATCGGCGGGACGCCGATCAACGACATTGATCACGAAACGCTTCGCCGGAATATCGCGATCGTGCTGCAGGAGCCGTTTCTCTATTCGCGGACGATTCGTGAGAACATCAAGCTCGTCCGGCCCGAAGCCACGGATGAGGAGATGTATGCCGTCGCAAAAGAAGCCGCGGTGCACGACGTGATCATGCAGTTTGCCGACGGGTACGATACGGTCGTCGGCGAGCGCGGCGTAACGCTTTCCGGCGGTCAGCAGCAGCGCGTTGCGATCGCCCGCGCGCTCATGCAGGACGCGCCGATCCTGATCTTCGACGACTCGATGAGCGCCGTCGATACTGAAACCGACGCGAAAATCCGGGAATCCCTGCGCGCGCGGCGCGGAAAAGGCATTCTGTTTTTGATCTCGCACCGCATCACAACCCTCTGCGAAGCGGATGTGATTCTCGTTCTCGAGCACGGAAAGCTGGTGCAGATGGGTACGCACGCGCAGTTGATGCAGCAGGACGGCCTGTATCGCCGCATCGCGGAAATTCAGGACGTCCCGCAGAAAGGAGGTGAAGTCGCATGAGTATGGACAATGAGCAGGATTTTCAGGGACAAAAAGTGGATCTGAAGCTTTGGAAGCGGCTCTTCGGCTATGCGCTTCGCAACAAAAAGCAGTTGACTCTGATCATACTCTCGCTGGTTTTCGTCGCCGTCATCGACGCGCTCTATCCGTTTCTGACGCGCTATGCGATCGATACGTTCGTCAACCCCGGCGGTACGCCGACTACGGACGGAATCTGGCTGTTCGGCGCGATTTACGCGGTTCTTGTGATCGCGCAGTCATTCGCAACAATGACGTTTATCAAGCGATCCGGCGAAATCGAAATGGCGATGTCGTACGATATCCGACAGGAAGCATTCTGGCACCTGCAGAATCTTTCCTTCTCGTTTTATGACAAAACCTCCGTCGGGTACCTGATGGCGCGCATGGTCAGCGATATCGGGCGCATCAGCGAACTGATCTCCTGGAGCATGGTCGACATCTTCTGGTCGTCCTTCTATATTCTGTTCTCGGTCGTCATGATGTTCGTCTTCAACTGGAAGCTGACGCTGATCGTGCTTGCCGTGATTCCGCCGCTTGCCGTTGTGAGCTATGTGCTCCAAAAAGCGATCCTGAAATACCAGCGTGCCGCGCGCAAGCAGAACAGCCGCATCACCGGCGCGTTCAACGAAGGGATCATGGGCGCCATGACAACCAAGACGCTGGTGCGGGAAGAAGCGAACGCGGCCGAGTTTGAAGCGATCTCGACCGATATGAAGAAGGCATCCGTAAAAGCCCAGGTGCTTTCCGCGGTGTTCTTCCCCCTCATCATCTCGCTGAGCGCCATCGCTACCGCAGCCGCACTGCTGCTCGGCGGCGCGGGCGTAAACGCGACGCTTCTCGGAACGACCACATTCCTCGGCGCGATCACCGCGGGAACGCTCGTTTCGTTCATCACCTACGCTTCGGGGCTGTTCGATCCGATCCAGAACCTTGCCGGCATCTTTGCGGAAATGCAGAGCGCGCAGGCAAGTGCGGAGCGCGTGATCGGGCTGCTCGATACGAAATCCGACATTTCCGATACGCCCGAGGTCACGGAGCGTTACGGAACGACGATGGATCCGAAGCGGGAGAACTGGGAACCGCTCGCGGGCGATATCGAATTCCGGCATGTGGATTTCTACTATAAGGAAAGCGAACCGCTGCTGAGCGATTTCAACCTGCACATTCACCCCGGCGAAACGGTTGCGCTCGTCGGCGAGACCGGCGCGGGCAAAAGCACGATCGTCAACCTGACCTGCCGCTTCTACGAACCCGTTTCGGGCAGCATTCTCATTGACGGCAGGGATTACCGCGAACGTTCGGAGCTTTGGCTCCAGTCGAACCTCGGCTATGTGCTTCAGCAGCCGCATCTGTTCTCCGGAACGATCCGGGACAACATCCGTTTCGGCCGGCCCGACGCCTCGGATGAGGAGGTCGCCGCAGCCGCAAGGATGGTCCATGCCGACGAGTTTATCCTCCGGCAGACAAAGGGATACGACACCGAAGTCGGCGAAGGCGGCGCACGTCTTTCGACCGGACAGAAGCAGTTGATTTCGTTCGCGCGCGTGATCCTTGCCAATCCGCAGATCTTTGTGCTCGACGAGGCGACAAGCTCGATCGATACCGAAACGGAACAGATCATTCAAAGCGCGATCACAACCGTTCTGGAAGGGCGAACCAGCATCGTCGTCGCGCACCGTCTCTCGACGATCCGAAACGCCGACCGCATCTTGGTCATCCGCAACGGTTCGATCGCCGAAGCGGGCACGCATGACGATCTGCTTGCGCTCGGCGGGTACTATCACGACCTGTACGTCCACCAGTTCCGCGAGGATGCGCTCGCGCAGGCATTAGAATAAGAAAAAACATCCGAAGCTTCAAACAGTGCATCGGTAAACTAAAAGTAGACACTGAAAAGTGCCTACTTTTCTTGTATAATGGAGAAAACAAAGGAGGAAAGGAAATGGGAAAGAAAGGCGTACCGCATCGTAAGTTCAGCAAAGAAGAAAAGCTGAAGATCATAAAGGAGCATTTAGAGAAACATCTCTTCCGACGCTTCAAAGCCCGCCTGTTTCAAAATGTTTCCCGCGAGTTCTCCTATCGATCCCGCCTCCCCGACTTTGAACAGCTTTTCGATACTGAGCTCTTCGAACAGCATTTCGAGCACACCTGCTGCAATCGCTGTCTTCTGCGCTTTGTCGTAGCTGAGACCGCGATCCAGTGCTTCCCTTAATTCCGAGTTGTACGCGGATCCGCCGAGGGCCGCGCCTCCAAGCCCCGGGATAGCTTTTGACATGAATGCTGCCGCTGTGCTGTCGAGAATAGACATTGCGGTTCCATATGCAAACTGGCCTTCGCCCGTCCAGTCCTCTTGCCGGTGCTCCCGGACTAGGTTTCCAGCATCAAGCCCGTATGCCTCCAGTTTCCCAGTTTCGTGACCGTAGATTGCATTTTGTATGTTATGCTGCGAACCATATATCCCGCTGAGTATATTCAGTGGCACAGTTGCAAGATCTGATAGTACCGGATACTGATTCGCGAATCTTCGGTGTCCCATCGTCGTTCACGATCTTACTGCCCGTGAACCATGCCCTAAACTGACGGGTTTCCGTCTGATCGTGAATGTTCTGCTTGACAGGTGAGCCTTGATCTGTTATTCTATGAATGACTCCATTGGGAATGGTCACTCCGTGATAAAGCACGGCGCCGCCAATCACTGATCGGAGTCTATTTTTTTCAGATAAAATACTCTGATATTTTCATTGCTATCTTTCTTTATCGCTGCCGCCAAAACCTTGATTGAATCGTCTCTCCCATGTACCGATTTTACCTTTTGAGCATCGATTACCACTTTCCGAAACTGTTGGACGAATATGTTCACTACTTCAACGAGCAGCGGCTCGCCGCTGCTCTGGACTACAAAAGCCCGATCCAGTACCATGCCGAATCGGGCTTCTGACAATTATTCTTTTTCACTGTCTACTTTTACTTGACAAGTGTACGAAGCTTCAAACAGCTCCGGATGTTTTTTACAGGAACAGCGCGGCGATGCGGTAAACCAGCCCCGCAAGCAACAGCGCGCCGAAAAAGTAAAACAGCGCGAAGCGGATCGTCCATCGGACCGAATGCGATTCCCGCAGCGTCGCGGATAACGCCATGACGCACGGTACCTGAAACGTGCAGGCGAACAGAAACGCGGCCGCTTCCGCTTTGGATACCGTCTGCGCCATTGCGTAAGCGAGCGCCGTGCCGTCGCCAATCGCCGCATCCGCGTCGAACGCTGCATCGACAAGAGAGCTTTGACCGAGGAACGCCGCGTTCAGTGTGCCGAGAACCGCTTCCTTTGCAAAAGCGGCGCTTAAAAAGCCCATGAACGTCTGCCAGCCCAGCCCGAACGCCCTTGTGACCGGCTCTGAAAACACCCCGATGCGGTACAGCAGACTGTCCTCCGCACTGCCGCTTACGCTGAACGTGAGCGCCCAGAAGATCAGCGAGACAAGCGTAACCGTAATCAAAGACCGCAAAAAGATATCCCACGCCTTATGAAACGACTCCTCGAGCACCTGAAGCAAATGCGGTCTGTGGTACGGCGGCAGTTCCATAATCATGCCGCAGCGCAGCGTTTTCGGCGTCAGCTGCGGGCGAAAAATCCATGCGGCAAGCGCAGCCATCAGGACCGTGCAGAGGATGATTGCCGCGCACAGGAGAAAGGTTTCCATCGGCGTGAAGAACATCCGCGCAACCACCGGAACAACGCCCCACGTTGCGCTGCACGGAACCGCCCAAACGACCGCCATCGTCAGCAGTCTCTGTCCCGGATCGTCCATGACGCGCGTTCCGAACGCGCCGCCGACCGTACAGCCGAATCCCATCAGAATCGGGCATATCGCTTTTCCCTGCAGGCCGATCCGGGACAACAGACCGTCGAACTGGAACGCAACGCGGGCGAGAAACCCGATTTGTTCAAGGAGCCCGAGCACGAGACTGACGCCGAACACATACCCGGTCATCGAAACGGAGAAGCAAAGAACATTCGGCAGCAGCTGACTGAAAACGGATACAATCCACGGATGAACGCCCCAACCGGAAAGCATCCGCCCGATCGGCTCACGCAGAAGTTTCGGAATCGCCGAGCCGAGCGACGACATCGGCGTTCCGATCAGCATCGCCATGCCAAGCGCTGCCAGTATGATCGCAACCGTCAGCAGCTTCCCTGCGATCGGGGCCGTTGCGATCCGGTCGAACGCGCATAGTCCGAACGGGCGCGTTCGCTGCACGACAGCGCCGTCAAGGATCGATCGAATCCAGCGATATTTTGCGTCGCCGTCCGAAAGCACGTCGCTCCCGCGCTCCCGCTGCAAAGCAGCCGGCGCCGTTTTCAGCCGATGCGGCGCTTTCAGCTCCTTTGCCAGAAGCGCCTTTAAGCGGTCGTATCCCGCTTCCTTTGCCGCTACAAACGGGAGAACCGGAATGCCGAGGCGCTGTTCGAGAAGGCGTGCGTCGATCGTTTTCCCCTGTGCTTTTGCAACATCCATCATGTTCAGCAGCAGAATGGCCGGAACGCCGAGCGGCGCGAATTCCGCCGTCATATACATGCTGCGCTCCAGCTGCGACGCATCGATCAGAATGCACACGAGGTCGGCCTGCCCGCTCCGAATGAAGGACGCGGTGATTTGCTCCTCCTCCGATACGCCGGTCAGACCGTAGCTTCCCGGAAGATCCGTTACCGTATAGCGGACGCCGTCATACTCGAAACTGCCGTCGTTTTTCTCCACCGTCTTCCCGGGCCAGTTGCCGACGTGACGGTGGAGCCCCGTCAACATATTGAACACCGTCGATTTGCCGGAATTCGGCTGACCGAGAAGCGCAATCCTTGTTTTCATTCGGCGCGAACCTTAATTCTCTGTGCGTCAGGTCGGTTCAGGGCGATCAGCGTCTCCCGGCAATACAGCAGCACGGGCATTTTTCCGTCATTTCGAACCAACTGAAACCGAACGCCTTTTGTCAATCCGATCCCCGTGACGCGATTCAGAAAGCGCGCGTCGCCGCTGACGCCTGTGACGACTCCGAATCCGCCTGCCTGCATTTGGGTCAAGTTCATTCCTTTCCCTCCGTTCGTTCTACAAACAGCTTATTCCGCACAGGCGGCGGAAAGAATCTTTCCATGCGAACCGCGCTCCGAAGTTGCCGCCGGGTAAAGTAAATTCTGTAAAAAGCGAAAAAAATGCTTGCATTTATCAACCGTATTCGCTATAATAATCGGTGCGTGCTGATGTAGCTCAGTTGGTAGAGCGCGTCATTGGTAATGACGAGGTTCATGGGTCCGACTCCCATCATCAGCTCCACGAAAAAACCACTCCATGCGGAGTGGTTTTTTTGTGCTGTAAATCAAAGGGAGTCAGCTGAGCGGCCGCCGAAAGCCGCAGTGCGGCCTTCGGCAGCGAAGTGGGTTTGCGGTTCTTTTTCGTCTGAAATCGGCGCGGAAACTTCTCTTTTTTGCTTGACAATTATGTCTTCATCTTGTAAAACACAAATAAAGCATCGGAACTGTGGGACTTGGGCAATTGTAGCCCCGGTGACAGCAGATTTTCGGTGTTTTTTCTATGAAAAAACTTTCTGTCCGAGGCTGTATTTGAGAAAAGTCGGCAGCGAAGTGGTTTTGCGGCGAGGCGGCTTGCGATGCGCGGGCGTGAGCAAGCTTGCCGATCCGTCGCAAACGACTCCCATCATCAGCTCCACGAAAAGCCCGGTGTTCCGGGCTTTTTTCGTATCATGTCCATTTTCTTGTCCAAAATTGCATTTTTAACGTAATAAATTTGGCGGGGCGCATTGCCCCGCCGCAGTGCTTTCAATTTTTTCTTTTTTCAGCAAATGATGTGCAAAAAACAGGGCCGCGGGCGGAGCCGCGGTCCCGGACTGTTAGCTGTTCATTCGAATCGTCAGCGTATCGAACGTACGGTCGAGATCGGCATTTTCCTTCCACGCGCTGCCGAGCGCCACGCCCGGACGGTTGTCGCCGTGGAAATCGCTGCCGCAGGTGATCAGAAGACCGAGCTGATGGCCCAGCGATGCGAACATTTGCGTCTGCCGCGGCGAGGACGACGGATAGTATGCTTCAATCCCCATCAAGCCGAGATCGGTCAGCTCCCGAACCAGCGCGTGCGGGTTATCACGGATGTGGCACGGATGCGCGAGTACCGGAAGCCCGTCCGCAATATGGATCATGTCGATCACCTGCTTCGGTGTAAACCGCTGTTCTGCATAATACCCGACCTGCCCCGGACGCAGATACTTTGCAAACGCATCGCGCACGTCGGACGCAGCCTGCATTGCGACGAGCGCTTTTGCGATGTGCAGCTTGGTCGTGCGCTCGGGCGGACGGTCGATCCATTCCCCGACCGGATATCCGGCTTCCTTCAGCTTCCCGTAGATCGTGCGGTTCCGTTTTTCACGCCGCTGCCGCGCAATCTCAAGGCATTGGTTCAGCGTCGGGTTTTCGGGATCTATGTCCAGTCCGATGATGTGCAGTTCGTGCCGCCACTCGTTGTCCATCTCCACCGCCGGAAGCACCGGCAGACCGATCCGCTTTCCGGCTTCAACCGCTTCGGCTACGCCGCCGATGTTGTCATGGTCGGTCAAAGCAAGCAGCCGAACGCCTTCTTTTGCCGCCGACGCGACAAGCTCGGTCGGCGTATACGTTCCGTCGGAAACAATGCTGTGCGAATGGAAGTCGAACTTTTTCTCCGCGCTCATTGCTCCCGGCCGCCTTCGGCTTCAGTCGGCGTTTCAACAGGGCTCTGGACCGTTTCCTGCGATGTTTCTTCCTTTACCGTCTCTTCCGCGGTCGGTTTCTTTTGCATGACCTCGTCGGCATCCTGCCCGCGATACACGGCTTCAAACTGCTCGCCGGTCACGCGCTCATATTTGAGCAGCATTTCGGCAACCGCGGTCAGACGATCCCTGTGTTCGGAAATGATCGCTTCCGCGCGCTCGAACTGCTCCTCGAGAATGCGGCGCATCTCCACGTCGATCTTCGCCGCGAGCTCCTCGGAATAGTTCTTGCTGTGGCCCCAGTCCTTTGCAATAAAGACTTCGGTGTCGCCGCCGACGAACACGGGGCCGACCGCATCGGACATGCCGTATTCCTCGACCATCTTACGGGCGATTTCGCTCGCCTGCTTCAAATCCTGGATCGCGCCGGTGGAAACGTCCGTAAACGCGACCTTTTCGGCAACACGGCCGCCCATCGTCATACAGATCCGGTCCAGCAGATGCGACTTCAGCGTATGATGCAGATCCTCGCTCGGCAGCATCATCGTATAACCGGCCGCCATACCGCGGGAAATGATCGAAACCTCATGCAGCTTGTCGCAATGCTCGAGTTCGATTGCAAGAATCGCGTGGCCGCTTTCGTGGAACGCGGTAATTCTGTTGTCCTCAGGCGTAACGACACGGCTCCTCTTTTCCGGGCCCATTTCAACGCGCGTGACCGCTTCTTCGAGATCGTGCTGTTCGATCCACTTGCGGTTCGCACGGGTCGCAAGGATCGCCGCTTCGTTCAGAACATTCTCGAGGTCCGCGCCGGTAAAGTACGGCGTGCGCCGCGCGAGCGTTTTCAGATCCACGTTCGGCGCGAATTTCTTGTTGCGCGCATGTACCTTCAGAATGTCCTCGCGGCCCTTCACGTCCGGATACCCGACCATGATTCTTCGGTCGAACCGACCGGGACGCAGCAAAGCGGGATCAAGAATGTCGGCACGGTTCGTCGCCGCGATGACAATGATGCCCTCGTTCGGCGCAAAACCGTCCATTTCGACCAGCAGCTGGTTCAGCGTCTGTTCGCGCTCGTCATGACCGCCGCCGAGACCCGCGCCGCGCTGACGGCCGACCGCATCGATCTCGTCGATAAACACGACCGCAGGCGCGCTGCGCTTGGCGGTATTGAACAGATCGCGTACGCGCGAAGCGCCGACGCCGACGAACATCTCAACGAAGTCCGAACCGGAGATCGAGAAGAACGGCACCTTCGCCTCCCCCGCGACCGCCTTTGCCATCAGCGTTTTGCCGGTGCCCGGTGGGCCGACGAGCAGTACGCCCTTCGGGATCCGCGCGCCCATCTCGCTGAAACGCTGCGGCGCGCGCATGAATTCGACGACTTCCTGCAGCTCTTCCTTTTCCTCCACAAGACCGGCCACGTCCTTGAACGTCACCTTATCGGTCGAGGAATCGAGCGTACGGGCGTTTGCCTTCGAGAAATTCATCATCTGCTGACCGCCGCCCTGCTGCCGCACGAAGAAGAAAACGATGAATCCGATCAGCAGAAACTCGATGATGTACGGGAGCAAAACCAGAAAGATCGGCGTTCCTTCCGGCAGCGCGCTGTTCATCACGAAACCGTAGTCGGACGGCAGGATCGAATCCTTCTCTTTTCCGGTTTTCTCGGCAGCGAGCGTACGCATGCTGTCGGTAAACGTCTCGTTGCTGAGGTACAGAACAAAGTCCGCTTTGTCGGGCAGAGCGGTCGCGTCCGCCTCGTTCGAACGGTACATGCCGTAAAACGTGCCGCTGTCAAGCACTTCATGAACGGCCTTGATGTTGTCCTTCCGGTATGCTTCGGCAAACTCGTCAAAGTTGATTTCCTTGACCTTGCCCGAAGAGCAGCCGTTTGTGACCATGAAGATCATCATGCCGATGATCAGCGCCCAGATGAGAACGGAAATAATCCCCCGCATCCGAAGCACCGGCCGCTTCTGGTTGTTGTTATTGTTGTTATTGTTATCTTGTTCCAATTGCATCCTCCGTCCCGCGCCCCACGGGATTCTCTATGTTAATTTGCGTAAACCTCGGGCTTCAATACGCCGATATACGGCAGATTGCGGTAAATGCCCTTATAGTCGAGCCCGAATCCGACTACGAATTCGTTCGGAACCGTAAATCCGCAGTAATCCGGCGTGATGTCCACCTCCCTGCGGCTCGGTTTATCCAGCAGGCAGGCGATTTTGACTGATTCCGGCTTCCGTTCCTTCAGCATCTTGACCAGATAGGTCAGCGTATAGCCGCTGTCCATGATATCCTCGACGATCAGAACATGCTTGCCCGTGATGCTTGTGTCGCAATCCTTTGTGATCTTGACGATGCCGCTCGTCTTCTGCGCGTCGCCGTAGCTCGAAATGCCCATGAAGTCCATCTTCATGTGTACCGTAATCGCGCGGCACAGATCCGCGAAAAAGATGCTCGCGCCCTTCAGCACGCAGATCACAACGATCTCCTGTCCGTCGTAATCTTTCGAGATTTGCTCCCCGAGTTCTCTGACGCGCTTTGCAATCTCTTCTTCAGAAACGAGAACCTTCTCGATTCCCTGCGCCATAAAGTCTTTCCCCCACATACGCCTGATCCTCCTCAAAATTGATTTTCAAAATATGCTCTGTCCCGGCGCATACGCGCGCCCGTTCATCGATCGTATATCCCAAAACGGCAAGAATGCCGTTTTCGTCCGCAAGAACCGGACCGCCGCGAAAAAAGCGCGGCACTTTCCGGTCGGTAAAATAATCGCTGAGCAGCTTGCTGCCGCCGAGCCCGAACGGGCGGAACCGATCGCCTTCCCGCGGGGAACGAACCGACAGCGTCCCGCGCACGGCGTCCGCGTTGAGATACACGGTCTCGGAGTCGCACGGAAACAACGCCTCCGGCACAATCTGTGAAGAAACCGTTCCGCCCGGCACGCGAACCGATCCGCCGATCGGAAGCTCCTCCGCGTACGGCTCCGATCCGATGCGTCCGACAAGCAGCCGTTTTGCCGACGTCCATGCCGTAAAGCCGAATTTCAGGTCGCGCCGCGTTCCCGTCTGCGCCGTCAGCAGCGAATCGAGCGTCTCCAGATCGCTGCGCTCATACGTCGCATAAGGCAGATATCGCTTCAGAACGCGCATCCGGATCGGGGCGTCCATCGCCGCAAGCTCTTCCCTCGTCGGATCGCTTTGAAAAGCGCGCTCCGCAACGCCGTCCAGCCAATCCGCATCGGCTGCGACAAGCGAAGCGGCTTTGGCCAGCGCTTCGGAAACATTCGGACGAATCGCTTCCAATGCCGGCAGGATCCCATGCCGGATCCGATTGCGAAGCGCATCGGTCTGCTCGTTCGTCGAATCCTCGCAGTACGGCTCGCCGCGCTCCGCAAGATACGCCAGAAGGTCGGATTTCGGAACGGAAAGGAACGGGCGGATCAGATCCCCGCTGCGCTCCCGCATTCCGGCAAGGCCGTCCGTTCCGCAGCCGCGCAGCAAATGCAGCAGCAGCGTTTCGGCCTGATCGTCCCGATGGTGCGCCGTCGCCAAAAACCGCAGTCCGCGCGCGCTTTTTTCGGCGTTCAAAAACGCGTAACGCGCGGTTCGCGCAGCCGTTTCCAGCGACACGCCTTTTTCGGACGCCAGCGCGGGAACATCCGCAAAGCCCTCCGCATACGGCACCGCGAGCCGCTCGCACAAAGCGCGGCAAAATGCGGCGTCACGGTCGGCTTCCGCTCCGCGAATTCCGTGGTTCAGATGCGCTGCGGCGATCGGGCCGATTTTTCCCGCGCTTTGCAGCCGTTTCATTTCCAAAAGCAGCGCCACGGAATCCGCGCCGCCGGAAAGTGCGATCAGAATGCCGTCCTCTGAGGAAACGCCGCAGCGAAGCAAAACGTCTTCCCGCAATACCAACATGAAAAACAACTCCGGATACAGATATTTTTATGATACCCTTATTTTGCGCTTTTTGCAAGGGCAAAATGAAAAAACCGTATGGCTTTTATGAAAACAAATGTCGATTCCGCGCCAACCTTGCCGCATTCCGTTCAGGATACGACATGAATCGGCGAACCATTCAGAAATGCCGCAAGGTTCGCCGCCGAAACGTCGATCAGCTTCTGGCGCGTCAAGACCGGCGACCATGCGTAATGCGACGTCAGAAAACAGTTCGGCGCGTCAAGAAGCGGATTTGATTTTGCGATCGGTTCGGTCGAAACCACATCGGCGGCAAACGCGGAAAGCTTGCCGCTTCGCAGCGCTTCCGCCACATCGGACTCGTTCACGAGACTGCCGCGCGCCGTGTTGATCAGAATCGCCCCATCCTTCATCTGTCCGATCGTTTCGCGCCGGATCATGCCGACCGTGTCCGCGGTCGCCGGACAGTGCAGCGACAGCACGTCCGATTGCGAAAGCACCTCCGAAAAGGACAGCCGCTCGCCGCAAAACGCTGCGTTTTCGCTGCGGCTGTATCCGATCACGCGCATGCCGAGCGCCTGCGCGATCTTTGCCGTCCGACAGCCGATTCGCCCCGTTCCGATCACGCCGAACGTCATGCCGTCCAGCAGAATCGGCGCTTTGTCCCAATAGCAGAAATCCGGCGACGCCGTCCACTGTCCCTGATGTACGAGGCGGTCGATCCGGTATGCGCGCTGCGTCAGATCGAGCAGCATTGCGATCGCAAGCTGCGCCACGGCCTCGGTGCTGTACGCCGGAACGTTGCAGACCGTGATGCCGCGCTCGCGCGCCGCCGCAAGATCGATATTATCGTATCCGGTCGCCAGCTCGCCGATAAATTTCAGCTGCCGGGCGGTCCGAAGCACCTCGCGCGTCATGCGAACCTTGTTGACAAACACCGCGTCCGCGCCGCGCAGCCGCTGCGCGACCATGGACGGATGCGTCCGATCATACACGGATACGGTGCCGAGCTTTTTCAGCGGCGACCAGTCGAGATCGCCGGGATTGACGCTGAAGCCGTCCAAAACTACAATCTGCATAACAACCCTCCCTTTCCAATTTTATTATATCCCGCATTCGGTGCGGCGGCAAGGAAACAAATCGTTAACGTATCTTCTGTTCCTCTGCAAAAAGCGATCCGACTGCGGCCGCGCGCCGTGTAGAAATTCGGTAAAAACAGCTTGACAAACAGAGGGATTCGATTGATAATAAACCGATAGGAAAAACGGAGGACGATACGATGGAATATTCGATGGATAAGATCGTCGCGCTCTGCAAAGGCCGCGGCTTTATTTTCGCCGGCAGCGAGATCTACGGCGGGCTCAGCAATACCTGGGATTACGGCCCCTTAGGCGTGGAGCTGAAAAACAACGTCAAAAAAGCGTGGTGGAGAAAATTCGTGCAGGAAAGCCCGTACAACGTCGGTCTCGACGCGGCGATCCTGATGAATTCGGAAACGTGGAAGGCATCCGGGCATCTCGGCGGTTTTGCAGACCCCCTGATGGACTGCCGCGAATGCAAGGAACGGTTCCGTGCGGACAAGCTGATCGAGGACTGGTGCGCCGAAAACGCGTTCACACTCGAAAAGCCGATCGACGCATTCACGCAGCCCGAGATGAAAGCGTTCATCGAGGAGCATCAGATCCCCTGCCCCACCTGCGGCAAGCATAACTTCACGGACATCCGGCAGTTCAACCTGATGTTCAAGACGTTCCAGGGCGTCACGGAGGACGCAAAGAACACCGTGTATCTGCGTCCCGAAACGGCGCAGGGCATCTTTGTCAACTTTGCAAACGTCCAGCGCACGACGCGCAAAAAGCTCCCGTTCGGCATCGGACAGATCGGCAAATCGTTCCGCAACGAGATCACGCCGGGCAACTTCATCTTCCGCGTCCGCGAATTTGAGCAGATGGAGCTTGAGTTCTTCTGCGAGCCCGGCACCGACCTCGAATGGTTCGATTACTGGCGCTCGTACTGCAAAAACTTCCTGCTCTCGATCGGCATCAAAGAGGAGAACCTCCGCACGCGCGACCACGATCCCGAGGAACTGGTGTTCTACTCCAAGGCGACGACGGACTTTGAATTTCTGTTCCCGTTCGGCTGGGGCGAGCTCTGGGGCGTTGCGGACCGTACCGACTACGATCTGACGCAGCATCAGAACGCCTCCGGCAAGGATCTGACCTACTACAACCCGGAACGCAACGAACGGTACATCCCCTACGTCATCGAGCCGTCGCTCGGCGTCGAGCGCACGGTGCTCGCGGTTCTCTGCAACGCATACGACGAGCAGACGCTCGAAAACAACGACGTCCGCACGGTTCTCCACCTGCATCCGGCGCTGGCGCCGTTCAAGGCCGCCGTGCTGCCGCTCTCGAAGAAGCTCTCCGAAGGCGCCGCCGAGGTTTACCGTATGCTGTCGAAGCATTTCATGGTCGACTTCGACGAAACCGGCTCAATCGGCAAGCGGTATCGCCGCGAGGATGAGATCGGCACGCCGCTGTGCGTCACCTATGATTTTGACTCCGTCAACGACGGCTGCGTCACCGTGCGCGACCGCGATACGATGGAACAGGTGCGGATCCCGATCACGGATCTGAAAGCATACATCGAAGCGCGCCTCGATTTCTGACCCGAACCGCCTCCCGGATTCCGGGAGGCATTTTACCTTTTTATGGTACTGAACGGCATCGTACAAAGCATCATCTATCGGAACGCATCGAACGGTTATACCGTTCTTTCCGTGCTGCCCGATACCGGAAAGCAGGCGGTCACGGCCGTCGGGAAAATGCCGCTTCTGGACGTCGGCGATACCGTAGAGATGCAGGGCGAAACGACCTACAACGCGCGTTTCGGTTCCCAGTTTTCCGTGCAAAGCTATTCGCGCGTTGCGCCTTCCACGGAAACCGCCATCAAAGCATACCTTTCGAGCGGCGTGATCCGCGGCGTCGGACCGAGTCTTGCGAATACAATCGTGTCGCACTTCGGGCTCGATACGCTGCAGATCATCGAGCACGATCCGGACCGGCTTCTGGAAGTCCCGGGTATCGGCGCGAAAAAAGCCGCGATGATTCTATCGTCCTACCGTGAGAACGCGCTGCTTCGCAACGTTCTGCTTGCCCTGGAGCCGTACGGCGTAACCGTGAACCAGGCAAGCCGCATGATCTCCGTTTACGGCGATCTTTGTCTTGCGAAAATTCAGGAAAACCCGTATCAGCTGATCGATGATATCGACGGCATCGGTTTTCTGACCGCCGACCGGATCGCGCAGAACGTCTCCGGTTTTGAAGCGGATTCGCTTGCGCGGCTGCAAGCCGGCGTTCGCTACGCGCTGATGCGCGCCAGGGACGAGCGCGGCGACATGTTTCTGCCGCGGGAGGAATTACTCCTCACCTGCCGCAAGCTGCTCGGCGCTGAACCGGAGATGCTTTCGGACGCCGTGGACTGGATGCTGGACGGCTGCGATCTGGTCGGCGAGCAGGTCGACGGCGTCGACGCGATCTTTCTGCCGTACCTCTCCAAGATGGAGGATTACCTTGCAAAGCGGCTCCTGATGCTTCGGAACGCGCCCGCTGCCGAAGTCTGGGATATCGGCGCTGTGGAAACCGAGCTGCAGCTCGAGTTGTCCGGACAGCAGCGCGACGCCGTTCTTGCCGCGCTGAATGCGGGACTTCTGATCCTGACCGGCGGGCCCGGAACCGGCAAAACGACGATCATCCGCTTTATCGCGCATCTGATGCAGGAAGCGGGGCTTGCGGTCGCTTTGACGGCGCCGACCGGACGCGCCGCAAAGCGAATGAGCGAGGCAACCGGGTTCGACGCCTGTACCATCCACCGCCTTCTGGAGTACATTCCGGGCGAAGGGTTCACCCGCAACGCGGAAAACCCGCTGCTCTATGATACGGTGATCGTCGATGAAATGTCGATGGTCGATGTTCCGCTGATGTACGCGCTTTTGAAAGCCATTCCGAGCGGAACGCGCATGATTCTGGTCGGGGACAGCGATCAGCTTCCGCCGGTCGGCTGCGGAAGCGTGCTGCTCGACGCGATCCGGTCGGGCTGCGTCCCGACCTGTCGCCTGACCGAAATCTTCCGTCAGGCGCAGCGCAGCCGTATCGTGCAGAACGCGCATCTTGTCAACGAGGGGCGGATGCCGATCCTGGCTTCGGAAAACTCCGACTTCCTGTTTGAAGAATTGCCGAATCCGGATCGGATCCTGATGCGAATCACCGATCTGGTTCTGAAGGAACGGAGCCGCCTCGGAACCGCGGAACCGCTGATGGACGTACAGGTGCTTGTTCCGATGAAGACCGGACCGCTCGGCGTCGCCGCGCTGAACGCGCATCTGCAGCGCGTACTGAACCCGCCCGCCCCCGATAAAATCGAACGGCTGTACGGCGAGACGGTCTTCCGCGAGGGCGACAAGATCATGCAGATCAAAAACGATTATAAGACGGAATGGCGCAAAAGCGAACCCGGCGGCGGATACTCCGAAGGAATCGGCGTTTTCAACGGCGACCTCGGTACGCTCGTTTCGTTGAATCCGGACGCAAAAACGGGAACCGTCGTGTTTGACGACGGACGCGCAGCCGTCTACGAATACTCCAAATTCGATGAACTGGAGCTTGCGTACTGCATTACGATCCACAAGAGCCAGGGCAGCGAATTTCGCACCGTGCTTCTGCCGCTTGCCGGCGGGCCGCCGATGCTGCTGACCCGCAACCTGCTCTATACGGCGATCACGCGGGCGAAGAAACTCGTTTACTGTGTCGGACGTTCGGAAACGATCGCGCGGATGGTGCATACCGCGCAGCACAACGACCGGCGCACGTCGCTCCGGCAGCGACTGATCGAATATGCGGCGCTTCTCTGACAACCGAATCGGCGAAACGATGCTGGATCTGCTTGCGCCCGGGCCTTACCACTGCTACCTTTGCGGACGGGAATCGGTTCTCGACGCGGAAGGGCTTTGTGAGGAGTGTCGGACGCAGGTTCTGCTTTGCCCGACGCCATCCTATTTGCAGCCGCTGGACGGTCTTTCCGTCGGACTGCAGTACAACGATCTGCTCAAACGCGCCATCCTTTCGATGAAAATGCACCGGAACCGTCAGTTTGCGCCGTTTCTCGCGCAGTATCTGACGATCCCCGACGCGTGGCAGGCGGATGTTCTTGTTCCGGTTCCGATGCACCCGGCAAGGGAGCTTGTCCGCGGCTTTAATCACAGCGAATTGCTGACGCAGTATCTCTCTGCGCGGACAAAGATTCCGTACAGCAGCGCGCTGCTGGCAAAAACGCGGTATTCGCTTCCGCAAAAGCGGTTTCTCGATCCCGCGGCGCGCCGGAAGAATATCCGGAACAGTTTCACCGCGGATCCGGCCTGCAAAGGGCTTCGGATCGTTCTGATCGACGACATCTTCACAACGGGCGCAACGGTTTACGAATGCGCCAAAACGCTGAAACAGGCGGGCGCGATCCGCGTCTACGCCTGCTGTGTCGCCTCCTCCAGCCGCTGACGCCGCGCGGCGTATTTATCGTGCGTCGCTTTTCCGCCGCGGATATGCCGCTCCGCCTTGTTGATCTCCAGGATCGCGCGCACTTCTTTCGCAAGTCCCGGATGCATGGATTCCAGCCGTGCCGTCACATCTTTGTGCACGGTGCTCTTTCCGGCGTGCAGCACCTTTGCGGCATCGCGCACCGTCGCCCGATGCTCCAGAATGTAGTTCGCTTCCGCCATGATTCGTTCTTCCAATTCGTACAAACCGCTTTCCCCCATTCCGGTATGGAAAACTCCCATACACTGTGGTACAGTATATGGGAGCCGGTTTGCGGTTATGATGGGATTCTTTAATAGGATTCAATATTGATTTTCTGCACGACGCCCGCCGGGATTGCGTCAAGACGCGCGTTTGCGATCGACCGGAACGATGCGTCGTCGTCGCTGACGTAGTAGGCAACGTCGGACGGCGCATCGTTTTTTTGCAGCGGGATTGCATGCGAAAGCTTTTGGGCAAGCGCCGTGCCGATATTCAGCAGCCGGACGCCCGGCAAAAACGCGCCGATGGCGTTCGTCAGGAACGGATAATGCGTGCAGCCGAGGATCAGCGTATCGATATCGGTGTTCCGGATCGGCGCAAGATACCGTTCGACCGTAAGCAGCGTGATCGGATCGTCCTCGACAAACCCGTTTTCGATCAGCGGCACGAACAATGGGCATGCCACGCCGGTGACTCTTTTTCCCTCCGAAACGCGCCCGATCTCCTTTGCGTAAGCGCCGCTTTGAACCGTCGCTTTCGTGCCGAGCACGCCGATATGCCCCGTTTTCGTCATGCGAACGGCTTCGGACGCCGCCGGTTCAATGACGCCGAGAATCGGAATGCGATACCGGCTTCGCAGCAGGTCGATGCACGTCGCGCTGACGGTGCCGCAGGCGATCACGATCGCCTCCACGCCCTGCGCCAGCAGAAACCGAACGTCCTGTTCCGCATACCGCGCGATCGTTTCGGGGGAGCGGGAACCGTACGGCACGCGCGCCGTGTCCCCGAAATAGATGATATCCAGCCCGTCATTGTATCTGCAAATCTCATTCAAGACCGTCAGTCCGCCGAGTCCGCTGTCAAATACGCCGATTTTTGTCCGTTCCATGTCTCTCTCCGTTTCTTCGATGCCCGTATTATAGCACACACGTCCGTTGGTTTCAAGCACCATCCTTCCTTCGCTGAAAATAGCGTTTCGTTTGCCGGATCACGCGCTTTTGCAGCAGCAGAAGCGCGATCAGGTTCGGAACGGCCATCAGCGCGTTCAGCACTTCCGCCGCCTTCCATACGAATCCGGGTTCCGACAGCGCCGCCACGGGCAGCATCGCAAGAAACAGAACGCGATAAACTGCGGCAAAGCGCTTTCCAAACAAGTCTTCGGCACAGCGCGACCCGTAGAAAAGCCATGTGATGATGCTGGAAAAGGAGAAAAAGAGCAGCGTCAGCCCGAGCAATCCCGACGACAGGCGCGGAGAAAGCACCGTTTCCAGCGCGGCTTCGACACATTCCGCGCCGCACGGCGTTCCGTAAGGAATCCGATATCCGCCCGCGCCGGCCAACGATGGAAGCAGCAGAGCAAGCGCCGTCGACGTGCAAACGATCATCGTCACAAAAAAGACCTCCGCAACGCCGAGAAAGCCCTCCCGGACCGGGGAATCCGCCGTTGCCGACACATGCGCGAGCGGCGCCGAACCGAGCCCCGCCTCGTTGGACAGCACCCCGCGCGAAAGTCCCTTTTCCAGCGCCTGTCTTATGCCGATCCCGGCCGCCGCGCCGACCGCCGACCGCGGGCAGAACGCCGCGCGAACGATCAGAGCCAGCGCCGCCGGAACACGGTCAATGAAACGGACAATGACTGTGCCGACGGTAAAAAGATACAGGATGCTCATCACCGGCACGATCCGCTCCGCAACGCGGCCGACGCGCGCCGCCCCGCGCGACCATATCCCCACAAGCGCAGCGACAATAAGCCCCGCCGCAAGCGCAAGCACGCGCGCCGCGCTTTCCGGGACCGTGCAGAATTTTGCCGTCGCAAAAAGCACGCTTTCGGCGATCGTATGCATCTGTACAAGATTTCCGATTCCAAACGACGCCGCAACCGTGAAAACGCAGAAAGCCGCCGAAAGCGCCCTGCCGAACCGTCCGAACCGATCTCGCAGCGCAATCGCCGCGCCGCCGTGCCATTCGCCGGATGCGTCCTTCCCCCGCGTCAGCAGCGTCAATACGATCTCCGCATATTTTGTGGCCATCCCGAACAGCGCCGAAATCCACATCCAAAAGATCGCGCCCGGGCCGCCCAGCGCGATCGCGCCGGCGACGCCCGCGATATTCCCCGTCCCGATCGTTCCCGCAAGCGCCGTGCAAAGCGCCTGCTGCGGAGAAACGGCGCCGTCGCCGCTCCTCTTATCTTTCCGAAACAGCGCCAAGGTGATGCGGCCCGCGTATCGCACCGGAAAAACGCCGAGCCGGAAGAAAAAATAAATGCCGGTTCCGAGCAGCAGCAGAAGAATCGGCATATCCCATGAAATGCTCCCGAGAGCATCCGCGAATCGGATCCGTTCCATACGCAATCGTATGCGGCGGAGCGCTCCGTTTAGTACCGCGTTTTTTTCTTGCTATCGTACAAAAAACGAATTATACTGTATGCATGAAATTCGATTTGCATTTTGTCGAAACGATTGATTCGACCAATACGGCGTTGAAAGCGCTCGCAAAAGACGGCGCCCCGGAAGGGTATGTTCTCACCGCCGAGCGCCAGACTTCGGGGCGCGGACGGCTCGGCCGCGCGTTCTTCTCGCCGGCGGGCAGCGGGCTTTATTCTTCTCTGCTGCTTCGTCCGAAAATGCCGATCCGGCCCGCCGCGCTGACATGCCTCGCCGCCGTCGCCGCCGCCGAAACCGTGCGTTCGTACGGAAAGGATTGCCGCATCAAGTGGGTCAATGATCTTTATCTCGACGGGAAAAAGGTCGCCGGAATTCTGACGGAAGGCGCGCTCGATCAAAGCGGCCAACTGCGGTATGCCATCGTCGGGATCGGATTCGATCTGAACGTTCCGAAAAACCTTCCCGCGTCGCTTGATCCGGTCGTCGGCGGGATCTTTGACCGGCCGCTTTCGGCTTCCGAGCGGGAAGCGTTTCTGCTCCGGTATCTCGAACGGTTTGCGGGCTATTACGAACGGCTTCCCGAAATCGCTTTCTGGGAAGCGTATCGGAACCTGCAGATCGTTTTCGGAAGGCGCGTTGCATTTTCGGAAAACGGTACGCCAAAATCCGGCGTCGCCCAGTCCGTTGACCGGGATTTTCGGCTTTTGGTGTGCTCCGAAGGCGCGCTGATCCCGCTTGAGCGCGGCGAAGTTACCTTTATTGCGCCCCAAGAAGGCGACTGACCTCCGCCGTCGCTTCGGTACGGATCCTTTCTTCGTCCAATCCGCAAACGGCGCCGTCCTGCACGGTGCAGACGCCGTTCACAAACACGAGGTCGCAAGGACGGTGCAGACCGACTGTTCCGAACAGATTCATCGGATCGCCGTCGGCGCACACCAGATCGAGTCCCTTGCGAACGGCAAAAACGTCCGCCGCTTTTCCGACCTCGATCGTGCCGATGTCGTCGCGTCCGAGCACGCTTGCGCCGCCCGCCGTCGCGATTTTCAAAAGCTCATATCCCGTCGGCGCACGGTCGCCCCATTTCAGCCGATGCAGCAGGTACGCCGTCCGCAGTTCTTCGAGCAGGTTGCTCCCGTCGTTGCTTGCCGATCCGTCCACGCCGAGGCCGATCGTGATCCCCCGCTCCCGCATATCCGCAATCCGCATCACGCCGCTCGACAGCTTCATGTTGGAACACGGGCAATGCGCGATCTTTGTCCCCGTTTGAGCGATCCGATCCAGCTCGTCATCGTTAAAATGGATGCCGTGCGCGTAAAACACGTCGCTTCCGGTCCAGCCGACCGATTCCATATACGCAAACGGCCGGATCCCGAACCGTTCCAGGGTATAGCGTTCCTCATCCTTCGTTTCGCAAAGATGCGTATGCAGCTGCACGCCGTACTGTCTCGCCAGCGCCGCGCTTTCGCGCAGCAGCGCCTCCGATACCGAAAACGGCGAGCACGGCGCCAGCACAATGCGCCGCATCGAAAACGGTGCCGGATCATGGTAGGTTTCGATGATCCGCGCGCTGTCGCGAAGGATTTCGTCAACGGACTGAACCACGCTGTCGGGCGGCAAACCGCCGTCCTTGACGGATAGATCCATGCTGCCGCGGGAAGCGTGCAGCCGGATTCCGAGCCGATTCGCCGCTTCGACCTGCGCGCCGATCAGATCTGCGGTGCCGGCGGGAAAGACATAATGATGATCGAAGCAGGTCGTGCAGCCATAGCGCATAAGCTCCGCCATGCCGCACAGCGAGCTCAGATAAACCGTGTTATCGTTCAGGTTTTTCCAGATCTCATACAGCGCCTTCAGCCAATCGAACAGCTCGAAATTCTGCACGGCGGCAAGGTTGCGCGTGAAATACTGATAGAGATGGTGATGCGTGTTCACAAGTCCCGGATAAACGAGCATTCCCGTGCAGTCATACGCCCGGTCCGGCGTTTTCTCCCACGCGCCGATATGCGCGATCACGCCGTCCGAAAACCAAAGATCGCAGTTGCGGTAGACGGAATCCGCTCCGTCGCATGAAACGATCGCGTCCGCATGCTTCAGACATGTCAGCATCCTGCATTCCCCCTTTTTCTTCAGTTTAGCAAACTACTTGAAAAATGTAAAGAATCCCTGTATAATGATTTCGACTTTTGAGAGGACTTTGTGTTTTGATTCAATTCGATCATGTAACTTTTCAATATGAGGAATCTGTGCAAAAAGCGCTGGACGACGTTTCGCTCACGATTGAGGACGGATCGTTTGTCGCCGTAGTCGGACACAACGGCAGTGGAAAAAGCACGCTTGCCAAGCACATCAACGGGCTGCTGCTTCCGACTGCCGGAACCGTTTTGGTCAACGGTCTTTCGACCGCCGACGAAGCGAACATTCTTCCGATCCGGCAGACCGTCGGCATCGTATTTCAGAACCCCGACAATCAGATCGTCACCACCATTGTGGAGGAGGACGTTGCGTTCGGGCCGGAAAATCTCGGCGTTGAACCCGCCCTGATCCGCGAGCGCGTGGACGCTGCGCTCGATACCGTCGGCATGCGGGAATTTGCCGAGCGCGCCGTGCACACGCTTTCCGGCGGGCAAAAGCAGCGCATCGCAATCGCCGGAATGCTGGCGCTGCGTCCGCAGATCCTTGTGATGGACGAAGCGACCGCTATGCTCGATCCGAAGGGGCGCGCGGATCTGATCCGCACCCTGAAGGAGCTGCACGACAGCGGACTCACCGTTCTGATGGTCACGCAATACATGGAGGAGGTCACGGATTGTGACCGCGTCATTGTGATGAATCACGGCAGGATTGCAAGGGAAGGCACGCCGACGGAAATCTTCCGCGACAAGGCGCTGCTGAAGGAATGTTCCCTTGCCGAGCCGGAAGCGATCCGGCTTGCCGACCGTCTGCGCGGAATCGGCGTTCCGATCTCCGAGCAGGCCATGCGATCCGAGGCGATCGCGGAGGAATTATGTCCATTGTTGTAAACGATCTCTCCTATCGGTACGGCAATGCCGACAATTCGCAGTTCGCGCTCGAACACGTTTCTTTCACCGTGGAGGAGGGCGCTTTTCTCGGCATCGCCGGACATACGGGCAGCGGAAAATCCACGCTGGTACAGCACCTGAACGGTCTGATTCCGTGTGAAAAAGGGCACGTCCTCATTGACGGGCACGATCTTTCCGACAAGGCCGAACGGCGGCTCGTGCGCTCGCTTGTCGGCATGGTGTTTCAATACCCCGAATACCAGCTCTTTGCGGAAACCGTTTACGACGACATTGCCTTCGGCCCGCGAAACATGAAGCTGCCCGAGGAAGAAATCAAAGCGCGCGTGCTTTACGCGCTGGAGCGCGTCGGGCTCGACCCCGATGCATTTTCGGGAAAATCGCCGTTCGAGCTGTCCGGCGGCGAAAAGCGGCGCGCCGCCCTCGCCGGCGTTCTGGCAATGCGGCCGAAATACCTCGTTCTCGATGAACCGATGGCCGGGCTCGATCCGATCGGCCGTCAGGCGATCCTGGCGATCCTCGAGGATCTGCGCCGCGAAGAAGGCTGCACGATCCTGATGATCTCGCACTCGATGGAAGACCTTGCGCGCCACGCGACGCGGATGCTCGTGCTCGACGGCGGCAGAATCGCGTTTGACGATACGCCGAAGGCCGTTTTTATGCACGCCGAGGAACTGTTCCGGCTCGGTCTTTCCGTTCCGCAGATGACCTGCCTCGGAATGCTCCTGAAGCAGAACGGATTTGACGCGCCGACGGTCTTTAACGACGAACAGCCCCTGCTCGACTGGATCGAAGGGAGGATGCGCCATGCGTGACATCACCCTCGGTCAGTTTGTCGCCGGCAATTCGCTGCTGCACCAATGCGATCCGCGCACAAAGATCCTGATCATGATCGTTTACGTTGCGATGGTGTTCTTTGTCGAATCCATCCCGGCGTTTATTCTGCCGTTCGCGTTTCTTCTGCTGGCGCTGATTCTCTCAAAGATTCCGGTCAGCTATATTCTGAAATCGCTCAAGCCGATCCGGCTGCTGTTGGTCTTCATGTTCATTCTGAACCTGTTTTTCACAACCGGCGAGCATGAAATCTTTCAAATCTGGATCTGGCGGCTCACATGGGAAGCGATCTACCAGTCCTTCTTCATCACGATCCGCATCGCTCTGCTGGTAACGGGCGCTTCGCTTCTGACGCTGACGACGTCGCCGATCAAGCTAACCGACGGAATTGAACGGCTGATGAATCCGCTGCGCGTCATTCACTTCCCGGCGCACGAGCTTGCCATGATGATGACGATCGCGCTTCGGTTCATCCCGACGCTTATCGAGGAATCGGATAAAATCATGAAAGCGCAGCTTTCCCGCGGCGCCGATCTGGAATCCGGAAATCTGTTCGCGCGGGTGAAGAGCATGATCCCGATCCTGATCCCACTGTTCGTTTCGTCTTTTCGCAAAGCCGACGAGCTTGCGACCGCGATGGAATCGCGCTGCTACCACGGCGGCGAAGGGCGCACGCGGCTGCATTCTTTGAAATTCGGAAAACAGGATCTTTTTGCGGGGTTGATTACGCTTGCGTTTTTCGGCGCTACGCTTGCGGTTTTTATCATTTGGTGAAGCAGATGCGACGGATTCGTCTGATAATTGCATACGATGGCACGGCGTACGTCGGCTGGCAAACGCAGCCGACCGGCGTTTCCGTGCAGGAAACCGTTGAGCGCGCGCTCCGCGAAGTCACAAAGCAGCCCATCGCGCTGCACGGATCGGGGCGAACCGACAGCGGCGTACACGCCCTCGCGCAGGTTGCACATTTCGATACCGACGCGCGCATGGCGGCGGACAAGTTTGCGATCGCCGTAAACATGCATCTGCCGCCCGACATCCGCGTGCTCTGGTCCGAAGAATGCGATCCCGGTTTTCACGCCCGTTTCTCCGCCAAAAAGAAGCAATATCTCTATCGGATTCACATCGGCGCGCACGCGGACGTCTTTTCCCGCAATACCGCGCTGCAGCTCCATCACGTTCCCGATTTTGATGCGATGCAGTCGGCTGCCGCGGATGTGGTCGGAACGCACGACTTTCGGGCGTTCATGTCTTCCGGAACGAGCATGGAGAACACCGTTCGCACGGTGGAGCAGTCGGAATGGCGAAAGGAAGGCGCGTTTTGGATCTACACGGTTTCGGGAAACGGGTTCCTGTATAACATGGTCCGCATTCTGGTCGGAACGATGCTTGACATCGGCGAACACCGGCTCCCGGCCGACGCGATTCGAACCGCTTTGTCTTCCGCGAAGCGGACCGACGCCGGCCCGACAGCCCCGGCGCACGGACTGACGCTTGCCCGGGTCATCTATCCGGACTTTGACACCGAGGAGGTGCTGCGCCATGACCGATGAACAGGGGATGCGGCTCGCGCTTACGGAAGCCGAAAAGGCGCTCGCCGAAAACGAGGTGCCTGTCGGTGCGGTCGTCGTTCAAAACGACCGCGTCATAGCAAAAGCGCACAATCTCTGCGTACAAAGCGGCGAGCCCTGGATGCACGCCGAGCTGATTGCTCTGAAAAGCGCCTACCGTGCGCTCGGATCCCTGGACGGCTGCACGCTGTACGTGACGCTTGAACCGTGCGCGATGTGCGCGGGAACGCTGCTGAACCTTCGTCTCCCCCGCCTTGTTTACGGCGCATTTGCGCCCGTGACGGGCTGCTGCGGCTCGAAAATCGACCTGACCGACCGTTGGTTTGACGCAAGCGCGGAGACGGTCGGCGGCGTTTTGGAAGCGGACTGTTCCGCACTCCTGCGCCGATTCTTTTCCGATTTACGCGGAATTTGAGAAATGCCGCAAATTCGGACTTGCTTTTTTTGCCCGAATGCGTTATACTGCTTCTGCTGACCAAAAATGGAGAGATGTCCGAGAGGTCGATGGTGCAGCACTCGAAATGCTGTGTCCCCTAAAGGGACCCTGGGTTCGAATCCCAGTCTCTCCGCCATGAAAGAAGCCTCTTTTGTCTACCATGGCAAAAGAGGTTTTTTATGTTGGCAGAAATATGGTATAGTTATCCTTATCAAACGAAAGAAACGGAGGCAGGCCATGATACTTTTTCTTACAGGCAATACTTTCACAGACAGACCGGGGTGCGACGACAAATCCGAAATGATCCCCGACAACCGTTTGATCGACGAATTGCGCAGTGTTTTTCCCGCTCCATGCCGTGCGCTTTACTTCAGCGACGGTCCCGACGACTTTGAGTTTAACGATTATATTACCGACGATACCAGAGATGGCTTTGAGTATTCGGGATTTCAATTCGAGAGCTTTATCTGTGTGGACGGCAGGAACGCTTCTCAGGCAGAGGAGCTGATCCGGCAGGCGAATTTCATCATTCTCGGTGGTGGGCACACGCCGTCGCAGAATTGTTTTTTCAAAGATATGGGGCTTGCTGATCTGTTGAAGTCCTATGACGGCGTCATTTGGGCGATCAGCGCCGGAAGCATGAACTGCGCCGAAACCGTTTATGCCGCGCCCGAGGAGGATGGCGAGGCACTCGATCCCGATTATAAGAGATTTTTGACCGGTCTTGGTTTCACAAAGACTACGATCCTGCCCCATTATAATTATTGGAAAGACAAAACGCTGGATGGCCTCAACTATATCAACGAGATAATACTGCCTGACAGTATAGGAAGGACTTTCTATTACATTGCGGACGGCAGTTACATACTGGTAAAAGACGGTATGGAGGAACTGCGGGGGGAAGCGTACATCGTACGCAACGGTACGATCAAACAGATCTCGGCTAACGGTGATACCGTTTTGCTGTAAAACAGCTCCTGTTCGTCAAACTGTCCGCAGGAATGTGTTTTACGAGCTCTTTCTATGCCTTGGTGTTCTTTTGCGCGGTCTTACACAGCAAAAACGCTCCTTTTGTCTACCGGACAAAGGAGCGTTTTTGAATGATGTTTGCCCTGCCGGGCAAATGATGCTGCCTTCGGCAAGGATGTCGCTGCGCTGATGATGTGTCCTGCGGGACATGAAGGGCAAACATTGCATCATTGCGGCACGAAGTGACGCGACATCATTTCGAAGCGCAGCGAAGATACAGCATTGCGACCATCGGGAGCAGCATCATTATTCTTTCATCATAATAGGATAATCATCCGAAGGCGTTTTTGAATGATGTGTTCCGCTTGCGCGGAACGTGATGTATCCTTTGGATGTGAAGTGCGCTTTGCGCATGAAAAGCGGAACACATCATGCGCGGCGATCCGCATTCAGTTCGAAGCGAAGCGGAGAAACAGCATCAGCCGCCGAAGGCGGCGGCATCATGGAAGTCCGCTTTTGTCTGCCGGAGCAAGAGAGGTTTTTGTTGTTATCACCGGCGGGATATGATATAATCATTCCGACAAATCGAGATATAAAGAGGGTATCTGAATTGGAAAATGAAAAAACATATCGTTTTTCCGCGCAGTTATGTGTTGATCCGAAAAGCGGCGGGGCTTATATCGTTTTTCCTTTCGATATCCGAAAAGCGTTTGGAAAGGGACGAGTAAAAGTCCACGCAACATTTGACGGGGTGCCGTACGACGGCAGTATAGTCAATATGGGCGTTAAAGACGAGAACGGGAATATTTGCTACGTGATTGACGTTTTGAAATCCATAAGAAAACAACTCGGTAAATCAAACGGCGATATTCTTGAAGTACAGATTTGGGAGAGATAATTGTCACACAGGGAAATGCCAAAACAGGTTCGACGATTCAGACACCGCCCCGTCTCTTGAGGAGCGCTTCGGCGCAAACAGCTCTTTTTTCCTGACAGCCGGAACTGCTTATATATGTCTGATACAGCAAAACCTTTTTCTGCCGAGACCGGAGTTTACGGAGGTATCGATGGTAGAACTGAAAGCAATCACAGAGGAAAACTTTCTTGACGCATTTCATCTCTGTCTTGCGCCCGGACAGGAGGATTTCGTTTCTCACCCCATACGGAGTCTTGCACAGGCCTATGTTTACAGAGATCAATGTCAGCCGTTTGGAATCTATGCCGATGGGAAAATGGTCGGATATGTCATGGTGATCTATGACTACGACATCCCCGAGTATGACATCTGGCACATGATGATCGACCGGGCGGAGCAGGGACGCGGGTTCGGCAGCGAAGCTTTGAACCGCGTGATGGAGTATATCCGAACAAAGCCCTTCGGCGATTCGGACAGGGTTGCCCTGACCTGCGGCAAAAACAATCCCGTCGCCAGAAAGCTGTATGAAAGCAAGGGCTTTTCCCCCACCGGGAGCAGCACCGATGACGAGATAGAACTGGCGATGACGGTTCGGTAGCCAAATCCGGCTCGCCGGAAATGTCCCTTTGCGAGCAGCTTCTCTTTCGGCGGCACGGAAACCTTTTGCCCTCCGGGACAAAAAGATTCTTATTGAAAGGGACGACGGAATGTGATAGAATCGTCCCATAGAACCGTTTCACACGGCGCTGCGACGAGCCGAACAGAAAGGTGATCCATTCCATGATAACAAACGCATACGATACTCTGTCTCCTGCCAAAATCAATCCGCACATCAACGAAAACGCTCCCGCGGCGGAGGCCGTGATCTTTACTTTTTCACACGTCATCGAACAATACGTGGTTGAAAACTATGCCTGCGAAACCGTCGGAGAATTGCGGATGGCGCACGGCTCGACGCCGGTTTACCGCATCGATTACAACGGCAAAAAATACGGGTTTTCCAAGACCTGGGTCGGTGCGCCCGCCTGCGCGGCAACGGTGGAGGAAATCCGGGAAATCCTGAACACCCGAAAGATCATCCATTTCGGCGGCGCGGGCTGTCTGAACAAGGAAATCGCCCGGGGAAAGGTTATGATCCCGACCGAGGCGTACCGGGACGAAGGCACTTCGTATCATTACGCGCCGGCCTCCGACTATATCCGAATCAAAAACGCGCCCGTTGTGGAAGCGTTCATGAAAGAGAACGGCATCCCGTATGTCCTGGGAAAAACCTGGACGACGGATGCATACTATCGGGAAACGGTCAATCACTTTGAAAAACATAAAAAAGACGGCTGTATTTCCGTGGAGATGGAAGGTTCCGCCGTTCAGGCGGTTTGCGACTTCAGAGGGCTTGAAGTCTATATGTTCTTCACCGGCGGCGATCTACTGGACGCGCCGGAATGGACAATGCGAAAAGAAAAGGATCAGATCCGACACACCCAGCATGACGCCGGACATTTTGAAATCGCTCTTGCGCTTGCGGCGTATGCGGCAAGCTGGTAACACAAGCCGGATGAAGCGCCGGAATCTCTCTCATGCCAGCGAAGGCAGCGGCGGTCTGTCGTTTCTCTTTTCGGTTTGACGCAATACCGTTCGAAAAAAGGAGACAATATGCAGCAGGATATGACCGTTCCGTGCGGAAACGGACTGATCAATCTCCGCGTCGGCGCAATCATTCAAAAAGACGGCCGGATCCTGATGGTCGGCAACCGGAACCGGCCGGATTATCTGTACTCGGTCGGCGGACGGATCCGGTTCGGGGAAACCGCCGAGGAAGCCGTGGTCCGGGAAGTTTGGGAGGAAACGGGCGTTTCCATGGAGATCGACCGGCTCGGGTTCGTACACGAGAATTATTTTTACGGCGATGCGCCGTCCAATTTCGGAAAACCGATCTATGAAATTGCATTCTTCTTTTTCATGAAAGTTCCGGAAGAATTTTCCCCGCAAAGCCCGAGCTTTTTCGAGGACGATCAGGAGGAATTCCTGCGTTGGGTCGCGCCGGACGATCCGATCCGGTGCTATCCCGCGTTCTTTTGCACCGAGCTGCAGCGTCCGCAGGCGGGCGTCCGGTTTTTCCAAACGGACGAGCGCAATCTGTCCGACAGACAAGGAGAATAATCATGGATTACGAATCGCTTTGCGCGCAGCTGCAGTCGCTTGCCGAGGCCGAACCGCACTATGTTCCGCTGCTTGCGAACGCCGCGGCGCTGCTTTACGACACGCTTCCCGCGTTGAACTGGGCCGGTTTTTATCTGCTCCGGAACGGACGGCTCGTTCTCGGTCCGTTCTGCGGAAAGGTTGCCTGCATTCATATCCTGCCGGGCAAAGGCGTTTGCGGGATCGCAGCGCAGCGCGGGCAGACGGTCGTCGTGCCAAACGTGCATCAGTTTCCCGGCCATATCGCCTGCGACAGCGCCTCCAACGCGGAAATCGTGGTGCCGATCCGCTGCGGCGATGCGGTCATCGGCGTGCTCGATCTGGACAGCCCCGTTTTCGATCGGTTCACGGATGCGGACCGGGCAGGTCTGGAAGCATTTGCAAAGGTGATAGAGGCCAATGCGGATTTCGGAGAAATGCTATGAGCGCGGCCTACTTTGCGGGCGGATGCTTTTGGTGCATCACCCCCGTCTTTCGGGAACAAAAGGGCGTGCTGTCCGTGACCGCGGGCTATGCGGGCGGAAACGAACCGAACCCGACGTATGAGGCCGTGAAGCACGGCCTGACGCATCACCGGGAAACGATCCGCGTCGAGTACGATCCCGACCGGATCCCGTATTCCGCGCTGCTGGACCTGTATCTTTGGAGCGTCGATCCGTACGACGGCGGCGGTCAGTTTATCGATCGCGGCGCCTCCTATACGCTTGCAATTTACTGGACGGATCAGGCGCAATACCGGCAGGCGAAAGACGCCCTGAACGCGCTTTCAGACGCCGATCCACGGCCCGTCTGTATTGCTTTGGAACCGTTCCGATCGTTTTATCCCGCCGAAGAAGCGCACCAGAATTACGATCTGAAGCATCCCTCGGAATTTGCGCGGGAACTGGCGATCTCCGGCAGAAGTGACCGAAAAAAAGAGCGCTGAATACAAAGCGCTCTTTTGATTTCATCCGGAATCCGGTTACGGCTGCTTCAGTACGGATTTTGCAAATGCTGCGGCGGCGGCGACGTCGGCTTCATTCGGACGGCCCTTGTTGGCAAATAAAAACTTGCCGAGGCAAACAAATTCCACTTCACAAAGCGGGATCTGCAGAGCGTCGAGCAGCGGCTTGAGTTTTGGATAGGTCGATTTCCCCGAAGCCGATGTGCCGAACAGCGCCACCTTTCCGATGCGATCCGCGTTTCGCTTCAGAAACGCGCCGACGGACGGTTCATAGGTGAACTTATAGAGAGAGCTTCCGAGAAACAGAAGCTCCACGGGTTCGGTCAGATCCGTTCCGACCGTTTCGGGCCGTACCTCCGCCTCCTTTGCAATCGCATCCGCAATCTTTTCGGTGTTTCCGGACCGGGAATAATATCGAACCGCTGTTTTCATGTGAACCTCCCGTTTCGCCGCGTTCTTCATAGCGCCGTTTTTCTTCTATTGTAAACGGGTTCTTCCGGCGGCGCAAGCGCTTCGGGCAATCTTCACAGATTTGCTCCATTTCAGAATTCTCACCGTTGGTGAGAAACATACGTCACTTTCCCCGGCAAACGCCGTTTGCATCGACCTTGCGCTCTCCCTCGGGAAGCAGTTCCGGCACGGTGACGAACGTGTAGCCGTCGGCCTGCGCTTTTTCAATCAGCTTCGGCAGATACGTCTCGATGTGATATCCGTTGTTGTGCGACAGGATGATGCTGCCCGGCTTTATTTTGGAAAGCACCGTTTTCAGAATCGCTTCTTCCGAGCGGCCCTCCTTCCAGTCGATGCTGTCGGCGTCCCACTGAACGATCTCATACCCGAGACGGCGCACCGTATTGACGACAAGATCGTTGTACTCCCCGAACGGCGCCCGGAAAAGCGTCGTATGCGTTCCCGTCAGCGCGGCAACCGCCTCGTCCAGCTCGACGATCTCCTTTTCAATCTCCTGCTCCGTCAGCCGGTTCATGTGCGGGTGCGTCATGGAATGATTCCCGATCACATGCCCGCGCGAAGCGATTGCCTGAACGGTATCCGGATACGCCTTGACCCATACGCCGCACAGGAAGAACGTCGCCCTGACGTTGTATTGATCCAGAATATCCAGGATCTTTTCGGTTTTGTCCGCGTCCCACGCCGCATCGATCGTCAGGGCGATCGCTTTGTCCTCACGGCTCACCGAGTAAACCGGTACCTCCTTTGCCGTGTAAGGGATCATCTGCAGCTCGTAGTTTTCGACGGTCGCCATGGTCGGTACGGACGACGGCGCCGCCTCCCCCTTGGTCAGCATCACGACGCCGATCACAATTCCCGCGATCAGCAGCACGCCGATGACGGCGCCTGCGATCACTTTCTTTTTCGATAAAACGATTACGTGCATACGTTTTCACCTCCGCGCTTTGCTTCAATTTATGCGGAGCACCGGACCGGTATGCAAAAAGCAAACGTTTTGTGAAACGGCCCGGGCAGGATTGCACATTCGCGGAAAAGCTGTTATAATACAGAAAAAGCAAGGAGGAATTCTTTATGGCAACCGTAGATGAACTTGTTCAGCAATATCAGACCGACCCCGCCCTGCAGGCCGAGGTGAAAGAAATCCTGGCGGACGGAAAGGTTACGATGCAGGAGTTTCTGACCTTCGCAAAGAAGCACAATGTCAACATTTCCTTGACCGATATTCCCAAATACATGGAGCAGGCAAAGCAGCTCGGCTTCATCAAATAATCGATGCAGGACAAGGGGCTGTCGCAAAGGCGGCAGACCATTTTCGGCAGAATCAGAAACAGTATTCCGGTAAGAAAAAGGCGAAAGTTTTCGCCTTTTCTTTTGTCATTTGCCGATAATTAACCGGTTTTTCGCCCTCGGCGTAGCGTCAGTACATCCTTCGGGTAAAAAACCGGTTTCTGCCATCCTTATCAGCAGCCCCTTTCAATGTGTCAAAGAGTTTTGAAATAACCCCATTTAACCTGACGTTTAATTGAAATTGACCTTGATTTCGTTGATCTTGCTGTTGTTCCAGAACATGTATGCCCAGGCCGAGCTCCTGCCGACATCGGTAGGCGCGCATGGATTGGTGAAATTCGCAACCTTGGTGTATCCGAAGATTTTCGCAACCTCAATCGCAAGATTCTGCACCTCTTCGAGCTTATCCAGCAGCGCGGCCGATGTGGAACGCAGCGAATTGTTCTTGCCGTTCCTGGCTTTCTTCGCTTCGGTATCGGCCGATTTCTTGGCCTTCGTCAACTCCTTCACCGCCGTCTTGAATGCGTCGAACTTGGCGCGCTGTTCCGGCGTGTACTTGCGCGTCTGATCCGTCATCCATCGGACGCCGGGTGCCGGATTGGTTTCGGGCTCCTGCGCGGAATTCTCTTCGGGCGCGGGATCCGGTTCCGACACGGGTTCGGACGGCTGCTCCGGCGGCTGCTCCGGCGCCGGGCCGATGTAGGTCGCGGTGACCGTAAAGCCCGCGGAAGCCGAACCGTCTACACGGAACGAGTAGAGATCCTTGACTTTCTGATACGCTTTTTCATTCTTGTCAATTTCAACGGAATAAGCGATTTCTCCGTTGTCGTCGGTCTTCGGGCGACCGCGGAATTTGATCTCCCACTTGCCGTTGCCGTCGTCCTTGATCGACCCCTTCCAGGACGTTGCGTTCCCGTTCGCCATCAGTTTGACCGGAACCTCCGTCGGGCGCTTGCCCGCGGAGTTGCTGCTGTCGTCCCACTTCACCTTCACGGCGATATCGACCGTTTCGGCAGCGGGCGGATCCGTCGGCGCGGTCGTCGGATTCTCTGTCGGCTCATCGGGTTTCGGCGTCGAGGGCGCTGCGGTCGGATCGGCGCTTGCCGTTCCGTCCGGCAGCTTATCGTCCTCGTCGATCAGATTCTGCACATATTTCTGCAGCGGCGTGCACAAATTCACATACCGGTCATAGAGCATGGTTCCCCAGCGATACCGGCCGTAATTGAGCGAATACTGCGGATACTGCGGCACATCCACGCCATAAACCTTTTTGATCACGTCCACGCGGTTCGCCTGATCCGTGAACAGGAAGTTCCAATGGAACAAGGTGGTCGTCGTGCCGCTCATCGAATACAGGCCGATGTTTTCCCGGTCGAGATTGTAGGCAAACGTCGCAAGCGCCGCCGTCTGCGCCGGCGTGCAGTTCGTATACAGCTCGCCCTTGAACGCATCGAGGATGTCCGGGATCCTGACGATCAGGTTGTCCTTTTTCAACTGATCGAAGAACGCAACCAGAATTCTTTTCTGACGGTTCACGCGGTTCCAGTCGCCGACGTCATCTGAAGACAGTCCGTTCCCCGCTTTGCGGACACGGCAGTAATCGAGCACCGCCTGCCCGTCCATGTGCTGAAATCCCTTCGTGTACGAACGGCCCTGGATACGGTAGGTCAGGTCGAGGTCGTAATCGAGGCCGCCGAACGCATCGACAAGCTGCTTGAGCGACGTCATGGTGACGGCGTAATAGTATTCCACGGGAATCCCGCCGAGCATCCACTCCGCCGTTTCGCAGACCTTTTCCAGCCCGCCGGGGTTGAATTCTCCGTTTTCATCATACAGGCCGCCGCCGCAGTTGATCGCGGCGTTCATTTTATAAATGCCCTTGACGCCCGGGATTGCGGCGTACGTATCGCGCGGAAGCGAAATCAGATCAGCGCGGTTTTCGGCAAAGTTGACCGACAGCACAATCATCACGTCGGAGTGCCATTCCTTTTTTCCGCTCCACGTCAGCCGTTCCTCGGAAATATCCACACCGACCAGCAGGATATTCACGATATCCTGATTCAGCATATCCGGATCCGCAAGACTTTGCAGATGCTCGTACGGCATCGGCGTCGGCGTGATCTCCGGCGTCGCCGTTGCGTCCTGCTCCGGCGCAGCGGTTTCCTCCTGCTGCGGCGCCGCCGTCGGCGTCGGCGTTACGACGCGGATCAACGGATCGTCGGTCTGAACGGGCTGTACCTCCGCTCTTTTTGCGGTGCAGGTTCCTGCGTTTCGGAAATCATCGCCCGTTCCGCCGAACAGAAATGTCGTCACCGGCGTAAGCAAAAGCGCAAGCACGATGCCGATCACAACGATCGCCACGGCGACGATTCCGATGATCATCAGTTTTTTTCTGGACAAGACGAAAATCCTCCTTTTCGCAGGATCATTTTCCGATTGGGATGCATATAGTTTACTCTTAAACCGTCCAAAATTCCACACGCTTATGAATTTGTAACAAAGGATTTACAAAAATGACGAATTTCGGCGGGCGAATTGTGTTGAAATTGTCAATTATTTTGCGATCGATGATTTTTTACTTCCAAATTCAAAAAAGTATGCTATACTATACTGGATTGAATCCATCCTGAAAATGGGAATATGTGGTTTCTTTATCGGAGGTTCTCATGATTGTAGTGATTCCGGCTTATGAACCGGATGAACAGCTGCTCGGCGTTGTAAACGGGTTTCGTTCGCGCGTCGCGCAGTATCCGATCGTCGTTGTTGACGACGGAAGCAAAGCGGAATGCAAGCCGATCTTTGACGCGCTCGAACAAACGGAGGGCGTTACCGTGCTGCATCATCCGCAAAACCGCGGCAAGGGAGCTGCGCTGAAAACGGCTTTTGCATATATCGGAGAAAACTATCCTGCTTCGGAAGGCATTCTGACGGTCGACGCCGACGGTCAGCATCTTTTGCACGACTGTCTGAAGGTGTGCGCGGCCTTTGCGACGCATTCGGATCTGTTGATTACGGGGTCGCGTCGGTTCAAGGGCAAGGTTCCGCTTCGGAGCCGTCTCGGAAACGGCGTCACGCGCGGCGTTTTTCATCTGACGACCGGCAAGCGCGTCTACGATACGCAGACCGGCCTTCGCGCCTTTTCCGTCAGCCGGGTTCCCGAGATGCTTGCGCTGAAGGGCGACCGTTATGAATACGAAATCCATCAGCTGTTGCACTGCTGCACGAAGAGCACCGGCGTTTATGAAGTCCCGATCGAAACGGTCTATCTGAACGAAAACACTTCGTCGCACTTCGACACGCTGCGTGACTCCGTAAAGATTTATAAGGTCATTCTGAAATTTCTCGGCCCGACGTTTTTGAAGTTCATGTCGACGTCTTTTGCCAGCTTTCTGATTGATTTTCTGAGTTTCTGTCTGATCTTTTACGGCGCCGTCGCGATTTTTGCCGGTCCCGAAACGGCCGTTTCCATGTTTTCATTCAACCGCAGCGTCGACGAAACCTGGGCGTCGGTTCTGCTCGCCGCCAACCCGATCGTCTTTGTCGGCGGCGGTTCGGTTCTGCGGATCGTTTCCCTTGTTTTGGCGCGTGTCGTTTCCGGGTTCTGCAATTACCTTCTGAACCGTCGATTCGTATTTGAAGGCGTCCGGAAAGACCGCAATTTCGTCAAGTATGCGCTTGTTGCCGGGACGGTCCTTCTGCTGAACTGGGGCTTTATTGAACTGTTCACGCGCATCGGCGTACCGGTCTGGCTTGCAAACATCCTTGCACAGACCATCTGCTATCCGCTTTCATTCCTGATGCAGCGCATCTTTGTGTTTAAGAAAAGAAAGGAACTTTTGAATGGCTAAAAAAGATTCATACCGGGTTCTCCGCGTCATCGCCTGCATTCTTGCAAACGCGACCGGAATTCTGGCCGCCAATTATATTACGTTCTACATTCTCGATCACTTCAACCCGGGAATGCACTTCGTCATGTATTCGACTTTCCCGCTGACGCAGTATCTGCATTGGATCATCGCCGCGCTTGCCGTGCTTTCCGGAATGCTGTATCTGCTGCTCTTCAACGTTGATGCGTTCAAGCGGCATAAATTCAACCTGAAGCGGCTCATTCTGATCCTTGTTCTCGATATTCTTCTTGCAGGCGCGTTTGCCATGACCGTCAACACCCATGCGTTCGACTGGCTGCACCTGCGCGACATTCAAAAAGAAAACCTTGTCGCCGTCGCTACGCTGACGCCCACGCCCGAGCCGACGGCTGCGCCCACCGCCGAGCCCACTGCGGCGCCGGAGCTTACGCCCGCGCCCGACGGCTCCACGCCGGTTCCGACCGAGGAACCGACCGCGACGCCCGAACCCACCGCAACGCCGATTCCGGGTCTTCTCGGCGACCGCTACGCGGACAAGTTTACGGACGGAACGGTTGTGACCGCAGAACCGAAAACAAAGGAAACGCTGGACGACGGTACGGTGAAAACGCTTCTGTACACGTATGCGAGCGACAGCGTGGTGATCGAGATCAACCACTATAAGCTGAAAAAGCTCGAATACCAGATCGCCGATATCTATGTGCGCGACATCAAATCGCTTTGGGCGGACTATTCCTCCGGCTCCGGCGATACCCGCATGGCCTCCGATTTCGGTCGTGAGCTTGGCGCGCTGGTTTGCGTAAACAGCGATTATTTCATCAACAACGCCACGAATGAAGGACTTGTCATCCGAAACGGATTCGTTCTCCGGAACAACCCGTGCGTCAACGCGGATCTCTGCGTCATCTTCCAGAACGGCGAGATGCGCTGCTACGAAGCGAAGAAGGATAAAGTGGACAACGACGAAATTCTCGCGCAGTATCCGTTCCATTCCTTCTATTTCGGGCCGTCGCTGCTGGATGCGGAGGGCAACGCAAAGACCGAATTCGCTTCTCCGCAGAACATCAACGGCGCAAACCCGCGTACGGCGATCGGTTATTATGAACCCGGTCATTACGCATTCCTGTGCGTGCTCGGAACCCGTTCGATGCACTCGCTTTCCGGCAAGAATCTCGGCAACGGTTCCTCCCCCGGCCTGAAGATGGCGGAGCTTTCGGAGCTTTGCGCGAAGCTCGGCATGAAGTCCGCTTACAACCTGGACGGCGGCGGTTCCTCGAGCATGTATTGGAACAAGAATCTTTTCGGCCACAATTCCCGCGCGACCAGCGATATTATCGCGGTCGTCGATCAGAAATAAGGAGGTATGATTATGCGTAAATTTCTGCGTACCGTTGCGATCGTCATCACTGTGCTGAGTGTGGCGGTTTCCCTTGCATATCTGCTTCTTCTGATGCTTTCCGCGTTTGTTCAGCTTCCGTTCCGCGTCGAAGAAAACTTCCTCGCCGCGGACTGGGTGTTTATCGCGGTCCCGATCCTTGCGCTGCTTTCGTCGATCCTCGTGCAGGTCGCTTCCCTGAAAAAGAAGAAGAAAAAGCAGGCATAAGTTTTCAAAAACAGATGCGCCCGTCCGCACCTTCCGGTGCAGACGGGCATGTTTTTATGCCTCCCCCTTGCATTCAAAAGCGGCGCCAATGTGCGGGCAGAAAAAAGGCCGTCCGGTTTTTTCCGGACGGCCTCATACTTTCGTGAAACGGATCAGGAGATCAGATCGCCCTGATGTGCGATCAGCGTTGCGTCGTAGACGCCGTCCACGCGCAGGAACTTATCGACAAAGCCGGTTTCGCTCGACTTCACGCGCAGCTCGACCGCAAGCTCGATGCCCTCACGCTGCACGGTCTTGGACTTCACGCGCGCATAGGGGATCTGCGCGACCATTGCTTTGACCTGCTTCGAAGCGCGTTCCTCATAGTGCAGGATCAAAAGATACGGCAGGGACGCTTTCTTTTTCGAAGACGCCAGCGCAAGCATCAATACGCCGATCAGCAGGACGCCGACGATTGCGGCCAGAATAAACCCTGCGCCGATCGCAATGCCTTCGCCGATCGCCCAGAACATGAACACGGTATCGATCGGATCCTTGATCGCAGTACGGAAACGAACGATCGACAGCGCGCCGACCATGCCGAGCGACAGCTTCAGGTTGTTCGACATAAACAGGATGACCATTGCCGATACCATCGTCAGCATGACGAGGCTCATGTTGAACGTTTTGCTGTACACTACGCCGGAGAACGTCAGCCGATAGATCACATAGATGAACATGCCGAGCAGAAACGCGACGACAATGCTGCCGATCATCGGGACGACCTGGTTCGTCTGAAAGTTGAACAGCTCCAGGAAAGCGGAGCGCAGCGTGCTGAAATAACTTGTTGATTCCATAATTCCTCCTGAAATAATCATTCTTTGTATGTCAACAGTCGTATTGTCTGCAATACAGGTACTTGCTTGCCGCACTCCTCTGCGCGGCGTTGAGCTGCAGCAGTTCCATCACATACGACGCCAGATACGCGTTGAACTTGACCTCGAGGATGCACTGCCCCATAAACTCCGTAGCGGGATAGGTGATCGTGTTCGGATTGAACAGATCGACCGAATGCATGCCGGTGCGGATGTTGCGATCGAGCGTCACGCGGACGTCCTCGACCGGGAATACGAACGGCTCCCGGTCATAATCGACGATAACCTTCGGCCGCAGATGTTTCGTGACCATCTCTCCGTATGCTTCCTTTGCAAACGGCTCTTTCCGGTGCAGCAAAAAGCCGTATACGCCGGCGCAAAGCGCGCTGCATTCGCGTTTGGAAAGCGATAAGCTGTCCTTCTTGATGAACTGGCCGTTTTTGTGCTTTCGCTCCAGTTTGATGACTTTATCGGACAGATCGTAAATGCGGATGCGCCATTTGTCGCGGTACTCGATCCCGTTCACTTTTTCGGTTACGGCCGAATCGAACGGATCGTCAAAGTAAAGACTGCGGATAAAATACCCGCCCTCTTTCGCGTACGGATCGGGACGCAGCGCATTTCGCAGACGGATCGCCAGCAGTTCCGCCTCGGCTTCCGAGATGATGTATTTCAGCTCGTGCCGGTAGCCCTCCGAATTGGGCTTCGGGGTTAAAATACTGTTTTTCAAAGCTTGCTTGTCCTCCCGAACAGTTCGATCATCTTCGCATCCGTCAGCTTGTAATGCGTTTTGCTGTTGATGTAATTCTGACAGTACTTCAGGAAATAATCCTGATAATTGTTCGCGTAGTTGCGAATGTTGTTCACGTGGGAATTCCATCCCTTCACCGAAAGATGATTGTACGGCTCCCAGCGCTTGAGGTCGTACGTTTCCATCTCAAAGCGGATATTGCTCTGCAGCTCGTCCACCTTCGCGTTGATCTTCTCCGGCGTATAAACATTATTGAAGAAGTCCGCGCAATAATAAAGGAAAATCTCCACAAAATCGTTGTTCGAAAGCAGCGAACGGGCAAGCGTCGTATCGAAGCTGGCGCCCGCGCCGTGTCCCGCCGGGTTGAAATACTTCGTGAAGAAATCCCTGCGGTAGCCGCTCGTCTTGTTGATATCGGTGCTCGGATCCTCGCGGTTGAATGCCCAGCAGAAGTCGTACGGAAGCCAGCGCCACTTGTTGTCCAGCTCCGTCGAACGCCACCACTTGATATTGCCGGTGTCCGTATTGCCGACGATGATTTCAAACGCGCAGTATTGCGCGAAGTTACGCACATCGACGCGGTCGCACACATACTGATAATCGGAATCGTTCCTGAGGTCGCAGTTCTTGCTGTTGCAAAAAGCGATCAGCTCCTTATAATCGTTCAGCGCGTCGCCGTTGACGTCCGCAACAACGTTGCCGCTTGCCGCGCCGTTGCCGACCAGAATGTCGATCGAATCGGTGTCCTCGATACCGAAATGCTGCGCGATATAGAACTTGCTGATCTTCTCGCGCAGATTGTACACGCCCCAGTACTCGCCGTTCAGATACACAATGCACTGGATATACGCCTGATTCGCCATATCCACGCCCGCGTCGTTCAGAAGCCCGAGAACGAGCACGTCGCGGATACGCGACAGCGCGCAATCCTGTCCCGACGCGCGGAGAACCAGCGATTTATACCGCGTGAACGGGCGGTTTTCAAAGAACGGATACTCGAGCCACGAGGAGCCGACGCCCTTTCTGCCGATCAGCGCGATGCCCTTCTGGGCTTTTTTGCGCGAGAACGCGCCGAAAATCCGGATGTTGAGATCGCTCTCGTAAAGAACGTTCTGCGCGTTCACGTCACAGTAGGTAAACGTCGCCGGGCGCTCCCACATCTTGCCGCGCATATTGAAGTTCGCCCAGGTTCCCATCGTTTCCTTGTCCTGGATGATGATCTCGTTCGGATCCTTCACGGCGCCCTTGCCCGTATAATCGTCGCCCTTGACGTAAATACCCGTCTTGGTGTCCCAAAGGTTATTGGGATCGGTCACAAGAAAGCAAACGGGCAGCGTCGTATTGTGCGCGTTCACGGTCTCCGAATTGCCTACGATAATATAGGTATAGGATTTCGTTACGCTCGGGTACTGCGATCCGTTGTTCGAAAACGTGCGGATCCTTAGCACGGTATTCTGCGCGATCGGGATCGGGCCGGTGACGCGCGTACCGCTTTCGGTCGGCGTCGTCGCATCGGTCGTATACGTTGCGTACGCGCCTTCCGGCACCCGGACATTCACGGTCTGCACCGCGGAATACACGCCGCTCGGCGTATCCGCCTCGGCTGCCTCACAGTATGCCGTAAACCCTGCGTTCGGATTCTGCGCCGCCTCGGTCGGCGTATCAAACAACACCCATTCGCCGTTTGCGTCACGCCCGTACGAAATGCACGCGCGACATTCCGGAACCGTAACACGATCGATCATCGTTCCGCCCGGTTCGTACAGGTAGATCGTCTCGCCCGAGGAGGAGATATCAAAGTTCAACTGATAGCGAAGCTGCTGTTCGGTCGCGGCGCTTTCCCCGTCCCGTGGGAGACTGCCGTCCAGCTGCAGAGCGAGATATCCTTTTGCGGCGATACTCGTTCCGTCAGGAAAAACCCATTTGAGCGGGCGGCTCAGGTTGTTGGAGACCGTATAGCCGGTCAGGTCGATCGGATAGTCCGCCTTGTTGTATATCTCGATCCATGCGCCGTAGTCCGCGTCGAACGGGCGATCGCTCTTGGTCGATTTGGAATACTGATACACGACGTGGTAGCCGTTGACGAGCACTTCGTTGAACATGATATCATGCACGCCCATGCTGCCGTTTTCGGCTTTGTCGAACAGCGCATAGCCCGCTTCGGTGTTCGGATACCCCGGCGTGATGCGGTCGGTCGGCGTAAACGGGGACGACGGATCGAACTGTCCGCCCGGGAACGACCTTGCCATGGAAAAGTTCTTCTCCTGCGGACCGAACTCGATCATATCAATGATCATGTCCTCGGGCGAAGTCAGAAGCAGCGTTTCCCCGCGGGAAGCGAGGCCGAAATCGATGCAGACGTATCCGTCTACGGGAACCGTCGTATTGTACACGACCAGGAATCCGTAAGCGTCGATCGTCACATGGCCGAACGTGAATTTCTTCGGCTTTGTGACGTCGTCCGACAGTCCGTATCCGGCAAGGTCGACCGGAGAGCCGGAGTTGTTGTACAGCTCGATCCAGTCGCAGTATGTCCCGTCCGGGCAGAGATGCGCGCTGCTGTTGCTCGCCTGGAATTCGCTGATGCGGACCGCGCTCTGGGAAACCGTTTCCACGGTTCCGATCTCGGTCGAAAGCATCTTGGACTTCTCGTATGCCTCGATGCCGGCGTCGGTGTTCGGATATCCGGGAGACGGCGCCTTGTTCGACCAGGTTCCCGTCGCTTCGTCGTAGCAGTACGCAAGGCCGGCGTACGTGTCTGCAAGGGAAACCGTCGTGATCGGGACGCCGCCGCCGTCGATAAAGCGCAGCACGTCGCCCTTGGACAGTGCAAACGTCGCGACATTTTTGAGGCCGGTTTCCTGCCCCGCGCACCAGATCACATAGTACTCGCCGGGCTGCAGAATCGTTCCCTCGGGCACGACCCATGCATCCGTCTCGCTGTCAGACAGACCGTAGCCGGAAATATTGACCGATGCGGAGCTTGTGTTATGCAGCTCCACATAGTCGCTGTAGGTTCCCATCGGATCGCGCGCGACCTGTTTGTTGCTCACAAGAATTTCGCTGATCACGACTGCCGAGCTCTGCTTGTTCGTCGTTGTCTTCCGCGCATTCTTCCCCGCGCAGCTCATTATCAATGAAAAAGCCAGCAGCACCACAAGCACCGCCGCCAAAGCGACGGCAAGCGCGGCCAGCTTTCTTTTTTGTTTTTTATTCATTGGGAACTCCTCAACTTATAAAATCGTATCAGCTTATCATACCATACATTTTTCGATATGAACAGTATCGCATAAAAATTTCACACTTTATCCGATTTTCCCGGAAGAAAGTCCTTCAGGATCCGCTTCAGCCGATCGCTCCGGTTGTCCGCCGGCCGGCACGCGCAGTGCAGCAGCAGCCGTTTTTTCAGCTCCGCAACCGCCGGCGACGGCGGCAGTCCCGTCGTTTCCAGAATCTCCCGGCCCGAAACGGCAAGTTCCTCCGCCGTCCACGGGCAGCCGTCCGAACGCATCGCTTCATAAACCGCACGCCAGCGCGACGCGACATACGCCGTTTCATACCCGCTGCCGCGGACGTCCCCTTCGCGCAGCGCGATCAGATCCTCCGTGCCGTCTTTTCCGAGCAGGACAAACTTCTTTCGGATCGTCGTTTCCTTTGCCCGCCCGTCCAGGTCAAACATGTGCTCGCGTACCGCTTTTGTGACGCGGGAAATCACAGCGTTCGGATACGTCAGCCGCCGCAGAATCACGGCGGTCATTTCCGCTCCGTACACCGAATGGCGGTGAAAATCCCCCGTCCCGGCAAGGCAGCGCGGCTTTCCGACGTCATGCAGCAGTCCCATCAGCCGGAGCGGAACCTCGGGCGGCATTGCGGCCGCGCTTTGGAATAAGTGCTCCAGAACGTCATACCGGTGATATTCCGGCCGCTGCGCGACGCCCGCACACTCCGCAAGCTCCGGGATCAGGTGCGGCCAAACGCCGAGCGCATCAATGAGATGCAGCGCGCGCAGCACGCCGTCCGAAACCAGCATTCGATCAAGCTCCTGCCGCCGCCGTTCCCAGGCGATATCGCCGAGCAGCGCGGCGTTTTCCCGGGCCGCGGCCCATGTCGCCGGATCCACGGCAAACCCCGTCGTCACCGCAAATCGCACAAGCCGCAGGATCCGGAGCCCGTCGTCCCGCAGAATGATCGCCGGATCGGCGGTCGTCGTTCGCAAAACGCCGCGTTCGATGTCCCGTATGCCGCCCGTCGGATCCAGTATTTCCCCGGTCAGCACGTTCTGATACAGCGCGTTCATCGAGAAATCGCGCCGCATCGCGTCCGCTTCAAGGGAGTCCGTAAACGCGATCGACTCGGGCGCATGCGCGCCGCCCTGCGGATAGGACTCGACACGAAACGTCGTGTGCTCGTATTTCCGGTCCCCGATGCAGAGCAGCACCGTTCCGAGCCGCTCATTCACGGTCGGGGCGCTATAGCCCGCTTCGTTTGCCAGACGGCGCATCTGCTCCGGCCGCAGGGCGCTGCACAGATCAATGTCGTGCGACGGCTTTCCCAGAAGCGCATCGCGCACACAGCCGCCGACCGCATACAGCGGGGCCGGCAGCCGTGCGGCAAACATTTGCAGTTCCTGCGGATACTCCGGCATATGCTCCGACACGACGGTTATTCTTCCGGCAGCGGTTCGATCGTTTCCGCTTCGGCGGGCGCTTCGGGTTCCGTCGGCGCTTCTCCGTCTTCGACGATTTCCTGATGCGGCAGCAGCGCGACGCAGGCGATCGAATTGCTCTCCCCGACCTGCATCAGCCGTACGCCCTGCGTGTTGCGGCCGATCACCGAAATCTGTTCGACCGGCATGCGCATGATGATGCCGTCGTCCCGCACAAGCAGCAGGTCCTCTCCCGCTTCGGTCATGCGAAGCGCGGCAAGCCCGCCGGTCTTATCGGTCGCTTTCATCGCGACAATGCCCTTGCCGCCGCGGCCCTGAATCGAATACTGCTCCTCCGGCGTGCGCTTGCCTAGACCCTTTTCGGTCACCGTCAGCAGCATGCCGCCTTTGATGACCTTGACAAGATCGATCAGCACGTCGTCGCCGGTCAGGTTGATCCCGCGAACGCCCATGCCGCCGCGGCCAGTCGGCCGCACGCCCGCTTCCTTGAAGCGAATGCTCTTGCCCTCACGCGAAGCGAGAATGAATTCATCGTCGCCGCTGCTCATCTCGCAGGCGATCAGCTCGTCGCCCTCGCGGATCGTTTGCAGCAGCAGCCCGCCCTTGCGGATGTTGCCGCAATCGGCAATGCGCGTCTTCTTGATCAGACCCTGCCGCGTCGCGGTCACAAGATAGCCGTGCTCCTCAACCTCGCGCGGGACCACGAACATCGCGGTGACCTTTTCGCCGGTCTGGAGCTGCAAAAAGTTCACGACCGGGATGCCCTTCGACGTGCGCCCCGCTTCGGGAATCGCATAGCACTTGATCCGGTACACGCGGCCGTAATTCGTGAAGAACATGATCGGCGCGTGCGTGCTCGAAACCAGCATTCGCTCGACATAATCCTCCTCGCGCGTCGCCTGGCCCTTGACGCCCTTTCCGCCGCGGTTCTGCGCTTTGAACACATCGGTCGAGGTGCGCTTGATATAGCCGAAATGCGTCATTGTGACGGTCATCTGCTCTTCCTGAATGATATCGTCGAGTTCGATGTCGTCCGGCATCGGCGCGATCTCCGTGCGGCGCTGATCGCCGAGGCGCGCTTTGACGTCGAGCGCTTCTTCCTTGATGACCTCCATCAGCCGGTGTTCGGACGCAAGGATCGCTTCGAGATACGCGACGCGCTCCTTCAGCTGCCGATCCTCCTCCTCGAGCTTGTCGCGCTCGAGTCCGGTCAGGCGCTGGAGACGCATATCCAGAATCGCCTGCGCCTGCCGTTCGGAAAAGCCGAACCGCTCGCAGAGCCGCTCCTTGGCAATCTGTGCGGTTTCGCTGCCGCGAATGATCCGGATGACCTCGTCGATGTGATCGAGCGCTTTCAACAGGCCCTCGATGATGTGCAGACGTTCCTTCGCCCGGCCGAGATCGAACCGCGTGCGCCGCGTCACAACCTCTTTCTGATGCTCGAGATAATAGTACAGAATCTGCTTGAGCGTCAGAATCTTCGGCTCGCCGTCGACCAGCGCGAGGTTGATCACGCCGAACGTCGTCTGCATATCGGTATGCTTATACAGATTGTTCAGGACGACGCTTGCGTTGACGTCCTTCTTGAGTTCAATGACGATGCGCGTTCCGTTGCGGTCGGTCTCGTCGCGCAGGTCGGAAATGCCCTCGATCTTCTTTTCATGCACCAGCTCCGCGATCCGCGTCACAAGCCCCGCCTTATTGACCTGGTACGGGATCTCGGTCACGATGATACGGCTTTTCGAAGCGCTCATCTGCTCGATCTCGGTCCGCGCGCGAACATAGATTTTGCCGCGTCCGGTGCGGTACGCCTGGGCGATTCCCGTCTTGCCGAGAATGATCCCGCCGGTCGGGAAATCCGGGCCGGGGATATAACCCATCAGCTCGTCGACCGTGATCTCAGGATTGTCGATCATGGCGACAAGGCCGTCGATCGTTTCCCCGAGGTTGTGCGGCGGCATGTTCGTCGCCATACCGACCGCAATTCCGTTGCTGCCGTTGACCAGCAGGTTCGGGAAGCGCGCCGGCAGCACGACCGGCTCCTGCTGCGTGCCGTCAAAGTTCGGCTGGAAATCGACGGTATCCTTGTCGATGTCGCGCATCAGATCCATTGCCATCTTGCTGAGCCGCGCTTCGGTATAACGCATGGCGGCCGCGCCGTCGCCGTCCACCGAGCCGAAGTTGCCCTGGCCCTCTACCAGCGGATAGCGCGTATTGAAGTCCTGCGCGAGGCGCACCATCGCGTCATAGACGGAGCCGTCGCCGTGCGGATGGTATTTACCCATGCAGTCGCCGACGATACGGGCGCTTTTGCGCGTCGGTTTATCGGGCGTGACGCCGAGTTCTTCCATCGTGTGCATGATGCGGCGGTGAACGGGCTTCATGCCGTCACGGACGTCGGGGAGCGCGCGGCTCGTAATGACCGACATCGCGTAGGCGATGAAGCTCTTTTGCATTTCGTGTTCCAGATTGATCGGACGAATTGTTTCACTCATATCGGCACCTCATTACACATCCAGATCGGTCACAAGCTTGGCGTTCTGCTCAATGAATTCGCGCCGCGGCTCGACCTTATCGCCCATCAGCAGCGTGAACAGCCGGTCCGCTTCCACCGCGTCCTCGACCGTAACCCTGAGCATGATCCGGTTTTCGGGATCCATCGTCGTTTCCCAAAGCTGCTCGGGGTTCATTTCGCCGAGACCTTTGTAGCGCTGGATATCCGGCTTCGGATCCGGTCCGATCTCCTGCAGCGTCGCCTCGAGCTCCTCGTCCGAATAGACGTAGCGCAGAAACTTGTTGCGCTTCACCTTATAGAGCGGCGGCAGCGCGATATAGACGTACCCGTTTTCCACAAGCGGCCGCATGTGCCGGTAGAAGAACGTCAGAAGCAGGATCCGGATATGGCTGCCGTCGACGTCGGCATCCGTCATGCAGACGATCTTGTGATAGCGAAGCTTTGTTTCGTCGAATTCCGAGTCGATCCCCGCGCCGAACGCCGTGATCATTGAACGGATCGTATCGGACGACAGCATTCTGTCAAGCCGCGCTTTTTCGACGTTCAGAATCTTGCCGCGCAGCGGCAGAATCGCCTGGTATTTCGGGTTGCGGCCCATCTTGGCCGAACCGCCTGCCGAGTCGCCCTCGACAAGGAAGATTTCACACAGACTTGCGTCCTTCTCCTGGCAGTCGGCCAGCTTGCCGGGCAGCCGTTCAAAATCCAGCGCCGTCTTCCGTCGGGTCAGGTCGCGCGCCTTTCTGGCCGCCTCCCTTGCGCGCGAAGCCGTCAGACACTTGTCGATGATGACCTTGCCCAGCGCCGGGTTTTCGTCCAGGAACTGCCCGAGGCCCTGCGATACCGCGCTCGATACGAGCTGCCGGATGTCGGCGTTGCCGAGCTTCATTTTCGTCTGGCCCTCGAACTGCGGCTCCTGCAGCTTGACCGAAATCACCGCAGTCAGACCCTCGCGGATGTCCTCGCCCGAAAGCGTGCCGTCCTTATCTTTCAAAAGATTTGCGCGTTTTGCGTAATCGTTGACTGCGCGCGTCAGCGCCAGCTTGAATCCCTCGAGATGCGTGCCGCCTTCGTGCGTGTTGATGTTGTTCGCATAGGTATAGACGTCTTCGTTATAGCCGTCGTTCCACTGCATGGCAACCTCGACCGTCGCGGTCTCCTCGCCGTCCTGGATTCGTTTCCCGGTAAAGTACATCGGTTCGGGGTGCAGCACCTCTTTGTTTTTGTTGTAATGCGAAACGAACGAACGAATACCGCCTTCAAAGCAGTAATCGCGCTCGATGTTCGGCGTCTCGCGCTCGTCGATCGCCGTGATGCGGACGCCCGCGTTCAAAAACGCCAGTTCTCTTAAGCGCGCCTTGATCTTGTCGAACTCGAACCGAACCTCGTCAAAGATTTCGGGATCCGGATGGAACGTAACCGTCGTCCCCGTATCGGACGCATCGCATTCGCCCGCGTTCTCCACCGGCGTCATCGGGATGCCGCGCTGGTACTTTTGGCGATAGATCTTCCCGCCGCGGCGCACCTCGACCGTCAGATCGTCCGAAAGCGCATTCACGCAGGAAAGGCCGACGCCGTGCAGACCGCCGGAAACCTTGTATCCCCCGCCGCCGAACTTGCCGCCCGCGTGCAGGATTGTCAGCGTGACTTCGAGCGCGTCCTTGCCGGTCTTCTCATGGTAACCGACCGGAATGCCTCTTCCGTTATCGCGCACCGTGACGATCTCTCCGTCGCGGATCGTGATCGTCACATGGTCGCAGTAGCCCGCCATCGCTTCGTCGATCGAGTTATCGACCAGCTCGTAGATCAACTGATACAGTCCGCGGGAATCGGTCGACCCGATATACATGCCGGGACGGCGGCGAACCGCCTCGAGCCCCTCGAGCACCTGAATCTGCGATGCGCCGTAATTGCCCTGAACTTCGTGCTGAATGTCTTCCATTTCGTTTCTCCGTTTCTCAAAATTCCGTATGTTCCGTCGCCCCGCGGCGAAGAATGTCCGTTTTACACGTTCCCCGTGCGAATGCGCTCCCGAAGCGTTTCGACCGCGGTGGACGCCGCATACACGTACGTCGCGTCGCCGCGCGCTGTGATCACATACGCTTTCGGCCGCCCGTAGGACGGATAGTACCGCCCGATCTGTACGCATTCGCGGATCAGCCGTTCCGTGTCTTCCGATATGCCGTCCGCCGGAACGATCGCAACGACCGACGCTTCCGGCACAAACCGGTTTTCTCCGATGTGCAGCAGCATGTTTATACCTCCGAAACCGTTCCGTTCTGTACGTGCCAGACCTGCATCCTCAGCTTTTCGATCGCGGCAAACTCCTCGAGGTGCGTGCAGGTCACAAACGCCTGACAATCGGACACGACTTCGAGCAGACTTGCCTGCCGCTGCCCGTCCAGTTCGGAAAAGACGTCGTCCAGCAGCAGCACCGGCCGTTCGCCGCGCAAGGTGCGGATCAGATCGATCTCGCTGAGCTTCAGCGACAGCGCGACCGTTCTCTGCTGTCCCTGCGAGCCGTAGACGCGCACGTCCCGCCCGTCGAGGAACAGGCCGAGATCGTCCCGGTGCGGCCCGACCGAGGTGAAACCGCGGTAAATATCGCGCTCGAGCCGGTCCGCAAGCTGTTCCTGCAGCGTTTGGGCCAGCCGCTCCTCATTCGTAAACGGCACGGACGGCTCATAGCGCACCGTCAGCGATTCCCGCCCGCCGCTCATCTGCCGATGCAGCTTGCTTGCCAGCGCGGAAAGGTCCCCGATAAAGCGCGTACGGTCGGAAACGATCCGGCTGCCGAGCCGCGCAAGCTGCTCGTCCCAGAGCTCGATCATATCGTATCGGACCGGATTCTCTTTCAGGAGCAGATTGCGGCTTTTGAGCGCGCCGTTGTACTGCTGCAGATGGTAGTAATAGGCGGGTTTCAGCTGGCTCAGCTCCATGTCCAGAAACCTTCGGCGCTCCGCCGGACCTTCCTTGACCAGCTGCAGATCCTCGGGGGAAAACATGACGACGTTCAGGCAGCCCATCAGCTCGCCGGTCCGTGAAGTCGCCGCGTCGTCAATCCAGACTTTTTTGCGTTCACCCTCCACAAGCTCAATGCGGATTGACCGCGTGCCGCCGCGCGTTTCCAGATACAGGGATACGCCGCCGAACGGCTCGTGCTCCTTCAAAAGCTCCGCGTCATGTGGCGTGCGATGGCTGCGGCCGAGCGCGCAGAGGAAAATCGCTTCGAGAATGTTCGTTTTTCCTGCGGCGTTGAACCCTTCAAACACATTGAGCCCGGGATCGGGCGCAAGCATCAGGCCGGAATAATTGCGATAATTGTTCAGCTTCAGTTCTCGGATCCGCAAGGCCTTCTCCCCCTCATACAGTTATTGTCAGTATACCATGTTTTCCGCTCTGTGTAAATAATAATATAGAAGAAACTCCCGATTTTGCAGAAATGTTACACAGTTTTCACGTAGCGGAACGGGCTGAAAAGAGGCCGTTTCAATCCGTTCAAAAAACGTTTTCGTCCGGGTCACATTCGGGGCTTTTCGAACGGAGAAAAGTGTGTTATAATGCTTTTATGATAAAATGACAGGAGTATGGTCATGGGATTTCTGGATTTTTTGCTCGGCAGTACGAGTGAAAGCAAACTGAAAAAACTGCGTCCCCGCGTGGACCGCATCAACGCGCTGGAAGAAACCTATCGGGCGATGAGCGACGAGCAGCTTCGCAACTGCACCGCCGCGTTCCGCGCACGTCTTGCGGCGGGGGAAACGCTCGACGATCTTTTGTGCGACGCCTTTGCCGCTGTGCGGGAGGCCGCCGTCCGTACCGTCGGCATGCGGCACTTCGACGTTCAGCTTCTCGGCGGTATGGTCCTGCACCAGGGGCGCATCGCGGAAATGAAAACCGGCGAGGGCAAGACGCTCGTTGCGACGCTCCCCGCCTACCTCAACGCCCTCGAGGGGCGCGGCGTTCATATCGTCACAGTCAATGATTACCTTGCCAAGCGCGACGCGCAATGGATGGGACAGATCTATAAGTTTCTCGGTATGACGGTCGGCTGCATCGTGCACGATCTCGACAACGACGCGCGCCGCGAAGCATATGCGTGCGACATCACTTACGGAACGAACAATGAGTTCGGGTTCGATTACCTGCGCGACAACATGTGCGTCTACAAAGAGAACATGGTGCAGCGCGAGCTGCATTACGCGATCGTCGACGAGGTCGACTCGATCCTGATCGACGAAGCGCGCACACCTCTGATCATCAGCGGTCACGGAGAAGAATCCTCGTTCCTCTATCAGGAGGCGGATCGCTTTGTGCGGCGGCTGCAGCGCGGCGAGAACATCAAGGAAGTCTCCAAGTCCGACCAGCTGCTCGGCGAGGATCAGCCCGAAAGCGGCGACTATATGTGCGACATCAAGCGCCGGACGGTCATGCTGACGGCGGAGGGCGTCCGCAAAGCCGAAGCATTCTTCAAGGTGGACAGTCTTGCCGACGTTGAAAACACCGAGCTGAACCACTACATCAAGCAGGCGCTTCGCGCGCACGCGCTGTTCGAGCGCGACCGCGACTATGTTGTGCAGAACGGGCAGGTCCTGATCGTGGACGAATTCACGGGCCGCCTTATGATCGGCCGGCGCTACAGCGAAGGTCTGCATCAGGCGCTCGAAGCAAAAGAGGGCGTCAAGGTCGAGCGCGAAAACAAGACGCTCGCCACGATCACGTTCCAGAACTATTTCCGCATGTTCCACAAGCTCGCGGGCATGACCGGTACCGCCAAAACCGAGGAGGATGAATTCTCGGGCATCTATGATCTCGACGTCGTTGAGATTCCGACGAACAAGCCGAATATCCGTCAGGATTTCAAGGACTGCGTCTACATGACCGAGGAGGGCAAGTTCCGTGCGGTCGTCAAGGAAATCGAACAGATCCACGCGACCGGGCAGCCGATCCTCGTCGGCACGATCTCCGTCGAGCGGAGCGAATATCTCTCCGCGCTGCTCAAGCGCATCGGGCTGAAGCACGAAGTACTGAACGCAAAGTACCACGCAAAGGAAGCCGAGATCGTCGCGCAGGCGGGCAAGCTCGGGCAGATCACGATTGCGACGAACATGGCCGGCCGCGGAACGGATATTCTGCTCGGCGGCAACCCCGGATTCCTCGCAAGGAAGGCGCTGCGTCAGCAGGGAATGGAAGAAGAGCTGATCGAGGAAGCGACCGGACACGCCGTGACCGACGATGAAACGATCCTTGCCGCGCGCGCCGAGTATCAGCGGCTCTTTGCGGAATTCAAGGTCGAGACCGACCGCGAGCACGACGAGGTCGTGAAGCTCGGCGGTCTGCACATCCTCGGCACGGAACGGCATGAAAGCCGGCGCATCGACAACCAGCTGCGCGGCCGCGCGGCGCGTCAGGGCGACCCCGGCAGCACGCGCTTCTACGTTTCGCTGAAGGACGATCTGATGCGGCGGTTCGGCGCGGACCGCGTCGAAGGGCTGATGCAGCGGCTGAGTCCCAACGACGATTTCCCGATCGAAAACGCGCTGATCACCCGGCAGATCGAATCGGCGCAGAAGCGCGTCGAAGGCGCGAACTTTGAAATGCGAAAGAACGTTCTGCGGTACGACGACGTGATGAACCAGCAGCGCGAAGTCATTTACGGCGAACGCCGCAAGGTGCTGATGGGCGAAGACCTTTCCTCGACCTTCGACAGCATGATGGCCGAAACCGTGGAAAACATCGTCCATGCATACTGCAGCGAGCACGGAAAGAGCAGCGACTGGAATCTGGACGCGGTCTCCAAGGAGCTGGCCGATCTTTGCGGCGTGCTTCCCTCGGATTACTTTGCGGATATCCGGCAGCAGAAGAACGCTTCCGTCAACGATGTCCAAAAGCGCGCGAACGCCGTTGTGAAAAAGCGGCGCATGGACAAGGAAGCCGAGCTGAAGGAACAGGGCGTCGATATGCGTGAGGTCGAGCGCATTATGCTGCTGCGCGCGGTCGATACGCATTGGATGGATCACATCGACGCGATGGATCAGCTGCGTCAGGGCATCGGTCTCCGCGCCTACGGCCAGACCGATCCGGTCAACGCCTATACCTCCGAAGGCACCGAGATGTTCGATCAGATGATCGGCGAGATCCGCGAGAGCGCCGTGCGAAACCTCCTGCATGTTGCGGTGCGGAAGGCGCCCGTCGTGCGCGAGCAGGTCGCCAAGCCCGTTGATACGCCCGCAGAGGACGGCAACAAGCCGGTCGTGAAAAAGCGCAGCGCCAAGATCGGCCGCAACGACCCGTGTCCCTGCGGCAGCGGCAAAAAATACAAGAACTGCTGCGGAAAGAACGTATAACCAATAAAAAGCAAGAGACTGCTGCAAAACGGATCAAACCGTTTGCCGCAGTCTCTTTTTCTGTTGCGGTCAATACCCCCTGTCCGGCTGAACCAAAGAACCGTCGACCGCGTTCAGCACGATCGCCTGCTGCGCGACCGACGTCTGCCCGTATTCGCCGTCCGGGCGCGTGCGGGTGAACACAAACACCCAGCAGGGTATTTCATAATATTCCTCCGAATCGCGTACCCGCAGCGTGTACGTCGTCAGGATCGCGCGATACACGGTGAACGACGCCGCGGCGCGATCCGCTTCGTTGTACCGCGCAAAGCCGAAGTCGATCGCGTTTTTCAGGAGCGTCTGAATTTTTGCAAACGGCAGCAGCGCGACATTTTCGTTTTCGAGCCCGACGACGGTTTTCGGATGCCCGTATGAGAACGAACGCACGCCGTCCGGCGCGACAAACGCCGTGATCGATTCCGTGCCGATCGGACGGTTTACCGCGCTCTCCCCGTTCGACGGATAATCGAACCGCGTCGCGGGCGAAATGTGCAGCAGCGGCGGATATCCTCCGTAATCGCGGTGCAAAACGAACCGCCAGCCCGCCGCGCATTCCGTGCGGCCCGAAAACTGGTTTGCTTCCTCCGCTTCGACAACCGTAAACGACGTCAGCCCGAGCGTTTCCAGCGTTCGCAGCAGCATGGCGCTTGCGTCCTCCTTTGACAGGGAAGGATCCTGCCAAAGCCGGAAAAACGGATCGTCCTCCTGCGGATGCGTCTTGGTAAACGCATATTGGGAACGGAGATACATGTCCTCCCCGCCCCGCTGTACGAACACGGAATCCGCATCCCAGTACAGCGTCGCCCGTTCGCCGGAGGAAAGCGTATAAATGTGCGTCGTGCGCGAAGCGATATTGCGAAAGTCGGAAACCGTGCGCGTTTCGTTCCGTTCCGGCGCCGCCGCGATCGCCGCGGCGTATTCCTCGCTTCGCGCTTCGATCTCCTCCTCGGTCCAGACCGTTTCATCCCGATCTCCGTCCGACGGCTTTCCCGCCGCGACCCATGCGCGCTGCTCGTCCGCGGTCTTCAGATACTCCCGAAACTCCGCGATCCAGTCGTCCTTCGTCATTCCGTCTGTCGTTTCCGATACCGGCGAAACAAGCAGCGCTTTTGCGACGCGCTCCGTGTCCTCCGCCGTAAAGACGGCCGCCCGCGTTCGATACACGGGATACCGTCCGTCCGCCTTCTGTTCCACCGGCGCATCAAACTGAACCGTGACTTTTTCACCGATCTGAACCGTTTCCCTCCACTGTTCAGGAAACCGGACCGACGCCGCCGAAGGCGTTTCCGTTTCATCCTCTGCCTTTTGCGAAGTTGCCTGCGGCTTTGCGTTCGGTTCCTCCGCATTTTGCTCGACTTCCACGGCAATCACCGCCGGTGCTGCGGCAAGCTTATTCTCGAGCGTGCCGTCCGCTTTGTTTACGATATATCCCTGCTTCGGCGTCGGCACGCAGCCCGACAGAAGCAGGACGACCGATGCCATCCAGATCAACCGTTTCATTCCATGACTCCTTTCCTAAAAGCATCGTACCATGCGAATGCAAGGAAATCCTCCTGAAAATGTCTCGGTTTTGTATGGATTTCGGCGCACGAAAAAGAAGCCGTTGAATCCTCCTGTGAGGATCCCCGCGACTCCTTTACCTTAGCGCCTGTGTTGGATCATGGAGACTTACGCGTCTTTTTCCATGTTGATGACTTCTTCGCCATCGTAATATCCGCACTTCTTGCAAACCACATGCGGGAGCTTCAGCTCGTGGCACTTCGGGCATTCGACCAGATTCGGCGTCTCCAGCTTGAAGTTGTTCGCTCTGCGCGAATCACGTCTTGCCTTCGAGGTTTTTCTCTTCGGTACTGCCATGATCACACCTCCTTATTTTCGTTGAGTAATTGTTGAAGCGCGCCGAAAGCGCCGCTTCCGATTTCGTTTTGGCAGGCACAGGGCGTTTCATTGCGATCCGCGCCGCAAATCGGGCACAGCCCTTTGCAATCGGGTCTGCATACGCTCACGAGCGGCAGATGCAAAAACAGATTGTCCGAAAACGCCTGCCATAAATCCAACTGCTCATGCGTGTACGGGTACACATCGCTGTCCGCCTCCCAAACGACATCCCGAACGAAATGCTCGTCGATCGGGAACGTCAGCGTTTCGACAAACGGCTTGTTGCACCGCGCGCAGACCGCTTCGTAAGACGCCTTTGCTTGTGCCGTTACATGAAACGACTTCCCGTCGAACGAGAACGTTCCGCTCACGGAAACGGGCGCAGCAAACGTCAGCGTCTTTCCTGCGTAGGTTTCGGGCGCGCGGGATTCTTCCAATGCGATCGGAAAACTCTCCCCTGCGCGCTTTTGGGCATCGCTCACAGAAACAATCATGTGCACACCTCAAAAATCTACCAAATGGTATTTTAACCGTTCCGCCGCCGTTTGTCAACAGCATTCTTCGAATGTTTCGCGGTTTTCTTGGTAAAATCGGCTTTGCTTTTTGCGGACTTTTCGCGGGCGGCATTCCGCTTGTCCGTCTGTTTCTTTTTCGGTTCGCCCTGCCGGTCGCTTCCTTCGCGCTCCGGCGGAACGAGCGCGTCTTTTCCGAAGCCGATCAGATCCTTTCGCCCGGCCGCAAGCAGCGCTTCCCGCACGAGGCGACGGTTTTTCGGCAGGAACCACTGCATCAGCGCGCGCTGCATCGCCTTATCGTGCTCCGATCGCGGAACGTACACGTCCTCCCCGGTGCGCGGATCGATCCCCGTGTAATACATGCAGGTGGAAACCGTGCCTGGCGTCGGATAGAAATCCTGGACCTGCTCGGGATGATGCCCGATCCGTTTCAGATACAGCGCAAGCTCGATCGCGTCGGAAAGCGTGCAGCCCGGATGCGAGCTCATCAGATACGGGACGACGTACTGCTTTAAGTCGAGCCGTTTGTTCATCGCCTCATACTTTTGCAAAAACCGTTCGTACTGCTCATGCGGCGGCTTGTTCATGTAATACAGCGTGCGATCCGCGATGTGCTCCGGCGCAACCTTGAGCTGACCGCTGATATGATGTCCGACCAGCTCGCGCAAAAACGCGTCGCTTTTGTCGTACAGCACATAGTCGAACCGGACGCCCGAACGCACAAACACCTTTTTCACGCCCTCGATTCCGCGCAGTTTTTTCAGCAGCGCCGTATAATCCTCATGCGAAACTTCCAGGTTGTTGCACTTCTTATATCCGATGCAGGAGCGATCCTTGCAGACCCCGCTTTTCAGCTGTTTTTCGCAGGCGGGCTTGCGGAAATTCGCCGTCGGGCCGCCGACGTCGTGAATATACCCCCTAAACCGCGGGTTTTCTGTCATCGCCTTCGCCTCGGTCAGGATCGACCCGTGGCTGCGCGACGAGATGATGCGTCCCTGGTGGAACGTAAGCGCGCAGAAGTTGCAGCTTCCGAAGCAGCCGCGGCACGACGTGATCGAAAACTCGACCTCCTGCAGCGCGGGAATCGGCTCCGTGTACTTCGGATGCGGCAGCCGCGTATAGGGCAGCGCGTACGTCGCGTCCATCTCCTCGGTCGAAAGCGGCATCTGCGGCGGATTCTGCACCAGCACGCCCTTTTCGTGCGGCTGCGCGAGTTTTTTGCCGCGGATCGGATCCTGCTCCCGGTACTGGATCCGAAACGCTTCCACGTACTTTTGCCGGTCCGCCGCGACCTCCGAATAGGACGGCAGTACCAGCGCGTCCGGGCATTCAAAAAGATCGGCCGCACGATAGCACGTTCCCGGCACATCCCGGATCTCCCGCACCGGAACGCCCGCGTCCAGCGCCTCCGCAAGCGCGACGATGCTGCGCTCGCCCATGCCGTACATCAGAATGTCCGCACCCGAATCATACAGGATCGAATGTCGGACGCGATCGTCCCAGTAATCGTAATGCGCGAACCGTCTTAAGCTCGCTTCGATCCCACCGATCAGCACCGGAACGTGCGGGTACGCTTCGCGGCAGCGGTTGCCGTATACGATCACGGCCCGATCCGGCCGCGCGCCGGCTTTTCCGCCCGGCGTGTAGGAATCGTCCGTACGGCGGCGCTTTGCGGCGGTATAATGGTTCACCATCGAATCGATATTCCCGGAGGACACCAGAAACGCGAGCCGCGGCTTGCCGAGCGCGCGAAACGCTTCGACGTCGCGCCAGTCCGGCTGCGCGATAATGCCGACCGAAAACCCGTGCGCCTGCAGCGTCCGGGCGATGATCGCCGCGCCGAACGACGGGTGGTCGATGTACGCATCTCCGTTGATATAAACAAAATCAAGCCCTTCGAATCCGAGGGCTTTACACTCTTCCGCCGACATCGGCGGCATCGTTGTGATCGGTTTACGTTTCATCTCCGTTGCCCGCAGCAAGCCGCTGACGGCCGGTTGCGGTGAAAAGCGCATGCGGCGAAACCGGCCCGACGACGCTGTCCCGCATTTCCTCTTTGGAATCGGGGGCAAGCTGCCCGGCCAGATACTCGATCGTCGTTGCCATTTCCAGGCGCTCCTGCTCCATTTGCCTCAGCTGCGCGATCAATTCATCCAGGTACCGATCGACCTCTTCGCAGTCGTATCCGTACAGGGATTTGCGGAATTCCTTTGCAGCGATATTCTCCGCCTTGATCATGCCGGCACTCAGAAATCGGTGTAGTTGTTCTCGCCGTTGTCGACAACGTTGCAGTTTTTCGGCGCAACGAGGAAGATCCCGCGCGAGATCTTGCTGATCGAACCATCCAGCGCATAAACGGCGCCGAGCAAAAAGTCGAGAACGCGCTGCGCCGTCGCGCCGTCGAGTTCCTCCATGTTGACAATGATCGGCTTGCCGCTTTTCAGGTTGTCCGCAATGCTCTGCGCGTCATCGTACACGACCGGGTGAAAAACGACCATCTTCATATCCGACGGAATATCGCGCGGAGACATGCCCTCGCCAACTGCGGCGGGACGCGTCGCTTCACGGCGCTGTCTCGGACGGGGCGCGGGCTTTGCCGCCTGCTGGGGCTGCTGTTGCTCCTCTTCCTCCATCAGTTCTTCGTCGTCGGCATCTTCCAATCCGATAAAGCTCAAAAACTTACCCATTGACTGTTCCTCCCTGTATGGTTCTCGCACCGAAGATCGCCGTGCCGACGCGCACCAGCGTCGACCCTTCCTCGATTGCGATCGGATAATCGCGGCTCATGCCCATTGAAAGCGTATCGGCCGTCGGAACGGACAGGCGAAGCCGTTCGAACAGCGCGCGCATCCGGCGAAAATACGGGCGCGCCTCCTCCGGCGTGCCCGCAGGCGGAACGCACATCAGTCCGCAAAGACGGACGCCCGCAAGCCCCTGCGCTGCCTCGACATACGCATCCAGATCGTTCGGATCGAATCCGCCCTTCTGCGGTTCGTTTCCGATGTTGACCTCGAACAGGATCGGCTGAACGACGCCTCGCGCTGCCGCGCGGCGCGCAACCGCTTCCAGCAAGGCCGGTCGATCGACCGACTGAATCATATCGGCACTGCCACAGATATATTTTACCTTGTTTGTTTGCAATTGTCCAATAAAATGGGCCTCTAAATTGCGCTGTTTATAAAAAGTTAACTTTTCGGTGAACTCCTGCGCGCGATTTTCGCCGATCAGCGTGATTCCGGCGTCCGCTGCCAGGGCGATCCGATCGATCGGGACATACTTCGTCACCGCCATCAGCCGGATCTCCCCGACGCTCCGCCCGGCGCGCAGCGCGGCGTCCGCGATGGAGCTGCGTACCGTCTCAACGTTCTCCGCGATCGTCATTCGTCATCATCCTCCTCGATCGGCATGCGATAGCGCAAGCCGGCAAACAGCGTCAGTTTCTCGTCACGCGCGGAAATGATCGCGTTTTCGCCGTCCGAGCCGGCAATATAGACTGCGATCGGCGTGTACCCGTAATCCGACTTGATGTACACATACGGCACGCCGTTCGAATACTGAATGTACTTGATCGGAACCGTAAGGCCGGATGCAACGTTCTGTACGGAAATCTCCACGACGCGCGCGTCCAGCAGCGGCTTGACGTCCGCCGAGACCGACATCACGTACAAAATACCGTTCGAAGCGTCTTTTTCGGAAACGACCGTTCCCATAAACGCGCCGTCGATGCCCTTGATCGTAAACGGATAGGATGCGCCCGGCATCAGTCGTTTGGAGAGGTCGGCCGAGCTGGTTGTGCTTGCGACAAAGGCAAGATGGAATGCGCTGCGATCCGTTACGATCCGGTAGGAAAAGTTTTCCGAGTCCGTCGCAAAAGAAGTGGACGTCATAATGCGGCGCACCTGCGATACGGTCAGACGGGAAACGTCGCGCAGCGGTTCCTCGTTTGCGTCGGTATAAAAGCTGATGTATCCGTTGTAGCCGCTTTTGATCGTGCGCGCCATATTCGTTTCAAACGAGGTATACTGGTTCTCAAGCGCGCGGATTTCCGCTGCCAGCGTCGAAGCGTCGGACAGACCGGATACCATCAGGTCGCGGCGCTCCTTGAGCAGCGAGAGCAGTTCGGATTCCATTTCCGCGTACGATTCGTTCGATTCGCCGTTCGAAGCCGCCCGCATCTTCGCGCCGAGATACGCGATGCGATCGTTCATGCTCTGAACCGCTGCCGGCAGCACGCCGCCGTTCAGCGTTTTCAGCTGCAGCTCCAGTTTTGCGTACAGCTCCGATTCCTGAGCGGTGATCGACGCGAGCGCGGTTTCGTACCCGTACGGATACAGAACTGCAATATCGTCGCCCTCCTGCACGTAGACGCCGCTTTTGGCGATGATCTTCGCGTCGCTGGCGGATTCCGAAAACGATTGCTCGGCGCGGATCACAACGGCTTTCGTTTCAATTTCGGCATACAGCTGTCCGACCGACATGCGGCGTACGTGTCCCGTCAGGTTCTGCAGAAAAAGCACAAGACCGACCACGCCCGCGATCAGTGCGACTACCCCGATCAAGGCAAACAGAATGAATCTTTTGCTGAGTTTCAGACTGCGTTCCATACCGTCTCCGTCCCCCGTTTATCGGGCAGGATCGCCCGTTTTGCTCCAATTCTCCGCCTGCTTTTGCAGCGATTCGCGGACTTTTCCGAGCCGACCGACCGCGGCAAGCGTAAACGATCCGCGCGTCAGAACGTTCGGAATCAGCGCGTTGACGTCCCCGATCGTAACCGATTCGATCCGCGCAAGCATTTTTTCCAGATCGTACTCCTCGCCGACCAGCAGCGCCGTCTTTCCGATCGCGTTCATGTGCGCCGAAGCGGATTCCATGCCGAGCACATAGCTGCCCTTCAGCTGCTGCTTGCAGCGACGGAATTCCTCCTCCGTCACGCCGTTTCCCAGCAGATCGTCCAGTTCCGCAAGCATCAGCCGCAGCGCCTCGCAAATCTGTTTTTCGGTGCTGCCGACATACAGGCACAGCGATCCGATCCCGCGGTACGACATCGGATAGGAATAGACCGAATAGCACAGCCCGCGCTCCTCGCGGATGTGCCGGAACAGCCGCGAGCTCATGCTTCCGCCGAGGATGTTGGACAGCACCGAGAGCGTAAACGCTTCCTGCGAGGCAAGCGGCGCGCCCGGAAATTCGAGCACCGCATGCACCTGTTCCACGTCCTTTTCCGTGAACGAAAACGCCACGCCCGGTTCCGGACGGCATGCCGGCGCTTCCCGCCGCGCGCCGTGCTTTACGGAAGCAAACCGCCGCTCGAGTTCCTCGAGCAGCGCGGTTTCATCGAACCTGCCCGCCGCCGCGATCACGATGTTCTCCGCGGTATAATGCGTATCCATATAGGCGCGAAGATTCTCCGCATACAGCCCGGAAACGGTCTGCTCCGTGCCCAGAATCTCCCGGGAAAGCGGAGTCCCGTGATAATATGTCTCGGCCGCCTTATCGAACACGAGATCCTCCGGATTGTCCAGCGTCATGGCGATCTCCTCGAGCACAACGCCCTTTTCACGCTCCAGCTCCTCGGGATCGAGCGTGCTGTGAAGCACGAGATCCGACAGGATATCCACGCACAGCGGCATATCCTCATCGAGGGCTTTCACATGGAAGCAGGTGCATTCCTTTGCGGTAAACGCATTGAGGTTCGCGCCGATTGCGTCCATCTCCATCGAAATATCGACGGCGGAGCGGGTCGTCGTTCCCTTGAATACCATGTGCTCAATGAAATGCGAAACGCCGGAATCGGCTTCGTTCTCAAAGACCGAGCCGGCATTGACCCAGACGCCGATCGAAATCGAATGAAGCTGCGGCATCGGTTCGAGCGCAACGCGCACGCCGGATGATAATTCCCGAAAGATCATGCTTTCTTCCTTTTTCCAAATTTCTCAATGGAAGCGCAAAGGGACAGAGTATCCCCCTGCCCCTCCGTTTCACCTGTTAAAAACGATTATGCTTCGTCTTTGTTCTCATCGGGCAACAGATCTTTGCGCGTCAGGCTGATCTTACCGGTCTTGGCGTCGATGTCGATGACGCGAACCAGCACCTGATCGCCGAGATTCATCACGTCTTCCACCTTGTTGACGCGGTTCTTCGCCATACGCGATATATGCAGCAGGCCGTCCTTGCCCGGCGTCAAATTGATGAACGCGCCGAACTCCTTGATGCCGACGACCTTGCCGAGATAAACGTCGCCGACTTCGATATCCTTGACGATCCCGTCGATGATGCGCTTGGCTTCCGCAGCCGCCGCCTCGTCGGGCGATGCGATCATCACCGTGCCGTCGTCCTCGATGTCGATCTTGACGCCGGTCTGCGCGATAATGCCGTTGATCGTCTTGCCGCCGCTGCCGATGACGTCGCGGATCTTGTCCGGATTGATCTTGAAGCTGATGATGCGCGGCGCATAGGGGCTGAGCTCAGGCCGCGGCTCGGAAATCGTTTCCGCCATCTTGTCCAGGATGAACAGGCGGCCGCGTCTCGCCTGCGCGAGCGCACGGGTCAGAATCTCACGGTCAATGCCCTTGATCTTGATATCCATCTGGATCGCGGTGATGCCGTCCCGCGTGCCGGCGACCTTGAAGTCCATATCGCCGAGGAAGTCCTCGAGGCCCTGAATGTCGGTCAGCACGGAGATGTTGCCGGTTTCGGTGTCCTTGATGAGACCCATCGCAACGCCGGCGACCGGCTTTTTGATCGGAACGCCCGCATCCATCAGCGCCATCGTGCTGGCGCAGATCGACGCCTGCGAAGTCGAGCCGTTGGAGCTGATGACTTCGGAAACGAGGCGCATGCAGTACGGGAACTCCTCCTCGCTCGGCAGCACCGGCAAAAGCGCACGCTCCGCCAGCGCACCGTGACCGATCTCACGCCGACCCGGGCTGCGGACAGGGCGGGTCTCGCCGGTCGAATACGGCGGCATGTTGTACTGATGCATGTAGCGTTTGCTCTCCTCGAGCGTCAGTCCGTCGAGCGCCTGCGCTTCGGAAATCGTGCCGAGCGTTGCGATCGTCATGACCTGCGTCTGGCCGCGCGTGAACACCGCGGAACCGTGCGGACGCTCCAGAATGCCGACCTCGCTCCAGATCGGGCGGATCTCTTCCAGCGCACGTCCGTCGGGACGAATCTTCTCGTTCGTGATCTTCGAACGCATGACTTCCTTCGTCATCTGATACAGAATCGCGTCGACGTCCTTTGCCAATGCGGGATCATCCGCCGCAAATTCGGCGATCGTCTCCGCCTTGACCTGCTCGGTGCGTACTTCGCGCTCGTGCCGGTCGAACGTATCCATCTGCCAGCGAACCTTGTCGATCGCCCATGCGCGGACGTTCGCCTCAAGCTCGGGATCGGCGTGATGGATGTTGACTTCCATCTTCGGCTTGCCGATCTCCGCCTGAATCTCGGCGATAAACGCGACGATCTTCTTGATTTCCTCATGTGCAAACAGGATCGCGCCGAGCATCTCCTCCTCGGAGACCTCGTTCGCGCCGGCCTCGACCATCATGACCGCTTCGCTCGTTCCGGCGACGGTCAGCTGGAGGCGACTCTTTTCCCGCTGCTCAAGGTTCGGGTTCAGAATGTATTCCCCGTCGATCATACCGACCGCAACGGCGCCCGTCGGCCCCATAAACGGCGCGTTCGAAATCGAAAGCGCAATGGAGGAACCGATCATGCCGAGGATCTCCGGCTGAACGTCCTGTTCCACGGACAGAACGGTCGCAATGACCTGAACATCGTTGTAGAATCCCTTCGGGAACAGCGGACGGAGCGGACGGTCAATCAGGCGGCAGGTCAGGATCGCCTTTTCGGTCGGGCGGCCTTCGCGCTTGATGAAACCGCCGGGGATCTTGCCGACCGCGTACAGTTTCTCTTCATATTCGATGGAAAGCGGCAGAAAATCAACGCCGTCACGCGGGGCTTTCGCCACCGTTGCATTGACCATAACCGCCGTACCGCCGCAGCGAACGAGGCAGTTGCCGCCCGCCTGCTCGGCGTACTTGCCGGTCTCGACGATCAGTTCCCGATCGCCGATCATTGTTCTGAATACTCTTTGCATGTTCTTTTTTTACCCTCTTTATCTCTATTTTATGAATGCCTTGCAAAAAAACGAAACAGCAGCTGCCCCTTATACGGGCAAAAAGATAAGCGGGGAGAAGCCCCCGCTTTTTGTCCGTTACTTTCTGAGATTCAAAGCAGCGACGATCGCTCTGTAACGCTCAATGTCCTTCTCTTTGAGATAGTTGAGAAGGCCGCGGCGCTTACCGACCATCTTCAGAAGGCCTCTGCGGCTGTGATGGTCCTTCATATTCAGCTTGAGGTGCTCATTGAGGTGATTGATGCGCTCGGTCAAAAGCGCGATCTGCACTTCGGGAGAACCCGTGTCACCTTCATGCGTTGCGTACTTAGCGATGATTTCCTGTTTCGTCATGGTTTTTTCCTCCGTTTTATGATGTATCCCCGCAAACTGCGTCGCGCGTCGGAGTTGTCGCATCAACCCGGCCTGCGGATGAATTCGAGTAATATTACCACACTTTTATTGTGTTGTAAACACTTTTTTCCATTTCTTCAAAAACTTTTTTCGCGGCCGCCGCATCTATGCCGATCTGCTCCGAAAGCGCCTCGCGGGAGTCGAACCGCCGCTCACCGCGCAGCCGTTTCAGCAGCAGAACCGTTATCTCCTGCCCGTACAGCTCGATCGCTTCGCCCGGAACATGCGTTTCCAGCGTGCGGCGCGCGCCGCCCACCGTCGGGTTGCAGCCGATGTTTGTCGCCGCGGCGTACAGTTTTTTGCCGACGAGCAAAGCGGCGGCGTACACGCCGTCCTTCGGCAGAAGCTGCCCCTGCGCTTCAATATTCGCCGTCGGAAATCCGAGCGTCCGCCCGATCGCCTGATTGTGTACGACGCGCCCCGTCATGGCATACGGCCGGTCCAGCATCGCGTTGGCTGCGTCAAGATCGCCCGCGCGCAGCGCTTCGCGCACACGCGTGGAGGAGCACGGCGCCGCTTTGTAGCAAACGGGCGGCAAAATCTCCGTGCGGATCCCGTGCGCCGCCGCAAGCGTTTTCAGCGTTCCGCCGGTTCCCGCGGCGTCGTGTCCGAACCGGTAATCATACCCGCAGACCAGCGCCGAGATGCGTCCGTCGTACCGTTTCACAATCCAATTTACAAACGCTTCCGGCGGCATGGCTGCCAGCATCCCGGTAAACGGAACCGCGTCGACCCCGTCGACGCCGAGACTGCCGATCAGCGTTTCCTTCAGGCGCGGCGTGCAGAGATACTCAAACGAGCCGGAGAACAGCTCCCGCGGGTGATTGGAAAACGTAAAAGCGATCGCAGCGTCGCCGGCTGCGTGCGCCAGCTTTGCCGCGCGCATCAACAGCGCGCGATGGCCGAGGTGTACGCCGTCAAACATCCCAAGCGCGATCACCGTCCGTTCCATACGATCCCCTTTCCGCCGTTCGTTTTTTACAGCAGCGCTTTTGCGAACTCGTCCGCATCGAACCACTGCAGATCGTCAATGCCTTCTCCGACGCCGATGAACCGCACCGGCACATTCAGCGTATCGTGAATCTGCACGGTCACGCCGCCCTTTGCCGTCCCGTCGAGTTTCGTGAGCACCACGCCCGTCAGTTCGCAGGTTTCCAGGAACGCTTTGGCCTGCGCCGTCGCGTTCTGGCCCGTCGTCGCATCGAGCACGAGCAGCACTTCACACGGGGTATCCGGCAATTCGCGCGCGATCACGCGGCGGATCTTGTTCAGCTCGTTCATCAGATTCTTTTTGTTGTGCAGCCGTCCCGCCGTATCGACAAACAGCAGATCGCACCCTTTTGCGCGGTAGGAAGCGATCGCGTCGAACACGACCGCCGCCGGATCCGCGCCTTCCCCGTGCCGGACCATCGGGCAGTCGGCGCGCCTGGCCCATTCCCCGAGCTGTTCGGCCGCCGCGGCGCGGAACGTATCCGCCGCCGCGATCATGGGACGGCGCCCCCGGGTGTGATACAGGTGCGCGAGCTTGCCGATCGTCGTTGTTTTGCCGACGCCGTTTACGCCGACGATCAGAACGACGCACGGTCCCCGGTCCGCCAAAAACGCCGTGTCATGCCGGACGGCGTCCGCAATCAGCGCGCAGAGCGCGGCCTTTGCCTCGTCCCGCGCGGAAAGCTTATCCCGCCGGACGGCGACTTTGAGCTCCTCCAGCAGTTTCTCGGCGGTTTCCATGCCCATATCGGCCAGGATCATCGCTTCCTCGAGCTCCTCGTAGAATTCCTCGTTGATACGATCGCCGCCGAACAGTCCCGCAAACCAGCTGTTCGTTTTGCCGAGTCCCTCTTTCAGACGCGAAAACCAGCTTTTTTTCTGTTCCATTTTCTTTCCCTTTCCGTTCCGCGGCGATCAGTCCTCAAACCGTGCGGAGACGATCGTGCTGACGCCCTTTTCTTCCATTGCGACGCCGTAGAGCGTGTCGCAAACCTCCATGCTGCCCTTGCGGTGCGTGATCAGAATGAATTGCGTTTCCTCCGCGTATCGCGTCAAAAACGCGGCGAACCGCGAAACGTTTTCCTCGTCGAGCGACGTTTCGATCTCGTCCAGCACGCAGAATGCGGGCGCTTTGATCTTCAGCATCGCAAACAGCAGCGCGATCGCGGTCAGAGCGCGCTCTCCGCCCGAAAGCAGCGATAAAAGCTGCAGCTTCTTTCCCGGCGGCTGTGCGATGATGTCGATATCGCAGTTCAGCACGTCGTTCCTGTCCGTCAACCGCAATTCCGCATGACCGCCGCCGAACAGCTGTGCGAACACCTCGGAAAAGCTCGCCTGTACCCGTGCAAATTCCGTCGAAAAAGTCGACTCCATCTGCCGCACGATCTGCCCGATCATCGTGTACAGATCGGCTTTCGCCTTCTCGAGATCCTCATACTGTGTTTTCAATCCCGCATATCGCTCGGACACCGTGCGATAATCCTCGATCGCGGAAACATTGACGTCGCCGAGCGCGCGGATTTCCGTCCGAAGCGCCTGAATGCGCGCGCCGGTCGCGCCGACCGCAATCTCGCGGCGCAGCGGAAGCGCATTTTCGTACGTCAGTTCATACTCGTTGAAAATCCGATCCGCCGTCTGCCGGCATTCAAGCTCAATCCGGTCGATCGCCAGCTCATTCTTATGCTTGCGCTCGCCTGCCTGCCGGTACGCTTCCGCAAGCTCATCGCCTCTTTGACGGTTCCGGGCAAGCAGCTCGCTTGCGCGCTGACGCTCCCTTTCGAGACGCTGCTGTTCTTCCTTTGCGGCTCCGAGATCGCTCTGTTCGTCCGCAATGCCCCGTTCCATTTCCCGGATCCGCTCTTCCGCCTGTTCGATCTGCCCGAGCAGCGTCCGGCGTTCCTGTTCGAAATCCGCAAGCCGCTGCAAACGGAGCGTTCGGTCGCGCAGAAGCCGGTTTCTCTCGGCTTCGCGCGCATCGTCCTCTTTCTGCAGCGCCATCCGCGCAATCTTCCGTTCGGTCAGGACGGCGTTTTCCGCTTCCCTGGCGGCGCGCAGTTCCGTCAAGGCCTGCTGCTCGGCAATGATCTCGCTGCGCGAAGCCGTATTGCTCTGTTCGATCTCGGTCTGAACCGAGCGCGACGTTTCCCGGCGCTGCCGGATTTTTTCAACGCTTTCCAGGATATCGGTCCGTTCGGACGCCAGCGCTTCCAGCGCCTGCCCGGCTTCTTTCCAGTCGCGCAGAATGATCTCGCGCTGCTCGCTTTGCCGTACGAGTTCCAGCTCGTCCGCATGCGTTTCCCCGAGGAACGCTTCAAGCTGCGTATCGGCAAGAACGATCTGCTTTTTGCACGCTTCTATTTCATCCTGCTTGCGCTGCACCGCCTTTTCCGCCGCCTTGCGCTGATCGGCGGTCTCCGCAATCTCGCGCTCGCGGCCGAGCAGCGAGTATCCGGATTTTTTGACGCTGCCGCCCGTCATTGTGCCGCCGGTCGAAATAAAATCGCCGGCAAGCGTTGCAATATGAAACGCGTTCTTCGATTTCTTTTTCAAGCGGATCCCGCTGTCGAGATCCTTCACGACGACGGTACGGCCCAAAAGATAGTCCGCGACGATCGAAAGCTTCGGGTCGCAGGAAACCAGCTCGCTTGCAAGCCCAACGACGCCGCTCTCCGACAGGAACGCGCACTCCCGTTCACTCAGCGGATTCGGAATCAGCATGGATAACGGAAGCAGCGTGACGCGTCCGAGATCGTTTTTGCGCGCATACTCGATGACCGTTTTGCCGTCCTCCGCCGATCGCGTGACCAGATTCTGCATCGACCCGCCGAGCGAAGTTCCGACGGCGTTTTCGTACTCCCGCGGCACCTGCAGCAGTTCGGCCACCGGCCCGATGATGCACGCTTTGAGCGCTTCATCGCGGTCGGCCGCCTGCATCACGAGCCGAACGCTGTTCTGATACCCTTCGTGCGAGCGCATCATATCCCTGAGAACGTGCTCGCGGCTCGACAGCGCGCCGGCGTTCTGCTCGGCGATCCGAAGCTCCTCCTGCTTTGCGAGCAGATCGGATTCCAGCGCGTACCGGTTTGCCTGCGCTTCGCGGTATGCCGCGACATGTTCGTTATGCTTCTGTTCCGCCGCAGCGCGCGTCTGATCCGCCGCGTCAAGCTCTTCCTTCAGCGAAGCGACCCGCGCTTTTGCCGCGCTCTCCTCGCCGTCCAGCGCTTCCAAGCGTTCGTTCAGGGAAGCGATCATCGTTTCGAAGCGTGAGAAATCGCTTCGTGCGTCGGCAAGCCGGTTCATCGCTTCCATCATGGCGTTTTTCGCCGCTTCCAGCGCCGCTTCCCGCGACGCGATCCCGGCGTCCGTTTCCGCCACATGCGCGTCGCCCGCCGCGATCTGCCGATCCAGCGCGCGCCGCTTTTCCGTTTCTTCTTCCGAAAGCACCGCGGCTTCCAGTTCCTTTTCGGTCGCGGCAATCTGTTCCCGCAGCGAATCGCATTCCTTTGCGATCCGCTCGGATTCCTTCTTCGCGTGATCACGCCGCTCCACGATCAGATTGCTCTCCCCGACATGCGCTTCCACGCCGGACAGCATCTCGATCAGGCGGTTCTGCTGCGCGGAGAGCTGTTCGTCCAGCGCGCGCACCTGCGTTTCCAGCGCGGCCGAATCCGCCGAAAGCGCGCGTTCGCGCACCTCGCTTTCGTTCAGTTCCGTTTCCAGCTGCGCCGCCGCTTCGCGCAAAGCCGCAAGCCGCTCCTTCTGGCGATCCGTTTGATACAGGAACATGTTCACATCGAGGTCCCGAAGCTCCTCGCGCAGCTTCAGGTAGGTTCGCGCCGACCGGCTCTGCTCCTCGAGCGGACCGATCCGGCTTTCCAGCTCGTTCAGAAGATCGAGCAGCCGTTCCATATTTTTTTCGGTCGCTTCGAGTTTGCGCTCGGCCTCTTCCTTCCTCGCGCGGTACCGCGTGACGCCCGCCGCTTCCTCCATCGCGACCCGGCGGTCGCTCGATTTGTTGGAAAGGATTTCGTCCACCTTGCCCTGGGAAATGATCGAATAGCCGTCCTTGCCGATGCCCGTATCGCGGAACAGCTCCATGATGTCCTTCAGACGGCACGTTTTGCCGTTCAGAACGTATTCGCTTTCCCCCGATCGGTACATGCGGCGCGTGACCGCGACCTCGCTGTATTCGACCGGCAGCTTATGATCCTCGTTGTCAAACGTCAGCGTGACCTCGCACATCGACTGCGGCTTGCGCTTTTCGGTGCCGTTGAAGATCACGTCCTCCATTTTCGTGCCGCGCAAAGCGCGCGCGCTCTGCTCGCCGAGCACCCAGCGCACCGCGTCGGAAATGTTGCTTTTTCCGCTGCCGTTCGGGCCGATGACGGCCGTAATACCCGATCCGAACTGCAGCTCCGTTTTTTTCGCGAACGATTTGAAGCCCGCTACCTCTAACCTTGTCAGTCTCATTTCGCTTTCTCCATGCGTTCCAGCGCATCCCGCGCGGCGGCCTGCCCTGCGCTCTGCTTGGAGTTGCCTTCGCCCGTGCCGAGCACCTCTTCATCGAGCAGGACAGCCATCGTAAAGACCTTCTGATGGTCGGGGCCTTTTTCGCCCACCGTGCGATAGACGACCTGCCTGCCGTGCGTTTTATGATGCACCAGCTCCTGCAGCCGCGTTTTGAAATCCTTTTCCGCCGAGGAGTGTGCATCGAAGTTCAGCAGCGGCAGAACGTTCCGATGAATGAACGCTTTTGCCGGTTCCCAGCCGCCGTCCAGATAGATCGCGGCGATGACCGCCTCAAACGCATCCGACAAAATCGACGGCTTTTCCCGACCGCCGCCGAGATCCTCTCCGTGCCCGAGCAGCAGGTGGCTTCCGAGCTGCACGCCTTTAGCCGCCTCGCACAGCGCGGATTCGCATACGATGCTTGCGCGCGTTTTGGAAAGCTGCCCCTCCTGCATGTGCGGAAAGCGCATAAAAAGCTCCTCGGATACGCAAAGCTCCAGCACCGCGTCGCCGAGAAACTCCATTCGTTCATTGTCCTGCGGCTCCCGCCGCCCTTTTTCGGATGGATAGAAGGAGGAATGCGTGAGCGCCCGCTTCAGCAAAGCGTCGTTTTGAAACGCATAGCCCAATGCGGATTCCAGCTCCGCAAGACGATTCTGATTCATACCGTTCCTTTCCGTGCCGTTTCCAAGCCGTTCGCCGCACCGAGCGGTTTGGGTACGTCACTTACGAAAAAGCCCGCACGGCGTGCGGGCGATCCGACGTACACTGTCGAAATTTACCGGGACTGGAGATACCGGACGATATCGCCGACCGTCTGCACTTTGGGCAGCTCCTCATCGGGGATTTCCACGTCGAACTCCTGCTCCATATCCATGACGAGCTCAACGATGTCAAGCGAATCCGCGTGCAGATCCTCGATCAGATTGCTCTCCATTTTGATCTCCGCGGGATCCAGATCCAACTGATTGGCAATGATCTGCCGAATCTTTTCAAATTCCATAGTTTTCTCCTCTTATTTTTTGTCCCTTCGGGACATTGTACCTTGATATTTTATCGAATTCGCTTCGGTTTGTCAACCGCTTAATTGGATTTTACCCGCGCTTGAAAGTGCGGCCCGTTTTTGATTCCGAGAGAAAGAAATCAGTGCGGCAAAAGCCGCACTGTTCGGTTGAAATGAAATGGGGGGCTCTGTTCTTACTCTGCTTTTTCCGTATCCTGCCCGGAAATTCCGTCAAGCCGCCGACCGAGCGCAAGATACATCGGATCGTTTGTCGTGCGGAGCACTTCAACCTCGGTCAGCGCCCGCACCGTCTGACGGCCGCGTTCGTCGAGCAGAGCATACCGCTCCAACAATGTGCGGCTCTCACGATCCAGGAACAATCCGTCTTCGCCGAGCACAGGATGGCGTCGTCGGCGGGAATGGCCAGCCCGTCCTCGATCTGCTCGCGGCACCGGTCTGGATCGGATGCGGGCAGGTCGATCTTGTTGATGAGCGGGATGATCTCGAGGTCGGCATTCATGGCCATCATCGCGTTCGCGACCGTCTGGGCCTCGACGCCCTGCGTTGCGTCCACGACCAACACGGCGCCCTCGCAGGCGGCGAGGCTGCGCGACACCTCGTAGGTGAAATCGACATGCCCCGGCGTGTCGATGAGGTTGAACTCGTACACCTCGCCGTCGTCCGCCGTGTAGTTCACGCGGACCGCCTGGCTCTTGATCGTGATGCCGCGTTCCCGCTCGATATCCATCGTATCGAGCAGCTGGTCCTGCATATCCCGCGCCGCAACGGTCCCGGTTTGCTCCAATATGCGGTCGGACAACGTCGACTTGCCGTGGTCGATATGGGCGATGACCGAGAAATTCCTGATGTGGGACGGGTCGTGTTGGTCGATATGTGAAGAACCGCGCGTCATTGCTCGACTTTCTTAATAGTTTTGCTTGCGTTGCTTCATTCTATGCTAAGATTTACGGGTTTCGTCTGGAAACAAGA
>CACXMS010000004.1:0-104842 GCA_902768795.1 uncultured Eubacteriales bacterium
AGGCCCGGGAACGTATTCACCGCGGCATTCTGATCCGCGATTACTAGCAACTCCGACTTCATGTGGGCGGGTTGCAGCCCACAATCCGAACTGGGACTGCTTTTCTGAGATCCGCTTCAGCTTACACTGTCGCTTCCCTTTGTTACAGCCATTGTAGCACGTGTGTAGCCCTAGACGTAAGGGGCATGATGATTTGACGTCGTCCCCACCTTCCTCCGAGTTGTCCCCGGCAGTCTCACCAGAGTCCCCGACTCTACTCGCTGGTAACTGGTAATAGGGGTTGCGCTCGTTGCGGGACTTAACCCAACATCTCACGACACGAGCTGACGACAACCATGCACCACCTGTCTCACTTCGTCCGTAGACACCTCATGTTTCCATGAGTTTAAGTGGATGTCAAGCCTAGGTAAGGTTCTTCGCGTTGCGTCGAATTAAACCACATGCTCCGCTGCTTGTGCGGGCCCCCGTCAATTCCTTTGAGTTTCAACCTTGCGGCCGTACTCCCCACGCTTTCGTGCCTCAGCGTCAGTTACAGTCCAGAAAGCCGCCTTCGCCACTGGTGTTCCTCCTAATATCTACGCATTTCACCGCTACACTAGGAATTCCGCTTCCCTCTCCTGCACTCTAGTTCTCCAGTATTGGATGCACCCCCCAAGTTAAGCCCGGGTATTTCACATCCAACTTAAAGTACCGCCTACGCACCCTTTACGCCCAGTAATTCCGGACAACGCTCGCCCCCTACGTATTACCGCGGCTGCTGGCACGTAGTTAGCCGGGGCTTCCTCCTTGGCTACCGTCACTTCCTTCGTCACCAAGGACAGAGGTTTACAATCCGAAGACCTTCATCCCTCACGCGGCATTGCTGGGTCAGGCTTGCGCCCATTGCCCAATATTCCCCACTGCTGCCTCCCGTAGGAGTCTGGACCGTGTCTCAGTTCCAGTGTGGCCGATCAGCCTCTGCCCCGCCATCTACCTAATGGGACGCGAGCCCCTCTCAGCGCGGATTCCTCCTTTGACCCCTCTGTCATGCGACAGTGTGGTCTTATGCGGTATTAGCACCTGTTTCCAAGTGTTATCCCCCTCGCCGAGGCAGGTTGCTCACGCGTTACTCACCCGTTCGCCACTAAATAAATACCCGAAGATACCTATTCCGTTCGACTTGCATGTGTTAGGCATGCCGCCAGCGTTCGTCCTGAGCCAGGATCAAACTCTTGAGTTCAATCTCTGAACAGCGTCTCCGCTGCTTTTTACTCTTTGCTTTCGCTTGGTCGTTTTGCTCTTTTGCGTTTGTTGTCTTCTCTTACTTTCGTTAAGAATTGACTTGGCTTGTTTGTTGTTTTTTTGCACTATATAGTTTTCAAGGTGCCCGGGGTTTGCCCCCCTGTCTTACGACAGCTTCGTTAGTATACCCCTCCCGTCTCCATTTGTCAAGTCCCTTTTTCAAAAAAAGTTTGTCTTTTTTCATATTTTTTCGCCGACCTGTTTTTTCCTGTTTCGTTGCAAAAACATGACGTTCCCGTGAGGACTTCGTGAGCTGCAGTTTTTCATCCGCACCATTTTGCTGATTCTTCTGATCGGGCTGCTTTGCGCCGGTTCTTTCCTGACCGCCGCACGTCTCAGCAATCTTTATATTATTATAAATGAAGGAATGACGCTCCGCGCCGCCTCCCTGCTGCGCGGCGGCGACGATCCCGATCTTTTGATGTACTTTACCGCGGACTGCATCCGGTCAGACGCGGCGCTGCGTTCCGTCAGCATCGCGCCCTATGCGGACTATACGATCACCGATTACGAATACGATCTCAACGTGGAATCCATGCATGTTTTTCCGTGGCAGTCAAGCGTCTACGCGGAAGTGACCGAACAAATCACCTCCATGAAGGGTTCCTCTTCCGTCGACGGCTCCTCCGGCGTTCCCGCCTGGACGCCGATCCGCTACCGTCTGCGCTTTGAGCGCGTCGACGGCCGCTGGTACATTTCTCTGATCGAGCTGGTTGAGCTGAACCCGACGCTGCCCGTCGCCAACACGCCCGACCCGAACCGCTCCCCGATCCCGATGGTCACCCCGACGCCCGCGCCGACGCCTGTCGAGATCGAGTTTAAGCCATGACGCCGTATCCCGCGGCGCATCCGATCCTGCTTGCGCCGATGGCGGGCTATACGGACGCCGCGTTTCGCGCCCTTTGCCTCGGCTGCGGCTGCGATCTCACCTGTACCGAAATGGTCAGCGCAAAGGGACTTCTGTTCGGCAGCGTACGCACCACGGAATATCTGCGCCTCGCCCCCGAAGAATCCAAAATCGCCGTACAGCTGTTCGGCCACGAGCCGGACGTTCTTTCCGACGCCGCGAAGCTGGTCTGCGACGCGCTCGGCGAGCGGCTCGCCTGCATCGATCTCAACATGGGCTGTCCCGCGCCGAAGATCGTGTCGAACGGCGACGGAAGCGCGCTTCTGAAAAACCCCTCGCTTGCGGGGCGGATCGTTGCGGCGGTCGCCGCGGCAAGTCGCGTTCCCGTGACCGTGAAATTCCGCAAGGGATTCGACGACGGGGAAAACATTGCCGTTCCGTTTGCCGTTATATTGGAAGAAAACGGCGCTTCTGCCGTCACGGTACACCCGCGCACACGCGCGCAGCAGTACGGCGGAAAAGCCGACCGGTCCGTGATCCGTTCCGTCAAGGAAGCCGTTTCCATCCCCGTGATCGGCAACGGCGACATTGCAAGCGGCGCCGACGCGCTGCGGATGCTGCGGGAAACCGGCTGCGACGGCGTGATGGCCGCGCGCGGCGCGCTCGGAAACCCGTGGCTGTTCGCCGAAATCCGGGCTGCCTTTGCCGGCGAGCCCTATACGCCGCCGACCGATCGGGAGCGGTATGAAACGGCGGTTCTGCACGCCGAGCGGATCGTCGCCGAAAAGGGGCCGCACGGTCTGGTGGAACTGAGAAAGCACATCCCGTTTTATCTGCGCGGCACGCGAAACGCCAGAGAGCTTCGGCAGAAGATCAACGGCGTGCGCGACGTTTCGGAATTGCGCGCGCTGCTGCTCGGAAGCGAACCGGCGGGCGAATGCGAGCGATAATCCCGCGCGATGCCGAAGCGCTTGGAAAGCCGCAAAACATCGGGGTTTTCTCTTGACAGCGAAACGACAAACTCTTATAATAAATTGATTCCGAACGGAAAAAGAACAGGAGAAGAACAATGGCTGAAATCTGGTTAACACAGGAAGAATTTGAAAGACGCAAAGAGCATCTGGAATATCTGAAGAGCACCCGTACGCTTGAAATCGCGGAGATGCTGAAAATCGCCCGCGGTTTCGGCGATCTTTCCGAAAATGCCGAATATGACGCCGCTAAAGCGGAACAGCAGAAGAACGAGATCGACATTGCGAACCTCGAAGCCGAGCTTCGCAACGCGAGGATTATCGACCATATGCATCTGAACAGCGACATCGTCAACGTCGGCTCGCACGTCGTCGTTCGCTATCGCGAAACCGGCGCGGAAGCGGCGTTTGAAATCGTCGGCACCGCTGCCGCCGATCCGATGCACGGCAAGATCTCCAACGAATCGCCGATCGGCGGAGCGCTTCTCGGCAAGGAAGTCGGCAACGTCGTTCCGGTTGCGACGCCGGGCGGACTGCTTCATCTCGAGCTGCTTTCCATCGGCAAGTAACGGAGCGCACAATGGAAGAGAACCGCACCCCGCAGGAAACGGAGTTGAGCGCGGAGCAGCTTTCCGAGCTTTTGCAGATCCGTCGGAACAAGCTCGAAGCGCTGCAAGCCGCAGGCTGTGACCCGTTTTCCGAAACCACATACGACCAAACGCACCACAGCGCCGAAATCATCAAGGAATTCGACGCGCTTGAGGGCAAGGAAGTTTCCATCGCCGGGCGCATGATGTCCAAGCGCATCATGGGCAAGGCGAGTTTTGCACACCTGCTCGACGGTCAGGGCGATATCCAATTCTACGTCCGGCGCGACGACGTCGGCGAAGACGCCTATGCAGCGTTCAAAACCTATGACATCGGGGATATTCTCGGCGTGCGCGGGTTTGTATTCAAGACGCGCACCGGCGAGGTCTCCGTCCACGCGACAAAGCTCGTTCTGCTGTCCAAGTCGCTGCGCCCGCTGCCCGAGAAGTTCCACGGTCTGAAGGACCCCGAGCTCCGATACCGGCAGCGCTACGTCGACCTGTTCATGAACGCGGACGTCCGCACGACGTTCCGCAAGCGCAGCGCGATCATCGCGGAAATCCGCCGCTATCTGGACGGCGAGGGCTTCATGGAGGTCGAAACGCCGGTGCTGAACACCGTCGCTTCCGGCGCTTCCGCCCGCCCGTTCATTACGCACCACAACTCGCTCAACATTGATATGTACATGCGGATCGCGACCGAGCTGCACCTGAAAATGTGCATCGTCGGCGGTCTGGAGCGCGTGTACGAGATCGGGCGGCTGTTCCGCAACGAAGGCATGGACGCCACGCACAACCCGGAATTCACGTCGATCGAGATCTACCAGGCGTACACCGATCTTAGCGGCATGATGGAGCTTTGCGAACAGATCTTTGCGCGGTGCTCGCTGCTCGTCAACGGCACGACGAAGATCGTTTATCAGGGGCAGGACGTCGACCTCACCCCGCCTTTCCGCCGTCTCACAATGAACGACGCGGTCAGGGAATACACCGGGAAGGATATTTACGGCTGCGCTTCCGACGAAGAAGCGCGCGCGATTGCGAAGGAGCTCGGCGTGGAGCTGAAGGACAAGACGGCGACAAAGGGCAAAGTGCTTGCCGAGCTGTTTGACGCGTTTGTGGAAGACAAGCTGATCCAGCCGACGTTCATCACCGATTACCCGATCGAGAATTCGCCGCTGACCAAGCTGAAAAAGGGCAGCAAGGACATCGTGGACCGTTTCGAAGTGTTCGTCTGCGGGCACGAGTACGGCAACGCCTATACGGAGCTGAACGACCCGATCGATCAGCGCAGCCGCTTCGTGCAGCAGGCGCAGGAACGCGCCAAAGGCGACGACGAAGCGATGCCGATCGACGAGGACTTCATGGCGGCGATGGAATACGGCATGCCTCCGACGGGCGGCATCGGCATCGGCATCGACCGGCTGTGCATGCTTCTGTGCGACGTGCCGAAAGTGAGGGACATCATTCTGTTCCCGACGATGGTGCCGATCAATAAGTGATTTTCCCAAATGAAAACGCGAAAAAAGAGGAACTGAGACCATGCAGATTTATGAAGAATTACAGGCGCGCGGACTGATCGCGCAGGTCACCGACGAACCGCAGATCCGGGATCTGATCAACAACGGCGGCGCAAAGTTCTATATCGGGTTCGACTGCACGGCGGACAGTCTGACGGCGGGGCATTTTATGGCGCTGACGCTGATGAAGCGGCTCCAGATGGCCGGCAACAAGCCGGTCGCGCTGATCGGCGGCGGCACGACGATGATCGGCGACCCCACCGGCCGCACCGACATGCGGAAGATGCTGACCAAAGAGGACATCGAGCACAACGCGCTCTGCTTCAAGAAGCAAATGGAGCGGTTCATCGAGTTCGGCGAAGGCAAGGCCGAGATGGTCAACAATGCCGACTGGCTGCTGCCGTTGAACTATATCGATCTGCTCCGCGAGGTCGGGCCGCATTTTTCCGTCAACAACATGCTGCGCGCCGAGTGCTATAAGCAGCGCATGGAAAAGGGACTGTCGTTTCTCGAGTTCAATTACATGATCATGCAGTCGTATGACTTCTACTATCTGTATCAGAATCACGGCTGCAACATGCAGTTCGGCGGCGACGATCAATGGAGCAACATGCTCGGCGGCACGGAGCTGATCCGCCGCAAGCTCGGCAAGGACGCCTTTGCCATGACGATCACGCTGCTGACCGATTCGCAGGGCAAAAAGATGGGCAAGACCGCCGGAAACGCGGTCTGGCTCGATCCGAACAAAACCAGCCCGTTCGAGTTCTACCAGTATTGGCGCAACGTGAACGATGCGGATGTAATGAAGTGCATCCGGATGCTGACGTTCCTCCCGATCGAAGAGATCGAAGCGATGGAGCTGTGGGATTCGTCCCGCATCAACGAAAAGAAAGAGCTGCTCGCCTATGAGCTGACGAAAATGGTTCACGGCGAAGAAGAAGCAAGCAAAGCGCAGACAGCGGCGCGCGCGCTGTTTGCCGGCGGCGGCGACGACAGCAATATGCCCTCGACCGAGCTTGAAAACGTTCCTGCGGACGGCATGAACATCATCGATCTGATGCTTGCCTGCAAGCTCGCGGCCAGCAGAAGCGAAGCGCGGCGTCTTATTCAGCAGGGCGGCGTAAGCATCGACGGCGAAAAGGTCTCCGACACCTACCGGACCGTTTCGCGCGAAGCGCTCGCAGACGGCGTGAAGCTCCGCAAAGGCAAGAAGATCTTCCACCGCGCGATCCTGAAAGCGTAACCGGCCCGCAAAGCGCAACTGTATCCAACGAAAAAATACCGTTAAGAACCTCCTGCGGGATTCTTGACGGTTTTTTCAAAAAGGACTGGTCATTTTGCGGCGCAATCGCTATAATAGATGAAAAGGAAGAGGGGGAACCGATGGAAGAAGATCTGCACAAAGGACATCGCGCACGGCTGCGCGAGCAATATCTTGCTTCGGACGGCAAGGGATTTTCGGATCATCTTCTGCTCGAATTGCTTCTCTCCTACGCGATCCCGCGAAAGGACGTCAATCCGCTCGCGCATCGGCTGCTGAACGAGTTCGGCTCTCTCGAGCGGGTTCTCGGCGCGACAAAGTCCGAGCTGAGCGGGATCGACGGCGTCGGGCCGCAGACCGTTACGCTTTTGCAGCTCGTATTCGATTTGCACCGCCGCATGGAGCTTCGCGTTTCCTTTCCGCAAAAGAGCGCGCCGCGCCTGAACAACACCGACCGCATCGCGCGGTATGCGCTCACGGTCGCCGCGCACGATCGCTATGAAACCTTGCGCCTGTTCTGTCTCGATGCGTCGCTGCGGCTGATCCGCGCCTGCGAGCTTTCGGTCGGATCGAACAGCTCCGTGCTCACGGAACCGCGGCAGATCATCGAAAAAGCGTTCTTTTACCGCGCGGACAGCATCGTGCTGACGCACAACCATCCGAGCGGAAACGTCGCCCCGTCGCTTGAGGACCTTCGGATCAACGAGCGGCTGAACGGCCTTGCAAAGGAGCTCGGTCTTTCGATCAGCGACAATCTGATTCTCGGCGAGCGCTGCGCGTACAGCTTCCGGCACAACCGCGTCTTCTTTTTCCCGTCCGCCGACGAAACGACTTCTCTGGACCTGGAAGAATACCTGGCCGGAATCCGCACCGCCGAGTCCGGCACCCCGTTCCGTTCGGAATCCCGCGCCTGACGGATAACCCTCCGAAGGGATTTTCAAATCAAGGGTAAGATTCTTTGGCGCCAAACCGGCGCCGTCTTTTATTCGACCGGCCGCACGCGGATCGCCAGCACGCCGTACTTTGCCTGCTGTTCCGATGAATAATAAGCGTCCATGTCGCGCGGGGACGCCGTCTTTGCCTCCTGCTCCGAATAACCGATTTCCCGAAGCGGCAGCGCCGCATAGAGCGCGTCAAACGAAGCGAATCGATACAGCGCTTCCACCGTCACATACAAAACGTCCGAATCATCCTCGGTGCTTTCGAACCGGATCGCGTCGCCGATCCGAAGGAGACGCCTTTTTTCGTCGTTGAGCCTTAGTTCGAACCGTTTTTCCCCGCTTTCGATTCTCTCCATGGCGTCCGGAACCAGCCGCATACGATGCAGCGGGCGGCTCTTCCAGACCGACGGCGCTTCGATCTCCGTCACCGAACGGATCTCGCTTTCGAAAAACATCCAGTTGTCGATCTCCAGCGCGTCCTCTTCCCTGCCGATCTCCGCCATGCAATACTCGCCGGGGCAAAAGCTGCAATCGCCGTCAAACGCCTCTCCGCATTCGGTTACAATCCGGACGCAGCGTCCGTCCGCTTCCTGCATTTCCATACGATCCTCCTTTTCACGTCAAACGGGTAAAAAGCAATCGCAAGGCGAATCGCCTTGCGATTGGATACTGTCTTTTCCGATGGCCGCGTTCCATCAGACGGTCTTCTGATAGCAAGCTCTCTCGTCAAGCGCAAGGATGCCGAGGAAGACGGGCGATACGAGCGCAAGCCCGACGCCGAAGCCGGTCGAACGGCCGAACGCATTTGCCCACTTGATGCACATCTTGATCCAGAGGATCAGACCGTAAATCGGAATCAGGAACATGAACACGCGCCAACCGTTGCCCTCAAACTCCTCGCAGAGCAGATACAGATTGTATCCGGGAATCAGACCCTTCCACGGCGTAATGTCCATTTTCTGGAAGACGAGATACAGGAAGAACAGAAACGCTGCCGTCCAAATCGCCCAAAGTACATATCCCATTGTCAATACCTCCCTAGTTTTCTTTTGTTATTGTATTCCCGATGCGCCGGGTTGTCAAGCGGAAAGCACGTTTTTTCGGGGAAACCGCCGAAAACGGCGCCCGCCGTCATTCCGCCGCCGTCAGTTTTTCGGACGGCTTTGCGCCGCAGGAGCTTTCGTCCTTTCTGTAAAGGAAGAAATACGCTCCGAAGAACGTCAGCGAACCGAATATCGCGGCGAACGCTTCCAGCATCCACGGGGACAGCGTGATCACGTTGAACAAACACAGGGCGGCAACAAAGTCCATCGCCGTATGCAGAACGATCGCGAGCGGATACAGCCACAGCCGCTTTTTGTCCTTGCAGGCAAAGAAAACGAGAATCGACGCGCCGATATGGAACAAAACGGCAAAGATGCGCTCCGCGACCTGAATTGCGAGATCCGCGCCGGAAAAGCCCGCGAGCTGCTTCATCACCGCCTCGACGCTGCCCAGCTGATCCGGCGCCTGCGCCGCAACCTGCTCTATGACTGTGCCGAACACGCCGGTATTCATCATAACCGCATACACAAGATACTGAAAAAAGGTGATCCCCAGGATCAGAACGACTTCAAAGCCGCCGTGACCGATGCCGTACGAGATCGAAGTCTCTCTGTTTCTGCGCTTTTTCAGAACCGTTTCAAACGCGACCAGCCGTCCGGTCTCCTCAAACACGCCGGGAAACAGTCCCGCAACGAGCGACAGCAGGATGGGGCGCGCGTTCAAAAACCGGCTGACGGCGTGATCCTTCAGCCCCATCGCCGTCGGAAACGCCAGCACGTTCTGGATCGGCTTCTCCAGAATCAGCGCAAACAGCAAAAACGTCGCCGCGCCGATCAGAATCGTCGTGACGGGTTCTTTCTTCCGGATCTTCCAGATGATCGCGACAAGCACGGGAACCGTGATAAACAGGACGGCGCCGAGGATCAGCCATACAAACTGCGCCGTGCCGACATAGGGAATTTCCATTTCGCACCTCCGTTGGTTATTTATGATAGGGTTCGCTGCGGCGGATTTTATACGCGCGGTAAACCTGCTCGAGCAGAACAAGCCGCGCGATCCGGTGCGGCAGCGTCATATCCGACAGCGAAAGCGTTTCATCCGCGCGCTTCAGAACGGCCGGGGAAAGGCCGAGACTGCCGCCGATTACGAAGTCGATCGAACGGACGCCGCGCGTTTCAAGCGCTTCGAGATGCGCCGCGAACGCCTCGGACGAATACCGCTTGCCGCCGATTGTCAGCGCGATTACGGTATCCTTCGGATCGATCGCGGCAAGCAGCCGCTCGCCTTCGCGCGCTTTGACCTGTTCCTCCTCGGCCGCGGAAAGCGATTCCGGCGCTTTTTCGTCTGCGACTTCACAGATCTTCACCGAAGCGAAGCGCGAAAGCCGCTTGACAAACTCGGCGCAGGCGGCCTCAAAATACGATTCTTTCAGTTTTCCGACGCAGCAGATCCGGATTGTCATACCAGTTCAAAAATGCCCGTGGGCCGGTCGCGCAGCGCAAGCGCAACCTGCATGTCCTCCCCGATCCCGGCGGCGTCCAGCACGGTGCGCGCCGTGATCAGCGCCAGCTCGGGCGAATTGTTTTCGGCGGAAAGGTGACCGAGAATCGCGCTCTTCAGCCCGCGCCGGTACAGTTCGACGAGCGCGTTCGCGCAGTCCTCGTTGCACAGGTGTCCGCTGCCGGACAGAATGCGCCGTTTCAGCGGATACGGGTAGCCGCCCGCCATCAGCATATCGACGTCGTGATTCGCTTCGAGCAGAACGAGTTCGCTGCCCGCGAGCGTATCGAGAATGCGCCGGTCGATGTGCCCGATGTCGGTGCAGACCGCGACGCTGTGCCCGCGGTGCGAAACGACGAACCCGACCGCATGGGCCGAATCGTGATAGGTGGTAAACGGCAGGATCGAAACGCTGCCGATGAAAAACGGCTTGTCGCTCTCGAACACGCAGACGTTTCCGGGCGCGACGTCCTTCAGCGCTTCGCGCATGCTGCTCCAGCATTCGACGTTCGCGTAAACGGGGATGCGGTATTTTTTCGACAGAATATTGACGCCCTTGATGTGGTCGATGTGCTCATGGGTGATCAGGATCGCGGTCAGCTGCGCGGGATCGGCGCCGATGCTCTCCAGCAGCGCGGCAATGCGCCGGCAGGAAAGCCCCGCGTCGATCAAAAGCCGGACGTCGCCCGCCTCGATATACGTCGAATTCCCGGACGACCCGCTGCACAGCGGACAAAGTCGCATACCTGCCTCCCCGTTTCTCATTACCGCCGATTATACCACAGTCGGCGCTCCGAATCAAGCAAAACGCCGTTTTCCGATCAAAAGCGCCGTGTCCGCGTCATCCGTTCGTTTTTTTCAGGTAGAAAATATACCGAAGGAATCCTTCCGCCTGGAAGCGCAATTCCTCGGAAGAAAAATCATACTGAATGGTATACCTTCCGTTCGTGATGAACGCGGAATACGTGTATCCGCTTTGTCCGGATTCGATCGGCCCGCCGAACCAGGAAACGCTTTCCGGGATCAAACTCGGAACGCCTTTCACCAACGCGATCTGCAAAGTCTCCGTTTCCTCATACGCTTCATTCTTCCCGGTGTGCTTCTCGATTTTTTTGTATCCTTTGTATGTAATCTCCGTATAGGGAAGCAGCTCCCGACATTTTGCAAGCAGCGCTTCTCTGTCGCCGTTCCGATCCGGGATCGACTCCAGCAATCCTATGGCCTCCGTAAGGGACATTTGCTCCGCTTCGTCGATTTGTCTGTAAACCGCATCGGCATACCGTTCGTCTGCGTCCAAAAATCCGGGAATCTTTTTGTACAATCCCGCCGCTCCCGAGGGATTCTCTTCTTCCGCCAGTCTTGCATTGATATAGGTTCCGTATTGGGAAGCGTCCTGATAATCGCCGAGCGTAAAGAAGCATTTTTTCGCGTCGGTCAGCGCTTCTTTTTCAAGCAAGGTCTTTCCGGCTGCATAAATGAGTTCCCGGTGTTTCTCGAGATACGATTTGGGGGCTGTTTGCAGAATACTCACATCGATCTCGGATCCTGTCAATGCATTTCGGATCAATGCGTCATAGGATTGTTCCACGATCGCTTCCGATTCCCGATATCCGTTTAAAGCCGAAAAAGCTTCGATTGCTTCCGTATATCTTTCACTTTCAAAAAGTGCAAGGGCTTCGGAATACGCTTTGTCAAGCTTCGCATTTTCGATCAGAGATTGACTGTCCTGATAGTCGTCCAATCCATTCAGCAGTTCAATGGATTGATCGTACTCGCCGGCTTGATACCGTTCTTTTGCCCAAAGATACTTTCCGTTTATGACATACACCGCGCTGTCCTTATACCCGTTCAGCGCTTCAAACGCCGTGATTGCTTTCTCATACTGTCCGGCGTTATAAAGATTCATGGCAGCATTATACTTCTGATTCGGGATGATAACCGTTGTCAGCACGATGATAAGCGCAACGAAGGCAAGGATGCTCGCAAGAACGATCGCAATGATTTTCCTGCGCTTCTTGGCCGCCTTTTCTTCCGCGATCCGTTCTTCCTCCGCTTTGCGCTCGCGTTCCAGCCGATTCGCTTCTTCCTTCGCTTTGAGCGCTTCGATCTTACGCCGGCAGGCAAGAATCTTTTCCTCCGCGTCCTTCCAGCCGGGAATGCTTTCAAACAGACGGATCGCTTCCCGCTGCTTTTCGACGGAATCCACAACGGCCGCTTTCCATGCCCGGGAATAGATCCTGTTCTTCCGTTCCTCTTCCTCTTTCTGTTCGCACACGGCCGCTTGCTCTTTTGCGTCCTTATACGCCGAAATGCTTTGGAACGCGGCTGCGGCTTTTGAAAAATCATACGTGTCCTTCAGCCGGATCGCTTCCTGATAGGCGTTTTCCAGCCGCTCGTTTTCATTTCGCCCGTTGATAAAGGCGATATCTTCGGAAAGCTTTGCCTTCAGCTTTTCATCTCCGAAGCGGTATGCCTTTTTATAATTTCCGGAATCGTCAAACGGCTCGTCCGCGTTTTTCAGTCCGTCCCACGTCCGAACGCGCAGCTGTGCCATCAGCTTGCCGAGATATGCTTCCGCGTTTTCGGGGTCGAGGTCGAGGACTTTCTCGCAGTATTCGTCTGCGCTGTCCCATTCCCCGTCCTCCAGGAACATAAAGGCGCGGCGAAGCAGCGGCGCCGTATTGGTCTGCGCCGCCTGCTGAATGACCGTTTCGCGGACGGAGCTTTTCGGCTCGTCGGGCCTGACGATCTTTTTGATCCCGCGGATCAGATCCTGCATAAAGCCGAGCTTACTCATATCCTGCGCCTGCAGATGCGAAAACTCCTCCGGCAGATCGTAGGGGTCCATATCGCGGTACGCAGGGATCAGCGTCTTTTTCGCGCCCGCCTTAATCAGCGCAAGATACCGGCTCCACTCGTTTTTCACCCAGACGGCGTTGAAATGCTCCGGCTTCGTGCCGAGGACGACCATTGCCTTTGCGGAGTTCAGCGCGGCAAAGATGTACGGCTCGTATGCCGTGCCAAGCTTGTCCTCAAGCGTGATGCGCGAGAAGAAGACCTTGAAGCCCTCGTTGGTGAGTTGATGATAGAGGTCTGTCGCAAGCACGGAATCCGGCGTGCGGCGGCCGTTCGTGTCGGTCTCCTTGTAGCAGATGAACACGTCAAACGGTTCTTCCTTTGCTGAGATTTCTAAGATTCCCTTCTGGATCTCGTTGATCGCCTTTGCCTCGTCCTCATAGACCGAGCGCTGCAGCGCGTCCGCGTTTTTCAGCGCGGATTTATAATCCTCGTCGTCGAAGATCGATGTGAACTGCGCGCGGTTGACCGTCGGCACGCGGCGATGCGTTGCGGGGTCCTCCACGTACTCGATGCCGTAGCGGCACAGCACGATCGACCAGTATGTTTCGGCGTCGGTCGGATCCTCGTTTAAGATGTTCTCATAGATCGACATCGCCTTGTCGAACTCGTTGTTGCGGCGAAAATGGTTTGCGCGGTCGTAAAGATTCGTTTTGCGGTCGGAATCGAGCCGCGGCAGCGTCTGCTTCGTTCCGCAGCTGTCGCATACGCCGACCGTATCGCCCTCGTTGAACTCGATCGTGCCTCCGCACATTTTGCATTTGAAGATTGCCATGCTGCCCCCTGTTGATCCTGTTCGCTTGCTTCCTGAACCTGCGCTTTGAACGCGCTTCTGCCCGAAAAGCCGGTCTTATGAAATGGTGTTCAGATCGATCCAGAGCGCCGGGCGGACGGCGCCGTTCATGTTGCGAAGATAGCTGCCGAACGCGTTGACGCTGCCGTCGCTGCCGACCAGCGAAACGTAGTTCACGCTGGTGCCGGACGTTCTCAGCCACCACCAGCTCGTGCCCTGCTCGCCGACAAACTCCTTGTTGCTCACCGCTGCGCCCTGCGCGATTGCGTACGCGGTCGCAACGCCTTTTCGCTGCTCATCCGAGGAAAAATACAGGTTCGCCTCCCGGATGCCGAGCACGAACACCTTATCGGGCGTATTCGGGCCGGCGGGCGTGCTGCGATAGGACGGGTTTTTCTCCCCGATAACCGTAGTGGTCCGGATCATCTTCTGCTCGTCCGCATTGAACGCGGCGCCCAGGAAGGTTCCGTTCAGCCAGCCGCGCAGAGAACAGGTGCTCCAGTTCGCGCTCGCAAAGACGGAATGGAACGGCTGACAGTCCAGCGCGTACCGGCTGATCACGAGAATCCGGTTGTTATCCTTGGAAAGGACGGTCCATTCGATCGGCTCTTTCCCGTCTGCGGCGTCGTTGTCCTGCTCATAGCGGCCGAAAAGAACCGTATCCCCTTTCTTGGCCGTTTTGAGCGTGTCCCGATAATACAGCGGCATGGCTTCCTCTATCTTCGCCGCGCTCTCCCGGTAGCCGGACAGCGCCGTAAACGCTTCGATCGCTTCGCGGTACGAGCCGCCCTCCAGCAGCGCTTCCGCCGCGGCATACCGCTGATCGAGAATCGCATTTTGGCAGTTTACGATCTGCTGTGCGCTGTCCTTGTATCCGTCCAGCGCCGCAAACGCCGCGATCGCTTCCTCAAACTGTCCGGCTTCGTACAGCGCCAGCGCCGCGCCGTATCTGCATTCCGTGATCCTGTCTTCGCTGTCCTTATATCCGTTCATCGCCGTAAACGCCGCGATCGCTTCCTCAAACCGCCCGGCTTCATACAGCGCCGCCGCATCGTCGTACTTCTGATCCCGGATCGCGGTCTCGCAAGCTTCGATCTGCTGTTCGCTGTCCCGATACCCGTTCATCGCCGTAAACGCCGCGATCGCTTCCTCGTACCGCCCGGCTTCATACAGCGCCGCCGCATCGTCGTACTGCCGGTCCCGGATCGCCGTTTTGCACGCTTTTATCCGCTCTTCGCTGTCCTTGTATCCGTCCATCTCCGTAAACGCCGCGATCGCTTCCTCGTACTGCCCGGCTTCCGAAAGCGCGACCGCCTTGCCGTAATTGAGCTCCGGGAGGACGAACCGGACGGCCAGCACAGCCAGCGCGGCGATCAGCACGACGCACGCAACGACGACGCCGACAACGATCCCTTTCGATTTGCGCTTTTTTCCTGCGCCGCCGGTCCCCTCCGGCAGCGTCTGCTTCGCGCCGCACGCTTTGCAAACGCCTTCCGTCTCTCCCTCGTTCCACTCGACCGTGCCGCCGCACTTATCGCATCTGATCTTCGGCATTTTCATTTCTCCCGTTTTTTATAACTTACCTGATATTATATCATATTTTTCGAAAACGTAAAGAGAATACCGGCTCTTCGCAAATCGATTGCGCCTCTTTCGGACGCAGAGCAGCAAAAAAAAGAAGATCCCCCTGTCAAAGGGATCTTCCAAGCGTGCCGAAGATGCTTTCGGAATGCAAAGCAATCTGTCGGGGAGGGCGAAAAGCGCCCGATCTATGCCGCTCAGCTCAACTCGAACGCGCCGGTATAGAGCTGATGATACTTGCCCTTTTGGGCCAGCAGCGCATTGTGTTCGCCGCGCTCGATGATCTCGCCGTGCTCGAGCACCATGATGCAGTCCGCGTTGCGTACCGTCGAAAGCCGGTGCGCGATCACAAATACCGTGCGTCCCTTCATCAGCGCGTCCATGCCCTTTTCGATGAGCTTTTCGGTGCGCGTGTCGATCGAGCTTGTCGCTTCGTCGAGGATCAGCACCGGCGGATCGGAAACCGCGGCCCGCGCGATCGAGATCAGCTGCCTCTGCCCCTGCGAAAGGTTCGCGCCGTCCGCCACAAGCTGCGTGTTGTACCCCTCAGGCAAATGCGAGATGAAGAAATGCGCGTTCGCAATCTTGGCGGCACGGATGCAGTCTTCGTCGGTCGCGTCGAGCCGGCCGTAGCGGATGTTCTCCATCACGGTCCCCGTAAACAGGTGCGTATCCTGCAGAACCATGCCGAGCGAATGTCTCAGGTCGTCCTTTTTGATCTCGCGGACCGGGATGCCGTCGTAGGTGATCGTGCCGTCGGTGATGTCGTAGAACCGGTTGATCAGGTTCGTGATCGTCGTTTTGCCTGCGCCGGTCGAGCCGACGAACGCGATCTTCTGTCCCGGATGCGCGTACAGCGTTACGTCGTTCAATACCTGCTTTTTGCCGTCGTACGAAAAATCGACGTCGGTAAAGCGCACGTCGCCCCGCAGCGGGATCAGCTCATTTTCGCGCTTCCACGCCCATTTACCGGTGCGCCGCGCGGTTTCGGTCAGCGTTCCGTTCTTCTCCTCGACGCGCACCAGCGTAACCGTGCCCTCGTCCGTTTCGGACGGCATGTCGATCAGCGCGAATACGCGCTCCGCGCCCGCCAGCGCAAGCAGGATCGAATTGAACTGCATCGAAATCTGCGAAATGCGGTTGGCGAACTGACGGATGTACTGCAAAAACGCGATCAGAGCCGCGCTCTGCACAAGCAGGATCTGATGGCTTGCAAAGAAGGTTCCCTCCGCCAGAAACGGCTCCCCCGGCACGGGGGCGGCCAGCAGCACGCCGACCGTGCAGATCAGCGCGTAGAAGATGTGCGACAGGTTGTTCATCACCGGGCCGACAATGTTTGCGAACGTATTCGCGTCGGTGGCGACCGTGCAAAGCTCGCCGTTCATCGCGTCGAACGCGGCGAGGCCCGCTTTTTCATGGTTGAACACCTTGACGACCTTCTGCCCCTCCATCATCTCCTCGATGTACCCGTTCACGCGGGAGATCGCCTTCTGCTGTTTCTGGAAGTTTTTGCGGCTCTTGCCGCCGATGATCCGGATCACATAGAAGATGCAGACGCACATCACGATCACGACGAAGAACAGCGGGATCGACAGATAGATCATCATGCCGATATAGGCCACGATGCTCACGACCGAGATCAGCATCTGCGTGATCGAGTTCTGCACCATTTCGCGGACCGCGTCGATATCGTTGGTGTAATAGCTCATCAGTTCGCCGTGCGTGTGTCCGTCGAAGAACGATACGGGCAGCTTCTGCATCTTGGCGAACATCTCCTTCCGCATCGCGCACATGATGCGCGCCGAGCACAGGAGCATCAGCCGGTTAAACAGAAAGTTCGTGCCGATGCCGATCGCGTACAGCGCGCCCATGCCGATCAAAAGCGCCGAATAGCGCGCGGTATCGGCGTTCGTCCCGGCCTCCAGAACCGCAACGAGCGGGTCGAGCATGTAATAGGTCAGCGTCGTCGCCGCGGAATACACTAAGATGCCCAGCAGCGCAAGTACAAGCTGCGCCTTGCACTCCCGATAGTACCCCATCAGCCGCACCAGCGTCTTCAGCGGGTTTTCGGCGTGTCTGCCGCCCATCTTGCTGTCAAACGAAGATCCTCTCGGCATTACGCATCCACCTCCTTCGTCTGCGACGCATAGACCTCGCGGTAGATCGTCGACCGCTGCATCAGCTCGTCATGCGTGCCCACGTCGGAAATCCCGCCGTGCTCCATCACGATGATCCGGTCGGCGTACATCACCGACGCGATGCGCTGCGCGATGATCAGCTTGGTCGTTCCCTGCAGCGACTCCCGAAGCCCCTTGCGGATGCGTTCGTCGGTCGCGGTGTCGACCGCGCTCGTCGAGTCGTCGAGAATCAGAATCTTCGGCTGCTTCAGGATCGCGCGCGCGATGCAGAGCCGCTGCTTCTGCCCGCCCGAAACGTTGCTCCCGCCCTGTCCGAGGTCGGTGTCGTATCCTTCCGGGAACTGCATGATAAAATCATCCGCACAGGCGATCCGGCACGCTTCGCGGATCTGTTCGTCCGTCGCGTTCGGATTGCCCCAGCGCATATTCTCGCGGATGCTGCCCGAGAACAGCATGTTCTTCTGCAGCACCATCGAAACGCTGTCCCTCAGCTCGACGAGATCGTACTCGCGCACATCGTGTCCGTCGATGCGGATCGCGCCGTCCAGTACGTCGTACAGCCGCGGAATCAGTTGAACAAACGTCGATTTGCCTTCGCCCGTGCCGCCGATGATGCCGACCGTTTCGCCGGCGTTGATGTTCAGACAGATATCCTTCAGGTTCAGCACCTCGGGATTGTTCGAATAGCTGAAATTGACGTGATCGAACTCGATCTCTCCGCGTGTAACCTTCAGCGTACTGTTTTTGGGGGAAACGATGTCAAGCTCCTCGTTGAAAATCTCATTGACGCGGTCAAGCGAGGCCTTCGTCATCGAAAGGCCGATCACCAGGAACGACAGCATCAGAAGGGAGGAGATCACCTGCGTCGAATAGCTCATCAGACTCGTGAGGTCTCCGATGTTCAGCGTCGATCCCGGCTCGATGACTTTCATGCCGCCGAGCGCAAGCAGAACCAGCGTACAGGTCCACATGATGCCGAGCTGAATCGGGTTCGCCAGCGAAAACAGCTTTTGCGCGTGAATCTGCGCTTTCTGGAGATCGTCGGCCGAATCGTTGAACTTTCCGATCTCGTGCTTCTCGCGCACAAACGATTTCACAACGCGCGCGCCGATCAGATTCTCCTGCACCGCGCCGTTCATGCTGTCGTACTTCTTCAGCATGACTTCAAACCGCTTGAATCCGACGCGGATCATGACATACATCACCGCCGCGATCACGGGAATCGCGAACACGAAAATCACCGCAAGCTCCGCGTTGATCCGAAACGCCATAGTCGCCGCGAGAATCAGCATCACGGGCGTGCGAACAAAAATCCGCAGAAGCTGCTGGTAGATGTTCTGGAGGTTGTTGACGTCGGTCGTCGTCCGCATCACAAGCGACGAGGTCTGAAACCGGTCGGTGTTGCGAAACGAGAACGACTGAATGCGTTCAAACAGCGCGTGGCGAAGGTTCTTCGCAAACCCCATGCTCGCCACAGCCGACGTGCGCGCCGCCAGCGCGCCGAACGTCAGCGAAAGCAGCGACGCCAGAACCATCAGCCCGCCGGTCCAGAGCACAAACTGCAGATTGTTTCCGATCGGCAGCAGCGAAAGAAGCTCCTTGAGCTGATAGGTTTCCTCGTGATACAGTCCGCCGTCCACGAGCGCCGCCATCAGAAGCGGAATCATCACCTCGAGCGCGACTTCGCCGATCATCAGAAACGGTGTGAAAAACGCAGGCAACCGGTACCCCGCCGTACAGGGCAGAAGCGCCGAAATGCCTTGATACTTTTTTGTCGGTTTCCGTTCCATTTTTCTTCCTGAATTCCCCATATATTGTTTTACAGTATAGCATATCCCCTCCCGAAGTTGCAAGCGATCCGGCCGGCTTCACATATTTTTCACTTTGCGCGTTTTTCTGCGGGATTTCCCGGGATTTCACTTGAATCGGAGGAAATAATCTGCTATAGTAAAAGAGCGGTGGGATTTTCCGCCGCAGTATCGGATCAAAAGGGAGATGTATCATGATTCGCAAAACCGCCCGCTTCCAAATTGTCATCTGGCTGCTTGCCGCGCTGTTTCTTCTGGGCTCCGCCGTCGGATGTACGCAAAAGCAGGACGCAGATCTTTCGGCGCTGACGCAAACGTTGATTTCCGAGCGCAACGAACTGCAGAACGAACTGAGTAGCGCGCAGGCCGAGCTCGGCAGCGCAAAGCAGGAAATTGAATCGCTCAAAGCGGCTCTGACCGAAGCGCAGTCCGTCGAGCCCACGGTCGTGACCGAAACGAAGGAGGTCGTTACCGAGGTTCCGGTCAAGTACGCATACGGCATGAACTGCACGATCAACGGGGAACGCACTGTAAAACTTTCCGACGGCAGCGCAGAATATTCCTGCAAAGCGGATTCGATCGAAGGATACGTTTTCGATCATTGGGTCGTCGGGGAAAAAGTCGATGAGGTCTCCGGCCCGGAAGCTTCGTTTACGCTGTCCGACACTACGGTGGTTCAGGCCGTCTTCCATCAGCGCCATATCGTCAAAACGGTCAACTGCCATCTGCAGTTTATGAACGCAGGCGGCAACGCGAAGGGCTCGAATTATACCGAGTTCGATTTTGAGGAGGATTATGTCAATCCCGTCACGAACGCCAAGTGCGCGGGCGGCAAGATCAGCTTTTATCTGACGGCCGACATTCCCAAGGGCAAGGAAGTCGATTACTGGCTCATCAACGGGGTGAAATATCAGTACCCGAACAACGTGACGAAGTTCCGCGTCGAAAACCTCGACGAAAACACGGTTTATGAAGTCGTTTTCAAGGGCGAAACCAAAAAGACGACCCCCACGACGTATTATAACGTAACCTGCACAAACTGTACGTTCTCGGGCGGCGGCGCTTCCGGCAGCTCCGGCAAGGTTCCGGCCGGCACAACAATTACCATCAAGGGCGTATCGTATTCGAGCGAGGCATATTTCACCGGGACGCCGGGATCGGTAGACCGTCATTTCACGACGCCGACCTCGCACAGCGGGAAACAGTATGTTTTCACCTATACCTATGTCGTGAACAGCGATACCACCGTTTACTTCCGCGGAGTCGTCAACTGATCGCGATTCCCGAACAGCTTATGAAAGCGGGTCTTTCGGAACGATTGTTCCGAAAGACCCGCTTTTGCGAAATGTTGCGACAGGCCGGCAAGAACGGGCTTGGAATCCGCGTTTTCGGCGCATGATCGAAGAAAAGACGGTTTTTCCGTCTTTTCCTCCTGCAAGTATTCTTTTCCCAAACCCGCCAAAAATGGTCCGGACCCGTTATTGGCAGTCTGAATTCCGATTATTCGCCGTTCGGCTCCTCATAAAGATATTCGTCGTCCTCGAACGTGAAATCGTCGGTTTCATCCGCGATTGCGTCGTTGTAATCGTTGTACAGCAGCTCCCGATAGTACGTATCGCGCGTGGCAAGCTCGATGGGATCCAGCTTGCCGTCGCGGTCGAAATCAAACGACTCCGGGCCGATTTCGGGGTTCCGTTCACTTTCCGACATACGCATAGGCCTCCTTATGATAGACCGCTTTCTCAAGCGCTTCCGCTTTCCAGGCGTCCTGCAGCTCGTTCCATGCGGTTTCCGTCGCCGCCGCTTTCGCCGCGGTGCGGATCGCGTCCTCGATCGGCGCGCGATCGACGGCGCCGGGCGTCAGCCGTCCGACCATATAGACAAGGTACACGGCGTTCCCCACGGTGATCACGTCGGAATACGCTCCGTCCTGCAGCGCGGCCGCGGCTTTTTGGACTTCCTCCGCAAATTCCCAGTCGCTGCCGTTCAGGCACAGGATCTGCTCCCTGGCATCGGGCGCCGCCTCGTCAATCGACGCTCCGCCGCGCAGCTTTTCGAGAATCCCGTTGACCGTCGCAACCGAGTCGCCGTAATACGCCTCCCGGAGCTCCTCGTTTTTCTGCACGAGCTTCGCATATTCGGCGCGAATCTCCTCAAGCTTTGCCTCGTCGCCGCCGCTCAGCGCGATCTTTCCGTATTCCGCCTCATACTCGGCGATCTTCGTGTTGTTTTCGGAAATCTCCGCAGGCGCCTCGCCTTCGGGCGTGCTTTTGATCAGCTTCACAACGGCCAGTCCCTCCGGCACGTAGAGCAGCGGATCCCCGGTCGTGCTTTCCCGGGAGGTGCGATACATCGTCGGATCCCCGTCAAACGTCTCTTTCTGTTCCGCAAGCGTGTCCTCATACCATTTCTCGACCGCCGCATCGTCCGCAACGACGGTTTCGTCGCTCACCGCGCGCAGTTTTTCCACATAGGCGTTGACGATTCCCTCTTGATAATAATAGTCATACGCCTCGGAAATATAGACGTCGATATCCGCGTTCGGATCATTGTAGTATTCCCGGATCTCGTCGTTCAGATAGTGCAGCGTTTCTTCGAGCTGTTCGGGAGTGAGCTCCGCGGAGCTTGCCACGTCGCCCGCATCGGTATAGTAGGACGCATAGTACGTGATCAGACTCTCGTATTCCTCGTCGGCGCTGTAATGCGCGTCCTGATCGATTTTGTCGAGTTCCGCTTCGGTCAGTTCGACGCCCGTTTCCTTGGCTTTCCAGATCGGAAGCCGCTCGGTCAGAAGATCCTCGATCGACATCTGCACATATTCGGCGATTGACTCCTCGTCGGTCGGCGCGCTTGTCCCATAATAGGAAAACAGCTCGATGTAGCTGTTGTACATGTCTTCGATCTCTCCGGCGGTGATTTGCACGTCGCCGAGTTCAACGGCAACCGCATCGCGGTTCCGGGAGACGTTCGGCGCAGGCGCAACGCCCGAGGGCGCGTCGGTCACGGCGGCCGTGGGCGTTTCGGCGTCCTGCCGGACAAGGCAGCCGAACGCCGACGCAAACAGCAGCGCCGCCAGTGCTACGGATATCAAACGGATCGTATGTTTCATTTTCAGTTCCTTTCCCGGGTATTTATATCAGGTATTTAAATCATTATAAAGCATTCTCGTTCAGGATACAATGCTTCAACCTGTAAAGAAATTGTGGAAGTATTTTGACAATCTCCTCCACATTTGCGCCCTTTTGCCGCCATTCGACGGACGTGCTCTCTCCGCTGAGGAGCCGCGCGCCGCTTTCCTCGGACAGCACCGCAAGAAGCCGCATCCCGTCCGGCCGCGCCGAAGCGTCGTACTTCAGCGTCGCGCCGCCGTCGCGCACGCGAACCTCCGAAAACCCCGCCGCCCGCGCATAGGCGCGGATTAAGCTCAGCTGCATCAGGTTCATCACCGGATCCGGCAGCTCGCCGTACCGATCGTTGAACTCGTCGAGCAGGTCGGAAAAGCTGTCGCCGTCGTCAATCTCGGCGATGCGGCGATACATGGCAAGCCGGTGCAGCTCGCTCGGCAGAAACGCTTTCGGGACGAATGCGTCCATCGGCGCGTCGACCGTCGTTTCAATCTCCTGTCCGACGGTTTCGCCGCGCGCCTGGGCAACCGCCTGCCGCATCAGCTTGCAGTAATACTCATAGCCGACGTCGGTGATGTGTCCGTGCTGCTCCGCGCCGAGCAGATTGCCCGCGCCGCGGATTTCGAGATCGCGCAGCGCCAGCCGGAATCCCGCGCCGAACTGCGTAAACTCCCGGATCGCCAGCAGCCGCTTTTGCGCCGTCTCCGAAACCGCCTGCGAAGCCGGGACCGTCAGGTACGCATACGCCATGCGGCTCGAGCGACCGACCCTGCCGCGGAGTTGATACAGCTGTGCCAGTCCGAATTTATCCGCTTCGAGCACCACGAGTGTGTTGGCGTTCGGGATATCCACGCCGCTCTCGATGATCGTAGAGCAGACAAGGATGTCGATCTCGCGCTCCAGGAAGCGCATCATTACGGCTTCAAGCTCCGCTTCCGGCATCTGCCCGTGCGCATATTCGATTCGCGCGTCCGGCAAAAGCTGCCGAAAATGCGAAACTGTCAAAGGCATCGAAGCGACGCGGTTGGAAACGACAAACGCCTGCCCGCCGCGGGAAAGCTCGCGCGTCAGCACGCCTGTGATCAGCGCATCGTTGTATTCCAGCACGAACGTCTGCACCGGAAACCGGTTTTCGGGCGGCGTTTCCATCGTCGAAATGTCGCGGATGCCGGTCATGGAAAGGTTCAGCGTGCGCGGGATCGGCGTCGCGGTCAGCGTCAGCACGTCGACGTCGCCCTTGAGCGCCTTGATCTGCTCCTTGTGATTCACACCGAACCGATGTTCCTCGTCGATGATCAGCAGACCGAGGTTTTTGAACGAAACGGATTTGGCAAGCAGCGCATGCGTTCCGATCACGATGTCAATCTCTCCGCTTGCAAGCCGTTTTTTGATCGAAGCGGCTTCCTTTGCGCTCTGAAAGCGCGAAAGACAGGCGACGCGCACCGGGTATTCCGCAAACCGCGCGGCAATCGTGGCGTAATGCTGCTGCGCGAGGATCGTCGTCGGCACCAAAAATGCAACCTGCCGGCTGTCCTGCACCGCCTTGAAAGCCGCGCGCATCGCAACCTCGGTCTTGCCGTACCCGACGTCGCCGCACAGCAGCCGGTCCATCGGACGCGGCGATTCCATGTCGCGCTTGACGTCCGCGATCGCGGCGGCCTGGTCGGGCGTTTCCTCATACGGGAACGCTTCCTCCATGCGCTTTTGCCACGCGTTGTCGCCGGAAAACGCGAACCCGCGGCTGTTGCTGCGCTCGGCGTAAAGACGCGCCAAATCGACCGCGAGCTTTTTTGCGCCGGCTTTGGCTTTTGCGACGCGGTTTTGCCAGTCGTTCCCGCCGAGTTTGGACAGCTGCGGCGGATGTTCCTCGTCGGTTCCGATGTATTTCTGGACGCGGTCGAGCTGATCGGTCGGAATATAGAGCCGGTCCTCACCGCGATACGCAAACAGCAGATAATCGCGCGTGTGATTCTCCACGGTAAGCTGCTCAACGCCGAGAAATCTGCCGATGCCGTGTACTTCATGCACGACCAGATCGCCCGGCACAAGATCGCTCTTTTGCAGCGCGTTTGTTTTTCGCCGCGCTTTTGCGGACGGGCGCTTTCCGAACAGCTCGAACGGCGTCAAAATGCACAGATGCAGCTCGGGGAACACAAACCCCTGCGGCAGCGATTCGTTCAGGACCAGAATCTCGCCGCGCACCGGCGGGCGCGTCAGCGTTTCCGCCGCCGCAAACGGCAGCTCCGCCTCCGAAAACCGGTCCGCGATCCGCGCGGCCCCCTCGCCCGCATAGAGCAGGACCGCCTGTTTTTGGCGGCGCATGGCGGAAAGCTCCTCCGTCAGCCGCCCGAAATCGGAAAGGTACTGCGGCGCGCCCTCCGCGGCGAACGAAACGCGCGAACGGTGCGTCAGCGCCGGGCAGGTGCGAAACAGCGCATAAAACGCCGCCGTATACGGCGTATCGAGCAGCGCGGCAAGCCGTTCGGCGGAGCAGAGCAGATGCGCCTGCAGCCGATGTCCTTCGCCGCGCTCGAGCGTCGCCGCCACGGTTTCCGCAAAAACGAGCTCGGCCGCTTTCGCTTCGTCCAGGATGCGCTGCGGCTCCGACAGGAGCAGAACCGGCGCGTTTTTGCAGTAATCAAACAGCGTTGCCGGTTCCGGATACAGCAGCGGCACAAGCATATCCGCGCCCTCGCACGGCTGCCCCTGTTCCCATGCGTCGATCTGCGGATCGAACCCGACGGTGTTCTTCAAAAGCCGCAGCGCGCGCGCCATCGCTTCGGACGACTGCGGCGTTTCATACGCGGGCGGCAGGATCGCGTTGGTCTGCTGTTCGATGCTTCGCTGCGTCAGCGGATCAAACATGCGGATCTGGTCGATCTCGTCCCCGAAAAATTCAATGCGGTACGGATACGGCGCCTGCGGCGGATAAACGTCGAGAATATCGCCGCGCAGCGCGCACTGGCCCGCGCCCTCGATCTGATCGCAGCGCTCGTAGCCCGCCTCGACCAATGCGGCCAGCAGCGCGCGCGGATCCGTTTCCTCCCCGACCGCAACGGTTCGAAGCTGCGCTAAAAACGCATCCGGCGGCGCCAACCGTTCCATCAGCGCTTCGGGACAGGTCACGACGAGCATCTGCTGACCGAGCGCCAACCGCGAAAGCACCGCAAGCCGATCGGCGCGGCGCTCCGTGCTCACCGCCTGCAGATGCACAAGCGGCAGTTCGCGCGGCAGATACAGCAGCGTGTTCGGAGAAAACGCGCGCAGCAGGCCGTGAAGCTTCATCGCTTCAATTTGCGTGGACGCCGTCAGAAACAGCGTCCTGTTCTCAGCGAGCGCGGCGGTCACCGCCATGCGGTGCGATTCGGGCAAGCCAAAGACGGCAGCCGTTCCGCTGCCGTCGGTCAACGCATGTTCGAGCTGTCGGTAAGCGGCGTCCTTTCGGATCGCCTTCAGAAGTTCACGCATCCGGTTCGTTCTTTTTCATCGATTCATGTTTCTTATTGTATTTTCCCTGCGCTTCGGTCATCCTGCCCGCCGCGATCAGCTCCGCCGCCTCCGCGGCGTGATCAAACGCTTCGGCAAGAACCGCCCGTTCGTCCCCGGACGGACGTTTCAGCACATAATCCCGCAGCAGCAGCGTCTGATCGTTGCCGACGCCGATCCGCACCCGCGCAAACTGATCCGAGTGCACGCACGCAATGACGGACCGCATGCCGTTGTGCGTACCTGCCGAGCCGTTCTGCCGGATCCGAAGACTGCCGACGGGCAGATCGATATCGTCGTACAGCACGATCAGCGACGACGGCTCCAGCTTGTAGAAATTCAAAACCTGCTGCACCGCGTCGCCCGAATTGTTCATATAGGTCTGCGGCTTCACGAGCAGCGCGCGCTGCCCGCCGATCTGCCCTTCCCCGTAGACCGCCGAAAAGCCCTTTTTGTTGAAGCGCACGCCGTTGCGCTCCGCAAGGCGGTCAATCGCGGAAAAGCCCGCGTTGTGCCGCGTTTTGCGGTAGGCAAGCCCCGGATTGCCGAGGCCGACGATGATGATCATATCCGTTTCCTTTCCGGGAAGCCCCGTCTTACAGCGCGTCCGCGATATCGTAAATCAGCCGTTCGGTTTTTTCCCAGCCGAGACAGGCGTCGGTGATCGACTTGCCGTAGCAGGTACCGCCGACAGGCTGGTTTCCGTCCTCGAGGTAGCTTTCCACCATGAACCCCTTCACAAGTCCGCGGATGTCGTTCGAATACGCGCGGCAGCCGAGCACCTCGCGGACGATCCGCGGCTGCTCGAACGGATCCTTGCCGGAATTCGCATGGTTCGTGTCAATCAGAAGCGCATGGTTTTTTAGCTCGCGCTCAGCGTACAGGTCGTACACGCGCCGAAGGTCCTCATAGTGGTAGTTCGGCATCGCGTTGCCCTGCTTGTTCGTATAGCCGCGCAGGATCGCGTGCGCGTAGGGGTTCCCCTGCGAATGCGCCGCCCAGCCGCGATAGATGAACGAATGCTTATGCTGCGCGGTCTGGATCGCGTTCATCATGATCGTAAGGTCGCCGCTCGTCGGATTCTTCATGCCGACGGGAACTTCGATGCCGCTCGCGGTCAGCCGGTGCTGCTGATCCTCGACCGAGCGCGCGCCGACCGCGACATACGCCAGAAGATCGTCGATGTACTTATGGTTCTCGGGGTAGAGCATCTCGTCCGCGCAGGAAAAGCCGTAATCGCGCACGGCCTGCATGTGCAGAGCGCGCGTCGTGATGATGCCCTTGTAAAGGTCGGGCTTGCCGTTCGGATCGGGCTGGTGCAGGATGCCTTTATATCCGTCGCCGGTCGTGCGCGGCTTGTTCGTATAGATGCGCGGCACGATGAAAACCTTCTCCGCAACGCGATTCGCGACCGGACGCAGCCGTTCCAGGTATTCGAGCATCGCATCCTCCCGGTCGGCCGAGCACGGTCCGATCACCAGAACGATCCGATCATCCTCGCCGCGAAAGATTTTCTGCAGCTCCGCCTGCCGTTTTTCGACCGTTTGCGCGATCTTTTCGGTCACGGGAAAGCGTTCCTTCACTTCCATCGGAATCGCCAGCTTGCGTTCAAATTCCATATTCATAAGCCATACTACCTCTTATTTGTCAAAATAGCCCCGCCGCTCGGTCGAAAGGCGCATCTTCGCCATCAGCCCTTCGCGGTCGTCCTCGTCCAGCATCGACCGAAGCTCGGACAGCTCGCCGATGAACCGGTCCATCTGTTCGAGCAGCTCCGTCTTGTTCAGCAAAAACAGCTCGCTCCACATCTTTTCGTTGATGCGCGAAATGCGCGTCAGATCCCGGAACGAATCGCCCGTATAATCCACCAGATGCCGGTTGTCGTTGCAGGTCATCAGCGCAACCGCGATGCAGTGCGTGAGCTGCGAAACGAACCCGATCATCTCATCGTGTTCCTCGGGCGAAAGCAGCGATACGCGCCGGAACCCGAGCAGCCGCCCGAGACTCTTGCACCATTCGATCGCTTCGGGCGTGTTCGCGTCGGTCGGCGTGACAATGTAGTTCGCGTTCAGAAAAATGCGATCGTCCGCGTTTCTTACGCCTGACACCTCGCGCCCCGCCATCGGATGCGCCGCAATGAATTCCACGTCGCCGCGCAGCATCGCCTGGATATCGTAAACGACGCACGCCTTCACGCCCGTCACGTCGGTCAGAAGCGCGCCCGGCTTCAGAAGATGCTGATACGCGGCGATCCACTCCCTGAACGCCGAGGGATAGAGCGCAAAGATCACCGCGTCCGCGTTCGAAACGAGCGACGGATCCGGCTCGGCCGCGCCCTTTTGGATGATCCCGCTTTCGAGCGCGTAGGCGATCGCGTCCGGATCGCGGTCGATCGCCGCGACGCAGAAGCCCAGCCGCGTCAGCGCCTTTGCGTAGCTGCCGCCCATCAGGCCGAGACCGACGATCAAAATTTCACTGTTGCTGATCCAATTCATTGATTCTCACTCCAAGCGACCGATACCGGTCGAAAAAATCCGGAAAACTCTTCGCGACGGCTTCCGCCCCCGCAATGCTGCCGCCGACGGCGGCGCAAAGGAGCGCGTCCGCCATGACGACGCGGTGATCGTTGTGCCCGGACAGCCGCGCCGTCGGCGCCGAAAGCCCCGGGTACACCGTCAGCGTATGCGCGTCCGCCTCGGTACGAACGCCGAACTTCCATAGCTCCTCCCGCATCGCGGCGACGCGGTCGCTCTCCTTCAGCCGCAGCCGTTCGACGCCGGTAAACGACGCGCCGTGCAGCGCGCCCGCGAGCGCGAACAGCACCGGTCCGAGGTCGGGACAGTCGGATAGATCGATCACAGGCGAACCGCTTTGCAGCGCCGCAAAGTGCGCGCGGTAAACGCGATCCCCCTGCAGGCTGGATTCGTCCAGCCCGGTCACGGTCACATTCCCGCCGAGCAGGTTCAGCCCCTCCAGAAATGCCGCGTTCGACCAGTCGCCCTCGACCTCCGTCTTTTGCGGCGAAAACCGCTGTCCGCCGGGGATACGCAGCGTCGTTTCCTCCGCCCATCCGGCTTCAACGCCGAACGCTTTGAGCGCCGAAAGCGTCAGATCGATATACGATCGGCTTTCGACGGGCGGCAAAAGACGGATCTCGCTGTCCTCTCTGCAAAGCGGCAGCGCATATAAAAGGCCCGTTGCGAACTGGCTGCTGACGCCGCCGGAAAAGAGGAAGGTTCCGCCGGTCAAAGGTCCCCTGACCGTGACGGACGTTTCGGTCTGTTCAAATAAAAATCCGTTTGCCCGGCACAGATCCGCGTAGATCGAAAGCGGACGCGACAGCAGCTTTTGCGTGCCGGTCAGCGTGACCGGCGCTTCGGACAGCAGGCCGATCGGCAAAAGGAACCGCAGCGTGCTTCCGCTTTCACGGCAGGGAAGCGTCGCCGCGGACGCGCGCCGCGTCGGATCGAAGCCGGTCACCGTCGCCGTATCGCCATGAATCTGCACCGTAGTGCCGAGCGCGTTCAGGCAGTCCACGGTCGCGGCAACGTCGCTGCTTTGCGCCAGATTCGTGATTACGCTTCTGCCCTCAGCGAGCCCTGCGGCAAGCAGCAGCCGATGCGCCATGCTTTTGGACGGCGGCGCTGCAACGGTTCCATGCGCTTCGGAAGGGAAAAATTCCGCGATCATGCGAGCGTTTCGATCAGAAAATCGATCGCCTCAAGGTACCCGTCGGTGCCGTGCCCCATGACCGTTTTGACGCACGCCTGCCGGATATAACTGACCTGCCGGAACGCTTCGCGCTTGGTCACGTCCGAGATATGCACCTCGACGGTCGGGATCGAAACCGCCTTGACCGCGTCTAAAAGCGCGATGCTCGTATGCGTATACGCGCCGGGATTGATCACGATCCCGTCCGCGTCGCCGTACGCCGCCTGAATCCGATCGACAAGGTCGCCCTCGTGGTTCGACTGGTACAGCTCGACTTCCGCGCCGCGCGCTTTTGCGTGCGCGCGGATTTTATCACAAAGATCGGCGTACGTTTCGACGCCGTAGACCGACGGTTCCCTCAGTCCGAGCATGTTCAGGTTCGGTCCGTTCAAAACAAGCAGCTTCATTCGAGTTCCTCCAGGATCATATGTGCGGTCTCGTTGGCGTTTTTGCCGGAATGAATGTGAACATCCGCGGCGGCAAGATAGATCGGATAGCGTTCCGCGAAGAGCTTGCGGACGCGCTCACGGTCGCTCGAAAGCGGCCGGTCGTCGGAAACCTTCAGTTCATCCACCGGCCGGTCGAGAAACAGCAGGACGCCGTTGGCTTTCAGCGCGCGAACGTTCTCGGGTTTCAGCACTGCGCCGCCGCCGGTCGACAGCACGACGCCGCTCTTTTGGGAAAGCTCCGCAATCACTTCCGACTCAATCGCGCGGAACGCGGCTTCGCCGTGCGCCGCAAAATAGTCCGCGATCGGCATTCCGATCCGCTCCAGAATGACCCGGTCGCTGTCGAAAAACGGACGTTCCAGCAATTCCGCAAGCCGCATTCCGACGCGCGTCTTGCCGACGCCGGGCATTCCGATCAGCACAGGGTTGCGCTTTGCCGCAAGCGTTCTCCGATAAACGCGGTCGAGCGTCGCCGCGGGGAACGCCTCTCCCGTGAACCGCTCCGCCGCGCGAACCGCCTGCGCGACGAGCATATACAGCCCTCCCGCGGCCGGGATCTTCCGCTCCTTTGCGTCCAGAACAAGCCGCGTACAGAGCGGATGATAGATCGCGTCAAATACGCCGGTCAGATTCGAAAACCGGTCGACGTCGATCGGCGTTTCGTCCGCATGCGGAAACATGCCGCACGGCGTCGTATTCAGAATGACGTTCGCGTCGGTTTGGTACGCCTGTTCATAGGTCAGCGCGCCGTCTTTGCCGCTCCGGCTCACCTTGTGAACCGACTTTGCGCCGAGCGCCGCCGCCACCGCAAAAGCCGTTTTAGAGGTGCCGCCCGTCCCGAGAATCAGGACGTTCTTTCCCTTCAGCCGTATCCCGGCGTGCGAAAGCGCCAGGCGCATCCCGTCAAAATCCGTATTGTCGCCCCAAAGCCGCCCGTTCCGGTTCACGATCGTATTCACCGCGCCGATCGCTTTCGCGCGGTCGGAAATCTCATCCAGATACGGCATCACCGTTTGCTTGTGCGGGATCGTCACGTTGATCGCGCGAAAGTCACGCCGCCGCAAAAACGTCGCAACCTCGTCGGGTTTCAACTCGCAAAGTTCATACGAATAGCGGCCGAGCGCTTCATGGATCTCTTTGGAAAAGCTGTGCCCGAGAGGGCAGCCGATCAGACCGTACTGCATTGGACTCCTTTCTGACGGATGCACGGCGGCATAGCCGCGGATTATTTTCTCTCCTTCCACCAGTCCGTTCCATAGCGACCGGTCAGAAGATCGACCAGCACGAGCGCGGTCATGCTGTCAATGACGACGCGCGCCCGATGCACGATCGCCGGATCGTGCCGTCCCGAAAGGGAGAGAACGCGCGGCTCGTTTTTCACAAAATCGACCGTGTCCTGCGATTTGAAGATCGAAGGCGTCGGCTTGACCGCCGTGCGGAACAGGATCGGCATCCCGTTTGTGATGCCGCCATTGATTCCGCCGTTGCGGTTCGTCAGCGTCACAACGCGCCCGGCGTCCACGGTCATCGGATCGTTCGCCGCGCTGCCGCGCAGCTCCGAAATCGCAAACCCGTCGCCGAACTCCACGCCCTTGACGGCAGGGATTGCAAACAGCGCGCGGGAAAGAACGCTTTCCACGCTGTCGAACCACGGCTCCCCGACACCCGCCGGAACGCCCGTCACGACCGTTTCCAGCACGCCGCCGACGCTGTCGCCGTCCGCTGCCGCAGCCAGGATCGCCGCCTGCATCGCCTCCCCGGCCGCGTCGTCCAACACCGCAAACCGCTTTTCATTCAAAAGCGGCAGCTCGTGCGCCGGATCCGCAAAGCCGCGGTCCGCGATCCCGGCGCACCGCGCGATGTGCGTGCCGAGGTCGATTCCTTTTTCCCGCAGCATCGTCAGCAGGATCGCGCCGGCCGCAACGATCGGAGCCGTCAGTCGGCCCGAGAAATGGCCGCCGCCGCGCGGATCGGCAAAGCCGTGATATTTGACGTAACCCGTGTAATCCGCATGCCCCGGCCGCGCGACGGTCCGGAGCGCATCGTAATCGGCGGAACGCGTCTGCGTATTCGGGATGGAAATACAAAGCGGCGTGCCAGTCGTTTTTCCTTCGTAAACGCCGCTGAGAATCTCAAAGGCGTCCGGCTCGCGCCGCGCCGTCGAGATCGCGCCGAACGGACGTCTGAGATCGAGCTGCCGTTCGATGGCTGTCCGATCGACCGGAATGCCGGGGCAAAGCCCGTCCAGCACGACACCTGTGGCGGCGCCGTGGCTCTCGCCGAACAGCGTCAGGGTGACCGCGTTGCCGATGGTGTTTTTCATGCAGGGTTCCTCCGTATGACCGTTTCGATGCGCGCGCGCAGCGCTTCGGGCCGGACGGTCTCGATCCGGTAGGAACCGATTTCGTCCGAAAAGACTGCCGCAACACCGTTTTCGGTGGATTTCTTGTCATGCAGCATCGCCGCGTAGACCGCTTCCGGATCCAGATCCGCCGCAGTCGGCAGGCCGAGCCGCTTTAATACGGGCAGCAGCCGCGCGCGGACCTTGTCCGAGCACATCGGCAGCATCCCGATCGCAACACACTCTCCGTGATGCAGCGCGCCGCCCGCGGCGCTTTCGATCCCGTGTCCGATCGTATGCCCGAAATTCAATACGCGCCGTAAATCCTGTTCCTTCTCATCCCGCTCGACGACGTCGCGCTTGAGCGTGACCGCGCGGGCAATGATTGCGTCGATCTTCGAAAGCGGATCGCCGTTCTCGAATTCTGTAAAGAACGCCGCGTCGAATGTCACAGCCATCTTGACCGCCTCGCCGAGCCCGCTTGCGATCTGCCGCGGCGGGAGCGTAGCGAGCGTTTCCGGATCGATCACGACCGCTTTCGGGCGGTAAAACGCGCCGACGATGTTTTTCACGCCGCCGAGGTTGATCGCCGTCTTGCCGCCGACCGAAGCGTCCACCTCGGAAAGCACGGTCGTCGGGACGGCGTAAAAGTCGATCCCGCGCATATAGGTCGCCGCCGCAAAGCCCGCCAGATCGCTGACGACCCCGCCGCCGACGGAAACCACGCAGTCCTTCCGCGAAAAGCCGCGTTCGAGCATGTCCGTAAGCAGCCGCTCGAGCACGGCGAACGACTTGCTGCCCTCGCCCTGCGGCACGACCGCAAGATACGGCTCCCTGCACGCAGCAAAAACCGCTTCGGCATACCGGGCCGGTACGCCGTCGTCGGTGACGATCAGCACCTTGCGATCCAGGCGGCAAAGCGTGCCGACGCGCCGCAGCGCGCCGCGCTCGACCGTGACCGTATAACCGTCGTTTCCGAACCGAACCGGAATCTCCATATCTGCTCCTTTTGCGGCATGACCGTATATTTACCTATTATAACTATTTAACGCTATCACCGAACGGCCAAAAAGTCAAGTGGATTTTCATTCGGCACGCTTTCCTGCCGTTTTTTCGCCGCGCACAGGCAAAAAAGGGCTTGCCACGCGGGTTTTTTTCGGCTACAATAGGGGGCAGAATTGACGGAGGTTGCGATATGAAAGTCAGTCAGCTTTTGGGCGAACGGTTTAAGGAACGCGCGTTTGAGATCGAAAGTCAGAATCTTATGACGCGCGGCGGATATATGAAGCTCGTCGGCAACGGCATTTATTCGCTGTTCACGCCGACCAAGCGAATTCAGAACAAGATCGAACAGATCCTGCGTGAGGAAATGGACGCGATCGACGGACAGGAGGTCCTGTTCCCGGTCGTCATGCCCGCTTCGATCTGGCAGCAGTCCGGTCGCTGGAATTCGATCGGCAAGGAGCTGCTGCGATTCAAGGACCGCAGCGGCGCGGATATGGTTCTCGGCATGACGCACGAGGAGGCCGCGGTACACATGGCGATGAACGTTGCCGGCACGTATCAGAAGTACCCGTTCATGATCTATCAGATCCAGACCAAGTTCCGCGACGAGCCGCGCGCCCGCGGCGGTCTGATCCGCGTCCGCGAATTCACGATGAAGGACGCTTATTCGTTCCACACCTCGCAGGAGGATCTGGAAGCATACTATCAGCGCGCTTACCGCGCTTATGAGCGCATCTATGCGCGCGCCGGCGTACCCGAGGTCGTCGCCGTCAAGTCCGACAGCGGCATGATGGGCGGCAAGGTCAGCCATGAATTCATGCTGCTCTGCGACATCGGCGAGGATTCGATCGTCACCTGCCCCGAATGCGGCTACCGTGCGAACATGGAAGCGGCCGAAACGCTCGTTTCGAACGAAAAGGGCGAAACGCCGCTGCCGCTCGAGGAAGTCTTTACCGGCGACGCCAAGACGATCGAAGACGTCTGCGCGCTTTTGAAGAGCGACGCGAAAAAGTCGTGCAAGGCCGTTGTGTACCAGCGCAACGCGGACGACAGCTATGTGCTGATCTTCACGCGCGGCGATCTCGAAATCAACGAAACGAAGCTCACGAATTTCCTGAAGGCGGAAGTGCACCCCGCCGCGGATATCGATCAGGCGAATCTTGCCGCGGGCAACATCGGTCCGGTGCGGCTCGAAACGAGCGCGACCGTTCTGTTCGACCGTTCGATTGCGGACGCGGAGAACCTCGTTTGCGGCGCAAACCGCGCGGAATACCATTTCACCGGCTTCACGCCCGCGCGCGATCTGCCGGAAGACACCGAATACATCGATCTGTCCAAAACGCAGACCGGGTTCGAATGTCCGAATTGCCATCGGCACAGCTTAAAGGTCAGCCGCGGCATCGAGGTCGGCAACATCTTCCAGCTCGGCAAGCGCTATTCCGAAGCGATGGGCATGACCTACGACGATCCGAACGGCAACCGCGTCAACCCGATCATGGGCTGCTACGGCATCGGCGTCGGGCGATTGATCGCCTCCGTCTGCGAGGTGCGGCATGACGATTACGGCCCGATCTGGCCGATCACGATCGCGCCGTGGCAGGTCGAGGTCTGCGCGCTCCGCATCGACAACCCTGCCGTCCGGGAAGCCGCCGACCTGCTCTATCGGGAACTGACCGACGCCGGCGTCGAAGCGCTGTACGACGACCGCCCCGTCTCCGCGGGCGTGCTGTTCTCCGACGCGGACCTGCTCGGCGCGCCGATCCGTGTGGTCGTCAGCCCCAAGACGCTTTCCCGCGGCTGCTTCGAGCTTTCCGCGCGCGACAAGTCGTTCCGCGAGGACATCGACCCCAAATTCGCGGTCTCCGAAGTGTTCCGCAAGATTGCCGAGCTCACCGCCGCGATCAACGCGAAGGTGCCTGCGCGCCTGTAAACACATTCCCCCGTTTTCTTCCTCTGCACCGCTGCGGTTTTTGCCGGAAGCGGTGCTTTTTTACAAAAATTTGAAACTTAACAAAAATTCTAATTCCATTTTGGCGACGGATGTGTTATGATATTTATGGAAAAATGTTGAAGCAGTCCTGCGGCATTTTCCGGATTCCGCGCCAACGGAAAATTCACCATAATAAGAGGTCGAAATGTCAAACTTGACGGAGCTGGAGCTCTACTATTTCAACGAGGGAACGTCAACGACGCCGTACAAGGCCCTCGGTTGTCACCGCGTAGAACAAAACGGAATCCCGATGTGGCGATTCTCCGTCTGGGCACCGAGCGCAAAGCGCGTCGCCGTCGTCGGAGATTGGAACAGCTGGAACGATACCGCCGATCTGATGACGCCGATCGGAAGCACCGGCGTCTGGGAATGCTGCATCGGCATTGCCAGGGAGCAGATGCTCTATAAATACTCCATTCTCGGCGCGGATAACGTGACGGTCTGGAAGGCCGATCCCTACGCTGTGCGCGTCGAACCGAACGGCTCGGCCTCCATGGTATGGGAGTGCGGCGAATACCCCTGGACGGACGGAGAATGGCTGGAAAAGCAAACGAACCGGCACACGCAGCCGATGAACATTTACGAGGTGCATCTCGGCTCCTGGAAGAAAGGGCTTTCGTACCGCGAGCTCGGCGACGAGCTGGTCGATTACGCCGTCGATATGGGGTATTCCCACATCGAGGTCATGCCGCTGATGGCGTATCCTTACGGGCCGAGCTGGGGATACCAGGTGACCGGCTACTACGCGCCGACCGCGCGTTACGGCACGCCGGACGAGCTCAAGTATCTCGTCAACCGCGCGCACGAAAAAGGGCTCGGCGTCATCATGGACTGGGTTCCGGCGCACTTTACGCGCGATGCGTACGGCCTTGCCCGGTTCGACGGAACGCCGCTGTACGAGCATCCCGATCCCCGCAAGTCCGATATGAAGCAGTGGGGCACGCTGCTGTTCGACTACGGCCGGACGCAAGTGAAGAGCTTTTTGATCGGCAGCGCGGTCTACTGGCTGAAGGAGTTCCATTTCGACGGACTGCGCGTGGACGCTGTTTCGTGTATGCTGTATCTCGATTACGGCCGCAACGACGGCGAATGGATCCCGAACTGCTTCGGCGGACGCGAAAATCTTGACGCGATCGCGCTGTTCAAGCGGCTCGGCGAGGTCATTCACGGTATGCCCGGCGGCAAGATGCTGATCGCCGAGGAGAGCACGGCGTTCCCGCACGTAACGGACCAGAACGGCGATTCGCTCGGGTTCGATTACAAGTGGAACATGGGCTGGATGAACGATACCCTCTCCTATATGGGCATGGACTCGCTCTATCGCAAGTGGCACCATGACAAGCTGACGTTCTCCCTGATGTACGCGTTTTCCGAGCATTACATCCTGCCGTTCTCCCACGACGAAGTCGTCCACGGCAAGCTGTCGATGCTGAATAAGATGCCCGGCGATTACTGGCAGAAATTCGCGCAGCTCCGCCTTCTGTACGCCTATCAGTTCGCGCATCCGGGCAAAAAGCTCACGTTCATGGGCATGGAGCTCGGCCAGTTCATCGAATGGCGGTTCGACGATTCGCTCGACTGGCTGCTGCTCGAATATCCGAAGCATGTTGAAATGCAGCGTTTTGTACGCGAGCTGAACCACTTCTATCACGATACGCCGGCGCTTTATGAGCGCGACGACGAGTGGCAGGGCTTTGACTGGGTCGTCGTCGACGACACGGTGCATTCGGTCTGCTCCTTCATCCGGCGCGACAAGGCCGGAAACGTGCTGCTTTGCGCTTACAACTTTACGCCCGTCCCGTGGGACGATTACCGCATGGGCAGCGAGCGCGGCGGCGTTTACACCGAAGTATTCAATACCGACGAGCCGCGCTTCGGCGGCACGAACAATTATCATAACGGCACGGTTTCTACTGTGAACGAACAGCAGGGCCGCTTCGCGCAGTCTGTTCATCTGAAACTACCGCCTTACGGCGCTGTTTATCTATCGTTCATCCCAAATCCATAAAGGCGAAAAGGAGACTGCTATGAAGAAAAAAATTGTTGCCATGCTGCTTGCGGGCGGCCAGGGCAGCCGTCTCGGCATCCTGACCTCTCACATGGCGAAGCCGGCCGTACCGTTCGGCGGAAAGTACCGCATCATTGACTTTCCGCTTTCCAACTGCGTCAATTCCGACATCGACACCGTCGGCGTTTTGACGCAGTACCGGCCGCTTGCGTTGAACGCCTACCTCGGAACCGGCCAACACTGGGATCTCGACCGCAGCAGCGGCGGCGTCTTTGTGCTGCCTCCTTACATGACCGAAAAAGACGGCCGCTGGTACAGCGGAACCGCGAACGCGATCTGGCAGAACCGCGAGTTCATCGATCAGTACGATGCGGAATACGTGCTGATTCTCTCGGGCGACCACATCTACAAGATGGACTACCATAAGATGCTGCAGTTCCACATCCAGAACCGCGCGGCGGCGACGATCGCGGTCTTTCGCGTACCGCTTGCCGAGGCGCACCGCTTTGGCATCATGAACACGGACGAAAAGAACAACATCACTTCGTTCGAGGAAAAACCGAAAAACCCCAAGAGCGGCAACGCTTCGATGGGCATTTACATCTTCAACTGGAAAACGCTCCGCCGCTATATGGAGAAGGACGACGGCGATCCCGCTTCCGAAAACGACTTCGGCAAGAACATCATTCCCGCCATGCTGAACGCGGGCGAAAAGATGATCGCCTATCCGTTCGACGGATACTGGAAAGACGTCGGAACGATCACGAGTCTCTGGGAAGCGAACATGGACATGCTCGGCAACCCGCCGGTGCTCGATCTGAACGATCCGAAATGGCGCATCTATACGCATAACCTCGCGCTGCCGCCGCACTATATGGACCGCACCGCAAAGGTCTCCGACAGTCTTGTGACCGAAGGAAGCGTCGTCCGCGGCGTTGTGAAGCATTCCGTGCTGTTCGCCGGCGCGCATGAGGACATCTATACCGAGATCACCGATTCCGTCGTGTTCCCGAACGCCATGATCGGCAAGAACTGCACCGTGAAGAAGGCGATCATCGGTGAAAACGTTGTGATCGGCGACGGCTGCACGATCGGCGGGCCGCTCCGCGAGGGCGAAACGGTCGACAACCGGCTGACGGACGATATTACCCTGATCGGCAACGATGTCACGATCCCCGCCGGAACCTATATTCCGCAGGGCGCCGTCGTCAACGCCGATACGCTCCATCTGTTCACAAAGGAGGCCTGACGTATGATCCACGATACCTTTGCTCTCATCTATACGGGCGACAACAACCCCCTGCTCCGCGAGTTGACGCTGTCCCGCTCCGTGGCAGCCGTACCGTTCGGCGGACGCTACCGCTGCATTGACTTTATCCTCAGCGATATCGTCAATTCCGGCATCAACAACGTCGGCGTGATCATGCAGAAGAACTACCACTCCCTGATGGACCATCTCGGATCCGGCAAGGAATGGGACCTCAACCGCAAGCATGACGGTATGTTCATCCTCCCGCCCTTTATGACGAAGGACAACACCGGCGTCTTCCGCGGCGACATCGAAGCGATCCATTCGGTCATCACCTATATCCGCCGCAGCCCGCAGAAATACGTGCTGTTCAGCGGCGCGCACACGATCTTCAACACCACGTTTGAGGACATGCTGATTCACCACATCTCGACCGGCGCGGATATCACGATCATGTACAACAACGAACCGCATTTCTCCGCCGAGGATCAGAACCGCGACCTGCGGCTGATCATGCGGGAGGACGAACGGGTTCTGGAAATGGAGTGGAATCCTTACCGCCCGCGCACGAACGCGCGTTCGTGCGACGCGATGATCATGGAAAAGAAGCTTCTGGAGTACCTGATCGAAGAAGCGTACGCGCGCGGCGATTCCGACTTTACGCGCGATATCCTGCAGCGGCTCTGCGGCACGCTGAAGATTTTCGGCTGGCGCTACGACGGCTATGTGGCGCGGCTTGACTCGATCAACACCTACTATAAGTGCAGCATGGACATGCTGAACGTCAACTACGCGCGCGATCTCTACAAGCACGACACGCCGATCGTTACGAAGGTCAAGGATCAGCTCTCCGCCAAGTACGGCCCGAACGCGGACGTTTCCAACTCGATGCTCGCGGACGGCTGCAACATTGACGGCGCAGTTTCCGATTCGATCCTGTTCCGCGGCGTCACCGTCGCCGAGGGCGCAAAGGTCACCAACAGCATCCTGCTGCAGGGATCCACGGTCGGCGCGGGCGCCGTGCTCGACCATGTGATCTGCGACAAAAACTGCGTGATCCGGCCCGGCCGCTCGCTGATCGGCTACGAAAACTTCCCGATCGTATTGAAAAAAGGTCAGACGGTCTGACCGTAAAACGCAACATAAAGGAGAACCGCATGAAAGTACTGTTTTGTGCAAGCGAATGCTTCCCGTTCGTGAAGACCGGCGGGCTTGCCGACGTTGTCGGTTCGCTTCCGAAGGAGCTTCTGAAACAGGACTGTGACGTCCGCGTCATGATCCCGAAATACCGCGTGATCGACTGGTCGTATATTACCGCGATGGAGCACATCTGTCATTTCCAGCTCCCGTTCGGAGACGGCAGTGTTTTCTGCGGGATCGACTCGCTGGAATATGAGGGCGTTCGCTTCTATTTTATCGACAACCTTGCGATGTTCGGACACGACGGCGTTTACACGGGCGACGAGCAGGAGGGCTACCGCTATGCGTTCTTCTGCCGCGCAGTGCTCGACGCGCTGCCGAAAGTCGATTTCTTCCCCGACGTGATCCACTGCAACGACTGGCAGACCGGCCTGATTCCCGCGCTGCTGAAGATGCAGTATGCCAACGATCCGGATTACGCGAAGATCAAGACGGTCTACACGATCCACAACCTCCGGTTCCAGGGGCTCTACCGCTGGGATCGGATCTCCTCCGTGCTGCATCTCGACGGTCGGTATTTCACGCCCGACGGGCTTGAATTCTACGGTCTGCTGTCGTTCATGAAGGGCGGTATCATCTACGCCGACCGCATCACGACGGTCAGCCCGACGTATGCCCGGGAGATTTGCATGGAATACTACGGCGAACGGCTCGACGGCCTGCTCCGTGCGCGCAGCTACTCGCTGTCCGGCATTCTGAACGGCATCGACACGCAATCCTACAACCCGGCGACCGACCCCGCGCTGCCGGAGCATTACAGCATCCGCAACCCGCGCGTCAAAAAGTCCATCAAGACGGCGCTGCAAAAGGAGCTGGGGCTTGCCGAGCGCGACGTTCCGATGCTTTCGATCGTTTCACGTCTGACCGATCAGAAGGGGCTCGACCTGATCGCCTGCGTGCTGAACGAGATCCTCTCGCTCGACGTGCAGTTTGTGATCGTCGGTCTCGGCGAGCAGCGTTATACGGATATGCTGCGCGACGCGCAGCGCCGTCACCCCGGCGCGGTCGTGCTGTGCAGCGTGCTCGATGAAAAGCTCGCCCGCCGCGTTTACGCCGCGTCCGACCTGTACCTGATGCCGAGCCAGTTCGAGCCGTGCGGTCTGAGCCAGATGATCGCCATGCGGTACGGCACGATCCCCGTCGTGCGCGAAACCGGCGGCCTCAAGGATTCCGTTCTCCCGTACAACAAGTACACCGACGAGGGCACGGGCTTCTGCTTTATGAACTACAACGCGCACGAGATGCTGTATCAGATCGAAGACGCCGTGCGCTACTGGCGCAACGATCCCGCCATGTGGAACCGCCTCGTGCATCGCGCGATGAAGGAGGACTTCAGCTGGAAGGCCTCCGCAAAGAAATATCTTGCGCTCTATAAAGAAATGCTCGGCCTTTCCCCTCGCGCCCGCAAGAAGGCGCCTGTGCAGGCATGACGTTCTACGAAAAAATCATACAGGAACTGGAGAGGGCCGAACAGTCCCTCTCCACGGTATATTCATTCGCCTTTCGCTTCACTGAGGAAGCGCTTTTCGAGTGGGAGGAGCAGGAACAGTTTTGCTCAATGACCTACGGAGAAGCGCAAAAGCGCATTGAAGCCGCGACGGGCGCGCTCCATGCGCTGCTGACGGATTATCCGAAAGGCAGCCCGATCGGGCTGTATCTGCCGAACGGACCGGACTGGGTGATTGCTTTCTGGGCGATTCTGCGGTCCGGGTACCGACCGCTGCTGCTGAATACGATCGCCCCGAAAGAATTGGTCGAAGGATGCCTTCGGGAAGCCGGCGCATCGGTTTGCATCGGCGCCGAAGCGTTTGCAAACGTGCGCTGTCTTGCGCCGGACGCGCTGACCGGCGGCGACGGTTCCTATTGCGACTGGGCGGACGAAATCCTCCTCTGCACCTCCGGAACGACCGGCGCGCCGCGCCTGATCGCGTTTGACGGGAAAGCCGTTTGCGCGCAGATCCGCAACTCCGGGTTTGCGCTGCAGAAAAATCATTCCATCGCGTCCTTCGTGCACGGCAAGCTGAAGCTGCTTGCATTTTTACCGTTCTATCATATCTTCGGTCTGTCCGCCGTTCTGCTCTGGTTCTCCTGCTTCGGACGGACATTCGTTCTGCTGCCGTCGCTCTCTCCCGAAGCGATCGGCCGCGTCTGCCGTCAGCACGAGGTCACGCACATCTTCGCTCTGCCGGTCTTTTGGAACGCGGTCGCGGATCAGGTTCTGCGCGCTGCCAAACGCACCGGGCAATCGGAAAAGCTCGAACGCGGCATACGCCTCTCGCTCGCGCTTCAAAACGGGCCGATCCCTTCGCTCGGCCGCTTTCTCGCCCGTAAGCTCATGCGTTCCGTACAGGAACAGGCGCTCGGAACGGCCGTGCGGTTCTGTATCTCGGGCGGCGGCGCTTTGCGTAACGATACGCTGCGCCTGATCAACGGAATCGGGTATCCGCTTTACAACGGCTACGGCATGACCGAGATCGGCATTGCCTCGGTCGAGCTTCGGCAATCCGCCAAAGCGCGGACGGAGGGTTCGATCGGTCAGCCGTTTCCCTCGATCCGGATCGATTGCTCCGGCGAAACGATGCGCGTATGCGGACGAACATGCTATACCGCCGAATACCGAAACGGCGAACGCATCCCGCACGACCCGATGGAATGGTTCGACACGCAGGACTGCATCCATCAGGAGGAAAACGGCTCGCTGTTTTTTGCGGGGCGCAGCGACGATATGCTCAACGGCGCGAACGGCGAACGCATCTCCCCCGCGCTGCTGGAATCCGCATTCGGAAGCCCGCTGATCGCGGCGCTGGCGGCCGTTTCCGAAAACGGCGAGCCCGTTCTGGTCGTCGAACCGAAGCAGCGCAACGCTTACGCGCTTGCCGCGCTGTCCGAGGAGCTGTATGAAAAAAACGCGGCGCTGCCCTCCGCGTACCGTGTCCGGAAGATCTACTTTTCTTTGGATCCGCTCCCGCTTGCGCTGACGCAAAAGGTGCAAAGCGGCGCGGTGCGCCGCGGCCTTGCGGACGGAACGCTGCGCGTAAAGGAAGCCGATCGAGCCGATGCACCTGTCGCGTCGGCATTTGACGCCGGACTGGAGGAAATCCTGCCGCGCGTGATCGCCGTTTTCCGGTCGCTCACCGGTTCGGAGGTTCTGCCCGACAGCCATTTTCGCTATGACCTCGGCGGCGATTCGCTGACCTATTTTGCCCTCGTCGAACAGCTTTCCGGGGAGTTTCAGGTTACGATCGATCCCTCCGCCGGAACCGATCTCTCGACCCCGCGCGATTTTGCGATCTATATCTTAAAAGAAGGCGAACGGTAACGATCTGTTGAAAAAATGCGCTGAGAACAGACTGGCAAGAATGGGCTTGGAAGCCGGTTTCTTCGCCCGAAGGCTGTACTGACGTTACGCCGAGAGCGAAAAACCGGCTAATTTTGCGGCAAATAATCGAAGAAAAGCGCGTTTGTGCGCTTTTCGTCCTTCAGGAATTCTTTTCACATAGCTGCCGCAAAATGGTCCGGGCCCGTTATTGACGGTCTGCTGTTTGCAGCTTGCTTTTCGTAATCAGAAGATACCCGACCAGCGCGACGATCACCAGGCCGAGAACGACAAGCGCCGCCAGAAAGATGTCCGCGCTCGGAAGGAACGAGGTCGTGCCGTCGCTGTTTACGATCTCCTCCGCGCCTTCGAGCACCGCCGCGCCGATCGCCGGACCGACAATGCCCGGAATCAATACCTGCGAAAGAATGCGAAGCCCCTGGAACCGGCCCGCCATGTGCTCCGGCGTATGGTTGCGAAGCTGCGTGCCGAACACCGCCATGCCCGAAAGGTAGCCCGACATCATCAGCAGCGAGCCGATGAACACCGGGATTCGCATTCCGATCCCCTCGGCAGGAATGACCGCCGGAACCAGATAGAGCAGCACGAACCCGAGCGCAAGCATCGAAAGCGCGGGCAGTACGATCCGCCGGAACCCGTGCCGGTCCGTCAGCCGTCCGAAGAAGAAGGTTACGACCGCGGCAAGGATGATCGCCGGCGCCATGATCAGCACATAATCCGCCATGCCGAGCGTCTTTTCATAGTAAATGATCAGATACGGCATATAGACCTGAATCGCCGTCGAAAAAACCATATAGGCAAGCATGGAAAGATACAGCTTCGGATTCTTTCCGACAACGTCCGGTCGGAACCCGTACAGGATCGTCGGGAAATACCCGAGGTTATCCGGATTTTTCACCGGCGCTTCCTCGACCAGGAAGAACCCGAGGACGCCGATCAGCAGCACAAGACCGCCGATGATCGCATAAATGACCGTCCAGCTCTCGGCCAGATCGAGGTTGAAGCCCATGAATCCCCCGAACACGACGAGGATCGAGATCAACGGCATCATCGAGTTGATCCCTTCCGCCGCGCCGCGGTTCGTTTCGTCGGTCGAATCCGTCAGCCACGCGTTGAACGCCGCATCGTTTGCCGACGATCCGAAAAACGTCATCACGCAGTCCATAATGATGACAAGCGTTACGCCGATGCTCGCCGCGCCGACCGTCGACCCGAACAGCGCGGAGATCACGTCGAGCCGGATCAGCGCAAAGCTCAGGATCGACACGCCCCACGCGATATAGCCGAAGCACATGAACACCTTGCGTTTGCCGAGCCGATCGGACAGCGCGCCCATCAGCACGGTCGTCACGGTCGCGGCGATCGCGCTCGCGGTGACCATCGTCGCAATCTCGGATGCGGACGCATGGAACATCTTGTAAATATAGACGTTGAAATACATGTTTTCCACGACCCATGCGATCTGCCCGGTCAGCGAAAAGATGATCAGCGTCAACCAGAATTTCCGATTTTTCTTCATGCACTCCCCTCCTTCGGCGCGTCCGGACGGCGGACGCCTCTCCCCCGTTCGTTCTTTATCAGTATATCATATCCGACCCCGAAAGTAAAGAAACCGCGCCGGACCTGCGGCCTGACTTTTTTCGCGCCGATTCCGTGGTGCTTTCCCGAAAAAGACGGTTTTAGCACTCTTTTTGTTTGAGTGCTAAATGTTCACATTTGCATTACAATCGCAACAAACTTCCGTCAAAATCGTGTGTTACGATACAGACGTCAAAAGAAGAGAGGGTCGATGGAATACCGGAGACCCGATCGGGAAAGAATAGCAACAGGAGGTTACGATCATGTTTGAACTGAAGCCTTATCGCAAAAATGAATTGCACAACGCAATGTATTATGATCCGTTCCGTGAGATGGAGGAAATGGAGCGCCGCTTCATGCGCGATCCGTTCGCCATGTTTGACAGCAACGACCTTGCCATGTTCAAGACCGATATCTCAGACCGCGGCGACGCATATCTGCTCGAGACTGACCTGCCCGGTTTTGACAAGAAGGACATCCGCCTCGATCTGAACGGCGACACGCTGACGATCCGTGCCGAGCGGCATTCCGAATCGGAGCAGAAGGAGCACAAGGACAAATACCTGCGCGTCGAGCGTTCCTACGGTTCCTACAGCCGTGCATTTGACGTTTCTCTCATCGATACGGAGAACATCAAGGCGAAGTATGAGGACGGCGTTCTGAAGCTGACGCTGCCGAAAAAGCAGAAGGTTGAGCCCGCAAAGCGCACGCTCGAAATCGAATAAGGAAAGAATACAAAGCGGGCCGGCTCAAAAGAGCCGGCCCGCTTTGTATTCTACGTGCTTTATTGATCGTCTGCGGCGGCTCCAATCGCCGCCTTGATTTTTTCGGTCAGGTTTGCATCCTGCATCCGATACGCCTGCATCAGGCACGCCTTTACGGCATCGGCATTGGACGAACCGTGGCCCTTGACGATGAGCTTTTTACAGCCGAGCAGGACGCTGCCGCCGTAGCTGCGATAGTCCATGAACCGCTTCTCCTCGTCGAACATCCGCTTCATCAGCAGCGCGCCGAGCTTGTAGATCGGGCGGGAATAGATGTCCTTTTTCAGCTTTTTCAGCATCTCGAGGCACGCGCCCTCGGTGGACTTGATCAGCACGTTGCCCGAAAAGCCGTCGCACACGACAAGATCGTACTTGCCGCCGAGCAGGTCGCGGCTTTCCATATTGCCGACAAAATGAATGCCCTCCAGGTTCTGCAGCACCGGATACGCTTCCTTCCGCAGCGCATCGCCCTTTTCGGCTTCCGCGCCGATGTTCAGCAGCGCCACGCGCGGCTTCTCAATGCCGTACGCGCTTTCGAGGTACAAGCTGCCCATCAGGGCAAACTGCGTCAACAGCTTCACATTGACGTCCACATTGGCGCCGCTGTCGCACACGCCGACGATCCCGCCGGTCATGGTCGGCAGCAGCGGACAGAATGCAGGCCGCTTCACGCCGTGAATGCGACCGATCCGAAGCGTCGCCGCGGCAACGAGCGCGCCCGTTGAACCGACCGTTACAAGCCCGTGCAGGTTCTCATCGGTGCGGACAAGCTCCACCGCCTTCATCAGCGAGCTTTCGGGCTTCTTTTTGATCGCGGCTGTCGGGATTTCATCGCAGCCGATCACGTCCGGCGCATGCACGATCTTCAGCCGGTTTTTATCGTACGGCTTGCCGGAAAGCGCCTCAGTAAGCGTCTTTTCATCGCCCGTCAGAACCACCTCGAGATCAGGCGTTTCCTGCAGCGCAAGCAGCGCGCCGTTTACGTTTGCGTCGGGGCTGTGATCGCCGCCGAAACAGTCGAGCACCAAACGTACCATGTCAATCCTCCAGCTTTTTCACGAACGAGCGGCGACGCTTGTGCATCACCGTCTTAAACCGTTTCCACTGATTCTGGATCGCGTAGTTGTCCTCCAGATTCAAGTTCGTTTCCGCATACTCCACGCCGTCCTCCCGCAGCATTTTTTCGAGCGCCGCCGAGATTGCAACGCTGATGCCGCGGTTTGCCCATGCCGGATCGATACCGATCAGGCCGAGGTCGATGATCTTCGGATGCTTGATCGCCCAGAGCAGCCGCACAATCGCCGCCGGCGTCAGGTGTCCGTGCGAGGGCTGTACGGCCTTTGCGATCGACGGGAAGCAGATGCCGAGGCAAACGATGTTGTCGTTCTCGTCGAGAAGGACTGCGACATGATCGAGGTCGATGATCAGTCGGAAATTGTCGATCATCAGCTTCTTCATGCCTTCGGTGAACGGAACCGTTCCGTAAAGCTTTTCATACGACTTGTCGAGCAGTTCAAACAGTCCGTCCGCATACCGGTCGATAAAATCATTGACATTTTTCGCGGGACCGAAATGCAGGTTGTACCGCGCCATCAGCTTTTCGGTCACGCGCGCCAACGATCCGTCGTTTTTTTCGGGCGCATAGATCTTGCTCTCCGTCCAGTCGACTTCCTTCTCGTATCCGCAGTTTTCGATCAGCCGCTGATAGTACGGCGCGTTGTACTGTTCCTCAAACGTCGAAAGCTGATCGAAGCCCTCGATCAAAAGACCTTCGCGCTCGAGATCCGAAAAGCCGAGCGGCCCGCAGACCGTATCCATGCCCTTCTGCCGCGCCCAGTTTTCCACCGCGCTTAGCAGCGCGTCTGCGACTTCCTGATCGTCGATCGCGTCGAACCGCGTGAAACGCACGCGCTTTTCCCGGTTCTTTTCGTTCGCGGATTTTTGCAGAATGCCCGAGATACGACCGACGATCCTGCCGTCGCGGTATGCGTTGAAATAAACCGCCTCGCAGATATCATTGTAGATATAATCCGCGCGGAAGATCTTTTTTTCATCGCCGTAAAGCGGCGGTACGAAGTACGGATTGTCCCGATACATCTTCAGCGGAAATTGCAGAAATTCCCGCTGTTCACGCTTTGTTTTGACCTCTTTGACCGTTACCATGCGAAAACCCCGTTTATCTGTGCTTGGCGTGGAAGCAGATGCCGACGCCGTTCGGGCCGCAATGTCCGCCGGTCGTCGGATTGACCGGGACGATCATCAGGTCGATGTCCTCGCCGAATTTCACCTTCAGCATTCCCGCGACTTCGTTTGCAATCACCGGAGCGTCGGTATGACCGACGATCACGCGGTGTGCGCGCACATCCTCACCGAGCTCCTCGGTATATTGCAGCAGGCGGTTGATCGCGCGCTGACGGCCGCGCTCGGAACCGATCGAAACCATCTTGCCCTCGGAATTCATGTAGATGATCGGACGGACGCCGATCAGCGTGCCCATCATCGCGGCAAGGCCGGAAACGCGCCCGCTGTGCTTGAAAAACTTCAGATCGTCCGCGAAGAAATAGATCGCAAATTTATCGACCTCGGTCTTGGCCCATTCGAGGATCTGCTCGACGGGCTTGCCGGCCTTCACCATATCGCCGACCTCGAGCACGATCGCCAGACTCACGATCGTGATGCCCTTCGTGTCGATATCGTAGAACCTGCGCTCCGGATACTTTTCCCGCAGCTTTGCCACGGCCTGATCCATCGCGTCGAACGTCGCTGTCATCGCGCGGGAAAAATGGACATAGAGGATATCGTCGCCGTTTCTGAACACCGGTTCAAAGGCCTCGATGTATTTTTCGCAGCTGATCGCACTCGTATTCGGCAAAGCGCCCGCGCGAAGCTGATCGTAAAACGCCTTCACGTCAAACACGTCGAAGTCCTCATACGGATAAACGGTCTTTCCGTCGATCGCATAAGGCATGCTGATCAGAGAATAGCCATACTCCTTCGCAATCTCCGGAGTAACGTCGCAGTCGGTGTCGGTAAACAGTTTCAGCATAAGACCCTCCTCATTCCAAAATCATGATATAATCGTAAATCGGCTGCCCGCCCTCGAGCAGAATAACCTCCGTCATCGGATGCGCGCTTTCGAGCGCCGCACGGATCGCTTCGGCCTCGTCCGGATCGGCGTTCTGACCGCAAACCAGCAGCAGAATTCCGAAATCGTCGGCTTCCAGCGCCTTTGCCAGCTGCAGCGCGGCTTCCTTCGCTTCGACCGCGTCCGAATAAATGACGCCGTTCGAGAACCCGATATAATCGCCCTCACGGACGGAAATGCCGTCGCGCTCCGTCGTGCGGCTTGCCTTGGAAACCGTTCCTTCCCGGACGCTCATCATAATCGAAACGGCGCTCTCCGTGATCTGTTCCAGGTCCCCGGAAGCGGTGTCGAGCAGCGACAGCGCGGCATAGCACTCGGCGATGTTATGGCTCGGCATCACGGCGATGCGCGCCCCGTCGTACAGCGACGCCGCCTGCTCCGCCGTCAGAATGATATTGCTGTTGTTCGGAAATACGAGGATCGAATCGGCGTCGATCGCGCGGAACGCGTTCAAAAAGCTCTCCGCGCTCGGATTCATGCTCTGCCCGCCGTCCACGACCTCGTCCGCACCGAGCGAAAGGAACGTTTCATGAATGCCCTTGCCCGCCGCCACCGCAACGATACCCACGGCCTTATGCGGTTTCCGCTTGCTCGAATAATTGTTGCGGATCGTCGTTTCATGGTGCTGCAGCATCATGTTTTCGATCTTCATCGTCAAAAACTCGCCGTACCGATGGCACTCGGCAAGCACCGTTTCGGGCGTCATCGTATGGATATGCACCTTCAATACGCTGCCGTCGCGGAACGCAACGACCGAATCGCCGTTGGCGATCAGCCAGTCGATCAGCGGCTTCTCGTCGAACGCTGCCACCGGCCCTACCTTTGCCGTCTGAAACCGCAGCAGAAACTCGGTGCAGAATCCGAATTCCAGTTCGGTGTCCTCGGTGAAGGAATCGAGATCGACCCGGGCCGCTTGCGACGCCGTGCCGCCGGCGGACGACTCGATTTCTTCGCCGCGCAGAGCGTTCTGCATGCCTTCGGCGATGTACACGAATCCCGCGCCGCCCGAATCGACGACCCCCGCTTCCCGCAAAACGTCGAGCAGCATCGGCGTGCGGTCGAGCGATGCGCGAAGCTCGGTCAAAAACAGCTCGAAATACTGCTCAAAGTCCGTTTCTTCGCTGATGCGGTCATTCGCGTAGCGCACCGCGTCGGAGTAAACCGTCAGGATCGTTCCCTCGACCGGCGTCTGCACCGCGCTGTAGGACTCCTTGACGCCGCGCTCCAGCGCGCTCGCAAACGTGCGGATGTCCGCTTTCGTAACGCCCTCAAGCCCCTTGGAGATTCCTGCAAAGATGCGGGAAAGGATCACGCCCGAGTTGCCGCGCGCGCCGAGGAGCATGCCCCCGGCGATCCGGCTCGCCGTCGGCGCGAGGTCTTCCTCTTCCCTGCCTGCCACTGCGGAATAGCCGGCGTCGATCGTCATAAACATATTGTCCCCGGTGTCTCCGTCGGGAATCGGGAAAACGTTCAGCTCGTTGACGATGACACGATTGTTTTTCAGTCGTGCGGCGCCGCCCTCCACCATGTGGGCAAAGAGCGGGCCGTTCAAAAGTGTTGTCTCCATACAAACCCCTTCCGAATGATTATGCAATAAAAGAAGTCACGCCGCTGCGAATCAGCAGCTTAACCTGCTTGGAAATCTCCTCCAGCGATTGCTGCATGCCGGCATTGACCCAATCCCGGTATACCGAAACGATGCCGCTCGTCAGAAAGTCTGCGTACAGCTTCGTGTACGGCCGTTTCGACGGCTCGACGCGCTTTCCGAGGAACCCGTCCACGCGCACCGAAATCAAAGCCGCAAGCTTGTCCAGTACGTGCGAGGTTTTGTTCTTCTTCAGCAGCGGCGTCGCCAGTTCGTCGTGCGCGTTGAATGCATTCGTAATCGCCTGCAAAAAGCCGAACGGATCCCCTTCGCAGCGGGAGAAATCCGACTCGTGCACCACGCCGTCAACCGTATGCACAAGCTCGTTTTCCAGCTCCTCCAGGATCGCGGAAACGCTCGGATAATAGTTATAAATCGTCTTTCGGTCAAGCGCCGCGGCCTGCGCGACGTCCGTCACCGTGATATCCGCCGCATCCTTCTGCCCGAGCAGTCCGAGATACGCCTTGCGGATCGCAGCGCGTGTCCGCGGAATACGGCTGTCTGCTTTCCGTTTTCTTCTCATGCGATCCTCCTTTGCGCTTTTTGTCGATTTTTCCACATGTGTGTATTATAATCGAAGTCCGGGCCGATTGCAACCGTTTTGCCGTATTTTTCCGGCAAAGCCGCAAATTTCGTTGACGATCGCTTTCGCTTGGGATATACTTTTTTCAGAAACATCCGCCGGTGTAAAATGCCCGGCAAAAAGGAGAGAGCAGCATGATCACAATGGAACAGCAGCCGAAAAAACTCGGCTTCGGATTGATGCGTTTGCCGAGAAAAGGGCTTTCGATCGACGTGGAACAGGTAAAGGAAATGGTGGATCTCTTTTTGGCCGCCGGGTGCACCTATTTTGATACGGCGTACGTCTATCCCGGCTCGGAGGACGCGATTCATAGGGCGCTCGTCGAACGGCATCCGCGCGACGCCTACACGCTTGCGACCAAGCTGTACGCCGGCATGATGCCCACCGAGAAGACGGCAAAGCAGGAGCTTTCAACCAGTCTCAAGCGCACCGGAGCGGGCTATATCGACTATTACCTGCTTCATTCTCTGATGCGCGGGAATTGGAAGCTGTATGAAAAATACCATCTCTGGGATTTTGTGCAGGAACAAAAAGCGGCCGGAACAATCCGGCACTACGGCTTTTCGTTTCACGACGGGCCGGAGCTGCTCGATGAGATCCTGACGCTTCACCCCGACGCGGAATTTGTGCAGCTTCAGATCAACTACGTCGATTGGGAAAACCCGTCCGTCACGTCGCGCAAGAATTATGAGGTTGCACGTAAACACGGCAAGCAGATCGTCATCATGGAACCGGTCAAGGGCGGCAAGCTCGCCGCTCCGCCGAAGGAAGTCCAATCGCTGATGCAAAGCGTCGCGCCGGACCGGTCGTACGCGTCCTGGGCAATCCGGTTCTGCGCGTCTCTGGAAGGCGTGCTGACCGTGCTTTCGGGCATGTCGAACCTCGATCAGATGCGCGACAATCTTTCCTATATGACGGATTTCGTCCCGCTCAACGAAGCGGAACAGCGCATAATCCATGAAGCGCAGCGCATCATGGGCCTTTCCAATACGATCCCCTGCACGGCCTGCCGGTACTGCACGGAGGGCTGCCCGCAGCAGATCGCCATTCCGGAGGTCTTTTCCGCCGCAAACCTCGCCCTCGGGAGCGGGCGCGTTCTTGAGGCGCGCGCCGCTTATGAAGCGCTGCCCGAGGAAGCGCGCGCGTCGGCCTGCATCGGCTGCCGGGCCTGCGAGCAGGTCTGCCCGCAGCACATCCCGATCAGCGACAACATGCAAAAAATCCGGGGAATGTTCGAAAACTGACCGGATTTCGGGCCGATGCTTCAATACCCGATCACAATGCCGAGCGCAATAAACAGCAGAACGAGCGCGAGGTTGACGGCAAACAGCGGCGCGCTCTTTTTGACCCACTTGAAATAGTCGACGCCGATCATCGACAGGGAGATCAGCAGCACCGGCGAGGTCGGGAACAGAACGTTCGTATACCCGTCCGCAAACGTGTAGATCAGGATCAGCGTCTGCTTGGAAAGCCCAACCTGCAGCACGGCGAGCATTCCCATTACGAAAACCGCCTTCGCCGTAGAAGAAGAAATAAAGAATTCCAGCACGAGAATGATCGCATACAGGACGAGCGCGACCATGAAAATGCTGCGTCCTTCCACGATCGTATTGATCTGATGCACGATCGTCGGCATAATGCGGCCGGCGTCGAAGATGTACTTGATGGAGGACGCAAGCGCGATGAACACGACCGTCGGGATCGCGCCGACGACACCCTTCCCGAAGCTCTTCAGAACGGGTCGCACTTTTCCGATGCTGACAAAGCCCGCGACCAACCCGAAGATCAGAAAATAGGCGATCAGGATGACTACCGTATACCCGCGCAGCGCGGATACGGCCGAGCAGACAATGATCAGCGCCAGACAGACGAGCAAAAATACGATATACGTGATGCAGATCCGCTTTTCGTTCTGCGGCGCATCGGAGCTTTGTTCGCCCTTTTTTTCCGCAGCGCGCAGCGCCTCGTCACGGGCGCGCGTCAGGCTGGACGACGGATCCTTTTTCAATTTTCGCACATACAGAAAAACGAATGCAAGCAGCAGCAGATACATCAGGGCAAAAACGACAAAGCGGTACCAGATGTGCTCCATCGGGTTCGCCCCGATGATGTCCGCCGCCGTCAAAACCGTGAACGGGTTCGTGATTGCGCTCGCAAAACCGAAGCCGCACGCAACGATGCTGATCAGAAAGCCCGTGAACGAATCCAGCCCGATCATCACGCACAGCGCGGTCACGATCGGCAGCATCGAAAGCATCTCCTCAAACAATCCCAAAAACGCGCCGAAGCACATGAAAATGAGCGTAACTGTGCAGAGCAAAAGAACGGTGCGCTTGCGGAACCGTTCGGCAACGGCGCCGACCAGCGCGCGGATCCCGCCGACGTCGTTCATCACCTGGAACGCGGCGAATACCGTGACCAGAAACAGCGACAGCACAATCAACGCCGCTCCGCCGTCCGACGCAAAAACGAGAAACGGCGCAAGCACTCCCTGATAGATCGGAATGCCGGACGCGCCCTCGATGCGCGAATACGCAAGATAATCCGGCTTGCCGTCCGCCCCGACGCCGAATTCCCCTTTCGGGATCACATACGTTAAAACGATCGCCGCAATCATCAGAAGCAGCAGCAGCGCCACGACCTGCAAAAAAGTCTTTGCGGAAAGATCAATCAGCGATTTCCGTTTCATTTTTTCCATTTCGAATCTCCTGCATCAGATCGACAAGCAGCGCCCACCGCACGACCTGCCGACGGTTTTCGACGGGATAAAAGTAATACAGATCCCCGTTATAATACGTCTCGAACTCCTCGCCGCAGGAAAACGGCAGCGCAGGCAGCGCGTCGAACCCGACGGTGAATTCCGTTTTGTCCGAACGGTAGGAAAATCCCTTTTCGTTCAGCGTACACCGGCCGGTTTCGCGCGTCCGATATCGGCCCTTATCATGGAAAACGGAGGTTTTCACGTCCGCTTCCAGGCAAAAGCCGGCAAGCTCCTGCCGCTCCGTCTGTTTGATTCGTTCATAGTATTCGCCGATCGAGTACGGTTCGTCCGTAAACAGGTATTGCTCGTTCAGCCGGTGCACCGCGCCGCACGCGCTGCATTGCAGCTCGTTTTTCACACCCCGCGTCGTATACACCGCGCCGCAGTCGATGCAGCGGTACAAAACGTTCTCCAGCCCCTTCGCCATCCCTTTATGCCGGTACGTATTGACCGGACAGGCGGATTCGTCATAGGCAAGCGACGTGTCGATCAGCGCGTTCAGCGCGTCGTCGGTCATGGCCGCGATCTCCTCGCTGCGGATCACGCGCTCCGCCGTAACGTAGATATCGGAGCGGTAGGCGCGTTTGCGCCATTTCGGTTTGGCAAAATACGCCCCGCGGATCTTGACGATCACGAGATCTTTTTTCAGTCTCCGGTAAAACGCCGCGCTCCTGTCGAGGATCGGATAGGAGCGCCCGTCGACCGAAAGGCGCGCTTCGGGGAAAATGATCACGGGATACCCGCCGCGCAGCGTTCGCATGATCTGAACGGGAACGGCAATGTCCGGATAAAAGAGTTTCTTCGGAACAATCCCGGACTTTCCCGCGGCTTTCCGGATCAGCGGGTGCGATACAAAATGCTTGTTGACAACGTACGACGGGTTGGGCGCATTCTCCAGGAGCCGCTTGACGTAATACATATCGAAAAACGAGCCGTGATTGGCAAGCACGATATACGGCGCTTTCCGGCCATCCAGCAGCGTGTCGTCGGTATGAATCCGCATCGCACGGTGAAACAGTTTGTCGATTACGCCGAAGAACGCGGTATAGAAGATCGAATCCGGCGTTCCCTCGTTTTCGCGGAAGTATACCTTGTTCAGGAACAGAAACAGCACGGTAAACAGTACGCCGGCCAGCAGAACGATGATCAGAATCAGCAGCGGCAGCGGCAGCCGGTTTCCGATGAAATACCGCGCCGCCGTCCCCATCAGATTTGACGTGACGATCGACGGGATTACGCCCGTCGCAACGGTAAACAGATAGCGCCCGAACTTCATCTTGCGGTGGCTGCCGTAATAGCAGATCGCGCCGAACGGAATCAGCGGCATGATGAACAGCAGATACAGCAAAAGCTGCGTGCTGCGCTCCTTTTTGACGCTCGCGGCAAGCTTTTCGATCCTCTTTTCATTTTTTTGATAGGCGTCGGTATTGAATCGAAACAGTGTGACCAGAATATATATGATCGTCGCGCCGAGGCAAACGCCGAGGTCGCATAAAATCAGCGCGATATAGAACGGGTAGCTGAGGCCGCTGGAAATCTGAATGAACTCCGCCGGGATGAAAATGACGACCATCTGCAGCGCTTCCACCAGAACGACCGCCAAAAAGCCGAGGACGCCTTTGGAAACCAGCAGTTCCTTTGCCCCGTCGACGTCGTTCGCCATTTCCATACGCAGAAACGGCACCAGAATATCGCGCAGAAACAAAAAAGCCAATGCGATAACCGCGATCAGCGAGATCAGAATAATGATCCTCTGCGTTGATTTTTTCATATTGCCATTCTCCTGCGTTCCGTCAACCGGAATTCGCTACGACGATTGCATCAATTTTACTCCGAAACGGTTTTTTTGTCAATACAACCGCCTGCCCAGACGCCGCAAAGAGAAAAAAGGAACCGTTCCGTTCCTTTTTCAAATTGTCCTTTTCGCCGGACGCGCAGTGCATGTTTCCTTGGAATCAATACCGCGGACTTTTTTCGAAGAACGCAATCATCCAGTCATAGCGCGGATGCTTGCGCCAGCCGCCCTCGGTTTCGGGCCAGGCGTCCCGGTTGCACAGGCAGTCCGGCAGCGCCGCCATCAGCGCCTGATGCTCGGCCAGCCGGATCTTGTTGCCCGAATACCAGACACGCTCGAGCGACGAAACCGACTGCAGCGGAGAAAGGTCCGTGATGCTGTTTGTGCAGACGTTCAGATCCTTGAGATTCTCCAATTCCGAAAGCGGCGATAAATCGCTGATATGGTTGATGAACAGCTCAACCCATACAAGCTCCGGCATTTCGGCGAGCGCAGAAATGTCGGAAATGCGGTTGTCCGCCAGAATCAGCACCTGCAGCTTGTGAAGCGTCGACAGGAAGGAGATGTCCTCGATCCTCTGGTGTCCGAGGTCAAGCGCGACGAGATCGACGCAGAATCGCAGCGGCCGGATTTCCTCGCTCGTGAGCCGGTGCGCGTCCTCCGCTTCACTTCTGCCGGAACGGGTCGTAAACGCCGTCGCGTCCGTCCGCAGCGTTCCCCAGAACCCGAGATCAATCTCCCAAAGGAACCGGATCCCGGGGAATTCGTCACAGATCGCGCTCATTTCGTCATTGTCAAGCCCGCAGTTTAACATGCCGACCGACGTCAGCCGCGGCAGCAGCGCCAGCGTCTCCGTCAGCGCGTCGACGTCGTCGATCGCAACGCCGTCAAGATTCATCGATTCCGTGCTTTCGGAATACGTCTTGCCCGCGTAGGAGACGGAATAGGTGCACACAAATTCCAGATCCGAAAATGCCTCCATAAACGCCACCGCACCCGCCGGATCGGCCGAACGGTCGCCGAGCAGAACCTTTTTCAGGCCAATAAGATACGGCAGCGCTTCCCTGAGCTCGGTCTCATCCGGCGCCGTGCCGTCCGACAGGTCAAGCGTTTCCGCGTCGGGCGCAAGCGATTTACCGAAAAGGGCAATGTTGTAATCCAGCGCAAGCGAATCGCCGAGCAGTTCCGTCGCGTCCGCCAGCTCTTTCGGCGTGCATGTGCCGAGGTGAACCGCCGAAAGGTTCAATAGATACGGCTTTGCCTCCGCAATGTCCGCCGCCGTCACGGCGTCGAGCGCCTGATCGACCGAAAGCTCGGTCGTATCGGGCGAAACGAACGCACTGCCAACCGCAATGCAATATATGAATGCAATTTCGGGAAAACGCGCCCGCAGAACGTCGATCTCACTGTTGGCAAGGACCCCGTCCGCAAGCGTCACGCGCTGCAGCGTTTCCGTTTCCGAAATCCGCCGGATCAGCATGTCCGGCGTCGTCGGTTCCGTTACGGTCAGTTCCGTTTCGGGAACGTCCGTCGGCCTTGGCGTCGGCGTCACAGCGGCTTCTGTCGGTTCCGGCGTCAGCGCTGCCGGCGCTTTTTCGGCTGCACGCAGGCATAAAATCGTGATCAGCCCCGCCGCTGCAATCAGCAGCAGCGCGGCAAGAATGATCAGGAGCAGAATCCTCGATCGATTCATGTGTCTTCCCCCTCAGTTTCGTCTCTTGGTCAGAATTCTCAGCAAAACGAGCGCCCCGATCAAAACCGCCAGCGCTGCGGCAAGCGCGATCAGAATGCCGCGCATCGGAATCGCATTTCCCCGGGATGCGAGCCCCGCCGCTTCCGTCGCCGCCGGAACAGGCGCTTCAGTCGGCGCAGGCGTTTCCGTCGGCCCGGCCGTTTTGATCGGCTCGGGCGTCGGCGCTTCGGTCGGCGCGGGCGTATCGGTCGGCGCGGGTGTATCGGTCGGCGTCGGCGAAGGCGTTTCCGTCGGCGCCGGCGTCGGAATAAAGTTGCTCAGATCCTCGGCCGGAATGTTTTCGAACATGTCGTTGACGCCCGAATCCGATCCGACCGTTGTAAAGGCAAGTCCGAATTTTTCCAGACTGTTTTCATTTTCGTTGTTGCACAGATGGTACCACAGCCGCTGCGACTGATGGCACTGATACGCCTCCTGCGCGACTTCCCACGCGGTCCGTCCATCAAACGCTTCGAGCGGAACCGTTGCGGAAACGAAGATCGGATTCTCCTGATACAGATGCAAGTACAGTTTTTTCACCTGCCAGGCGCCGCTCATTTCAGCGGATTGCGGATCGTACGTGGGATCCGCCGCATCGACCACCGCGCGCTGGATCGCCTCGGCAACGACAATGTGCTGCCAATGTCCGTACTCGCCGTTGACGTCGTGCGTCATGATGACTTCGGGCTGCAGCATGCGGATGTATCCGACAAGCACGCGCTCAACGTCCTCCGTCAAAAAGTCCTTTGCGTACTTCTCCTTGTTTTTGATCGAGATATCGGGCAGACCCGCCATCAGCGGATACGTCCGAAGCCCCATCGTCCACGCGCCGTTCAGCGCTTCGGTGCGGCGGACGCGCGTCCGCGTCGCAAGGTACAGAATCGTGCCGTTTAGCCCGCGCTCCGCGCCGTACGTCGGGATCATGCTGCCCATAAACAGCGTATCGTCGTCGGGATGCATCGAGATCACGAGAAAATCGGCTTTTTCGACCGTCGGCTGCCACGGATGATAGTCGGACGGCGCGCCGCCCGAGAACGGGATCAGCGTGCAAAGCTCCATCGCTTCCGTAATCTTCAGCCGAACGCCGTAAACATCCTCGCCGATTTCGACGCCGCTGTTCCAATACTGCTCGCCCTGCCGCTTTTCGATCACGCTGCCGTCCTTCGCAAGCAGCTCCACGGTATAGGCCGACGGCTCGACGCCCGCTTCATCCGACCACTCCCAATAGACGAAATCGACGGGTTGATCCTCTTTCCAGGAAACGGACACCCATCCGTTGTCGTTCATTTTCGTGCGGGTTTCGAGTTTGCGGTCGCCGAGCAGACTGCGGAGGCGATCCGCCTGCTTCGACCCGTTATACGTGCATTGCCGGGAAAGATTCTCCGGGCCGTCCTTTTCCGCGACCGCGCCGGGAATCCCCGCCAACAGCAGAAGGACCGCCAGCAGTCCGATCAGTATGTTCCGGATTCGTTTCATTCGTTTGTTCCTTTCAGGACCGACCATGCGCTTAGCAGCCGGTCGAACGAGCACGCCGCGTTTGCGGGACTCGTGGATGGCAGTACAACGGCGTCCCGCCCGAGGACGGAACGCTGATATTTCCGATAATAAGCGTCCGCGGTTCGTCCGTTCACGTAGATCGCACGGATCGGCGCCGCGGCAAGGATCGGTCTTAAATCGTTCGGCACGACATCGCGGATGGAGCTGTCCGCCGAACCCGCAACCGTGCAGGAGCCGATCACATCCCACAGCGCGATGTGATTCTGCTCGAGCAGCGCGATCTTTTCCGGAACGGAGCCCGGAACCGGTGCGTCAAACAGCGCCGCCAGCACGCGCCAGAACCGATTCTGCGGATGACCGTAAAAGAACATCTGCTCCCGGGACTTCACCGAAGGAAAGCTCCCGAGGATCAGGATCCCGGAATCCGGCCGGTAAAACGCCGGAAACGGATGAACGACTGCTTCCGGCTTCATTGCAGACGCAGGCAGTAGAGCCGCGGCGAGGATCCCGTCGTCGCAACGCAGATGTAGTTTCCGTACGCAACCGGGGTCGCCTCAATGCTGTCGCCGAGATTCAGCGCATACAGGGAGTTTTCCCCGGGATTCACCGCGCGATACAGACGGATCGCGCCGACGCGGTCGCAGGTGATCAGATACGCGTCGCCGCGCGCAGTGTAGACAAGCAGCGGCGAGGAAACATAATCCGCCGCGCCGATCTGCTTGATCTCCCACCGCACTTCGCCGCTTGCGCGCTCATACGCGACGACCTTGCCGCCGTACGTATACTTCACATTGCCTTCTTCGTCCACGGTATCGACCGCAAGGCCGTAATACGCGCAGATCAGAAGGTCGCCGACCGTTCCGCGGCCGAGCGCAGGCGTCGCTTTGCAGCCGCCCTTCATGCTTTTCCCGGTGATCGGATCGAGAACCTGCACAAGCTGTTTCTGCTCCCAGACGATCTGTCCGGTCAGACCGTTGATTTTCTTCGTATAGCAATAGCCGTAGCCGCGCGGCAGGGATTCGTCCTGCGCGTCGGTCTGCCCCGATGCGTACAGCCAAACCGTCCCCGCGCCGCCGTCCTCCTCGAGGACGATCGAAGCGTCCGCGTCATTGCCGAGATCGACGACAAACTGCAGCTTCAGCGTGTTCACGTCGACGCACTGCAGCCGTCCGCCGTTGTCCGCCAGATACAGATAGTTGCGGAACGCGGTCACGCTCGATTCGTAGCCGTACCAGCGCTTGTCCGCCGCCGCGCCCGTCGTGTAATCGGCCGCCTGATAGCGGTACTTGATCTTGTCGCCCGGCGTGATCGAGAGCGTGTGCGCGGCCGCATCGTAAGCGGTGTTCAGCCTGATCAGGTACAGAAGCCCGTTTTCACTCGGCCAGATCAGCGTGTCTTCAATGATCAGCGGGCTGGAATCGAACGCCGACCAGTTATCGCGCCGCGCGGTATGGTCCTTGCCCGAAACGATCGTCTGCGCGGTGTTTGTCACAAGATTCACGCCGAAGCACGCGGACTTGTTTGTCTCATACGACGTTCCCTGCCCGATATACAGCATCGGAATGCCGCGCGGATCGAGCGTCGGGGAACCGAACATCGACGCGCCGACGCTGATCGGCTCGCGCGTTTTGTTCCCGCTGTCCAGCTCATAAAAGTAGATCATGCCGTCTGCGGCGCATTGAATGACCTCGGTCAGCGAATCGCCGCGCTTATAGGTATCGAGCACGCCGATCGCCTGCAGCGTTTCGCCTTCCCACGTCACGATCAGCGGCTGACCGGTCCAGGTCGCGCCCGAAAACGTCCCGAGCCCGCTGAGGCCCTGCGACCAACGCTCCGTCAGCGTTTGCATGGAAACGTTCGCCGTCCCGTATGCGCGCGAATTGCGGTAGTTGTTGCCCGAAAACGTCGTAATGCCCTTGACAGACGTATATTCCGCATCCGTGCCGAACAGGAAATCCGTTTCGACCGGATTCGAGGTATAGGTGTCCTCACGGTTGTTGCGCCGGATATCATAGGTGAACCCGAGGTTCGCCGGCTTTGCGGCGTCGATCGGATTGACCACATACGCAAGATCCTTGTCCAGCGCAGGCGGCGCGTCGATCACGGTCGCGTTGGTGCTGTCGGTTTTGGAAACGGCGCTTTGCGTGTCGGTGCCGGACGATTCGGTTTCGATCACCGTACTGCCGAGCGTCAGCGCGTCGGGCGATCCGACGCATCCCTTCAGCGCAGCGCAGGACGAGCTTCCGTATACGATCGCCACGACCAGCAGCGTCACGCTGATCAGCAGGATGAATACAGAAGCCACAAACAGCAGAAATCGCGGATGAATGGTTCTCGTTCGATCGCGTCTTGACATGCTCGCCTCCGATTTTATCCTATTATAGCGTATCGGCGCCGTACTTGCAACCGTGCGATTGCGGCAATTGTGCAACTTTTATGAGAAAAATCATCCGTAAATACCCGTGCCTGGGCCGCTTTTTTGTTTCTCTTTCCCCTGTAAAGCAGCGAAAAGCGCATTTTTGCGTTTTTCATCCTATAAGTATTCTTTTCCAAAATCCGCCGAAAACGGTCCTGGCCATTTCCTGACAGTCTGAAGCGGCTGCCGCAGGAATGCGGCAGCCGCTTCGCTTCAGTTTGTATTCGATCAGAACAGGAGGTTCTTTTCGGTTTCGGGATCGAAGAAGTGCATGACTTTGCCTTCGAAGGTGACATAGAGCTTCGCGCCGCTGACCATGCCTTCGCGCTGCTGGGGCGTAAGGTCGATCGTCGGGATGCGGACGATGAGGCGCGTGCCGTCCTCGGTGTAAACGTGCAGATGCAGCTCGGAGCCCATCATTTCATTGACCTCGAGGGTTACCGGGATCGCATGCTCGCCCTGCTCCTTCGCAAGGACGATGTGCTCCGGACGAACGCCGAGCAGAATCTCTCCGCCCTCTACGTTCTTTTCCTTGAGCAGCTTGCCCTTTTCGCCGTCCACTTCGATCTTCGCGCCGAACGGCGTGACATAGTACTTGTCGCCCGCCTTGATCATGTTCGTGCGGAGAACGTTCATCTTCGGCGCGCCGATGAATTCTGCGACGAAGAGGTTTTCCGGCATTTCGAACACTTCCGTCGGGGTGCCGACCTGCATGATGTAGCCGTCCTTCATGATGACGATGCGGTCGCCGAGCGTCATGGCCTCGGTCTGATCGTGCGTAACATAGATGAACGTCGTATCGAGCTTCTGACGGAGCAGGATGATCTCGGCACGCATCTGGTTACGCAGCTTTGCGTCAAGGTTCGAAAGCGGTTCATCCATCAGGAAGACCTTCGAGTCGCGCACCATCGCACGGCCGATCGCAACACGCTGACGCTGTCCGCCGGACAGAGCGCGCGGTTTACGCATCAGGTACTGGGTGATGCCGAGAACCTCGGCAGCGTTCGTAACCTTGTTGTAGATCACGTCTTCCGGCATCTTCTGCAGACGGAGGGAGAACGCGATGTTGTCAAATACGGTCATGTGCGGATACAGCGCGTAGTTCTGGAAAACCATCGCGATGTTCCTGTCCTTCGGCTGGAGATCGTTGACGACCTCGCCGTCGATTTCGACCGTACCGTCGCTGATCTCTTCCAGACCGGCGACCATACGAAGCGTCGTCGACTTGCCGCAGCCGGACGGTCCGACAAATACGACAAACTCTTTATCCTTGATGTCGAGGTTGAAGTCGTGTACGGCGACGACGTTGTTATCGTATACTTTCTTTACGTTTGTAAGTTTTACACTTGCCATATCGGTGTACTCCTTTTCTTCACGTTAGAGTTCGGGCTTAACCCTTGACCGCGCCGCCCGTGACGCCTTCCACATAGTATCTCTGCAAGCACATGAACAGGATCACGACCGGGATCGCGACGACGACGCCGCCTGCGCAGAACATGGTGTAGTAATTGTTCGTCATCGTATCGGTTGCCAGCCAGGACTGCAAACCGACTGCTACGTTGTATGCGCTCGGCGTAACGCCGCTCACGTATTTTGCAAATACGAAGTCGCCCCAGGGGCCCATGAACGCCGTCAAAACCGTGTAGATGACGATCGGCTTTGCAAGAGGCAGGATGATCTTGAACAGCACCTGCGATCTGGTCGCGCCGTCGACGCGCGCCGCTTCGTCCAGCGATTTCGGGATCGTATCGAAGAAGCCCTTCGAAACGTAGTATCCCATGCCGGACGACGCGCAGTAGACGAGGATCAGGCCGGGGATCGCGTTTGCGCCCGCCAGACCGAGGTCCTTCAGGACCTGGTACAGGATGATCATGGAGAGCATGCCCGGGAACATGCCGAGGATCAGCATGAACTGCATCAACGGCTTACGCAGTTTGAAGCGGAAGCGCGACAGCGTGTAAGACATGCACAGAACGATGATCGTCTGTACCACCGCGACGACGATCGCGATGATGAAGGTGTTCAGATACCATTTCGGGAAATCGGACTGCCAGAGTTTAATGTAGTTATCAAAGCCCCATTTGAATTCGATTTCCGGGTGATGGAGCAGATAACGCGACATGGTCGTGGGTTCTACACGGAAGGACTGAATCACGATACACACGAACGGGATCAGCCAGATCACGCTGATAAAGACCAGGATGAGGTGAATGATGGTGTTGCTGATGCGCGACGCCGCCTTCATGCCCATGTGTCTCTTCATAGAGTTTTCTGTCGTTTTCATTATTGGAAATCCTCCTCATTCTTGACCGAGGGCAGAACGCTGTAAACGACCAGCGAAATGGCGCCGACCACAATAAAGACGAGAATACCGATGACGGAAGCGAGATAATACTGCGAACCATCCTGCGCCGTGCCGGTCTGCGTGATCTTGAACAGCCAGGTGATCAGAAGGTCCGTGTACCCTACGTTGCCCGCGGCGCCGGAAGCTGCCGGGTTCGTCGGTCCGCCGCCTGTCAGCAGGTAGATGACGTTGAAGTTGTTCATGTTGCCCGTAAAGCTCGTCAGAAGGTACGGACCGGTGATGAACAGCATGTACGGAAGCGTGATCTTGCTGAACTGCTTCCAGCCGCTTGCGCCGTCGATCTTTGCGGATTCATAAAGATCCGCCGGAATGTTCATCAGGATGCCGGTTGCGATCAGCATCAGGTACGGAATACCGATCCAGATGTTGATGATGATGACCACGATACGCGCCAGAACCGGGTTGTTGCCGCCGAGGAAGTCGATCGCTTCCGACGGCTTGATGAATCCGAGATCAATCAAAAAGCCGTTGATAAGACCGTTCAGACTGAACATCTTGGAGATGTACAACAGGGAGATGAACTGCGGAATCGCGATCGTCATGATCAGAATGGTTCTCCAGACCTTCTTGAGGTGGATGCCCTTCTTATTGATCGCCATTGCGACGAGGATGCCGAGGAAGTAGTTCGTGAACGTCGCAAAGACCGCCCATACCAGCGTCCACAGCAGAATCTCGCCGAACGTCGCGGAGTAGTTGACACCGCCGACGTCCCAGGAGAACATCGTCTTGAAGTTTTCAAAGCCGACCCAATGGAACAGACCGTTGTACATACCGTCGTTGATCGAGGAATAGTTTGTGAACGCAACCAGGATCATGAAGACGATCGGCATGACCGTAAAGATCAGGATACCGAGAGTCGGGAGAGCGAGCAGCGTCTTATGGAACTGATCGTCCACAAGCGACTTCAGGTCGTCCTTGCCGCTCTTGAGCGGTTTTCCGGTACGAAGAATGTCTTCCGCGATTTTGTTCTGCTTGATATTGGTGTACCAGGTGTAAGCAAACGCGACAATGAAGAAAATTGTCAGAACGCCGTACAGCAGAATCCGGAACGACTGATCGCCGGGCGTCGATACCCACTGATCCAGCACTTCGTTATAGGCGCCGTGCGGATTCGGGGCAACCGTACCGAGCGAAGGCAGCATGGAAAGCCAATAGGCGCCGCCTTTCGGAATGACCATGTAGCCGATGAAAACGATCTCAAGCAAGAGGAACAGCAGGCCGCGAAGCACCTGGCCTCTTGTGATGTTGCCAAAGCCCATGACAACGTAGGAAATTTTGGTCTTCCAATCGCCGTGAATGAACGTTGTTACGATGCCTGCCAGGCCTTTTCCGATTCCGACAAAGAACTGGACGATCTTTTTGCCGGCGTTGGAGCAGAAAACGACAAGCCCGTTGCGCTCACGCGATTTGATGTAGGAGCCGCTCTGTACAACCTTTTTGTTGTACTGCGTGGTCCGGATCATTTCATGAATTCCCAGATAAAGCAGGATAATGGCGCCGATCACCATGATCGCCGTAATCACTGCCCAAACCCAGAAGCCGTCCTCGCCGAACTGATAGGGCGTGAGGATCGATTTCTTGATTTTCGGGACAAGAACCGATGCAACCATCCACGAAATCCCCGCCAGAATGACGCCGAGCACGGTCTTTACTACCGCGGGGACTATCTTTTTCTTATACATTTACTACCCTCCTTATCACGACCGAGAGGAGAAACCGCCATTGACACGCAATGCAGTCGGACGGTTCGAATACTTCCTTTTGAAAAAATCGGTTGGAGCCGCATCAACGGCTCCAACCGAAATCCGATGAAATCAGACCCGGTTAAAGCTCCTCCGCTTTAACACAATGGATCTATATTTCAATAGCGTCGATTATTCCGCCAAGGCAAGAGTCAGGGTTCTTGCATTGATGTCAAGCGTGACAATGTAGTTGCCGTCCGCCTCAACCGGCACGTTGGCACCGCCCATCAGCAGCTCACCATCGGTGAGGCCGAAGTTCACAGCCCAGTCGCCGTTCGCACGAACTTTGAACTGATTGCCGGCCTTCAGCGCGATCTGTTCGGATGTCCAAACGCCAAGTTCAGTCTCGGTCATCGCAGCATCGGTGCTCCAGCCGCTGCCTTCGAAGTCGCCGATCACGCCCCAGGTCGCGATCTTCTCAACGGTCAGCGTCGGCGCTTCAGCGTCCGGATTCAGGGCAACATAGTAGGTGCCGTCCTCTTCGACCTTCAGGTTGGTCTGACCGTCTGCCTTAACATTGCCTTCCTCATCGAGGCCATAGTTCAGCGCCCAAGCACCGTCTGCACGGACTTTGAACTCTTCGCCCGCCTTCAGAACGACAACCGCCTGCCAGAGTTTGGTTTCCTGATTGTCGAACATCGGGATGTCGGTATCCCAGTTGGTGCCGCAGATCGCGCCGATCAGCGCCCAGGTGTGGATCGCGTCGGGATCGGGTTCGGGAGTAGCGGGTGCTTCAACAACCGCGCCGCTCTCGTCGAGCAGTTCGAGCGTGAAGGCGTTGAGGTCGAGCTTAACGGTGTACTTGCCGTCGGCCGGAACCTGCATGTTCGGACCATCCGGTACGCAATCCTGGCCGTAGTTGACGGACCAGCTTGCGCCCTGGCGAACTTTGAATTCTTCGCCCGCATGGAGCTCGAGCACGTCAGAAACGAACACGTTCGCTTCGGTCTCGGTCATCGGGAGGTCGGTATCCCAGTTGGTGCCGCAGACTGCGCCGATGACGGCCCAGGCGTTCTTCTCTTCTTCCGTCATGTTGAACAGAGCGGAGATCTTGTCATAGTAGTTCTGCAGAGCCTGCTTCAGACCTTCTTCGTCTTCCGCTGCCTTTACGTCATCCGCGATGACCTTCGCGATATCCCACCAGGAGCCGTGGATCTGGCCCTGCGGACGGGAGTAAGCGTTCTGCTTCAGAAGAGCCGCGAGGCCCGGGTTGTTCTGGACCGCTTCGGAATTCTGAGCGTTGGTGTTGGACGGACCCCAGGCAAGCGCTTCGAAACGCTCCATCTGGCGGGCTTCGTCGGTGAGGTACTGAGCGAGCTTGTGGAGAGCAGCCGCGCGGGTCGCATCGTCCTGCGGCTTAATGCCCATCAGCTTGCAGCCGTTGAAGGAACCGAGGTGATACTCTTTGCCGTCAACTTCGAAGGAGGGCAGGTCCGTGACGCCCATCTTGTCGCCGAGCAGACCCTGGATGTCGCTGTACGCCCAGGTGCCGGTCACAACGATCGCCGCGTCGCTGGCAAATTCAGCGGCAGCGGAGGAGGACTTGTGCATCGGGGAATCGACGAGCTTCTTCATGCCCTTCGCAGCGATGAGACCTTCGGGGCTGTTAAACGTATCTTTAACAGAGATGAAGGAACCGTCGTCGCCGGTCGTCCATTCGGAGACGCAGCCGGTCGCGAAGAACCAGGACGCAATGTACCATGCAGAGGTGTTCGCTTCAAAAGCAAACCACTTGTTCGCCGCTTCGCAGTCCGCGATCAGCTTCTCGAGAGAGTCAACGTCTTCCTCCGGGATGACGGTCTTGTCATAATACATGAAGTAGCCGTTATCGGAGGTCAGCGGGTACGCATACAGCGTATCGCCGGAGGTCGCAGCCGCAACAACGCCGGGGTCGTTTGCCGCTCTCACCGTTTCCGCCGCCTTGTCGCCGAGTCTGTTCAGAGCGCCGCCCTGGACAAGACGAGCGAACTGGTCCTGCGCGAAGCAGTAGATGTCAGCGCCGGCAGAAATGTCGACGAGCATCTGGTCCGCACTCGTCGCCTCGGAAACCGGGTTGACCGTCGCGTTGAACTTGATGCCGAACTCGTTGCTGTTGTTGAAGTCCTCGATCTGCTTCTTGGTCAGATCAACAGCGTTCTCACCGACCCAGACAGTGATGTCATAGGTTCCGGCAAGATCGTTGCCCGTGGTCGTCGGCTGCTCGGGAGTGGTTCCGGTGCAAGCGACAAGCGCGAGAACCATGACGAGTGCCAGCACGATTGCTAACGTTCTTTTCATTCTTTTTCTTCCTCCTGTTACATTTTTGCTTTTTAAGCAATGAATAGATCGGTCAAGGTTCGATTCCCTGTACCTGATAGAGTACAAGAAACAGGGAATCCCCTGTTCGTTCCTTTTCCGACTACTATATTACCCCTATTTTTTCGGATTGTCAACACAGTTTTTACGTGTGCTTTTCCTTTTTCTCAAACAATTTGTACATTATTCAATTTATCGTCGAACAGAAATTGTACGCGTCGTTTTTTCGTTAATTCTCAATCAACCGTAAACCGGCGGAAGAAATCTTTTTCGCGCAGATACGCCGTGTTCGGATCATTCGGTCAGATCGGCATACGCAGCGTTCGCGGCACGGCAGAAGTCGTCCGGCCCGAGGCAGAGCTGGCAGCCGATCCGCCCGCCCGAAACATAGATCGTATCGAACAGCATCGCCGTCTCGTCGATCCGCGTTGCGAATTTCTTTTTCATGCCGATCGCCGTACAGCCGCCGCGCACATAGCCCGTCAGCGCAAACAACTCCTTTTGCGGCAGCATCGAAACCGACTTGACGCCGACGGACTGCGCGCATTTTTTGAGATCGAGCGTTGCCTCGACGGGGATCACGAACACGTAATGATTGCGGTCCGAGCCGGTCGTTACCAGCGTTTTGAACACGCGCTCCCGTTCCAGTCCGAGCCGATCCGCGGTCTCGACGCCGTCGGTGAACGCGTCGGCCGCATACTCCGTATGCGAAAACGCGACGCCCATCTGCTCCAGAATTCGCATCGCGTTTGTTTTTTGCGTATTTGCCATAATCCGCTCCCGGGCTTCCTCAGAGTTCTTTTTTCAGCAGAATGATCCGGTCCGTGCGCGCGATCTCCGAAAATCCCTCTTCGGCAAACATCCCGAGCGCCGGATTTGTGATCGCCATATCGTCGTACAGAACCGGAATCCCGCGGGATTTCGCGGCGGTGCAAAGCAAGCGCAGCGCTTCGCGCCCGTATCCGCGGCGGCGATACCGGTTGTGAATGATCACGTTCGCCATGTACCCGCCCCACTTCGGATCGAAACGAAACGAAATCTCGCCGACATAGTCGCCGGCTTCGTTGACCAGATAGCGATAATAGCGCAGATTTCGGTGGTTTGCGATCCATTCGTCGTACCAGTCGTTCCACGCTTCCTCGGGGAACGCAATCGTGCCGCCCCATTCCGCGTTGAACGACATCGTTTCCGGATCGGCCAGAAGCTGCCGCCGAAAGGACAGATCGTCCCGCGCGGGCAGATGCAGGCGCAGCAGGTGTTTCGGTTCCGTCATCGGTTTTCTCCTTCATTTCACATACAGTTCCAGGCGCTGCCGCCGTCTTTTGGGCAGGGGCAGCTTGTCCAGCAGCCGATGCCACACGAGCGCCAGTACGCCCGATCCGACCACGCCGAGGCCGACAAGGCGCCAGATCTTCCACGGCTCCCAAAAATGCGCGAGCACGCGATCCGCCGCCGTGATCACGATCGCGCCGAGCGTGATCAGAAACATGTTTCTTTTGGTAAACATTTTCTTTAGCGGCACATTCGGAAACAGCAGCTTCCATACGAGCGCAAACAGCCCGAGCAAAACGCCGAACGCAAGCAGCGCGTGCAGCACGGCCTGTCCCGCCGGCGAATTCCACAGCAGGGAAAGCAGCAGCGTCAGCGCTTCGCCGACCGCCCAGAGCGGCAGCAGCAACAGCACGCGAACGGGCAGCGGAAGTCCCTGCACCCAGACCGTCAGCCGTTCCCGCACGGTCAGCGGTTCATAGTTGCTGGTCTCAATCAAATAGGAACGGTGTTCGGTTTGCTCCACATGCAGCACGTGCGGCGACGCTTCGTCCGTTTGCCCGGGCGAAACCAGGACGGACGGATCGGGAACCGCCGTGTGCACCAGCATGCTTGCCGTCACCGCCATTGCCGCCGCGCCCGCAGCGACGCGCCGTTTGATCTTTTTCGTGCTGTATTTCATCGTTTCGATTCTATCATCTTTGCGCCGCGCCCGCAAGGGGACGCGGTGCAACGAAATTGTAACATTTTACCAAAGCTCCTGCTTGTTTTCGATCGAATCCGCAGAACCGAGCGTTCGGATCACGCGGCACGGATTTCCCGCGGCGAGCACGCCGCCCGGCAGATCGCGGGTCACGACGCTTCCCGCGCCGACGACGGTTCCCGGCCCGATCGTGACGCCCCCCGCGATCACGACGTTCGCCGCGATCCAGCACCCGTCTCCGATCGTAATCGGTTTCGCGTATTCCCGGTCCGTCCAGACGCCGTCCGCGCGGCGATACAGGCGGCGCTCCGCGTCCAGCAGCGGATGCATCGGCGACATCAGCGATACGTTCGGGCCGACGAACACGTCGTCCCCGATCGTGACCGGCGCGCAGTCCAGCACGGTCAGATTGTAATTGAAAAAGCAGCGCTTTCCGATCGTCGTGAAGCGACCGTAATCAAACTGCACCGGCGCGTTGATCCACGAATCCTCGCCGAGCGCGGGAACGAGCGCCCGCAAAAGCGCTTCCTGCCGGTCCCCGTCCATAGGGTCGCAGTCGTTGTACGCCTTGCAAAGCCGCCGCGCTTCGGCGCGCAGACAAACCAGCGTTTCGTCTACGGGATCGTACAGCTTGCCGGCAAGCATCTTTTCCGTTTCCGTCATGTCAGACATCCCCCTTTTTCAAAAGACGCTCGGCAAGCTTCAGCGCGACAAACGCGACGCGGTCCTTTTCAGCCAGGTTCGCTTCGTTGGAAAGACTGCGCTTATCCCACTGTTCGCCGTCAAGATTGTCCGCGGCATAGAAGAACTGCAGCGCGGTCTTGCCCCGCATCGCGCAAAGCGCCGCGATCGCGGAACATTCCATGTCGACCGCAATACACCCCTGTGCCTTTCGCCGCTCCACCATGCCGCGCGTCTCGCGGTACACCGCGTCCGTCGTCCACACCTTGCCCGTCGTGTACGAAACGCCGAGCGCATCGAGCGTCTCCCGCGTGAGCGCGAGCGTTCCGGCGTTGACTTCGATCGTTTCGCTTGCGGGCGCGTAGTGATAGCTCGTGCCTTCGTCGCGCACCGCCTCGGTCGGCAGAACGATGCTGCAGTCGCGGATCGATCCGTCGAGCACGCCGCAGGTGCCGAATACGACGATCGATTCCACGCCCGTTTCAAAGAGTTCCTCATAAAGCCCGACGCATGCCGGCGCGCCGACCGGCGACAAAAAGAGCGTAAATTCCGATCCGCCGAACGATACGCGGCAGACCGGATTCTTTCCGTTCGCGCTGCCGAGCTGCACTTCTTCGATCGGTTCGGCACACAGTTCCGCCGCAAGGCGGGAAAACAGCGTGTGCGAAAAGCAGGTGACTGCGACCTTCGGCATTCCCGGAACGGGTTTTGCGAAAAACGACGGGAGAATGACGCCGGTCGGGTTCGGATCAAACGATTCGGTAATCATAGCGGCTCCTTTTTTCGGTTTTTTCTCATTATATCCTATGTTTTTCCGTTTGTCCACCCACAGTGAAAAATGGCGCTTGCCGCCCGCCGTCCGCCGTGGTACAATAGAAAGAAAATGCTTCGGAGGCAGGCATGTCGTTTCCGCGATCGTATTTTGAAGAGGCCGTGAGCGTCGTTGCGGCACGCGCGGGGTTTGTTCCCGAAATCGGCGTAATCCTGGGATCCGGACTCGGCGGATTCTGCGATTCGATCGAATCGCCCGTTGAGATTCTCTATGAAAAGATCCCCGGTTTTTTGCGCGCCACTGCGTCGATGCATGCGGGCAAGCTCGTCCTCGGCACGCTTTGCGGCAAGCGGATCGCCTGCCTGTCGGGACGGTTCCATCACTATGAGGGATATTCCTATGAACAGCTTTGCATCCCGATCCGGTTTCTGCATTGCCTCGGCGTGAAGCGGACGATCCTGACCAATATCGCCGGCGCGATCAACCCCGCCTACCGTCCCGGAGACGTTATGATCCTGCGCGATCACATCAAGCTGTTCGGGGACAGCCCTTTGACCGGCGCGAACGATTCCGAATTCGGCCCGCGCTGTCCGAAGATGCGAAACGTGTATGCGCCCGAGCTGCGCGCGCTTGCAAAGGATGCTGCGCTTGCTTCGCCGCTGACCGTCCATGAGGGCGCGTACTTCTTTTTCCCGGGTCCGCAGTTTGAAACGGCGGCGGAGATTCGCGCGGCGGGACTGCTCGGCGGCGACGTCGCCGGGATGTCCACCGTACCGGAGGCGATTGCCGCAGCGCATTGCGGCATGCCGATTCTCGGCCTGTCGCTCGTGGTCAATATGGCGGAGGGCGTTTGGGATGCGCCGATCGAAAACGACGCGATCAATGCCGTGCTGTCGGATGCTGGCACGTTTTATTCCTATTTGAAAGATATCATCAAACGGATGGAGGTCTGAAAATCCATGCAGAAACTCTTGCTGACGCACTGCTCGGCGCTTGTGCCGGACGGCGAAACCGGTTATGCGCTTCTGGATCCCGCTTTCATCGGGATCGAGGACGACACGATCGTTTCCGTCGGCGCATCGGAGCCCGCGGGCGACTGGACAAAAAAGGACATGCACGGCGCGCTTCTGATTCCCGGGCTTGTCAACGGACATACGCATGCCGCGATGACGCTGCTCCGCAGCCGCGGCAGCGGGCTTCCGCTCGACCGCTGGCTGAACGAAGCGATCTTTCCGATCGAGGACCGCATGCTGCGCGAGGATATGGCTGCCGGCAACGCGCTCGCGCAGCTCGAAATGCTGCGGACCGGCACGACCGCCTATTCCGATATGTATTACAACCTCGATACGGAAGCCGAGCTTTGCCTGCAAAGCGGCATGAAGGTGAATCTCGGGCGGGCCGTCACGTCGTTCGATCCGGACGAGCCGGCCGCTTCTTCCTCCCGCGTACGCGAATCGCTCGCGCTCTTTGACGACTGGCACGGCAAGGCGAACGGGCGGATCCGCGTCGATTTTTCGATTCACGCCGAATACACCTGCACGGAACGCATGGCGAGAGAATTTGCCGCGCTCGGCGCGGCGCGCGGCGCGCGGATGCACCTCCATCTTTCCGAAACCGCCCGCGAACATGCGGCCTGCAAAGCAAAGTACGGCAAGACGCCGGCCGAATGGTTCCGCGATCTTGGCGTATTCGATCTGCCGACGGCCGCGGCGCACTGCGTTTTTGCGGAGGACGGCGACCTTGCGATCTTCGGCGCGTACGGCGTAAGCCCCGTGCACAATCCTTCGAGCAACCTGAAGCTCGGCAGCGGCGTCATGCGGCTGAAAACGATGCTGGACAAAGGGCTTTGCGTCGGTCTCGGAACGGACGGCGCCGCCAGCAACGACAATCTCGATATGCTCGAGGAGATGCACCTTGCCGCGCTGCTCCACAACGGCGTGCTCCGCGATCCGACCGCGATCCGCCCCACCGACGTGCTCCGCATGGCGACGCGAAACGGCGCGCTTTTGCAGGGCCGGCCCGACACGGGCGCGCTGGAGCCCGGCAAAAAGGCGGATATCGTTGCGATCGACCTCGACGCGCCGCATCTTGTTCCCGCCTTCGATCCGCTCGCGCTGCTCGTCTATTCCGCGCAGGGCGCCGACGTCCGCATGACGATGGTCGACGGCCGCATTCTTTACGAAAACGGCGAATACTTTACGCTCGACGCCGACCGCATTCGTTTCGATGTGCAGAAGGCGCTCGGTCGGCTGTACCGATAACCTTGACACGCCGCGCGCCGACGCGGTATAATAGCAAAAATGAAAAAGGAACCGCCGTTTTATCGGCGGAAAAGGAGAAAATGATGAAACTGAAGCCCGATTTTATCACACAGGACATTGACGGAACCCAATTTCTGATCGCCGTCGGCGGCGAATCCTTCAACGGAATCGTAAAGAGCAACCCGACCGCGGCTTTTATCGTGGATCAGCTGAAGCAGGAAACGACCGAAGAGAAGATCACCGACGCGATGTACGCCGAATACGATGCGCCGAGAAGCGTCATCGCCGCCGACGTGCATACCGTCGTCGAAACGCTGCGAAGCATCGGCGCCATCGAGGACTGATCCGGTGTCGGAAACGACATTCGAGGACATTCTGGCCAAGGAAGGCCGCCTCGTCTACAAAACAAAGGGAACCAGCATGCTGCCGATGCTGCATCAGAACCGCGATATCGTCGTGATCGAGCGACCCGAAGGCCGCTTACAGCCGTTTGACGTCGCGCTCTACCGCAGAGGCCCGCAGTATGTTCTGCACCGCGTTCTGGAAGTGCGGGGATCCGATTACGTGATCCGCGGCGACAATACCTATGTGCTCGAAACGGGCATTACGGACGAGGATGTGCTCGGCGTTCTGAAGTCGTTCGTCCGCAAAGGGACGCCGCACAGCGTGACCGAACCCGGATACCTGCGGTACGTACGCTTCTGGTGCGCGATCTATCCCGTTCGCGCGTTTTTCGTTACGCTGTACCGGCGGATCCGGCGCCTCGGCGGTACCGTTTTACGAAAACTCGGCTTCAGAAAGTAAAGGAACTCCCGCCATGCAGCATAAACAACTGACCGGCATTTTTATCCTTGCCACCGCGGCGACGCTGATCGTCGGTACGTTTGTTTTGCTTGCCGCGGGCGTTCTGCGTCCGTCGCTCTCCCTTTCTCTGCCGCGCACCGCGCCTTCCGCCGTCCCCGCCGAAGTGCAGATTGAACTGTCTGTCACGCCGACACCGACCGAAAAACCGACCGTTTCACCGGTCCCGTCCGCCGTTGTGTACCCGCCGAATGCGGTCAATCTGCTCGTTAACGGCTCGCCGCTGTTTGCTTTGTCCGGAAAGGACGCCGCCGAGCAGATGCTTTCCGATTACCTTTCGGTCTGCGCCTCGGAGAATCTGACCGGCGAGGAATCGCTGATCCGCGCCTACATCGATGCGGAGCTTTCGCTCCTGCCCGTAGACGGAACGGTCGATTATCTGTCCTACGAGGAAGCGAAGAACCGCCTGCTTTCCAACCGGGCGCTGATCCCCGTCGTGCGATCCACGCAGCATGCGCTGATCGAAATCGGCTCAGTGGAAACGACGACCGTCAGTCAGCCGCTGCTTCCTTCCGGCGCGCGGCTGTACCGCTCGCTCGGCAAAGCGGAACGGCGCTTCTCTCTGACGGAAACGCTGTATAAAAACGGCATTGCGGTTTCCGATTCCACCACGCTCGCCTCCACGCGCATCGGCAGCGATCCTGCGGCGCGCGTGATCGAAAACGGTACGTTCTCCTACCGCAGCGACGCCGCCTCCGAAACGGAAGGCCCCAAAGGCAAGGACGCCGGCGATCTCAAGCTGACCGCGCCGTGCCGCGGAACCGTGATCAGTTGGTTCGGAAAACGCGGCGGCACGATGCACTACGGCATCGACTATTCGCTGCGTCCGGGCGAATCCATTGTCGCGCCCGAAAGCGGAACCGTAATCTTCTGCGGTACCCGCGGCGATTACGGACTTGTCATCGAAATTCAGCACGGAAACGGCTTTGTTTCCCGGCTGACGCACTGCGCTTCGCCGACCGTCGAGCTCGACCAGCACGTTTACCGCGGCGATCGCGTCGCGCTGCTCGCGGCCGAAGACACCGATGAGCCGCATCTGCATTACGAACTGCTGATCGACGGCATTCCGTTCAATCCGCTCCCGTATCTGCAATAAAGTTTCATAAACATGCTGGCAAGAATGCGTTCAGAAGCCGGTTTCTTCGCTCGAAGACGATACTGATGTTATATCAAGAGCGAAAAACCGGCTAATTTTGCGGCAAACAATCAAAAAAGGCGTTTTTGCGAAAAAACGCCTTTTTACCTGCAAGTTCCTTTCCTCAAAACCTGCCGCAAAACGGTCTGAACCCATTATTGACAGTCTGACTGTCTGAATCAAGGAATGAGGAACAATTCCAGCAGAAAAACCACGCCGCAGCAGCACAGCGCGACGGGAAACAGACCGGCGCCGAGCCATGCCGCGACGATTCCGACGACCAGCGCCGCCGCGCCCGCGATCGGAGACTGCGTGACCTCAAAGATCGAAGGCACCGTCATGACCGCAAGCGTGATATACGGAACATAATAAAGGAAAGAACGCAAAAAGCGGCTTCGGATCGGTTTCCGGATCAGAAGCGGCAGCACGCGCACCGCGTAAACGACGCCGAACATGACGGCAAGATAGATCCACACGTTATTCATCGGCGTCCTCCCGGATCGGAAACAGCGCCGCTGCCGCCGCCGCAAGCAGAACCGTCAGCAGAATCGTTCTTGTCCCCGACGAAAGCGAGGAGATCCACGGCAGCCGCGACGCCGCAAAGCTCGCGCCAAAGCCCAGCAGCACAAACAGCCCGACGATCCGATTCTTTTTGGCCGGCGGCACGATGACCGCGAGAAACATGCCGAAAAGCGCGACGGACAGCGCGCTCACGATCCGTGCCGGCAGCAGATTTCCCGCCACTACGCCGAGCGCGGTTCCGGTCGCCCAGCAGGGAATTGCAACCAGGTACGCGCCGTAGCAATAGCGCGGCACAAGCGGCGTTTCCTGCGCGATCGAAATGCCGAACAGCTCGTCCGTCACCGAATAGCCGATCAAAAGCCGATGCCCGATCCCGAGCTTCGGATCGAGGCGCTGGCTCAGCGCAAAGCTCATCAACAGATACCGCGCGTTCGTCACGAGCGTGATGATCGCCATCTCCCAGTACGGGGCGCCGGCCCGGATCACCTCGATCGCCGCGTATTCGCCCGCCGAAGCCATTCCGAGCCAGCTCATCACAAAGCCCTGCCACGCCGTCATGCCCGCGTTTTTGACCGCGATGCCGAGCGAAAACGAGACGGCAAGATAGCCGAGTCCGATCGGAACGCCGTCCCGCATCCCTCGGACAAACGGAGAAAGCCGCTTCATGCTACGCCTCCGTTCCCAGCGCGCGATACAACGCCAAAAACTGCTCCGGCGTCAACGTTTCGGCGCGCGTTTCGGGCGAAACGCCGCAAAGCTTTAACGCGTTCAAGCCGTTCGGAACGCTTTTCAGATTGTTCTTCAGCGTCTTGCGGCGCATGGCAAGGCAGGCGCGCGCAAACGCGAATACCCGTCCGATCGGTTCGGACGGCGCATCTTTACGCTCCCAAAGCCTGACAAAAACCGACTGCACGTTCGGCGCGGGATAAAAACAGGGTTCCGCGAACGTATCGAGCGGTTTACCGGTGTAATACAGTTGCGTCACAACCGAAAGCGCGCCGTAATTGTCCTCCTTCGGCGCGGCAAAGAAGCGCTCCGCCGCTTCCTTCTGCACCATGCAGCCGAACACGCGCGGGCGGCTCTGCAGCACGCGCTCCGCGATCGGCGTCGTAATGTAATACGGCAGATTGCCGACGACCGAAAACGGCGTTCCGCACGAAGCGTAATCGAAGCGGAGCGCGTCGCCTCTTAGCACCGTCAGCTTCGGATCGCGCATCGATTCCGATAAGTATGCCGCCATCGCCGCGTCCTTTTCGACGGCGACGACGCGGTCGCTTTTTTCCAGCAGCAGTTCGGTCAGTCCGCCGAGCCCCGGCCCGATTTCGATGACCGGCTCGCCGGAAAGCCCCAGCGCGTCGACACAGCGCTGCAACCGATCCCCGTCGATGCAGAAATTCTGACCGAGGGCCCGGTTCGGCGTGTGTTCCATGGCGGCCAGCGCCGCTGTGACAAATGCGTAACTTGCTCTCATGCGACAAAGTATAGCATGCTTCGCTTTGCTTGGCAAGCAAAACGCCCGCGGACGTTTCCGTTTTTTTCCGGTGTTCTGGCGCATGTTTTTCGATCCCGTCGGCCATACTACCGAAAAAAAGACAAGGAGATCCCGATGATGCAAAAAACAATCGCCCGGATCGTTATGATCCTGCTGCTTTTGGGCAGCGCATTCGGCTGCCGTACCGATAAACCAAAACCCGCCTCGCCGACCGCTTCCCCGAGCGCGACGAACGCGCCGTCCGTTTCCCCCGATACCGACGCGTCCCCCATGCCCTCCGACGAACCCGTCTCGGCCGCGACCTACCGGGAATTCTATGTGACGTTCCCCTCCCGCGGCGTTGACGTGCATGCTTCCGTCGTTCTTCCGCCGCGCGCGGAAAGCTCCGGCGCTCCCGCTTCCTCGCCCGACGCCTCGGCAATGCCGGATGCTTCCGCTTCGCCGGACGCTTCCATGATACCCGAAGGTTCCGCTTCGCCGGACGCTTCCCCGGTGCCCGAAAGCTCTGCCTCGCCCGATGTCTCGGCAATGCCCGAAAGTTCCGCTTCGCCGGACGCTTCCCTGATGCCCGAAAGTTCCGCTTCGCCGGACGCTTCCATGATACCGGAGGGTTCCGCTTCGCCCGCTGCGACGGAAGGCGTGACGCCGATCTTGCAAAACACATCGGAAGCCGGATATCCGTGGGTCGTGTTTTTGCACGGACACGGCGGCGAACGCAATGAAAACGGCGGTTTCTCCGAGATTGCCCACACGCTCGCTTCCAACGGAATCGCTTCGATCCGCATGGACTTTGCCGGAAGCGGCGAGAGCGAGGAGCCGTTCACCGAGAACACGCTGACCTCGATGTACACCGACACGCTCGCGGCAATCGATTTTATCAAGGCGACGTATCCCGTCGATGAAAACGCGATCGGCGTATTCGGGTTCGACATGGGCGGCCGCGTCGCGCTGCATCTGATCGCGCAGAAGCTGTTTGATTTCCGCTCCGCGGTGCTGCTGGCGCCCGCAAACAGCAATTCCGACTGGATCACGCTGTTCGGCGGTCAGGAGGAATGGAACCGGTATAAGACGCAGGCCGAGCTCAACAATTACACGACCTTCACGACGCCGTTCGGACAGGCGCAGGATCTTTCGATTCAATGGTTTTCCGATCTGGAAATGAGCGATGATCCCGCCGCGGCGACCGATCCGTCGTTCCGAAACCGCGCGCTGATCATCTATGCGTCGAACGATACGACGGTCTCGCCCGAGGTCTCGCGCTACGTCGCGGAAAAGCTCGGCGCCGAAACGCTTGTTCTGGACAGCGGCGGTCACAGCTACGGCTTCTATGCCGAGAACAAGGAGCTTGTGCAGAAGATCGCTTCCGCCGCGGCAGAGTTCTTCTTAAAAACGCTCCGCACGGCGCAGCGCTGATCGAACCTTACGCAAAAAACAACGGCCCGATCGCAGCCAAGCGATCGGGCCTTATCAGTTTTTCATGAATTATTGTATGCCTCGGTAAGAATACCCTTCCTTTTCGATTGCGGCGCGGACGGCGTCTTCGTCCGCTTCGCCGGACAGCGTGACCGAAACGGTTCCCGTTTCATGGCTCGCCGACGCGGATTCGACAAAAGGCAGCGCCTCGAGCGCTTTTTTCAACGTTGTCTCGCAATGCGGGCACATCATGCCGTCGACCGAAAGCGTCATTTGCTTCGGCCGAACAACCGGCTCCGGCTTTGCATCTGCTTTCTTCCGCTTTCCGCGATCGTGCGAAGCGTCGTGCAGCCGAAGCAGATTCAACCGCAGCGCGTTCATAACGACGCAGAAGCTCGAAAGACTCATCGCCGCCGCGCCGAACATCGGGTTCAGTTCCCAGCCCAGCAGCGGGATAAACGCGCCCGCCGCCAGCGGAATGCCGATCACGTTATAGAAAAAGGCCCAGAACAGGTTTTCGCGGATGTTTTTCAGCGTTGCGCGGCTGAGCCGGATCGCGGCCGGTACGTCGCCGAGGCGCGAGTGCATCAGCACGACGTCCGCCGCGTCGATCGCAACGTCCGTGCCCGCGCCGATCGCGATTCCGATGTCCGCGCGCGTCAGCGCCGGCGCGTCGTTGATCCCGTCGCCCACCATCGCGACCCTGCCGTAGCGTTTTAGATCGCGGATCACGGCTTCCTTGCCGTCGGGCAGGACGCCCGCAATCACCTCGTCCACGCCCGCCGCCTTGCCGATCGCGTCGGCGGTGCGCGCGTTGTCGCCGGTTAGCATGACCACGCGGATTCCCATGTTCTTCAGCTGCCGGATCGCCTCCGGGCTGTCTTCCTTGATGACGTCCGCAACGGCGATCACACCGATCACCTGTCCGTCCCGCGTAAATAACAGCGGCGTTTTTCCGTCGTCGGCGCAGGCGCCTGCCGCCGAAGACAGCGGCTCCGGAACCTGCAGCATTTTAGAAACGTACGCCATACTGCCGCCCGTCATGGCGCTGCCGCCTACCGTCGCAGTCACGCCGCTTCCGATCAGCGCGGTAAAATTCTCCGCGGGCAAGAGCGATTGTCCCGCTTCCGCCGCTTTTTCCACGATCGCCTTAGCAAGCGGATGCTCGCTCTTTTGCTCCAGCGACGCCGCGTAGAGCAATAATTCCGATTCCGAAACGCCGTTTGGCACCAGATCCGTCACCTTCGGCGTGCCGAGTGTGATCGTGCCGGTCTTGTCGAGCGCCGCGACGTCGATCCTGCCCGCCTGCTCGAGCGATTCGGCCGTCTTGAACAGAATCCCGTTTTTTGCGCCGACGCCGTTTCCGACCATGATCGCAACCGGCGTCGCAAGGCCGAGTGCGCACGGACAGCTGATGACGAGCACGGAGATCGCCCGGGAAAGCGCGTAACCGAACCGCTGCCCGGTCAGAAGCCAGACTCCAAGCGCCAAAAGCGCGATCCCGATCACGACCGGTACGAATACGCCCGAAACGCGGTCCGCCGTCTTTGCGATCGGCGCCTTCGTCGCCGCCGCGTCGCTGACCATGCGGATGATCTGCGAAAGCGTCGTGTCCTCTCCGACGCGCGTTGCCTGCGCCTTCAGCCAGCCGGACTGATTGACCGTCGCCGCAGAAACCGGGTCGCCCGGCGCCTTGTCGACCGGAATGCTTTCGCCGGTCAGCGCGGATTCGTTGACGGCGCTCGCGCCCTCAAGCACAACGCCGTCGACCGGAATGCTTTCTCCCGGGCGGACGACAAAGACGTCCCCCTTCTGTACCCCTGCGATCGGCACCTCCGTTTCGACGCCGTCCCTGAGCAGGACGGCCGTTTGCGGCGCAAGCTTCATCAGACTTTTCAGCGCGTCGGTCGTCCTTCCCTTCGCCCGCGCCTCCAGCATCTTGCCGACCGTAATCAGCGTCAGGATCATTGCCGCGGATTCAAAATAGAAAAGCTGCATATACCGTTCCACGGCCTGTGCGTCGCCGTCGACGGCGGCGCGCGTCATGGCAAACAGCACGCCGACGCTCCACGCAAACGAAACGGACGAACCGAGCGCGACAAGCGTATCCATGTTCGGCGCGCGGTGCCAAAGCGCCCGGAACCCGCTCAAGAAGAATTGCCGGTTCACAAGCAGGATCGCGCCGGACAGCAGAAGCTGCACAAGCCCCATGGCGACGTGATTGTCTTCGAAAAACGCGGGCAGCGGCCAGTTCCACATCATGTGTCCCATCGAAACATACATCAGCGGAACGAGCAGCGCGGCCGAAACGATCAGCCGCCGGATCAGCTTCGGCGTTTCACGGTCCCGCAGCGCGTCCTCCTCCGCACCGTCGGACGGTCCCGCGGCGCGCGCGTTTTTTTGCGACGCGCCGTATCCCGCCTTTTCCACGGCGGCAACGATCGCCGCAGGGCTTGCGGTTCCCTCGACCCCCATTGAATTGGTCAGCAGACTGACCGAACAGGCCGTCACGCCTTCGACGGCGCTCACGGCCTTTTCAACGCGGGCCGCGCACGCGGCGCAGCTCATTCCCGTTACGCTGTACTGTTCCATACCATCCTCGCTTCGGATCGTGTTAAATGTCCTTAACTCTATCTTATTATATCCGCGCCGCTTATTTCTGTCAACCGAAAACCCTGTCGTAAAGGAGCATACGCCGCTTCCCGCGGCAGAAGCAGCTGTTCCTTTGAAAAAAAAGCGCCATTCCTCCCTTTCGCTCGGAATGACGCGGATTCTCTTCCCTATTTCAGACGGATCTTCAGTCGGTAAAAATGTTCGCCGCGCCGGGGGTAACCGTCGTCGTCACGCGAAAGCCGCCGTCGTCGGTTCGGGCATAGGAAACGTCGGTGGCAAGCGCCGGAACCGCGCATTCGTCGATTTCAAGATAACGGCTGTCCAGAAGAAACAGGCCTTCTCCGTCCCGCGAAAGCGCGAAGCCCGTGCAGTACGGATCCTCCTCGGACGCGGTCGTTCCGCCCGTGCAGTACACGACGAGATACCCGCCCGCCGGAAGGATCGCCCCCTCGGGGAACCGATACTTATACTGTTTTTTCAGATCGTTCGTCAGCCCGAAGCCGGATAGGTCGACGTCGTTTTCCGTCGGATTATACAGCTCGATCCAATCCACCGAACCGTGCTCGGGATGCGCGTACGCCTCCTTGTTCGACGTCATCACCTCGTTGATCACAACGTGTCCGTCGCCGCGCGGCGCCAGAAGAATCAGCGCGAAAACGCCGAGAACCGCCAGCACAGCGCCGACGATCAGAAAAATACCGGTTTTTCCGGGGAAGCCGATGTGCTCCTTCTGAAACGCGCCGTCGAAGGAAAGACCGTCCGCAATGACGTCTTCTTCCGATTCGTAGGGTTCGAACGTGATCTCCGTTCCTTTGTTCGGTGTTTCCATACCGTTACTTATGCGTCTTTTCGCGCGCTCTTTTGTGCGCGCCGATCTGTCCCGGACGCAATTCCTTTCCTTTTTGTTGTTTGACCGCTTCTCCCTTGAGCTTTTTGATGCGGTCCCTCAGCTTTGCCGCGGTTTCGAATTCCAGCGTGCGCGACGCTTCGAGCATCTGCTCCGTCAAAAGAACGATCTCCTTCTGCTTCTGCCGCTCGTCCATCGCGTCGAGGTTCTCCTCCTCGCGCCGCGTGATCACCAGCGTGTCATACACCTTCTTCTCGATCGTATGCGGCACGATGCCGTGCGCCGCGTTATACGCCTGCTGCTTCTTTCTTCGGCGCTCGGTCTCCCCGATCGCGCGCTGCATCGAGCCGGTCACCGTATCCGCATAGAGGATAACCTTGCCCTCCGCGTTTCGCGCGGCGCGGCCGATCGTCTGAATCAAGCTCGTTTCCGAGCGCAAAAAACCCTCCTTGTCCGCGTCGAGGATCGCCACAAGTCCGACTTCGGGAAGATCCAGTCCCTCGCGCAGCAGGTTGATCCCGACCAGCGCGTCAAACTCTCCGAGCCGCAGATCGCGGATGATCTCCATGCGGTCGAGCGTGTCGATGTCCGAGTGCATGTACCGCACGCGCACGTTCATGCCCTCGAGATACTCGGTCAGATCCTCCGCCATCCGTTTGGTGAGCGTCGTGATCAGCGTGCGATATCCCTTTTCGGTCTGCTTTCGCACCTCGGACAGCAGATCATCGATCTGCCCCTTGATCGGCCGCACCTCGACCTCGGGATCGACAAGCCCGGTCGGACGGATGATCTGCTCCGCGATCTGCCCGGCTTCGGACAGCTCGAACGCCGCGGGCGTTGCGGACACGCAGATCAGCTGCGGCACGCGCGCGTAGAATTCCTCGAACGTCAGCGGCCGGTTGTCCCGCGCGGCGGGCAGCCGGAATCCGTATTCGACGAGCGCGTCCTTTCTGGCGCGGTCGCCCTTGTACATCGCTCCGATCTGCGGGATCGTCACATGGCTTTCGTCAATGAACATCAGAAAATCGTCGGGGAAATAATCGATCAGCGTATACGGCGGCTCGCCGGGGCGGCGGCCGTCAAAGTACCGCGAATAGTTTTCAATGCCGCTGCAGAACCCGATCTCGCGCATCATCTCGATGTCGTGCGTGACGCGCTGGCGGATGCGCTCGGCCTCGAGCGGGCGGTTCGTGTCCAGAAAGAACCGCTCCTGCGCCTCCATATCGCGCTCGATTTCATACAGCGCCGCGTTCATCTTCTCTCTGCCGGTCGCGTAATGCGTCGCCGGAAAAATCGCAACGTGCGACCGCCGGCCGATGGTTTCGCCGGTCGTCGTGTCGATCTCGGCGATCCGTTCGATCTCGTCGCCGAAGAACACGACGCGGATCGCCCTGTTCGACTGGCTTGCGGGATAGATATCCAGCACGTCGCCGTGCGAGCGGAACGTGCCGCGCTGAAAGTCCATGTCGTTGCGCTGATACTGGATCTCGATCAGCCGCAGCATCACGTCGCGCTTGTCGACCTCCATGCCCTCGCGCAGCGAAACCGAGAGCTTCAGATACTCCTCCGGATCGCCGAGCCCGTAGATGCACGAAACCGAGGCGACGATGATCACGTCGTTTCGCTCGTTCAACGCGCACGTCGCCGAATGGCGCAGCTTGTCGATCTCGTCGTTGACCTCGATCGTCTTTTCAATATAGGTGTCGGACGCCGGCAGGTACGCTTCCGGCTGATAATAATCGTAATACGACACAAAAAACTCGACCGCAGAGTCGGGAAACAGTTCCTTGAATTCGGAACAGAGCTGCGCGGCGAGCGTTTTGTTGTGCGCGAGAACGAGCGTGGGCTTTTGCACGCGCTCGATCACCTTTGCCATCGTATAGGTTTTGCCGCTGCCCGTTACGCCGAGCAGCACCTGCATCCGTTCCCCGTTCTCCACACCTTCGGCGAGCGTTCGGATCGCTTCGGGCTGGTCGCCCTGCGGCGAATACGGGGACACGACTTTGAATGTTCCCATAGATTGCTTCAATACTCGAAATCGACCGTTTTGGAATCCAGCCGGTGCGCGTGGATATACGCGCGCGCCTGCTGATGGTCGGGATGTTTGTCGTAGATCTCCAGATCCTCGCGGGTCTTAAAATCGACGAGCAGCGCCATATCAAAGCTGCGTCCGGAATGGAGAAAGTCCTCTCCGATCTGCATGCTGACGATCTCGGGGATCTTCTCCCGCAGCGCGTACAGCGATTCGCGCACGATCGGAATGTTGACCGTGGGGTCCTCAAACCGGAACAGAACGATATGTTTGATCATAAACAAGCCCTCATGCTTCCGCGGTCAGTAGCGCCGCGCGGATCATCGTGTCAAACGCCTTCTGCCGCGCCTCGGGCGAAATCTCCTGCTCGGTGCCGAGGATATCCGAAATCGTCAGAAACGACAGCGCCTTTTTGCCGGCGCGGGCGGCATGCAGATACAGCGCCGCACTCTCCATCTCGACGCACAGCGCGCCGAATTCCCGCCATTTCTTCCACGCGCCGCGCGGATCGTAAAACACGTCGCTCGAAACGATGTTCCCGACGCGGTACCGCGCGCCGAGCTGCTCGAGCGCCGCGGCGCCCTTCTGCAGCAGTCCGAAATCCGCGATCGGCGCGAACGTGCCGGGCGTGCCGTACTGCCGGTCGAGGTTTGCGTCGTGACACGCGCCCATCGCCAGCACAACGTCGTACAGCTGCAGGTCGGGATGGATCGCGCCCGCGGAACCGACGCGGATGATGCACTCCACGTCGTAGAACTGATACAGCTCGTTCACGTAAATCCCGAGCGACGGCATGCCCATGCCCGTCGCCATAACGGATACGCGCTTGCCCATAAATGTGCCGGTATATCCGTAATTGCCGCGCACGTTGTTCACAAGCACGGGATCATCAAGATACGTTTCGGCAATGAATTTTGCGCGAAGCGGATCGCCCGGCATCAGTACGGTCTTTGCAAAATCGCCCCTTTGAGCGGTGTTGTGCGGCGTCGCCATAGCTGCTCCTTACGCGAGCCACGCGGACAGCTTCGCGTCGACGTCCGCGATGACTTCGGCCAGAATCGCGTCGCACGAGGCCTCGTCCTTTTCGTGCGCGCCGAGGTACAGCTTGAGCTTCGGCTCGGTGCCGCTCGGACGGACCGTGACCCAGGTTTCGTCCTCGAGCGTATAGCGCAGCACATTCGACGACGGCAGCCCCGTTTCCTCGGGCCTGGTGAAATCGTCGGCCTTCACGACCTTGCGGCCCGCAATCACGGTCAGCGGCGCGCGGCGCAGCTCCTTCATCGCGTTCTGAATCTTTTCAATGCCCGCCTTGCCCTCGAGCGTATAGGACTTGACGCGCTCACGGTAGAATCCGTAGATCCTGTACACTTCCTCGAGCGCGTCCGCCAGCGTCATGCCGCGCTGCGCGTACGCCACGCACGCCTCGGCCACGAGCATTGCCGCGCAGATCGCGTCCTTATCGCGCGCGAATCCGCCCGCCAGGAAGCCGTAGCTCTCCTCAAAGCCGAACAGGAACGTGTGCTCGCCGGTCTTTTCCGCTTCCGCGATCTGTTCCGCAATGAACCGGAACCCGGTCAGAACCTCGCGGATATCCACGCCGAACCGGCGGCAGATCGCGTCGGCCAGCTGCGACGAAACGATCGAACGCACGACGAGCCCGTTCTTCGGCAGCGTGCCCATCTTCTGATACGACGTCAGCAGCGCATGGATCAGGATGCTGCCGATCTGATTGCCGGTCAGCACCTGCCAGGTTCCGTCGTTTTTCCGCACCGCGCAGCCGAGCCGGTCGGAATCCGGATCGGTCGCCAAAATGACGCTTGCGCCCTTCTCCTCCGCCAGCTTGAACGCGAGCGTGAACGCGTTCGGATCCTCGGGGTTCGGCGCCGTGACCGTCGGGAAGCTGCCGTCGGGCTTCTCCTGCTCAGGAACGACGTACACGTTCGGAATGCCGATGCGGTCGAGAATCGTCCGGACCGGAATATTGCCCGCGCCGTGCAGCGGCGTATATACGAGCTTCAGATCCTTGCCGTGCTCCTTCACGAGTTCCGGCTGCGTCAGAAGCGACATCGTCTTGGCGTAATAAATTTCATCCACCTGTTTGCCGATCAGAATGATCTTTTCGGTATCGATCGCTTCCTGATACTCCATGTACGCGGTTTTGAAGCCCTCGACGCCGCGGATCTCGGCCGTGATCGCCGCGGCTTCCTCGGGACCGGACTGGCCCGCGGACGCGCCGTAAACCTTATAGCCGTTGTACTTGGGCGGGTTGTGGCTCGCCGTGATCACAACGCCGGCAGAAAGACCGAGCTCGCGCACCGTGAAGCTAAGCTGCGGAACCGCGCGCAGCGATTCATAGAGATACACCTGAATGCCGTGCGCCGCCAGCACGCACGCCGTTTCCTTTGCAAATACGTCGGAGAGATGCCGCGAATCGTACGCAATCGCCACAGCCGGGTGTTCGCCCGCGGTCTTGTCGAGGTATCGCGCCAGGCCTTCGGTCGCGCGGCGGACGTTGTAGATGTTCATGCGGTTGTCGCCTGCGCCGAGCACGCCGCGCAGACCGGCGGTGCCGAACTCCAGTTCGGTGTAGAACCGCTCCTCGATTTCCTGCGGATCGGAAGCGATGCCGCGAAGCTCCTCTTTGGTGGCTTCGTCGATGTCGGGACTGTTGAGCCAGAGTTGATAGCGTTCCTGTGCGTTCATGGGGGATCCTCCTTAAAAATTACTGTTTGATACCTTTGATCTCGTCAAGCGAGAGTTCCTTTTCACTTTGAAACGTCTTCCCGAACACCGAGAGGCGCTTATGCAGCAGCATCTGCCGCCGCACGCGAAACTGCCGGTTCCGGTCGCGATCGCCGTACTTGTCGTCGCCGAGCACCGGATGCCCGATCGCCGCGGTCTGCACGCGGATCTGATGCGTGCGCCCCGTGAACAGCTCGATCTCGCAGAGCGACAGCCCGTTTCTGCTTTCGAGCACGGTCAGCGCAAGCTCCATCCGCAGCGCATCCGGCGCATCGGCGCGGCAGAGCCGCACAGTCGCAGCGTCCGCGTCCTTCTTTGCGTAATGCACATAGCGTCCGTCCTTCGGCGTGCCGCACAGAATCGCGCGGTAGATCTTCTTCGTTTCGTGCCGATAGAACGCGTCCTCGAGCGCGTCCCGCATCGCTTCCGTCCGCGCAAACACGACAAGCCCTTCGGTGTTCGCGTCGAGCCGGTGCACGGGATACAGCGGATCGAACAGCCCCGAAAGCTCGCCGTACAACTCGTCCTCAACCTCCACGCCGGGTTCCTTGTCCACAACGAGCATCCCGTCGTCCAGATATACGCCGGAGCAAACCGCGCGCGCCGGCAAAAGCCCGACCGCGGCGGGAAACTCCTTCCACGGCGGAATCGAATAGAACGTCAGCGGTTCATTCAGCGTCGGATGCACGATCGAAAGCGCATACGCCCAAAGCCGGATCTGCGTGCCCGGCTTTGCCAAAGGATTGTACCGCATATCCCCCTCGATCGGAAGGGAACGGGAGGAAAGCTGTACGCGGATCTGATGCGGTCTGCCCGTATGCAGCGATACGTCCAGAAGCGCTTTGCCGTCCGCCCGCGCCAGGGTGCGGTATTCGAGCGAAGCAAACTTTGCGCCCTGCGTGCCTTCCGGCACGACCGACGCCGTGTTCGTCCGTTCGTCCTTAACGAGCCAGTCGGTCAGCGTATCCTTTGCTCTCGGCACGCCGGAAACGATCGCGGCGTACCGTTTTTTTGCCTGCCGGCTTCCAAACTGTGCCGAAAGGCGCGCCGCCGCCTTGCTCGTCCGGGCGAACACCATCACGCCGCCGACCGGACGGTCGAGCCGGTGCACCAGGCCGAGGAATACCTCGCCGGGCTTATGATACGCTTCCTTGATGTACGCCTTGCAGCGGTTCAGAAGGTCCCCGTCGCCCGAAGCGTCCGCCTGCACGGGCATGTTTGCGGGCTTTTCAACCACCAGCAGGTGGTTGTCCTCATATAAAACATGCAGCGGCTCAGACATAGGGCGTCCATCTCCCGCTCGCTCCGCACGGCAAAACAAGCCCGCCGCGGCGGATCGGCAGCCCGACCTCGTCCGCAGCGACGTTCCCCTCCGGCAGCGCCAGCTTCAATACGTTCGAAAGAACCGACGGGGCAAGTCCCGTCGTATAGGAATTGATCAGAAAGAAACAGGGCGTATCGGACAGCAGCTTCGCGCAGTCCCCCACGAGCGGATACAGATCGTCCTCGATCTTCCACATTTCGCCCGTCGGCCCCCGGCCGTAGCTCGGCGGGTCCATCAGAATGCCGTCGTACCGGTTGCCGCGCCGGATCTCGCGCCGGACGAACTTGCCGCAGTCGTCCACAAGATAGCGGATCGGCGCGGACACAAGCCCGCTTGCCTTTGCATTGTCCTTTGCCCACGCGACCATGCCCTTTGCCGCGTCGACATGCGTAACCTCCGCGCCCGCCTTAGCGCAGGCGCACGTAGCGCCGCCGGTATAGGCGAACATATTCAGCACCTTCGGCAAACGGCCGTATCGCGCGAAAAACGCTTCGATACGCTCCCGCATCCAGTCCCAGTTGACCGCCTGCTCGGGAAACAGCCCCGTATGCTTGAATCCGGTCGGCCGCACGATAAACCGGAGATCACGGTAACGGATCGTCCAGCTTTCGGGCAGCGCTTTTGCGTACTCCCAATGGCCGCCGCCGGAAGCGCTGCGGATGTACGTCGCGTCACACGGGGCGTCTTCCATCGTCCAGACCGCCTGCGGATCAGGGCGCAGCAAGGTGACGCTGCCCCAGAATTCACGCTTGTTTCCGTTGCCCGCGTCCAGGATGCCGTATTCCTTCCAACCGTCGGCAAGATACATACCGGATCCTTCTCAAAGCCCGTCGCCGACGCGGTGAATGTCCGCGCCGAGCGCCGTCAGTTTTTGTTCCAGATATTCATACCCGCGATCGATGTACTCGATCCCGTAAACGTCGGTCACGCCGAGCGCCGAAAGCCCCGCGACAATCAGCGCCGCGCCGGCCCTGAGGTCAGTCGCGTAAAGGATGCCGCCATGCAGCGTTTCCACGCCGCGTACCTTTGCGACGCGCTTCGAAACGGAGATCGACGCGCCGAGCTTCCGCAGCTCCTTCACATGATTGAACCGGTTTTCAAAAATGTTCTCTGTGATTACGCTCGTTCCCTGCGCCGTGCAAAGATACGCCATCATCGGCTGCTGCAGGTCGGTCGGGAACCCCGGATACACCATCGTTTTGAGCGAAACCGCGCGCGGCCGCTCCTTCATTGAGACACGGATGAAGAAGTCGCGTCCGTCGTCGCCCTCGATGACCTGCGCCCCGGATTCCATGAGCTTTGCGGTGATCGCCTCCATGTGCGGCGGGATCACGTTCTTGATGACCACGTCACCGCGCGTCGCCGCCGCCGCGATCATATACGTCCCGGTTTCGATCTGGTCGGGAATGATCGAGTACGCGCAGCCGTGCAGCTTTTTGCGGCCCTGAATGCGGATCACGTCGGTGCCGGCGCCCTTGATCCGCGCGCCCATCATGTTCAGGAAGTTCGCCACGTCGACGACATGCGGTTCCTTCGCCACGTTCTGCAGAACGGTCTGTCCTTCGGCGCGGCACGCCGCAAGCATCACGTTGATCGTCGCGCCGACGGAAACGACGTCGAAAAAGATCTCCGCGCCCTTCAGCTTTGTCGCCTGCGCGCGAATCACGTTGCGGCTTTCGTCCATATAAATCTTCGCGCCGAGCGCCCGCATGCCTTTGATATGCTGGTCGATCGGCCGCGCACCGATCACGCAGCCGCCGGGCAGCGCCAGCTCAATCTCGCCGTACGTGCCGAGCATTGCGCCGAGCAGATAATAGGAGGCGCGCATCGAGCTGACCTCCGGAAAGGTTACGTCAAAGGTATTGATCGAAGTCGGGTCGATCCGCATGCAGCCGCCCGCCGTCATCTCGACGCCCGCGCCCAATCGTTCCATGATACGTTTCAGACTGACAACGTCTGCGATCTCCGGCAGATTTTCCAGTACACACGGTTCTCCGGCGAGAATTGCCGCCGGAATGATCGCCACAGCCGCGTTTTTTGCGCCGCTGATCGTCACCGTTCCCTCGAGCCGCCGCCCGCCGCCGATGCTGTAATACCGATCCATTCTTATCCTCGTTGTCCGCCGGATGAAACGGCAGACTTTTCCTTATATCTTACCTTATAGTGTAACGGATTTTTTCCGTTTCGTCAACCGCAAATCGCATGTCAAAGCCCGTATGCCTGCCGCCATTCGGCCAGCGTTCCGTCCTCCGCCCACGTCTCGAACAGTTCGTCGCACAGATCGAGCAGAATGCTGCCATCCGCGGCGATCGCGTAGTACGAAATCGTTCCGAGCGGCTCCGCCCAGATCGTCATGCCGCGCTCAAGATGGCTCTTTGCCGCCGTTTTGGGCATACAAAGCGCATCGACCGACCCCGCGCGAAGCTTCACGAGCATCGAATAGTAATCCGCGCACGGAACGACCGTCACTTCGACGTCCTGCTCGTCGATCAGCCGGTACAGCAGCGTTTCGGCCGGCGTTCCCGAAAGCACTCCGATCGTGCTGCCGCCGACCCTGCGTTCGGCATACCCCATCAGCACGCAGTCGTCGGTGTAAAACGGCACTTCATTCCGCGCGTAATTCGCATTGTCAAACGACTGCATCGCCATGATTGCCAGATCGATGTACCCGTCGTCCATCCGCCACAGCGCCGAATACCGCGTGCAGGGCACGAACGTGACGCTGTCGGAATTCTCAAAGACCGTTTCCCCGATTGCGGCGCCGATTGCGTATTCCATTCCGCCGCCGTTTTCGGAAAGCCCGTACAGTCCCTCGTCGACGCCGATCCGGAGCACCCCGGCGCTTTTGACCATTTCCATTTCCGCCGAGTTCAGCACGCGGCTGCGCGGCCGGTTCACCAAGATCATCAGCGTCAGAAGCAGCGCAAAGCCCGCAAGCAACAGCACCGGCCGGATCGGGAGCCGATCCTGCCAGCCGGGACGCAGCCGAAAGCGCCGCTTTTTCGGAACTGGTTGATTCATTTTCGTTTCCATTTCTGTTTATTATAACAAACTATTTGAAAATAGGAAAGCGGTCTTTACAGATTCCCGAAAAAATCGTAAAATAAGGACGATAAAACCCAATGTGAGGTCGGTATGCGATTGTTCATTGCCGTTCCGCTGCCGAAAAACGTGCAGCGCGCCGTCTTCTCCGTGCAGGAGGAGCTTCGAAAAGCCGCATCCGCCGGGCGGTTTGTGCCGGCGGGCAACCACCACGTCACCGTGCGATTTTTAGGCGAAACCGACGCGCTGGCCGACGCGGTCTTTGCCATGCGCGACGCCGCGCGGGACGCCCGTCCCTTTACGCTGCGGCTCGGCGGCGTCGGCTTCTTCACGCACAGCGGTTCCAGGACCTGTTTTCTGCACGTGAACGGGGAAACGGACGAGTTTTTCCGCATTCACGAAACGCTGGAAGCCGCGCTTCTCGACCGCGGCTTCGTTCGCGGACGCGGCAAGCCGGAACCGCATATCACGCTGGCCCGCGCCATCGAAACGCCCGAACCGGTACGGCTGACCGTTCCCGGCGAACCGTTCCGCGTCGGCTCCGTCGTTCTGTATGAGAGCCGGAACGTCGGCGGGCGCATGGTCTATACCCCGCTTCACACCGAAACCTTCTGAATATGGCAAAACTCACCATTCTTTCGGGCGAGCCGCACAGCGGCAAAACGCAGGCGCTGCTCGACCGCCTGCAGCAGCATATCGAGCGCGGCGAACGCGCAATCCTGCTCGTTCCGGAGCAGGCGACTTACCGCGCCGAATCCGCGCTTTCGGAGCGTTTCGGCGGGCTGCTCGGCGTCGACGTGTTCAGCTTCGACCGTCTTTGTGAACGGCTGATTTCGGAATGCGGCCGGGATCTGCCGTATCTGGACGACCGCGGCCGCTGCATGGTGCTGCGAAGAGCCGCTTTTCTCGGGCGCGAGCGGCTGCAGCTCTTTTCCCGCGCGTCCGAGCGCAAGGGCTTTGCGGCCGCGATGGACGCGCGCATCGGGCGGTTCAAGCAAAGCTGCATCACGCCCGACGATCTCGACGCGGCGGCGCGGCAGCTCCCCGAGTACGACCTTCTGCGGCAGAAGCTCGAGGACTTTTCCCTGCTCTACCGGGAAAGCGAATCCTTCCTTGCCGCGCGGTATCTGACCGCGAACGACCTGATGACCGTCGCGGAAACGCTCGTCGCGGATTCCCGCCTGAAGGACTGCGACGTTTACGTTGACGACTTTTCCCGTCCGCGCGAGCAATCGTTCCGTCTGCTCCTCCGCATTCTGCACACCGCGAAATCCGTGACGATCACGCTGCGCGATTCTGCCGATCCGGCGCTTGCCGACCTGTATTCGCCCGACCGCAAGCTCCGCGACCGGCTGGCGTCGGTCTGCGCCGCCGAGGGCATCCCGTTCTTTGAGCAGTACCTTGCCGGCGCTTCGCCCGCCGCGCCCGCGCTCGACCATCTTTTAAGCAATCTGTTCTCCCTGCGCCCGCGCGCATGGACCGGCCCTTCTGGCGCCGTTTCGTTTCTCGCCTGCAAGGACCGCGCGACCGAGGTCGCTCTGACGGCCGACCGCATTCTGGAGCTTGTCAAAAGCGGCAGACGCTTTTCCGAAATCGCCGTGGTCACGAGCGATCTTGCCGCGTACGGTCCGCTTGTGCGGCGCGCCTTTGCGCTTCGCGGCATCCCGCTGTTTTACGATGCGACCCGGCCGATCGGCGGCCTCGCCGCGATCGACTTCATCCGTTCCGCCGCGCGAACCGTTTGTTTCGGCTTTTCGATCGACGATCTGCTGCGGCTCGTCAAAAGCGGCTATGCCGGCGTAACCGACGCCGATGCCGAAGTATTTGAAAACTACGTGCTGCGCTACGGGATCTACGGCAGCGAATGCCGCAAGCCGTTCGAAATCGGCGAGATTCCTCCCGCCGCCGAGGCCGTCCGCGCGCATCTGATGGAAACGCTGCTCCCGCTTTACGAAGCGACCGCCGCGCCGAAAACCGCCGACCGGATCCGCGCGCTTTGGGAATACCTGAAGGCGAACCGTCTCAAAGAGCAGCTGGAAGCCGAGGCGCAGACGCTTCTTTCGGACGGGCTCGATTCCGACGCGCAGCTGATTGCGCAGGTCTGGCGCGCCGTGACCGATCTTCTGGTTCAGCTCAACACCGTGCTCGGCGAAACGCAGCTCAAGCGGCGCGAATTTCCGATGCTGCTTGAGGAAGGTCTTTCCGGCTTCTCGGTCGGCGTCCTGCCCGGGCAGGGCGACCGCGTGACGCTCGGCGATCTCGTCCGCACGCGGCTGGAGCCGGTCGATACGCTGTTCGTGCTCGGCTGCACCGACGGCGCGTTCCTCCCGGTCCGCACCGACGACGATCTGATCAACGACCCGGAGCTGGAAACGATGCGCGGCCTCGGCCTTCCGGTCTGGGAGGGAACGCAGGGCGAATCGGCCGCCGACCGGCTCGCGCTGATCTCGCTGCTCGGCAAAGCGCGGCGCCGCATCGTGTTTTCCCGCGCTTTTTCCGACGGCGCAAGCGAACTGAACCGTTCCGCGCTGCTCGAAAGCATCGAGCGGCTGTTCCCGGACGTGCCGGAAACGGTCGGCATGACGGCGCTGACGGACGCGCCGATGAGCAAGCCGGTCGCGTTTTACGCGCTCTCGGAGCTGCTGTCGTCCTGGCGGCAGGACGGATACTGCGCGCCGATGCTGCCCGCGCTGCTCGCGTGTTTTTCCGGCGACGAAAATTACCGCGCCGCGGCTTCGGCGATTCTTTCGGGCGAAGCCGAAAACGTTTCCCCCGCTCCGTTCGGTCAGGACGTCGCAAAGGCGCTGTACGGACCCGCGCCTTCGATGAGCGCAAGCCGCCTCGAGCAGTTCGCGCGCTGTCCGTTTTCGCAATATCTCAAATACGGACTCGGCGCCGAGGAGCGCAAAACCGCCGAAGAAACGGCTTCCGACGCCGGAACGTTCCTGCATGACGCGCTGGACGCCTTTGTAAAAGGCGTCAAAGAGCGCGGGCTTGCGTGGCGTTCGATGACCGAAGCCGACGCCGATTCCGTGCTGGACGCGATCCTGCCGCCGCTGCTCGTTTCGCACAACGACGGCCTGTTTTCGCGCGATCCGCGGCTCAAGGAATCGCTGTTTCTGCGGCTCAGGACCGTGCGCCTTGCGGCGTACTCGATTCTGCGGCAGCTCCGGGCCGGCGACTTCGACGTCGCCGAAACGGAGATGGCGTTCGGCATGGACGGCTCGCCCTTTTCTCCGGTCACGCTGACGCTTGCGGACGGGGTGCGCGTACGCGTTTACGGCAAGATCGACCGCGTGGACCGCACGCCGGATGGAAAACTGCTTCGCATTATCGACTATAAAATGGGCAAATCCCGCACGTTTGATCCCTCCAAGCTGCTTTCGGGCGAGTCGCTGCAGCTTCCGCTCTACGTCTGCGCCGCAAAACAGCTCGGCGGCGACCTTGCGGGCATGTACTATATGCCGCTGACGCTCGATCCGCCCGAACCCGGCGAACCAAAGCAGCACCGGCTGTACGGGCTGACCGCGTCCGATGCGGAAACGATCGCCGCGTCCGGGGAATTTGAAAAGCAGTCGCCCCTGATCCACGATCTCAAGCGCAATAAGGACGGCTCGATCACGGGCGCCGCCGCGGAGCGGGAGCGGCTCGAAGCGATCGTTTTTGCCGCACGGCGCATCGCCGCGCGGCAGGCCGCCGGCATCCTTGCCGGAAACGCCGATATTTTCCCGACCGCGTCCGCCTGCAAATGGTGTCCTTACGGCAGCGTCTGCCGGTTTGATAAACAGACCGGCTGCAAAACGCGCTATGTCCGCAAGGTCTCCCTGGACGATCTTCTGTGCGGAAAGGAGGAATTGCCGTGAGCGTGAACTGGAATCCCGATCAGCGCCGCGCAATCGAAACAGGCGGAAACGTGATCGTTTCCGCCGCCGCGGGCGCCGGCAAAACCTCCGTGCTGACCGAGCGCGTGTTCCGGCTTGTCGCCGAAGGAACCCCGGTCGACCGCCTTTTGATTCTGACCTTTACGCGCGCCGCCGCTGGCGAAATGAAGACGCGGATCTCGGCGCGTCTTTCCTCTGCGGCGCAATCCGCCGCGTCCGAAGCGGAGCGCGCCTACCTGCTTTCGCAGGCGCAGCTTTGCTCTGCCGCAAACATCTCCACGATGCACGCCTTCTGTGCAAAGGTCGTTTTCCGTCACTTTTTCCGCGTGGGGCTTGCGCCGTCCTCGCGCACGCTTGACGAAACCGAGAGCGCCGTACTGCTCTCAGAAACGCAGACTGCCGTCCTGACCGAGCTTGCCGCGTCGTCCCCCGAAACGTACCGTCTGCTCGTCGGCGCGTTCAACGGCGAACCAGCGCTCCTGGACGCGCTTCGAAAGCTGAACCGGTTCCTTTGCGCCGAGCCGGATCCCGAAGCGTGGCTGAATCGCGCCGAAGCAACGCTGACAAGCCGCGACGCCTTTTCCGCGCTGCTCGCCGAGGAGCTTGCCTACGATCAGAACGCGCTGACGCTTGCGCTTTCGGACCTTTCCGACGCACGCGACGAATTGCCGCCCGCCTGCGGGAAGGCGATCGCGCTGCTCGACGAGCTGCTGGCGCACGCGCGCGGCGCGCTGCTGCAGCCCGACCGGACTTCCTACGGCGCCGCCCTGCGGGCGATCCCGACCGAGGGGCGGCTCTCGTTCCCGCGGGATCTTTCCCCTTCCGACACGCAGCCGGTCAAAGACGCAAAGTCCGCGTTCAACAAACTCGTTAAGGAACAGTCCGAACGCTATGCCGCGGACGCAGACGCGCTTTTTCAGACGCAGGCGAAAGGCGCCGCCGTCTTAACGCCGCTGTTTTCCCTGCTGCGGACGCTTCGCGCCGCGTACGCCGCGCAAAAGCGGGAGCGCGCCGCGCTCGACTTCGACGATCTTGAGCATCTTACGATCGAAATCCTGCGGGACGACCGCATCGCCGCCGAATACCGCGACCGGTTCGAATTCGTGATCGTCGACGAATACCAGGACAGCAACCGCGTGCAGGAAGCGATCCTGGACCGCATCCGCCGCGAAAACAATCTGTTCTTCGTCGGAGACGTGAAGCAGTCGATCTACCGTTTCCGCAAGGCGGAACCGCGGCTGTTCCTTGAAAAATGCCGCACGTTCCGCGGCAAGATCGGAACGCGCATCGACCTGAAACAGAACTTCCGCTCGAGCGGCGCGGTCATCGACGCGGTGAATCGCGTATTCGAAACGATTCTGCGCGAGCCGATCGCCGGGATCGAGTATGACGACGCGGCGCGTCTGTACCGCGGAAGCTGCGAAGCAGGCGGTTCGGTGGAATTGCACGTGTTCGAAAAGCGCGGCGAAACGGACGAGGAATCCCTTGCGGACGCCGAAGCTGAGGCGCGTTTCATCGCCGCCGCGATCGCAGAGCGCATGCGGCGTCCGCTGTTCGACAGCAAATCGAAGGAAACGCGCGATCCTGCGTACGGCGACTTTGCGATTCTGCTCCGCAGCAAAACGCACGCCGAGATTTACGCCGAAACGCTCGCCTGCTGGGGCATCCCGTGCTTTGCACAGCTTTCCGGCGGATACTTCGACGCAATCGAGGTCCGCCTGCTCGTAAACCTTTTGCGCGTACTCGACAATCGGCGGCAGGACATTCCGCTGCTTTCGGTGCTCCGTTCGCCGTTCTTCGGGTTCACCGACGGCGAGCTGATCGCGCTTCGCACCGCAACGCCGCGCGGGAACCTGCTCGACTGCCTGTTGGCTTCCGATACCGACCGCGCAAAGTCGACGCTCGCTGCGCTTGCCGCCTGGCGCGCGCTCGCAAAGCGCGTCACGACGGAGGAGCTGCTCGACACGGTCATGGATACGGTGCATTACCGCGAACGCATGGGCGCGCTGCCCGGCGGCGTGCAGCGGGTTCGCAATCTGGATGCTCTGATCGAGCGGGCGCGCGCGTTTGACGCAAACGGCGCCGGCGGGATCCACGGGTTTTTATCGTTCATCGACGCGGCGGCAGCCGCAGCCGATCTCGGCGCTTCGCAGACCGTGACCGCAAACGTCGTCCGCATCATGACGATCCACAAATCGAAGGGGCTGGAATTCCCCGTCGTTTATCTTGCCGGCCTCGGCGGACAGTTCAACCGCCAGGACGAAAAGGAACCTCTGCTTCTGCACGACCGACTCGGCGTCGGTCTGCAGTTTCTGGACGCCGACGGCTGCCGGCAGCGCACCTACGCGCGGCGGCTTATCCGCGACAGGATCGCCGACGCCGCCTGGCAGGAGGAGCTTCGCGTGCTGTACGTCGGCATGACGCGCGCCCGAAGCGAACTGACGCTTCTCGGCTGCGTTTCGAACGCCCAGACCGCGCTCGATTCCCTGCCTGCGCCGACGCTCCCGAATCTGCGCCGCGCCTCCAGCAGTCTGCGGCTTCTGCTGCTCTCCCTGAACGGATACCTGCCGATCCTTCTGCACCGCAAGGCCGACGTTGCGGACGAGCTGTATGCCGCGCCGAAAACCGCGATGCCTGCGGCGGATCCCGAAGAGGTGCAAAAGCTCTCCGCCGCGCTGTCCTGGGAATACCCGTACGCGGCGCAGCACGATCTGCCGATCAAGACGTCGGTCACCGCGCTCGGCAGGGAAGCGCTCGAACCGTTCGACGAACCGTGCTTTCCCGCTAAGCCCGACGGCGCCGCGCTCGGCTCCCGCGTCCACTCGCTCCTGATGCGGATGCCGCTTTGCCCCGGGGCAGCCGATACGCTCCCGGGACTTGAGACGCTTCCCGAAAGCCATCGCGCCGCGATCCGCTGGTTTGCCGTTTCGCCGCTCTTTTCCCGGATGTGCGCTTCAAAGCGCGTCGAGCGCGAATGGAGCTTCGTGCGGCAGGTCCCCGCAAATGCGCTGCTCGATACCGACGAAACATCGCCCGTTCTTCTGCAGGGCGTGATCGACGCATGCTTCCTCGAGAACGGCGCATGGGTGCTGCTCGACTATAAGACCGACCGCGTCGAGGGCGATCCCGCCGCTTTTGCCGAGCGGCACCGCCGCCAGATCACGCTGTACGCCGAATCGCTGGCCGCCCTGTCCCGTCTTCCCGTGCGCGAAGCGTACGTCGTGTTTCTGAACGCCCGCGCCGCTGTGAAACTGCTATGAATCTGCCGACCGAATATCTTGCGCGCATGCGCGAACAGCTGGGGGACGCTTTCCCCGCCTATCTTGCCGCGATGGACGAGCCGCCGAAAAGCGCGCTTCGCGTGAACACGCTGAAGGTTTCGCCCGAGCGGTTCTGCGCGCTCTTTCCGGAGCGTCTGACGGCGCTTTCGGGCGCGGGCGACGGGTTTTCAGCGCCCGCGGGGTTCCGCCCGGGACGCGATCCGCTGCACGCGGCGGGACTGTACTACATGCAGGAAGCGAGCGCGCAGAAGCCCGCGCGTCTTCTGAACATCGAACCGGGGATGGCGGTGCTCGACCTGTGCGCCGCGCCCGGCGGCAAAAGCACGCAGCTTGCCGCGGCGCTTTGCGGAACCGGCGTTCTCGTTGCGAATGAATACGTCGCTTCGCGGGCGCAAATCCTGGTCGGCAATCTTGAGCGCATGGGCGTGACAAACGCGATCGTCACGAACGCCGACACGGGTACGCTCTGCGAGCGGCTGCAGCAGCAGTTCGACGCGGTGCTGTGCGACGCGCCCTGCGCCGGCGAAGGCATGTTCCGTAAGGACCCGCGCGCGATCGCGGAATGGTCGCCCGGGCACGTGAACGCCTGCGCGCTGCGCGAGCGCGGGATCCTGGACAACGCAGCCAAAGCCGTAAAGCCCGGCGGGGAGCTCGTCTACTCGACCTGTTCGTTTTCGCCCGCCGAGGACGGGCAGACCGTGCGCCTGTTTTTGGCCGCGCATCCCGATTTCTCCCTCGTTTTCGAGCAAACGCTGTATCCGCACACATCCGACGGCGAAGGGCAGTACATGGCAAAGTTTGTAAAAAGCGGCGTTCGGACGCCGTCCGCGTTCCTTTCGGAGCGGTCGGACCGCTGCAAAGCGTGGGACGCGTTTTCCGGCAGCCTGAAGCCGCTTTCGGGGCGCGTGCTCTGTCTTCGGGGCGGGCGCGTTCTGCTCGTTCCGCCGCTGCCGTTTCGATTGGACGGCGTGCGCGTGATCCGCGCGGGGCTGCTGCTCGGCGAGGACAAGGGAAACCGGTTTGAGCCGTCCCACGCGCTTGCGCTCAGCTCTGCCGCGCCGTTTTTGCGTACGGAAGCGCTGACGGACGCGGAGGCCGCCCGCTATCTTGCCGGGGAGGCGCTCGCGCGGGATTCGGAAAAGGGCTGGTGCGCCGTCACCTGCCGGGGCTATGCGCTGGGCCTTGCAAAATCCGACGGACAACTCCTGAAAAACCACTATCCGAAGGGACTTCGCATGGCTTGACAAGGTTTTTTCCCGGTGCTATACTACGGAAAAACAGTTCTTCAGGGCGGGGCGCAATTCCCCACCGGCAGTATAGTCTGCGAGCGGACGCGGTCCGCAGGATTCGGTGCGATTCCGAAACCGACGGTATAGTCCGGATGAAAGAAGATCGACGCTCCGGGGATGTATTCTCGGAGCGTTTTCGCCCTCCGAAAGGAGATTGTATGACAAAAACCCATCGCGCCGTCAAGACGGTCGCAACGCTCGGCATGCTCAGCGCAGTCGCGTTCGCCGCCACTTTGCTCTCCAAGGTCTTTCCGCAGGTACAGGGATTTCTGTCCTTCGACCTGAAGGACGCCGTCATCGTTATGGGCGGGTTCATGTTCGGACCGCTCGCCGCGGCGGGCATGGCGGCCGCCGTTTCGCTGATCGAAATGGTGACCGTCAGCCATACCGGCTGGATCGGCCTCTTAATGAACGTCCTGCAAAGCTGCTCGTTCGCCTGCGTCGCCGCCGCCGTTTACCGCTTCCGCCGCACGATGCGGGGCGCCGTGATCGGTCTGACCGCCGGTACGCTCGCAATGACCGCGGTCATGCTGCTCTGGAACTGGATCATCACGCCGCTGTATATGAACGTCCCGCGCGACGTCGTCGCCGGGATGCTCGTGCCGGTATTCCTACCGTTCAATCTCGTGAAGGGCGGCATCAACGCGACGCTGACGCTGCTGCTGTATAAGCCGGTCGTGACGGCGCTGCGCCGGGCGCATCTGCTGCCCGAAAGCGAGGGCGGCCCGCGGCGGACGGTCTGGCCCGTGATCGTCGCCGCGTCCTGTCTGCTGGCCGGATTCACGGTGCTTGCGCTGCTGCTGGCCGGCGTGCTATAATAAAAGAACAGGTCGGGCTGACGCCCGGAACGGAGGTTTATATGAACGCAATCGTAACCGTTATCGGTCAGAACCGCGTCGGCATCATCGCGGCGATCAGCACGCGCCTCGCGGCGCTCGGCGTCGACATTCTCGACGTTTCGCAGACGATCCTGAACGGAAGCTTCACGATGGTCATGGTCGTGAGCCTCGAGGGCGCAAACGCTTCGTTCGTTGCGATCCGCGATACGCTGAATGAACTTGCCGCCGAGCGCGGACTTTCGATCCGCATCCAGCGGCAGGAAATCTTCGAAGCCATGCACACGGTATAACGGCATGCTGACCAAAAACGACATTCTTTCCACGATCGAGATGATCGATCAGCAGCACCTCGACATCCGCACGATCACGATGGGCATTTCGCTCACGGACTGCGCGGACGCTTCCGTTTCGCGCGCCTGCGACAGGATCTACGACAAGATCACGCGCTATGCGAAGGATCTCGTTTCCGTCGGGGAAGCGATCGAAACCGAGTTTGGCATTCCGATCGTGAACAAGCGCATCTCGGTCACGCCGATCGCGCTCGTCGCCGCGGCCAGCGAAACGGATTCCTACGTCCCGTTCGCAAAGGCGCTCGACCGCGCCGCAAAGACCTGCGGCGTCGATTACCTCGGCGGCTTTTCCGCGCTCGTGCAGAAGGGCATGACCGGGGCGGATGAAACGCTGATCCGCTCGATCCCCGAAGCGCTTGCCGAAACCGACGTCGTCTGCTCGTCGGTCAACATCGGTTCGACCAAGGCCGGCATCAACATGGACGCCGTCCGGCTGATGGGAAAAGTGATCCGCAAAACCGCGGAACGCACGAACGGCGCGGGCTGCTGCAAGCTCGTCGTGTTCTGCAATGCGGTCGAGGACAATCCGTTCATGGCCGGCGCGTTTCACGGCGTCGGCGAACCGGAAAAGGTCGTCAACGTCGGCGTATCCGGGCCGGGCGTCGTATATCACGCGCTGCAGGCGGTCAAGGGCGCGCCGTTTGACGTCGTTGCCGAAACCGTGAAAAAGACCGCGTTCCGCATCACGCGCATGGGGCAGCTCGTCGCGCTCGAAGCGTCGAAGCGGCTTGATACGCCCTTTGGCATTGTCGATCTTTCGCTTGCGCCGACGCCCGCCGTGGGCGATTCGGTCGCGCGGATCCTCGAGGAAATGGGTCTTGAAACCTGCGGCACGCACGGGACGACCGCCGCGCTCGCGCTGCTCAACGACGCGGTGAAAAAAGGCGGCGTGATGGCGTCGTCCTCGGTCGGCGGACTGTCCGGCGCGTTCATTCCCGTTTCCGAAGACGAGGGGATGATCGCGGCGGCGAAAGCCGGCGTGCTCACGATCGACAAGCTCGAAGCCATGACCTGCGTCTGCTCGGTCGGGCTCGATATGATCGCCGTTCCGGGCGATACGGACGCGGATACGATCGCCGCAATCCTTGCGGACGAAGCCGCGATCGGCATGGTCAACAGCAAAACGACGGCGGTGCGCGTTCTGCCCGCGATCGGCAAGTCGGTCGGCGACACTGTTGAAATGGGCGGACTGATGGGCAGCGCGCCGGTCATGCCGGTGCACACCGCGTCAAGCAAAGCGTTTATCGCGCGCGGCGGACGCATCCCCGCGCCGATGCAGAGTCTGAAGAACTGAACAGGAGGGTCCCCATGCAGCTGCAACTCGATCTTACGAAACCGTACGCGATCGCGCTCGAAGGCGGCGGCGCGAAGGGCGGCTATGAAATCGGCGTCTGGAAAGCGCTCAAGGAGGCGGGCGTCCGCATCGCGGCGGTCTCCGGCACCTCGGTCGGCGCGCTCAACGGCGCGCTGATGGCGATGGATACGTACGACAAAGCCGTGGACGCATGGAGCAACGTGCGGATGTCGAGCATCGTTTCGGTCGACGAAACGCAGGAAACGGAGCTCAAGCGGATGTTCAGCGGCAGCGTGCCGCTGACCGAGCTGCCCGAGTTTTTGCCGCGGCTTCTGGAACTGGTGAACCGGCGCGGGCTGGACGTTGCGCCGCTCAAGGCATGGATCCGCCAGCTCGTCGAACCGGAGCGCATCCGCACCGCAAAGATTCCGCTGTTTGTCACGACCGTTTCGCTGGCGGAACGCAAAGGGCTTGAAATCAAAGTCAACGACCTCGAATCCGACGACGCGATCTACGATATGCTGCTTGCCAGCGCGTACCATCCCGCATTCCGGAACGAACCGCTGTCCGACGGCAAGCAGTACTTGGACGGCGGCGCGTTCGACTCGCTGCCGCTGCATGTGCTGATCGAGAACGGATACCGCGATCTGATCGGCGTGCGGCTGCCCGGCGGGCTGGGCATCGAGCGCCGGTTCCGTCTGCCGGACGACGCAAACGTGACGATCATCAAGCCGAACGTCGACCTCGGCGGCGCGCTCGATTTCGACGCGGAGCGTTCGCGCTACCACATGCAGGTCGGGTATTTCGATACGCAGCGCGTGCTGTACGGGCTGTACGGCGCGAAGTATTACGTCGAACGCACCCTGACCGACCGAAACGCGCTCGACTGGATTCTCGACCGGTATGAACGCAGCGGGCAGCTCTATCCTCTGCGCCGCCTGATCGAGCAGACGCTGCCTGCCGAAACGCGCCGGCTCGGCGTCCGGGAGGGCGACTACTACGAACTGATGATCGCGCTGCTTGAGGAGGAAGCCGCGTCCCGCGGCGTCGATCCGTTTGTAATCCGAACCGACCGCGATTTCATGCGCGCGATCGCCGACGCGGATCTCGCCCGCCGCAAGGCGGAGAAGGCCGCGCCCGTGGCCTGCTGAACGGTCACTTTGTGCAAAGCAAAAGACGCCGGTCTTGCCGGCGTCCTTCAGACTGTCGTAAAAGGGGGCAGACCGTTTGCGGCAAAAAACCAAAGAATAGCGCTTTTTGCGCTTTTCGTCCTGCAAGTCTTTTTTCACAAACAGATGCCGCAAAATGATCCGGGCCATTTATTGACAGTCTAAAAGGACGTTGGGAAAATCCCAACGTCCTTTGGCGTTTTCAGTCGCGGACTTCTTCGTCCATCGTGTTCTCAACGCCGGTCTCCTCGACCTGCGAGATCGCGCCGCGCGCGAAGACGAGCTTGACCTTGTCCGGGCCGACGGTCAGAACGACGACGTCGTCCTTCACCGAGGAAATCGTCCCGTAAATGCCGCCGATGGTGCGGACGCGATCGCCCGGCTTCAGGGCGTTCAGCATTTCCTTGACTTTCTTGTCGCGCTTGCGCTGCGGAACGATCATCACGACGATCAGAACGACGATCATGATCAGCGGCAGCAGCATCGTTCCCCAGGTGCCGAGGCCCGAGAACAGTCCGCCGCTCGACGCGGTGCTGCCCGCGGCACTTTGCGTTGCCTGCGCTGCGCCGCAGCTGCTCAAATCCAAACCCGCCAGCAAGGCGTTTGCTACATTCATCAACATTTTGGTTTATCCTTTCATCCAACAATGATATCCTATACAGTTTACGATACTTTATTCGATTCGTCAAGCATCGGACGCAAATCAAATGTGAAAAAAATCAGCCGTCCGTTTCCCTTGTTTCACAATTTTGTGACGCCGGTTTCGTCTTCGCCCGCGACGAGCCGTCCCGCCGAATCGAAGGTATCCAGGTCAAGGGGATTGCCGAACTTCTGCGCCGAGCGGGGAATCGCCGTTCGGATAATAATCGCCGTTTTCAATGTCCAGTGAATCGAAATAATATCTGGAATGAAGTAACTGCCCGTTCTCGTCCCTATCAAAAGCGTGATGTCCGTAGAAATTGCCATAATTCCAATCTATCTTTTGATCCTTTGTATATTTGCGACGCAACACGCCAAATCCCCAATCCGTGGCGAAAAAAGTTGATGTTTCTTCATCATAGGTTCCTGTCAGTATAAAAACATTTTCGTCATGCAAAAAGGTTTCACTCAAATACTTTTGTGGAGCATTGCCTCTTACTGTAATCTCCCCTTTCCGATTTTCACTATAATAGTCATCAAGCTGAAACCATTGTATCTCTCCGTCTTCAACTTGTGCGCTCGCAAATATGCCTTCGATCTTTTTTTCCTGAATCATTTTTATGAAATCTGATCCTGTGGAAACCCTTCTCTGGTCAATATTTGCAAGATACTCTCCTTTTTGCACATCATCCAAATCAAAGCCTTTGATGTTCGATTCCCATAATTCCTCATGCAATCTTTTTACTGGAGCAACTACATCCCATTCGTCAACATGGAAATAGGGAATTCCTTCCATAAAGTAATATGGCTCTCCTTTCTTGCTTGGGTCTTCCACATAATGCCCTTTTACCAAATACCAACTGTATCCGAGCAAATCCGATCCCAAGATATAATAGGGATTATGGCCTTCAACACACACTTCTCGTGAGAATAAGCCATATAATACTCTCCATCCCGGTTCTTTGCTTTTGTTCGGAAAATAGTATTGCATTAAATAATACTCCTTTTCCGTCATACACTTCCAAATCGCTTCCATGCGCCCGA
>CACXMS010000004.1:104849-178932 GCA_902768795.1 uncultured Eubacteriales bacterium
CCTGATTGCAGGATATGGTTAAGGTCAATAGTATAAACACAACCATTATCAGTACGATCCGTCTTCTCATCGTCCGCCTCCAAGTAGTTTCCCAATTGCGTCAATACCCAACTGCACAATATTATTACAAGCGTTTCCGTAACTCTTAATACTCGTTTTTGTACCACATCGCCCGCCGGGTTTTCAACCCGTGTCGGTGTATCAAGAGTACCGTCCCCTTGACACCATTATGATTGATATATCTCGCGCAAATAAAGCATTTCTCCATTTTCGTAGCAGAAGTAAAAATCCATCTCCTCATAGGGATAACCCGACTCCAACAATTTGAAAAACCGATTCGGTGTGACAATCATTTCCATTTCGTCTCCCCAAACCGTGAGCAATGTGTTTGATGTAATTCTCAATGTCGTTTGCTCATCGCTTATCGTTTCTTTAAGAACACCAATCGGAAAATCCACAGACTCCTGCCCCAGTTTTCCTTCCATAACGGTCACTTCCTGCTCTGCTGTATTATATTGCTGAATAATACCTGCTCTCTCCGTTTTCGGTACTTTTTCCAAAAAGGTTTGGACCATCGACCAATCGATCCATATTGGTTGCAAATCACAGATAGGAGAGTTTCGTATGCATAAGGAATGCCATGGTGTAGGCGCCCCGACAAATACATTCAATTCTCCCAAGCAGTACTGTTGATCCTCTACGTTCAGCAGCATCTTGTATTGTACAAGCTGTTTTTCGTTCTTAAACAATTCAAAGTGCACTAACACCTGTTTCCGAGATGTTCCTTCCGGAAGATTGTAACAAAGACCATATTCATCAATAAAGCAAAGAAGATCACAGCCATACTTCGTTCCCTCTGTCAACTCTACCGATAGTTGTTTCAAATAATTTCCAGCTTTAACAACATCCGTATCTGTCTCAAGAAAACACTCCTCATCAAAATTAGAACAGCCGAAGAAAAAAATCAGGAGTAACAGTACAAGTATACTCATTCCTTTTCTAAACATTTCAAGATCCTCCTCACTCTCCACAAAAACGAGCATAACCTATGTAAGTAGCTAATGGATTATATTTTATGAAATCAGTATAAGGTCTATATGTTACGCCTCATCCTCCGCCAGATAGCGCGCCGCCTGCGTCGTAAACAGCGTGTGGTATTCGCCGCCGAGCGCCATCAGCTCGCGGTGGTTGCCCTTTTCGACGATCTCGCCGTTCACCATCACAAGGATCGTATCCGCGATCGTCGCGCTGGAGAGCCGGTGCGAGATGAAGATGCTCGTCTTGTCGAGCCGCAGCTCGTTGAACTGGTTGAAAATCTCCTGCTCCGCCATCGGATCGAGCGAAGCGGTCGGCTCGTCGAGGATCAGGATGTCCGAATCCGTGTAGAACGCGCGCGCGATCGCAAGCTTCTGCCACTGTCCGATCGAAAGCTCGGTTCCGTTCTCCTCAAAGTAGCGCATCAGCGGCGTATCGTAGCCGCCGGGGAGCGCGTCGATGAACGCGTCCGCGCCGGAGCGCGCCGCGGCTTCCTTCACCTCGGCCTCGCCTGCGTCCCGCCCGAGATCGCCGAACACGATGTTTTCCGAAACTGTCACCGCATATTTGCCGTAGTCCTGGAAGATCATGCCGAACATGTCGTACAGCTCGTCGACGTCATACTCGCGGATGTCGTGCCCGTCGAGCAGGATCATGCCCGAAGTCGGATCGTAAAGCCGCGTCAGCAGCTTCACGAGCGTCGTTTTGCCCGCTCCGTTGAACCCGACGATGACGACCGTTTCGCCCGCGCGGATCGTGACGTTGATGTTTTTCAGCACATCTTTTGTCGAACCGGGGTAGCGGAAATACACGTTGCGAAACTCGATCGTATGCCCGACGTGCCGCTGTACGTGCCGCGGCTCGGACAGCAGCGGAACGATGCCCGGCTTTTCGTTCAGGAACGAGATCAGATTTTCGATGAACAGCGTGCCCTCATAGATCGAGGACGTGCCGGAAATCAGCGCGTTGACGCCCGCGCTGATCGCGGTGATCGCGCCGGTATAGAGCGAAAAGTCGCCGACCGGGAAGTTGCCGTGATACACGCCGCGCGCAAGGAAGATGTACAGCAGGCAGTACACGCCGCTCGACAGCAGCGCCGCGCCGAGCCCGTACAGCGTTTCCGCGACGCGGAGCTTCCGGAGCCCCTCATAGTATTCGGTAAACGCCGCGCGGTATTTGTCGGTGAACGTGTCGGCCAGGTTGAACATGCGGATCTCCTTGACCAGATCCTTGTCGATCACGGTGCCGGCATAGTATTCCATCTGCCGCCGGTTTTTCGAGCGGAAAAACATGTAATTCGCGTTCTTCTTGCGATACACGAAATTGATGATCGTCGTCGGGATCGAAACGACCACGATCAGGATCGGCGCCCACCAGCTCACCGCAAACAGCACGACGACGTAGCTGACGATGCTGATGACCGTCGACAGCAGCGAAAACGATGCGGACATGATCTGGATCGGCCGCATGCCCGCCTCGCGGTTCGCGTTCTCCATCCGCGCGTAGAAGTCCGGCGAGTCGAAACTCACCATATCGACCTCCTTCGCCTTCCGCATGATCTTCATCTTGACGTGATTGGAAAGCTGCTCGCCCGAAATGGAAACGACAAGGTTATAGAGCCGCGAGATCGCGTTGTTCGTAAACGTATAGAAGAACTGCAGCACGAGCAGCACGGCGATCACGCCGAACGCGAACGCGGTCCCGTCCTGCGAAGCGGCGTACGCGTCCGCGAGCCGGTTCAGGATCCTCGCGCCGATCAGCGAGCCGACGACCGGCATCACGCCGTTGAACAGCGCCATGAACACCATCCAGAAAAGCAGGGATTTTTTCGCTTCCCACACGAGCCGGAAGATGTAGAACAGGCGCGACAGAAACGTCGAAATCAAAGTGACAAGGTATTTCGGAACCTCTCCGAGCCGCTCGGGCTTCGGAACGCGGTAGCGATCGTTGACATTGTTGACTTCTCTCATTGCCATGGGTCATTCCTCACATTGTAAACGCTTCCAAAAAAGAAGGCGGCGAAAAGGACCGCCTTCGGATCGGTTTATTCCTCTTCGTAGCCGTTCGGATTCAGCTCCTGCCAGTGGTAGGACGTCGCGCACATGTTCGCAATATCGCGCTCGGCCGTCCAATGCAGCAGGTCGTGCGCGCGCTGCGGATTCGCAAAGTTCTGCGCGACGTCGCCCGGGCGGCGCGGATCGATCACGTACGGCACCTCGGCGCCGCTTGCCTTGCGGTACGCCTCGATGACCTCGAGCACGCTGTACCCGTTGCCCGTACCGAGGTTGAACGCCTCCGTTCCCTTGTGCGAAAACGCATAGTCGAGCGCGGCAAGGTGGCCGTTTGCCAGATCGACGACATGAATGTAGTCGCGCACGCCGGTGCCGTCCTTCGTGTCGTAATCGTTGCCGAAGACATGCACCTTATCGAGCTTGCCGCCCGCGACCTTGGTGATGTAGGGCAGGAGATTGTTCGGGATGCCGTTCGGATCCTCGCCGATCAGACCGGAATCGTGCGCGCCGATCGGGTTGAAGTACCGAAGCAGGATCGCGGACAGATCCGGGTTCGTCTTTGCCGTGTCGGTGATGATCTGCTCGCTCATCAGCTTCGTCCAGCCGTACGGGTTCGTGCAGCCCTTCTCCTGCTCCTCGCGGATCGGGGAAGTGATATCGCGGTACACCGTCGCGCTCGAGCTGAACACAAGCACGTTGACGTGGTGCCGCAGCATGCAGCCGAGCAGCGAGATCGTCGCGTTCAGGTTGTTGCGGTAATAGAGCAGCGGCTCGCTTACGCTCTCTCCCACGGCCTTCAGACCCGCAAAGTGGATGACCGCGTCGAAATGATGCAGTCCGAACACGCGATCGAGCGCGATCTCGTCGGACACGTCGATCTTATACAGCGGAACGGGCTTCCCCGTGATCTGTTCGACGCGCCGCAGCGATTCTTCCTTGGAATTGCGAAGATCGTCCGCAACGACCACTGAATAGCCCGCTTCGAGCAGGGCAACGCAGGTATGGGAGCCGATGTACCCGGCGCCGCCGGTCACCAAAATCGTACGATTCATCTGATCACTCCTTTTCACGGCAACGCCGCGTTTTTTGATACGGATATTATACCGAATTCCGGAAAAAAGCACAAGTCCCTGTTTTCGGAAAACGGCCCGGCGCCCCCGCAAAATCGGTCCCGGGATTCCGAAAAAAATGCTCGCATTCTTTGCCGGACTGTGCTATACTTTCGGTATCAAAAGGAAAGGAGCATCACGATGGACAAGTACGTTTGCGATCTTTGCGGCTACGAGTACGATCCCGAGGTCGGCGATCCCGACAACGGCGTCGCTCCCGGCACGGCGTTTGAAGATCTGCCCGAGGATTGGGTATGCCCCCTCTGCGGCGCAGGCAAGGAAGAGTTCTCGAAAGAATAATGCAACCGTCCTCTCAGACTGTCGCAAAAGGGGCCAGACCATTTTCGGCAGAATATGGAAAAGAACACTTGCAGGTGGAAAAGACGGAGAAACCCGTCTTTTCTTGGTCTCTGTGCCGAAACTCAGCCGGTTTTTCTGTCGAGCGCGATAACTTTCGGCGCGCACCCGGCGGGTGAAGAAGCGCCGGAAGTGATTGACCGCTGTTTACAGCCTTCGACAGAAGAAATCGGCTTCTGTCACCCTTATCGGCAGTCTGCCCCAGCGTGTCAAAAGGTCTTTGACACGCTGGGGGACGGAAAACTCGCAGTATGCGTTTTCCGTCCCCTTTGTTTCTTCCTTTTTTCGCGGCAGCGTCGGTGCGGGAACCGTGCCGCCCGCTTATTGACAGAAGCGGGAATATCGGATAAAATGGAAGCCCCCAAATAAGAAAGAGATGGCTCGCATGGAAAGCAAAGAAGTATTCAAGCAGACGTATCGCCGCAACGACGAGGACCTTCGCATCTACGGGGCGAAGGAGCACAATCTGAAAAATATCGATCTTACGATCCCGCGCAACAAGCTCGTGGTGATGACGGGCGTTTCCGGCTCGGGAAAGTCCAGTCTGGCGTTCGATACCATTTACGCGGAAGGGCAGCGGCGCTATGTCGAAAGTCTTTCCTCCTATGCGCGGATGTTCATCGGGCAGATGGACAAGCCGGACGTCGAGCGGATCGACGGGCTTTCCCCGGCGATCTCGATCGACCAGAAGAGCACCGGGCACAACCCGCGTTCGACGGTCGGCACCGTGACCGAAATCTACGATTACCTGCGCCTGCTCTATGCGCGCTGCGGCATTCCGCACTGTCCGAACTGCGGCAGAGTCATCGAAAAGCAGTCGATCGACATGGTTGTGGACCGCGTCATGGAGATGGCGCCCGGAACGAAGCTGCAGATCATCGCGCCGTGCGTCCGCAAGCGCAAGGGCGAGTTTACGAAGCTGTTTGAGCAACTCCGGCGCGAAGGGTATGTGCGCGTGCGCGTCGACGGCGAAGTGTACCCGATCGAGGAAGCGCCCGCGCTCGACAAGAAATTCAAGCATACGATCGAGGCCGTGATCGACCGGATCGTGCTGAAGGACGGCGTCGAAAGCCGGCTGACCGAGTCGCTCGAGCACGCGTTCGCGCTCGGACAGAACCTGGCGATCGTCGCGCCGGCGGACGGCGAGGAGCAGCTGTTCTCGCAGAATTTCGCGTGCCCGGACTGCGGAATTGGCATCGAGGAGCTTGCGCCGCGCGCGTTTTCGTTCAACGCGCCGTTCGGCGCCTGCCCGACCTGCGCCGGCCTCGGCGAGCTGATGAAGATCGACCCCGCGCTCGTCGTTCCGAACCCGGAAAAATCGCTGAGCGAGGGCGCGATCCACGCCTCCGGCTGGAACAGCGACAGTCAGAATTCGATCGCGGAAATGTATTACCGCGCGCTGGCGAAGCATCTGAACTTTTCGATGGACACGCCGTTTTGCGAGCTGCCCGAAAACGTGCAGAACGCGCTGCTGTACGGCACGAAGGAGAAGATGGAGGTCTCGTATTCGAGTCTGAATTCGAGCGGCAAATTCATGGCGGCGTTTGAGGGCATCATCCCGAACATGGAGCGGCGCTACCGCGAAACGACGAGCGACTGGACCAAGGCGGAGATCGAATCGCGCATGGCGCATACGGTCTGCCCCGACTGCAAGGGCAAGCGTTTGAAACGCGAAACGCTGGCGGTGACCGTCGGCGGGCTGAACATTGCCGAGCTTTGCGATCTGAACGTGAAGGCCTCGCGCGAATTTTTGAGAACCCTCGACCTCAGCCCGACGCACCGCACGATCGCGGCGGCAATTTTAAAGGAGCTTGACGCGCGGCTCGGATTTTTGGTCAACGTCGGCCTCAGCTACCTGACGCTTTCGCGCGGCGCGACGACGCTTTCGGGCGGCGAGAGCCAGCGCATCCGCCTTGCGACGCAGATCGGCAGCGGGCTGGTCGGCGTGCTGTATATTCTCGACGAACCGAGCATCGGTCTGCACCAGCGCGACAACGCAAAGCTGCTCGATACGCTGAAGCGTCTGCGCGATCTCGGCAACACGCTGATCGTCGTCGAGCACGACGAGGAAACGATGCGCGCCGCGGATTATATCGTGGACATCGGCCCGCGCGCCGGCATTCACGGCGGCGAGGTCATGGCGGCCGGCACCCCCGAGGAGGTCATGGCGTGCGAAACGAGCCTGACCGGACAGTACCTTTCCGGCAAGCGGCGCATCGAAGTTCCCAAAAGCAGGCGACCGGGCAACGGCAGGTTTTTAACCGTTCGCGGCGCGGCGGCAAACAACCTCAAGAACATCGACGTTTCGATCCCGCTCGGCATGTTCGTCTGCGTGACCGGCGTTTCCGGCTCGGGCAAATCGAGTCTGGTCAACGAAATCGTCAAAAAGCGGCTGCTGCACGATCTGAACCGCGCGCGCGTCCGCGCCAGGGCGCACGCCGGCATGGAGGGCATCGAGCATCTCGACAAGGTCATCGACATCGATCAGAGCCCGATCGGCAAGACGCCGCGCTCGAATCCCGCGACGTACACGGGGCTGTTCGATCTGATCCGCGCGCTGTTTGCGGCGACGCCGGACGCGAAGCTGCGCGGGTACAACAGCGGCCGGTTCAGCTTCAACGTCAAGGGCGGCCGCTGCGAAGCGTGCAAGGGCGACGGCATCGTGAAAATCGAAATGCACTTTCTGCCGGACGTTTACGTGCCGTGCGACGTCTGCCGCGGCAAGCGCTACAACCGCGAAACGCTGGAAGTGCGCTACAAGGGCAAGAACATTTACGACGTGCTGGAGATGACCGTCGAGGAGGCGCTGCCGTTCTTCTCGGCGCATCCGAAGATCAAGGCAAAGCTGCAGACGCTGTACGACGTCGGGCTCGGATACGTGAAGCTCGGGCAGCCCTCGACGCAGCTTTCAGGCGGCGAGGCGCAGCGCGTGAAGCTTGCGACTGAGCTGAGCCGCCGCGATACGGGCCGCACGATGTACATTCTCGACGAGCCGACGACCGGCCTGCACACGCACGACGTCAAGCGGCTTCTGGAGATTTTGAACCGCCTTGCCGATTCCGGCAGCACGGTGCTGGTCATCGAGCACAACCTCGACGTGATCAAAACCGCGGACTACATCATCGACCTCGGACCCGAGGGCGGCGACGAGGGCGGCACGATCGTCGCAACCGGCACGCCCGAAGAGGTTGCACTGTGTGAACAAAGTTATACGGGACAGTTCATAAAGCGCGTTCTTTCGCAGCCGCAGACGGAGGGCGTATGAAAATGCTGCGGATCGTACTGCTCGTGCTCGGATTGCTTCTGATCGCGGATTCCGCGGTCGTGGCGACGCTTTCCAATTTCAATCTCGGCGTGATCCTGCCCGCGTTTTTCGGCGTGCCGCTCGTGCTCCTCGCGTGGCTGCTGCCGAAAATGGACCACGGCTTTTTGGCGGTACTCAAGTGGGCGGCGATCCTCGGCTACGCGATCGCGGGCGGGATCCTGCTCGTCTGCGGGATCCTGATGGGGACGGCCGCAAAGCGGAGCGAAGACGTCGACGCCGACGCGCTGATCGTGCTCGGCGCGGCCGTGCACGGCGACCGCGTGACATGGGTGCTGTCCAACCGGCTCGACACCGCGGCCGCGTATCTGGAGACGCACCCGGACTGCGTCGCGGTCGTTTCCGGCGGGCAGGGCAGCGGCGAAAGCGTTTCCGAAGCCGCCGCGATGCAGAAGTATCTGATTGAGCAAAAGGGCATTGCGCCGGAGCGCATTCTCGTTGAGGATCAAAGCACGAACACGCGCGAAAACTTCGCGTTCTCCAAAGCGCTGCTGGATCGGGAGCGCCCCTCATCTTCCCGCGTTGCGTTTGTCACGACCGGGTTTCACGTCTTCCGCGCAGGCAGAGTCGCCCGCGCCGCCGGGCTTGACGCCGTCGGCGTCGCCGCGCCGGACGTCTGGTACATTGCGCTGAACAATTTCCTGCGCGAAAGCGTCGGCATTTGCGTGTATGCGCTGCGCGGACAGTTATAATCTTTTTCAAAATCGAAAAATATATATGGATGATGTCCTTCTTTCCAAGCAGCGTTACGCGCGGATGGAGCCACGCAATGAAATTTATTTGATAGTCGGAGGCGGTCGCATGACCGCCTCCGACTTTTCTTCCTGCAAGTATTCTTTTCCCAAATCCGCCGCAAACGGTCTGACCCCTTATTCGACAGGCTGCGGCAGTCTGATTTCAATCTTTTTTGAGCGGAATCCAGATGCTTACGGTCATCTCCTGTTCGCCCTCTTTCGGCGGAAGGTAGACCTCGATATCATATTCTCCCGCAAGAGAATACCCCTGCAGCGCGGGCAGCCATTCCGACCGGATCTTTGTGTCGGTATCCTGCAGCGAGTGCACCGTGCACGGGAACTGCGCCCAGCAGCTTCCGGGAATCACCCGGGTTTCACAACCTTCCGGGATATCCTCCCACGGAAAATACAGATCCGCGATCCAGTAATCAAAGTCCTTTCCTTTCATATCGAGGCAAACGCCGAAGGTTCCCATGATCGAACGCTTCTCGCCCTGCGCCAGCCATTCATCCCAAAACTTCGGTATTTCCTGATAACTCGTATCCGAATTGAACGGTCTTTTCACGCCGACAATCGTAAACGGCGCTTTTTCAACAATACGGTAATCCAACATCGTTCCACCCTCTGTTTGTTTCGGAAGCGTCCGCCGCTTACCGATAATACTGTTCGAGAAAGGTGTAAACGTCTTCGCGCGTGCCCATGAACGGACCGGGGGTCTCCATTTTCAGCGAAACGAGCGCCGCCGCGAATTCGAGCGCCTCGGGGATCTCATGCGTAAGCCGCTCGATCAGGTAGCCCGCAAACGTCGTATCGCCGCGGCCGGTGCGCCCGGCCAGCCCGCGCGGACAGAGCTTCGAACGGTAAATGCTTCTGCCGTCGCAGACGATCGCTTCGGTGTTGTGCGTGATCAGCACTTCCTGCGCGCCCCATTCGCACAGCAGAAACGCCGCTTTTTCCCGATCCGCCGTTCCGGTCAGCACCTCGGCCTCGGCCGCGTCGGTTTTGAGATAGCGAATCAGCGGCAGAAGCTCCCGCTTCTCCTTCCAGTCGCGAAGCTCGAGCGTCCCGTCGTCGTTGCGGCAGCGCAGCATGGCCTGCACGTCGAGTCCGACGTCGCCGCGCTTCTGACACGCTTCGATCAGATCGCCGCCCATGTCCCCGGCGACCAGTCCGCCGAGATGATAGATCTTCGCTTCCGCGTCCGGCAGGTCGGCCGGCGTATACGGCTCGATGCCCTCGGTGTTCAGCCCGCGGCGCCGCTCGCGGTCCGGCGTGAAATACGTGTTCTGCATGACCGTGCAGGTCGGGGAATCGACCGGGAAAATGCGTTCGACCTTGCTTTTGGCAAAGACCGCGTACGGATCCAGCCGCGCGGCGTTGCCCTTCGGCACGACCGCGACCCGCCCGCCGATCGCGGCGGCGGCATAGCCGGAGAACGTGACCGCGCCGCCCGCGATGTATTCCTCGCGGCCGTCATAGTCGATGTTGTGATCGAGCGTCATCTGCCCGATAATCATGGAATCAAACATGGAGCAACGCCTCGCTTTCCGCAATGATATCTTCACGGGACGGGCAGCGCAGGCGATACGTTCGCGCGCGCAGCGCATCCATCATGGCAAAGGAATCGGTAATCCGCGTTTCAAACAGCATCGCGCTCCGCCCCTGATCGCCGTTGCGGTGCGCGTCGGACCCGACGGTCGGAAAAAGCTCGGGATGCGCCTGACAAAGCGCCAGCGCCCGGTCGTTCCGGCTGTCGTGCCGGGGGCAGGTATTCACAATCTCAAGACCGTGCACCGCGCCCCAGTCCACTTCATCGTTGTCACGGAACGGGTGCGCGTGAACGATCAGCACCTCGCTGCCGAACCGGTCGAAAAACTGCCGGTGATTCAGATGGCACATGTGCGGATTTTGCATCAGCCAGTCCTCGTCGATGCCGAACACCAGATAATCGCGGGTGTTTTCGGGGAACCGCAGCTCCGCGCCGAGAATCACGTCCATGCCGAGCGCGTCGCCCGCGGCCTTTGCCGCGCGGTAGCCCCTAAGATACCGCTCCATTGCTTCGCGCCAGCCCGCCCCGTCAAGCGACGGTTCGTAATAGCCGTCATGCAGATGGTCGGTCACGCAGACGCCCGCGTAGCCGAGCGCTTTATAAACGCGCACCTGTTCGGCCGCCGGGACATGCCCGCAGCGGCTCGACTCGGCGGTATGCAGATGCAGTTCGTATGCGTACATACCGGTTCTCAGGAGCGCACGGCCCGGCAGGAGGAACGCAGAACGAGCAACGGCGGAAGAATCTCATGCGTATGCGGAAGATCGGGATTTTTGATCCGCTCGATCAGCATATCGACCGCGGCCTTCGCCATCCGCTCTTTCGGCTGATCGACGGTCGTCAGATCGATCGGCGGAAGCGCCGCAAAGGAAATGTTGTCAAATCCCATCAGAGAAAGACGGTTCGGAATCGAAACGCCGTTCTCGTACGCCGCCTGCATGACGCCGATCGCCAGCGAGTCGGACGCGCAAAGCATGGCCGTGTGCCGGATTCCGTCCTGAAAGTATCCGGCCGCCAGCCGATACCCCGCCTCCTGCGAGCTTCGCTCAAACGGCGAATACAGCACTTCGGGCGCGATCCCGGCGCTTTTGCACGCCTGCTCGTACCCCTCGAGGCGCAGCCGGTGCGTAACGCTGTTCGAGCGGCAGCCGAAATACAGGATGCGGCGATGCCCGAGCGAGTAAAGATACTCGGTCGCGGCGGCCATGCCCTGCCGGTTGTCGATTGCGACGTAGTTCTCCGGCAGATCCTGCAGGTTCTCGCTGATAAATACCGTCGGCACCTGCGCGGTGAGCTGCTGCAGCGACGAATAGGAACCGCTGCCGACCGGGAGCAGAATCACGCCGTCCACCTGCCGGCCAAGCAGCAGGGAGAACACTTCCTTTTCCAGCTCCGTATCGTAGGAGGAGTTGCAGACCATCAGGTTGTATCCGTTGTGGCGGGCATGAATCTCGATGTGCGACGTCAGCTCGCTCATGAACGGATTCTCAATGCTGGCGACGATCAGGCCGATGATGTTCGTCCGCTTCATGACCATCGACCGCGCGACGGCGTTCGGCGTATAGCCCATTTCCTCACACAGCTTCAGAATGCGCTTTCGCGTCTGTTCGCCGATCTCGGAGCTGCCGGAAAGCGCGCGGGAAACCGTCGCGTACGAAACGCCCGCGACCTTGGCGACGTCCTTGAGTGTGACCATGTGAATTCCCCCCGATCAGTGCGAAAGCAGTTTACGAAAACGTTTTCGTAATTTTATTGTACACCCCGTTTTCCGGTTTGTCAATGCGCAACCGAAAGGGAAAACGGCTCGATTTTGGGTCGCTCGCGCCGGCTTTTCTCCTGCCCGGCGGCGCATCCGAACCGGATCGCGCATTTCTTTTTCTGCGTTCTTGCTTTTTTCCCCGGTTTCGGATATACTGAAGAGTAAAGTGGTTTATGCCTCTGCATCCAACGGCAAAGGAGGATCGACATGTCGGATTTAATGGAATACAAATGCCCCTGCTGCGGCGCCGGCCTGAAGTTTTCAAGCGCGCTGCAGAAGATGAAGTGCGAATACTGCGACTCGGAATTCGACGTCGAAACGCTCAAGGCGTACGACGACGCTTTGAAAAAAGCTGAGGAAAAGAATCCCGAGGTCGATACGCCGACCGGCTCGGAATGGGCGCCCGGCGAGCAGGAAGGGATGCGGATCTATCTGTGCCAGTCCTGCGGCGGCGAGGTCGTCGGCGACGAAACGCTTGCGGCAAGCGCCTGTCCGTTCTGCGGCAATCCCGTGATTATGAAGGCTCAGTTTGCGGGCGATCTTCGGCCGGATCTTGTGATCCCGTTCAAACTCGATAAGGAGGCCGCCAAGAAAGCGTTTGAAAAGCATCTTCTGGGCAAGCGTCTTTTGCCCAAGGTCTTCAAGTCGGAAAACCACATCGACGAGATCAAGGGCGTCTACGTCCCCTTCTGGCTGTTCGACGCCGAAGTGGACGCCTCCGTGCAGTACCGCGGCACCAAAACGCGCGCCTGGTCCGATTTTCATTTCAATTACGTGGAAACCTCGCATTACTCGGTTTTCCGCGAGGGAAGGATGCGCTTTGAGGGCATCCCCGTCGACGGCTCCAAAAAGATGCAGGATTCGATGATGGAATCGCTCGAGCCGTTCGACCTTGGCGAAGCCGTTCCGTTTCAGACGGCATTTTTATCGGGCTATTTTGCCGACCGGTACGACGTCTCCGAAACCGAAAGTACGCCGCGCGCCAACGAGCGGCTGAAAATTTCAACCGAAACCGCGCTGAAAAACACGGTGTCCGGCTACGTGACGCTGTCGCAGGAGGGCTGCAACGTACGGAATATCGGCGGCCGTTCGCGCTATGCGCTGTTCCCGGTCTGGCTGATGAATACGACGTGGAACGGGCAGCAGTACCGCTTCGCCATGAACGGACAGACCGGCAAGTTCGTCGGCGACCTGCCGATGGATAAGGGCGCTTACGCGCGCTGGTGGCTGCTCGTCGGCGGCGGCGTCGCCGTTGCGGCATACGCGCTGCTGACCGCCTGCTCGGCGATTCTGTAAGGGGGTGACGGGGATGAAAAAACTGATTGCACTTGCCCTCACGCTGCTGCTGCTCGCCGTTCCGGTGCTCTCGCTTGCCGACGGCTCCATGCGGCAAAAGCCCCTGCTGGTCGATGAAGGCGATCTTTTGACCGTCGAAGAGGAGGCGACGCTCCTTGCGGAACTGGAGCGCATCAGCGCCGAGCAGAAATGCGACGTCGTCGTTGTGATCCCGCGCTCGCTCGGCGGCAAGTCCGCGACGGCATACGCCGACGATTATTATGACGCCAACGGGTTCGGCTACGGCACGACCAAAGACGGCATCCTGCTGATGGTCTGCATGGAGGAGCGCGACTACGCGACCTGTACGACGGGCGCCGCGCAGGACTGGTTTGACGACGGCACGCTTTACGACATCGAAAATGCGTTCGTTCCGCTGCTGTCCGCCGGAAAATACTTCGAGGCGTTTTCCACCTACGCGTCGCGCTGCGAGCGCGTGCTGCAGGGCGTCGACCGCCGGGAAGTGCTGTATCTTGACGACGCCGCCGGGCTTCTCTCCGAATCGGAGCGCGCCGCCGTGACGCGCAGACTGGAAAGCAACAGCCACGTCGCCGCGAACTGCGACATCGTCGTTCTGACCGTTCCCTCGCTCGGGCAGCAGTCCGCCGAGGACTACGCCGCCTCTATCTTCCACAGCGGCACGTATCGCCATGGCGCCGGATACGATAAGGTTGCGCTCGTCATCGACCGCGCCGCGGGCATGTGCTATTGCGTGACCGACGGCAGCGCGAACACATACTTTCCGGAAAAAACGCGCGAAAAGCTCGCGCAAAACGCCGCCTCCGCCATCTCCTCCGGCGATATCCCCGGCGCTTTTTCGGAATTTGCCGAATCCGCATACCGGACGATTGATTCCTACTACCATACCCGCCACATCCAGTATTTCTCACCCTTACGGCTCGCGGGCGCTCTGGCTGTCGGCCTGATCGTCGGTCTGATCGTCGCAAGCGTTCTGAAAGGGCAGCTGAAATCCGTCAAGAGCCAGGTCAGTGCGACCGAATATCTGGTTCGGGATTCCCTGAACATGGTCGATTCGAAGGACCTGTTCCTCTACGCGAGCGTTTCCAAGACCGTGCGGCAGTCCGAAACGCGCAGCGGCGGCGGCAGCGGTCACAGCGGCGGCGGAAGCCACTTCTCGTCCTCCGGTTTTTCCCACGGCGGCCACAGCGGAAAATTCTGACGGTTCACCCGTTTTAATCCCGTCCCGCGCATCCTGCGCGGGACGATTCATTTTTTGGAAGCGCGTCGCATACGTTTTGAACGGAGAACTACCCGAAAGGAGAATATTCGATGGAGATACGGAAAACGGTGTTGTCGGCGGAAACGCTGGCGGGAAGCGCGTCCGCGCAGGCGCAGCTCGAAAGCGCGATCCCGCTGCCGGGCGGCGTGCGCTCGGAGAAGGTGCTTTCGTGCGAACCGGAGGTGCGCGTGCGCGAAACGCTCTGCACGCGGGACGGGGTGCAGGTGACGGGGCTTCTGCTGCTGCATCTGGTCGTCGAGACCGACGCGAACAAGCCGCTGTCGTTTGACGCTTCGGCAACGTTCACGCACGAGCTGTCGCTGCCCGGCGCCCTGCCCGAAATGACGGCGCGCGCCGCGGCTTACGCGCCCGCGTGCACCTGCCGCGTGGAGGAAGGCGGGCTTAGAATGCAGGCGACGCTGCTGCTGAACGCCGACGTTTTTGCAACCGTGCGCGAGACGTGCGTCGCGGGCGTCGACGACGCGAAAGGGCTGGAAACGCAGGGAGAATCCGTGCGGCTCGTGCGGCGCACGCTGCTCGGCGCGCACGCGATCCGGCTGCAGGAAACGGTCGACGCGCCCGAAAACCTTTCGCTTCTGAAAACGAGCGGAACGGCGGAAATCGGGCGCATCGCAAACGGCGCAAGCGGCATGCCGGTCGAGGGGACGCTCACGGTCACCGCTCTGTTTTACGACGACGAGGGCGGCGCGGTCTCCCGCGTTTACGCGATCCCGTTCACCGATACGATCGACGCCGAAGCGAACCCGCAGCCGAACGCGACCGCCGAGGTCACGCAGCTCGAAGCCGATTACGACGCCGACGGCGAGCTTGCGATCGAAGCCGTTCTGTCGCTCGGCGTTTACGGCGTCGCCGAGGAAAACGCATGGGTGCTGTCCGACGCGTACGACAGCGAGGGCAGCTTTTCCTGTGAAACAAAGTCCGTTCCGTGCCTGAACTACGTCGGCGAACGCACGCGAACGACCGTCCTGCGCGAGCCGGTCTACCTCCCCGGTCACATGAAGGACGTGACGCGCGTGCTGTACGTCACCGCGACGCCCGCCGTCACCGATACGGTCATTTCGGAGCGCGACGCCTCGATCGACGGGCTGCTGCTGCTTTCAATCGTGTACCGCGCCGACGACGGCCGGCTGTACGGATTCCGCACCGATCTGCCGTTTTCGCTGCCGCTCGAGCCGTTCGGCACGCTGCTGCTGCCGTCCGTAACGGTGCGCTCCGCGCAGGCCGCGGGCAGCGGGCGCACGCTGAGCTGCACGGTGGACCTGAAATACGGCGGCGAATGGTACCGGCAGGAAACCGCGCTGTTTACGACAGACCTTCGGCCCGGCGTCCCGCGCGATCCGCACGAGGGCATTCTCGTGTACTTCCCGGACCGCGGCGAAACGGTCTTTTCGATCGGCAAGCGCTTCGGCGTTCCGACTTCCGTGATCCGCGCCCAGAACCCGACGCTCTCCGAGCCGATCCCGGACGGCGCGCACGTACTGCTGCTTCGAAAATAAAGAAACACCGGGAAACCGTTCAAGGTTTCCCGATGTTTTTCGGTACAACGGTATTTCGGCTTACCGCCGCAGGGACGCGGCGCTGACCGGGAATGTAAAATATGTATCCGGATACGGCTCATCCCGCAAAACGAAGTGCCACCATTCGCAGTCAAGCGGCATAAAGCCGTTTCGAAGCATGGCGCGCTGCAGCAGCATGCGATTTTCAAACTGTTCTTCAGAAATCCCCCGGTAATCGGGATGCGATACCTCGCTGAACAGGTCGAACGGACTGCCCATATCCAACTCGCGGCCGGTCCGCATATCCAGGAGCGTCACGTCGATCGCACTGCCGCGGCTGTGGCTCGACTGTTTTGCAATATAGCCCCTTTGAAAAAGCTCCTGCTTTTCGAGATCGGGATAGAAATACGGTTTCATGCGAACGTCCGTATCCTCGATGCCCCACAGGATGAACTGCCGGACCGCTGCAACGGGCCGGTATGCGTCGAACACCTTCAACCGATACCCCTGCACGGCCAGCTCGGTCGCCGCGGCTTTCAGCGCGCGCGCCGCTTCGATGGAAAGCAGCGCAACCGGCTCCTCATACCCGTCGATCCGCTCGCCGATAAAGTTGAACGTGGAATAATACCGGATTTCCTGCACGATATGCGGCACAAAGTCGGACAGCAGAACGAAGCCCGACGCATCCGTCGGCAGCGCGGTTTTGCTCATAGTATGCTCCTCCTGCTAAACCCCGTTACCGCTTGTCACGGTCGATCCACTCGAGGGCGATCACGGAGACCAGCGCCGCCGCAAAGGCGATCAGCAGCAGCACGCCCCAGTGCTGCAAAACGAGCTGCGGATCGGAAGCGTACGCGAGCTTCTGATTCTGCTGGCCGGACCAGCGCAGCACGTCGTTGAGCTGATTGTTCTGAAAGACGGTGTTGACGTAGATCTGCACCGGCTTCATTCCGTCAATCTCCGCATTCCGCAGCTGATACAGCGTGTTCCAGAACGTGACCATCGGCTGCTCGTTGAACCGGCCGATGGAGCAAATGCTCTCCATGCCCCATTTGGAAACCGTCAGGTATGTAATCTTCTGGGCAAAGCCGGAAAGCTCGAAGAACGCGCCGGAGAACACAAGCTGGAAAATCAGCATGAACGGCATCGTTTTCATCGCCGTGGTCGCGGTGCGAACCAAAGAGGAGATCATCAGCGCCATCATGTCCGCCGCAAACGTGATCAGAAGCAGCGTGATGCCCATATCGAGCACGCTCCACCGCGTGATCAGGCCGACCTCGGGGAACTGCACCTTCGCAAGGAAGCAGATGACCAGCGTCACGACGGTCTGCGCCAGACAGAGGATGAGCTGATAGATCATGTGCGCCGCGATGTACGAGGTTATATGCAGGCCCGAACGGTGCTCGCGCTTGATGATGTCGCGCTCGCGGCAAACGACCTGGATCGAGTTGAAGAAGCCGTTCCAGATGCAGCCGCAGGTCAAAGCGAACGCGCCGTTGATCGTTCCTTCCTGCGTGACAAACAGATTCGTGCCGACGACGAACGTGACGACGGCGGCGATCACGGCGCCGGCGGGCAGCGCCTTCCAGTCGTTCTGGAAGACGAACATCCGCAAAAACTTGCCGAGATAGATGCGCGTCTGCGCGAGCCGGCCCCTATATTTCAGCGTTTTTTCCATTACGCAGCGCCCCCTTCCCGCACGGCGGTCAACGCGGCATATTTTTCCACGAAATGATCCGCCAGTCCTTCTCCGCCTTCCTCGGCGCGGTTGACCGATACGACGATGTCCTCCATCGTATCCCGTTCAAAGAATGCGCGCGCTTCCTGCGGCGTTCCGTAGAACGCAAGCCGACCGATCCGGTCGGAGTCCTTTGCGAGGATAATCACGCGGTCGAACAGATCGACGACGCGATCGGGCGTATGCGTAATGACGATGACGATCTTGCCGGTATCGGCAATCGCACGCAGCTTCGTGAAAATCTCGCGCGCGATCGCGCCGTCCAGACCGGAGTCCGGCTCGTCCAGAACGAACAGCTCGGGATCCGCAACCAGCTCCTGCGCGATGGCGATGCGGCGCAGCTGCCCGCCGGACTTCTTGCACACCAGTCCTCTGTCGCCCGCCAAAAGGCCGAGCTGACCGAGCACTTCCCGAACCCGTTCATTGCGCTCCTTCCGCTTGATTCCGGTCGGCAGGCGCATCTCGGCGGAATCGCGCACCGTATCCTGCACCGTATCGTTGCCGCGCATCAGGTTCTGCTGCGGCACGAAGCCGATCCGGTATTTGAGATTCTGATAGTCCGCGTAAACGTCGGCGCCGTTCAGAAGGATCGTCGTGTCGGCTTTTTCGTAGCCGATCACGGCGTTGATGAACGTCGTTTTGCCGGCGCCCGAGCCGCCGAGCAGCATCACCAGCGAGCCGTTCGGAATTTCCACATTGATATCCTTCAGCAGATAGCGCTTCTTGCCGTAATCACGGACCGTGCGCGCGCGAAGGTTCACGCTGAGCCCGGACGCGGCAAGATGTGCCGGCGCCCGACCCGTCTCCAGACCGCTTGAAGGTTCTTCGCCGCTCTGCTCCTCGCCGAGTATGCTCAAAGCGGGCTGCAATTTTTTCGAGAAACCGAAGATCAGCATCGCGAGCCATTCCGCCGCGAGCCACAGCAGGATCCAGCGCGCTTTTTTGCCGAACACCTCGATCATCCGGAGGAACAGCCGGATGCGGTAAATGTACAGCGTGATCACGACGATTAGAAGCAGCAGCGCCCGAACCAGCGTCAGCCGCTCATTGTCCGGCTCCGGAATCAGACTCAGCACAAAATACAGCACTTCGAGAAGCCCGGCAAAGATCCCCTCAACCGGACGGCCGAGCGCTTTTCCGAACGAAAAATACCGGAAGCCGGGAATCCACGCCGTTCCCGCGCGTTTCACGTTCAGCTTGCGAAGCACCTTATACAGGCCGACCGAAAACGCGATCCACGCAAACAGCATCAGCAGGATCCGTATCAGAAGAGCGATCAGCCCGCTCCATAATTCCTCATTCATTGGTTTCTCTTCCCCTTTCCCTTCCTCCGATCAACGCGAAAGCCCCGAAAAGGCGGGGCTTTGCAAACAATGTCCGAATTCTGTTCAGATCTCGCTGTGCAGCTTTCTGAATTTCTCCGACTTGGAATCCAGCGCCGCAAAGCTCTCCTCCGAAGGAATGTCGTTCATGCCGGACTCCAGATAATTCCGCAGCACGCCGGTCAGAACGAACGGACGGATGAACACGGAATGCAGGATCGCCCAGACGATCAGACCGCCGATCGCCGCAAAAACGATCGGAAGCGTCGCGGGGTTCTGCAGCAGTGACGCAACGAATCCCTCTTTTCCCGCCATCGACTGCGCGACCGAGGCATACATCCCGGACAGCGCTTTTCCCTGCGTGGACAGGATCCAGTAGAACAGACCGGTGAACGGGCCGCCGATCAGCACCAGCGACACCAGGCCGATGCCGAACACGCGCCCCATGTTTTTGGCGAACGTCTTGCCGTGCTTGAAGAACAGCACCGCGCCTTCGCAGGTCGCTTTCGCGGCGTTGACGCTCTTGCGGTAGAACACCCAGCCGAGGCAGCAGTCGCTCAGGTAGCTGATCACCGTCTGAATCACCGAGTTGACCGTGCTGCCGATCGCGCCGCCGGTATCGCCGCCGATCCGCTGACCGACCGCCGTAATCGCTCTGCCGATCTGGTTGAAAATTCCTTTGATCGCGTTCGTCACGGCAAAATAGATCGAAACGGTGGCAAAGCGCTCCTTGACCGCCTTCTTGCCTTCCGCGATCACGTTGTCCGGCAGCTCGCCCTCCGTCACGCCGCGCGTCATCATCGCGATCTGTCCCGCCTTCAACAGATAGGAAATGTATCGGGAAATCAGCGCCGCCGCCACGATGCCGAGAATCAGGCCGATCAGAAGACCGATCAGGCCGTTCTGCATCAGCTTGTCGCTCAAAATAAAACCGACGGTGCCGAGCCCGAGCAGCAGCACGATCGTGAGTACGTCCCACACCATGCGGCGCAGGGAGAATCCGAGCGTTTTTCTGTAAATTTCTTTGTTATCCAAAGCTTTTATGCGTTTTTCCGACGCCCGCCGGCGTCACTCGATCGTAAGGAAATCCGAAAACCCGGTGACGTCGAAGACTTCCCGGATAATCTCGTTGACGTTTCTGATCTTCATGCTGCCCTGCTGCGACATGGTTTTCTGCGCCACAAGCAGGACACGAAGGCCTGCGGAGGAGATGTAATCCAGCTTCTCAAAGTCCAGGATCAGCTCCTCGACGCCTTCAAGCGCGTCCTTCAGCGCCGCCTCCAGCTCCGGCGCGGTCACCGTGTCCAGCCGCCCCTCGAGCGCCACCACGAGTTCGTTTCCGTTTCTTGTCTGTTGAATGTTCATGCTCCGATCCCCTTTCAGAATGATTTCCGCACTTCGATCTCAACGAGTCCGCCCTTCACGCCGATCCGGATCTCGTCGGCAAGCTTCCGCAGAATGGAACGCTCATACCGGTCCCACTCCTCGTCCTGCGGCGCTTCGTCTCTTGCGCGGCTGTTAAAGTCGTAGTAGACGCCGTCGCTCTCCGCCAGAAGCGCGTTTTCAAACTTATCGCGCAGATACCCGATAAATCCCTTTGCCGCCTCGTTTTTTCCGGAGGTGGAGGAATACATCAGAAGATACCGCTTGCTCGCGTCCATCTTTGTTCTGGTGGTCAGATGCAGGGAGAACGCGGTCCCCTCGCTCTCGAGCCAGAAGTCGGCCGTCGTTTCGCCGGTAATGCCGCGCGCCAGTCCCATGATCTCCTCCGTCATGATCTGAAGCTGCAGCGAGTTCTTTTCGTTCAGTCCGCGATACCGCGCCGCCTGTTCCGCCTGACGCAGCGCCGCTTCGATCCCTTTCCCCGTTTCGTCGATGACGATAATATCCGATTTCATGTGGATGCTCCTTTCCGAACCGTCGGTAATGTTTGTGCCTGCTGCGGCAAAAAGCCGCCTTATTCGATCCGCAGAATGTCCGCGAAGCCGGTCACGTCGAAAATCTCCCGCACGATCTCATTGGCGTGCGTGACCTTCATGCTGCCCTGCCGGTTCATCGTCTTCTGCGCCGAAAGCAGAACCCGAAGGCCTGCGGATGAGATGTAATCGAGCTTCTCAAGATCGAAGACCAGCGTCTCGACGCCTTCGAACGCGTCCTTCAGCGCGGCCTCCAGCTCCGGCGCGGTCATCGTGTCCAGCCGGCCCTCAAGCGCGATTGCGAGTTCGGTTCCGTTCTTTTCCTGCAAAATGTTCATACGTATTCTCCTTTCAGAATGCTTTTTCTATGACCATCTCCACGGCGTTCCCGCGGATAAAAATCTTCACGTCGTCCGCCACCTTCGCGGTGATCGACTTTTCGAGCTCGTCCCACTTTTCCGGCTCGCTGTCCCGGTTCTTTGCGACGTCGTTCCGGTATTCCTTCAGCGACCATTCGTACAGCATCGCGTTCGGCAGCATATCCATCGAAGCGTCGAAATCCATGACGGCGACGTACGAATATCCGTATTCCGTCGTCGTTTCGGCCGTGAAGCTCGGTTCGGACATCTGTGCGAAAATATCCCGCAGCCGTCCCATAAAGCCCTTTGCGGCGGCGTTTTTTCCGGAGGTGGAAACGTCCAAAAGCGCGGTTCTCAGCTCCGGCGTGACCGTCGCTTCCGTCGAAAGGTGCAGCGAAAACGCATTGCCCTTCGACTCCACCCAAAAGCGGAACTGCGCTTTCCCGATCAGAGTCCGCAGCATGCCCGCCATTTCCTCGGCCAGCAGCCGCAGCCGCAGCGCCTGCTTCGGCTTAAGTCCGCGGAACGCCGCGGCGCGCTCGGTTTCCAGCATCGCGTTTTCGATCCCGTCCCCGTTCGGGGTAATCACAACAACATCCGTTTTCATCGATTTCCTCCGTTACAGATTCTTTTGGAACGACAGAATGTTCCGTCCGTCCCGGTAAACATACTGTACGTTGTCCATGGTCTTTTTGACCAGGAACACGCCGAGCCCGCCGATCTTCCGCTCCTCCGCCGACGCGGTGATGTCCGGATCCTTTTTTCCCAGCGGGTCGTACGGCTTTCCGCTGTCGAGAAACGTGATGTGCGCCGCGCGCGGATCCTGTCCGAGCGTGATCAGAACGGTCGCTTTGCCTGTTTCCTGCTCGTAGGCGTAGTGCGCGATGTTCACGAAAATCTCCTCGACCGCAAGATCGATCTGCATCTGCGTCTTCATCGGGCAGCCCGCTTCCTGCAGCACGCCGTCGATAAACTCCGTTACCGCGCCGAGGTTCTCCGGCGTCGCGTCCACGGTCAGCTCATGCACGTCGTTTTTTTTGTCCGCGCCGATATAATGCAGACACAGCATCGTCAGATCGTCGAACTGCGGCGCTTCGCCGACAAACGCATCAACGCTCCCGTGTACGCCCTCCAGAATTTCCTGCGGCGTTTTTTCGCGGTTCGCGTTCAGCGCGTCGAGCGTACGGTCCATGCCGAACATGCGGTTTTCACCGTCCGTCGCCTCCGGCACGCCGTCGGTATACAGGAACAGCTTGTCGCCCGGCTGAAGCTGCAGTTCAAAGTCGCGGAATTTTATGCCCTGCATTCCTCCCGCGACGAAGCCGTGCCGCGTTTTATAAAGCGCGAACGCGCCGTCCTTGGAGCAGACCGCGGCATCCTCGTGTCCGGCGTTCGCAAAGACGACTTTTCCGGTCGAAATCTCCAGGATGCCGAGCCAGAGCGTTACGAACATGTCCGCCTTGTTGTGCTCGCACAGGTTCCGGTTGACGTAGGTCAAAATCTCGCCCGGCGTGCCGCCCATGTGCGTGCGGTCGGAAAGCAGAATGTTCGTGACCATCATAAACAGCGCGGCCGGAACGCCCTTGCCCGAAACGTCGCCGATCACCATCGCCAGATGGTCGTCGTCGATCAGGAAGAAGTTGTAGAAGTCGCCGCCGACCTCCTTGGCGGGCGTCATCGAAGCGTAGATATCGAATTCGGTGCGATCCGGGAACGGCGGGAAAATGTTCGGAATCGAATTTTCCTGGATCGTGCTGGCAAGCGACAGCTCCGCGCCGATGCGCTCCTTTTCCGCCGTTACCGAGGTCAGGTTTTCGATATAGGTCAGCATATCCGATTCCATCGTATCAATCGCGCCCGCAAGATCGTCGATCTCACGGAGGCGGCTGATCTTACCGAGCGGCTCGCCCTTGGTGTTTTCCCTGGCAAAGCGTATCGCTTCATCCGCCGTCTTCTGGATCGGCCGCAAAAACTGTCTGCGGATATAGAACGCGGCAAGCGCGCCGGTAACGGCGCACGAAACCATCGCCCAGACGGCGACGCTCACCAGATACGGGCGGTATGCATCCCTCAGTTCACGCATCGGACGCTGGATGCAGAGAATGCCGACCGTATTGCCCGCGCTGTCCGAAACCGGCACCATCGTTGTGATATGCGGATTGTGTCCGTTCAGGCGCGTTGTGCGGTAGACGGTTTCATACGGCGCTGTCTTCTCATACATCGCCCGGTATTTCTTCCGGTATTCGTCGTTGGTTGTATCGCGCCGGAATCCGAGTTCCCATTCCGTGTAGGAGGTGTTGTCCACCGTGTTGTCGACGGAATTGAAGATCGAAACGAACCGCCCGTAGTCGCTCGTGTCCACGCAAATCACATAGAGCAGCGATACGTGCATCTTCCGGCAGTAAACGTCGAGGCGCTGCCTGGTCAACTCATACTCCTCCGCGGCTTCCCCGGCCGCGTAACCGTCGAGATGATCGCCGTTGATCAGCGCCGCCGCCGTGTTCGCCATGTAATACGTCGACGTCGCGTATTCCTTCTTGAACGAGTTTGTAAAGAGGATTGCGCCGATCGCCTGTACCATCACGGCGAACGCCGCCTGGGAAAGCAGAATCGCGCAAATAATCGTAAATGCAATGCCGGGACGGCGTTTTTGTTTCATCGGCAATCCTCTTTCCTTTCTTCGCAATACAGTGCAATACAGTCGGAAATCTTCTTCCCTATAATAATATTATAATAGCATAAACGGATAGGCTTCGCAACAGAAAATGCAGTTTTTCTGCCGAAAAAACACGCTGACCGGCAATAACGGTCCGGACCGTTTTGCGGCATTTATTAAATGAATCCTTGCAGGAGGAAAATGCTCTTCAAAGGCGATTCTTCTTGCTTTTCCTCCGGCAAACGGATATAATTTCCGCAGAGGCGTTTTCCCATGCGGAAGCCAAAGAAGGAGGCGCGGCATGATTTCCCTGATTTTATCCTTTGCGGTGCTGGTTGCCGGATACTTTCTTTACGGTCGTCTGACGGAGAAGGTGTTCGCGCCGGACGGCAGGCAGACCCCTGCCTATCTGAAACGGGACGGCGTGGACTTTATTCCGATGCCGACCTGGAAGGCCTTTCTGGTTCAGCTTCTGAACATCGCCGGAACGGGGCCGATCTTCGGCGCGCTGATGGGCGCGTGCTTCGGTCCGGTGGTATTTCTCTGGATCATTTTCGGCGCGGTGCTCGGCGGCGGCGTGCACGATTACATGTGCGGCATGATCTCGGAGCGGCACGACGGCGCTTCGATCGCGGAGCTTTCCGGCATCTACCTCGGCCCGGCGGCAAAGTGGATCATGCGCGTGTTCTCCGTGGTGCTGCTGCTTCTGACGGGCACGGTCTTCGTCAACTCGCCCGCGGCGCTGCTTGCGCGGCTCACGCCCGATTTTATGAATGTGACCTTCTGGATCGTCGTGATCCTGATCTATTACGTTCTTGCGACGCTTCTGCCGATCGACAAGATTATCGGCAAGCTCTATCCGGTGTTCGGCGCGGTGCTGATCCTCATGGCGGTCGGCATTTTCGCCGGCATCCTGATCGGCGGCTACACGGTTCCCGAGATTACGCTCCGGGATCTGCATCCGGACGGACTTCCGATCTGGCCGTTCATGTTCATCACCGTCGCCTGCGGCGCGATCTCCGGGTTCCACGCCACCCAGTCGCCGATGGTCGCAAAATGCATCAAGTCCGAAAAGCAGGGACGCAGAGTGTTTTACGGCGCAATGCTCTCGGAATCGATCATTGCGCTGATCTGGGCGGCCGGCGGCGTCGCGTTCTACGGCGCAACCGGCGGCCTGAACAACGCGCTGACCGAGCTCGGCCAGTCCGGAGCGGTCTATGACATCTCCACCGGCATGCTCGGGCCGGTCGGCGGGATTCTGGCAATCGTCGGCGTCATCGCCTGTCCGATCACGTCCGGCGACACGGCGTTCCGTTCGGCGCGTCTGATCCTGGCGGAAATCACAAAGCTCGATCAGAAGAAGATTGTAAACCGCCTCATCATCACCCTCCCGCTGCTGGGCGTCGGCGCCGTACTGACGCAGCTCGATTTCAACGTGCTCTGGCGCTACTTCTCCTGGGCAAATCAGACGCTCGCGATGATTTCCCTCTGGGTCGCCACGTCGTACCTGCTCCGAAACGGCCGGCATAAGCTTTCAAGTCTGATGACCGCGCTCCCGGCGGCGTTTATGACGGCGGTCAGCACGACCTATATTCTGATGGCGCAGGAGGGATTCCGGCTCGACGCCGCGATCGGCTATCCCGTCGGCATTGCGGCGGCCGCCGCGCTCTTTGCCTTCTATCTGGTCTTTCTGATCCGGCAAAAGCCATCCGCAGAATAGCAAAATTTTGCGTGTCAAAAAACCTCTTGACACGCTGCACAGGCTGTTGATAAGGGAGGCAGAATTCGCGTTTTCGTCCAGAAGATAGTACTGATGCTACATCGAGGGCGAAAACGCGGATCGTTTGCGGCGAATTTTCAATCCAAAAAAGGGCTTCAGAGGCTTTCTGTCAAGGGGGATTTCAAAAGCACAGTCTTTGCGAAAAGGCTGTGCTTTGTCCACTTTTATTTTTCACAATGCTTAATATGATATAGATGATACGTCGATTTTCTTTAAATAATACCAATATGGTACGTCTTGCAGTTTAGTCCAATAGTTATCCTCACTTGAATGCAAAGCATCATAGAAAGTGGTTCTTTCCATTCCTCCGAACCCGTTTTGCGCCGAATAATCAATTGTGATGCCTACATACTTTTTCTTTTGCTCTTCACTCATCCACGATGATGTTGGCTCATGAAATTTAACCCCATGAATTTGTAATGATGCTGGATTTTTTAGTTGCCCCTTAAGGTGTTTTATAGCTAACGGATAATTTAATTTAGCCCAGAACAATATTTGGCATTCTTCAATATACTGTGCTGAATCTTTATAGCTTTTAATCTGTTCGAATTTAGACTTTGCACCAGAGAAGTCACATTTTTCCATCCTCTCTTTTGCTTCTTGATAGATATCTTCGTTTTTCTCCTCTTGGGATTTTACATATGGCGTTTCTGTCGGTGCTTCGGTTTCTGCCGGTCCAATATGGATTGTGATGCTTTTACAAGAACAAAGGATGATTAGGAAAACTGCTACAAGGGTAAGACACACTATGCGCTTCATTGCTTCTTATCCTTTCTGAAAAACACGATTTTTTCCTGTACGGTCATTGAGTATCCCAACTGCTTGCATTTTTTAGCAAGCGCAGATCTTTTCAAAATATAATCAATCTTTTTCGGTAATGGAATACCCGTCTTTTTTTCATATTGCTCATCTGTTAATGAAAAGTCTTTGTTAGAAGCGAATAACGAGTTTAAGTTTTCTAATTTCGGATGTTTGCCCATACCCTTTCTCCTTTTTTCTTTCATTATAGTCTAGATAACGACCATAGTCAAGAAAGAAATCAGAAAATACAATGCAATCATGGAGGTGAAAATATGATCGTCTATGAGCCGTTTTGGAATACATTGAAAGCGTCCGGTGAATCGACTTATACGTTGATTGTAAAGCATCATCTATCCAGTTCGACCATAGACAAACTGCGAAAAAACAAACCATTAAATACGACAACAATAAACGACTTATGTCGAATCTTGGATTGTTCAGTAGAGCAAATCATGCAATATGTACCTTCAAATACAGATCAGATATTATAAACGGAATGCAGATGATGCAATCCGTTTTCCTTTGTATGGGAAATCCATACGCACGTCCCGATGCATCAGGGTATCACCGCCGCATGGTGGTGTATAAGTGCGCTCTTACGGTAAAAACGAGCTCCCCTTGTCAGGGGAGCCGGATCGCGAAGCGAGACTGAGGGGTAGTCATCTCTCCCTCCGTCACCTATCGGTGACACCTCCCTCGTCAGAGGGAGGTCGAATCGTCATGCTGCAAGCTGTTGCGGCTGTTTGAAAACCACCCTTTTGAGAGTAGCTCTTCAAGGGAAGGTTTTTTCTTCGGTAAGGTTTGAAAAACACCCTTTACAGAATAGTTCTTCCCGGCCCTTTCAACCTACAGCAGTTCTATCATACATCCTCGCCGCAAACAGTCTGACCCCTTTTCCGACGGCCTGCTGTTTACGGATCGATCTCCAGTTCTTTGAGCAGCTTCACGCGCTGCGCGCCGCGCTCATAGTCCTTTCCGAGCTGCGCGCCGTTTCGCTTCATCCGAATGCCCTGCCCGATGTATCGGAAAATCTGATAGATCCAGCAGAACGGCTTCAGCCACCGGTGCTTGCGGTACGCTTTCCAGTTGTCCTCTCCCGCCTGTTGCAGATATCGGAAAACGCCCTTCTGCCGCAGATTGGCAACGGCGGCTTCCACCCGCCTGCCGTCCGGACGCTTGAAACCGAAATTGCCCGACAAAAACACGCTCTCCATCAGCTCCTCGCAGAGCTGCGGATCGGCGTCCCGACACCAGGTGAGCCGCTCCGAAAGCCCGAGATACCTTTGGCAAAGCCGCGTCGCCACCACCGCGATCGTCTCAAGGCCGCACGCCCGCGCCGCCGCGCCGAACGCGCTCTCCCAAAAAGCATCGTCCAGCTCCCGGTCCGCATACAGCATCCAGTCAATGATCTGCCTCAGCCCGAGCCCGACGCGAAGATGCTGCCCCATGTGCGTCAGCAGCACCAGCCCGTTTTCGAGCTTCGGCAGCATCGGAAACGATGTGCCGAGAAGCCGGGCGGTCTCGGCATGCTCCGCGCCCTTCTGGATATACGATTCCGTGACCGTTTCGCCCTCGCAGAAAAACCGGTGCATCTCAAACAGCACGTTGTCCCGGATCACGTCGATGTGCCGCGGGTACGTCGGATCCTCCCGGACCGTGTATCCGCTCTGCAGCAGCAGCGCCCTCGCGCGGTCAAAATGCGCTTTCGGCACCAGAAAATCGATGTCCCCCGTCGTACGCCGGGCCGGATTCGGATAATAGATCGCCGCGGCCGAGCCCTTGAGAATGACCGCCGGAACGCCGTTTTTCTGCAGGATCGCGCAAAGCGCGCTCTGATAGTGCAGACTGCGGATCACGCCCGCCGTGACGGTGTTCAGGTGTTCCTTCCAGGCCCGCCGCACGTCCTCCGGCGCCGCGTCGATCGCAAGACCGAGCACGGCCTGCTCCTCGGCTTCCCGCAGCACCGCGTTCCAGTCCGTGTCCGCGGGAATCCCGTGATTCGTCTGAAACAGGGAATTCTGCAGAATCTGCAGCAGCGTCTGTTGTGCCTGTGTCATATTGTTCTCCGATGCGATGATATTAACAGTATTGTACCACTCCCTGCGCGTTTTTCAATATCGGATCGCCGATTTCCCCGAAAACGCGCAATCCCGCCGCAAAAAAAGAAAAGACGGGGTTTCCGTCTTTTCGTCTTACAGAAATCTGTCGAAAACGGTCGGGCGCCTTTTGCGGCGATCCTTCATCATTCATGCGCTTCGTTTTCGTCCTTGTCCATATACCGGGCGCGATTGAACCGGTCGTTCAGATCGGCCACGTTTTCCGTGATCCGCTCCTGCTCGGGCTGGGTCTGCCCCTTCTTCTTTGCGCGCCACGCCAGAAGAAACCCGACGGCGAAAACCGCTGCGACGACGATCATGATCCCGACAAACAACCATCCGAAAAAGCCCATACCCTTAGTCCTATCCTCCTGTTCTGTATTACGCTTTGCGGTGCGTCTTTTGCGGGGATATTACCATATTCCGGCGCGCCTGTCAAGAATTATCGCTTCGGGAAGCGTTTCGGCGCGGTAAACAGGATCAGCGCGTACAGGACAAACGCGAAGGTCTTATGAATCGGCCACTGCGAAACCGCCGCGGACAGGGGAAGCCGGCGAAGCTGCGTGAAGCAATACGATCTGATCGGATACCCGTCCGGCAGCCCGCCGCCGATCGACATCCCGGCAAGCAGCGCGCTGACGGCGGGCGACAGCAGCGCCAGCAGTACGGCGCATACGCCAAGCGCGATCGCAAAGCCCTTCTTCTTCGCGCCGAGCGCAATGCACGCCAGGATCAGCAAAAGACACTCGATCCCGAACGGAATCGCCGCGTAAAGATTGCTGTAAGGCCGCGACGCAAGAAGCGGCTCAATCGCCAGCCCGACGCCGACAAAGCCCGCGCCGATCGCGCAGAGGATCAGCGGGATCGCTTTTTTGGGCAGCAGCGCGCAAAAAACCGGCAGCAAAAACGCGACCAGATACGGGATCCAGCGCAGCGCAAACTGCGCCGGATCGCGCGGGATCAGCAGCATCCAGTTCAGCGCCGTCGGAACGGACCAGATCGGGACCGACTCGTCGCCGAACGCCCGCATCAGCCGGTTGCCGAGGACATACGCCGGGTCTTCGGGGCGCATCGTTCCCCGGATCTCAATGTATTTCAGAACGGTTTCCGCCGCCAGACCGATCAGAAAGACGGTCAGCAAAATCCAGAACAGCGCCCACATCGGTTTGTTTTTTTGCTTTGCCATGGGGATTTCTCCTTATAGAACTGTTTTCAGAAACCAAAACCGGAAGCGATCCGCTGCCGCACCAGGTTCGAGCCGATCTGATCGACGTCCCTTTTCAAAATTCTTTGTTTGCTGTTGACGGAATGGGCCTGACCCGCGTATGCAACGTGCAAATACGGCGCAAAATCACTTTACCGTTACAGCATTTCCCTGTGTCGTCAGACCATAATGGTACGAGAGCTTTTCTCCCTCGCCAGCTTTTCTTTCCTCGCCCGTATCACGCTGTCCCGTTCGATTATGACCCTATAGAATGTAACCGTTGTTGTATCGGGATGCGTTTCCGCTTCCCTGCTTCCTCCGAAAAGTCCCTAATTCTGGACGTTTTGCTTATTTGAAGTATCTCTCCAGCAGTCCCTTGAACGCCTTGCCGCGGCTAACCCAGATGAGGATAGTTCTCTTTGACAAACGCCCAATAATCTTCAACCATGTTGTGATCTTCCTGCCACCAATGGCACTTTTGAATCACTTCTTCGTCCGTCATCTCTGAAATCTTTTTCAGACGATAGCGGAAAACGCGGTGATGTTTAAAGTACGCTCTTGCTGCGTCCGCGTAGTCCTTGGTGATGTTTTGATACGGCTCGGTCATTTGGTTCTATCAGCCGAAGTACCGCTTTAAAAGTCCTGCAAACGCTTTTCCATGCCTTGCCTCGTCGCGCGCCATTTCATGGACGGTGTCGTGGATCGCGTCAAGGTTCAGCGCCTTTGCGCGCTTGGCAAGGTCGGTCTTGCCCGCGGTCGCGCCGTTCTCGGCTTCGACGCGCATTTCAAGGTTCTTTTTGGTGGAATCGGTCACGACTTCGCCAAGGAGCTCCGCGAACTTTGCCGCGTGCTCGGCTTCCTCATACGCCGCCTTCTCCCAATAGAGGCCGATCTCCGGGTAGCCCTCGCGGAACGCGACGCGCGCCATCGCAAGGTACATGCCGACCTCGGAGCACTCGCCCTGGAAATTGTTGCGAAGGTCCGCCAAGATGTCCTCGGGCACGCCCTGCGCGACGCCGACGACATGCTCCGCCGCCCACGTCATTTCGCCGGCCTGCTCCTGGAACTTCGAAGCGGGCGCCTTGCACTGCGGGCAGCGCTCCGGCGGGGTCGCTCCTTCGTGTACGTAACCGCAAACCATGCAGATCCACTTTTTGTTCATCTATGATTTCCTCCTGTTTTTTCTTTCTTATTATTTTACTTGCTTTTCACGAATTCGTCAACAACATTTGCAAAAAATCCCGAAACCCGGCGCGTCTTTTGCCGTTCGGACCGAAAAACCGGCGATTCTACTCCCGGTAGAGCCGTTTTTTTCGATTCTACCGCGTGCGTTTTCGGAATAGGGCGCGTTGCCCGACCGATAGATTGACGCGGGCGGGTTTGGTCGGATATGCTATTGTGCGAAAAAATACGTACGCATTCAGGCGGAAGGAGGTTTTTCCTATGGCAGGTTTTCAGATTTTTGCGGACGCGGCATGCGATATCCCCGAAGCGACCCTCAAAGAGTGGGGCGTTGCAATGGTCGACATGACCTACCGCTTCACGGATGAGAACGACGAGCGGTTCAACAGCAAAACCGACATCCCGGATTTCTACAACCAGATGCGCGCGGGCCGCTGCTCCCGCACCTCGGCGATCAATATGGCGACGTTTCTCGACGCGTTCCGGCCCACGCTCGAAGCGGGCAGGGATCTGCTCTACGTCGCGTTCTCCTCAGGCGGCTCGACGACCTATGAGCAATCGCTCGCGGCAGTCAAGCTTTTGAAAAAGGAGTTTCCGGAGCGCACGATCCTTTCGGTCGACTCGCTCGCATTCTCGGGCGGTCTCGGGCTTTTGGTGTACCTGACCGCGAAAAAGCAGCAGGAAGGCGCTTCGATCGAGGAGACGTTCCGCTATGTGGAGGAAACGCGGCTGCATGTCTGCCACTGGTTCACGGTCGACGATCTCGTGTATCTGAAGCGCGGCGGACGCATCAGCACAACGACCGCGCTCGTCGGCGCCATGCTCGGCATCAAGCCGGTGCTGCACGTGGACGACGAGGGGCACCTGGTCAGCATGTCCAAGGCGCGCAGCCGCCGCCGCTCGCTCAAGGCGCTTGCCGACAAATTTGCCGATACCGCAATCGACGCCGCAAACGGCCCCGTATTCATCTGCCACGGCGACGCCGCCGAGGACGCCGCGCTGCTGCGCGATATGGTCCGCGAGATTTCCGGCAAGGACGTCGAGCTGCTGTCGTTCATCGGACCCGTGATCGGTTCGCACTCCGGTCCCGGCACGATGGCGCTGTTCTTCCTCGGAACGCAGCGGTAATCCGGGCGGCTGCCGTAAAAGGGGAAGATCATTTTCGGCGGGTTTTTGAAAAGCTTTCCGCCGGCCTTTCTCAGCGTGTCAAAGCATATTTGACACGCTGATTTTTCGTTTTTTTCCCGATCCCGGTTTTTCCGATTGCAAATCCCTCCGGTTTCCTGTATAATAGCGTCAGGATTCCATAAGTGTTTTCAGATCGGGAGGAAAAGCATCATGAAACAAATCCATCGCGCTTCATCTCCGCTGCAAAAAACGGCTTCCGCAAAAAAGCGGCCCGTCTTTGCGGCAGTTTGTCTTCTGCTGACGCTGCTCTTTTTGCTCTCCGCAACCGGCTGCAGCACGGCGGCCGTCGGACTGCGGGGACTTCCCCTGCTGTTTGAAACGAAAAAAATCACCGACGTCGCCTATGACGACGTGCGCGTCGGCAGCACATATTATTTCGGCAATTACGAGCAGGACAATCGCCTGTTCAACGGCGCCGAGCGCATCGAATGGCGCGTGCTGGAGAAGAAGGACGGCGCTGTGCTGCTTCTGAGCCGCTATGTGCTCGACAGCGGCCGCTTCAACCGCAGCTCCGGCGGCTCTGCATGGGAAAACAGCGAAATCCGCACCTGGCTGAACAGCTCGTTTCTGGAGGTCGCTTTCACCAAAGACGAGCAGGCGATGATCCCGACGGTCACCGTGACCGCCGAGCCCAACGCGACCTATTCGACCGATCCCGGACGGGATACCGAGGATCAGGCGTTTCTGCTCAGCTCCGCCGAAGTCCGGTACTATCTCGGTTCTTCAACCGACCGCTCCTGCAAGCCGTCCGAAGCCGCTTCCAAAAAGGACCTTCTGATGGACAATGACTGCTGCTACTGGTGGCTCCGCACGCCGGGCAAGACGGAAAAATCCGCAATCGCCGTTGCGCCGGACGGAATGGTCCGCGATTACGGCTATGACATCTATTACACCCGGTACGGCATCCGTCCCGCAATCTGGGTCACGCTGGACGACGCCGAAGCCGCCCAAAAAGCGTCTGAATCGGAAAATCTGTCCCTGCCCAAAGCGCTTTCGGCCGACGTCGCGGTCGGAGAAAACGTGCTGTTCGGCAAGTACGAGCAGGACGCGCGGCTGTTCAACGGCAAGGAGGACATCGAATGGATCGTGATCGCCAAGGACGATTCCTCGGTTCTTCTGATCAGCAAGTACGGTCTGGACTGCCAGCGCTTCCATCCCTATTCGAAAAACGGCATCACGTGGGAAAAGTGTGACCTTCGCGCATGGCTGAACAGCACATTCTACCACACGGCGTTTTCCGAAGAAGAACAGAAGCAGATCGTGCCGTCCGTCGTCACGCCCGAAAAGAACCCGACGACCAACGTCGATCCCGGCGCGGAAACGACCGACAACGTCTTTGTGCTGAGCGCAGTCGAGGCAAGCTACTATCTGCCGACGGACATCGTACGCCGGTGCCGTCCGACGGCGTACGCCGCCGCAAACGGTGCGGAGCAGTTCAACGGATTCTGCTGGTGGTGGACGCGCACGCCCGGCTCCAGCAGCCGCCAGGTCGTCTGCGTCAATGACGACGGCGCCGTCGGCCGCGGCGCGTATGCCGGATACGATATGTTCTATCCCCGGTACGCGGTACGTCCGTCGATCCGCGTCGCCATCGGCGAATAAAGCGATTGAAGCGAATTTTACCGAAAGAAACGCTTGACAGATCGCAGCGCGGCTGTTATAATATCCCACGGTAAAGTTCGCCGCCATAGACAGCCGGTAGCGCGAGAGCGTGTAAATCCTGCCGAGGCAAGGAACAAACTTCCGTTTGTTTGTCTGTCCTCCCGTCTTGCGGCGGGAGGACTTTTATTGCGATCCGTCATCGCAGGAATCTTACAGGAGGTGAAACCATGGCAAATGCAAAGATTATCGAGAGTAAAGCAGCGCAAGTTGCGGAAGTCGCCGAAAAAGTCAAGAACGCGAAATCCGTGATCCTGTTTGACTATCGTGGTCTGACCGTTGCAGAGGTTACCGATCTCCGTAACGAAATGCGTAAAGAGAACGTGGAATACGTCGTTCTGAAGAACCATGCCGTCAAGCGCGCTTGTGAGGCCGCCGGCATCGACGCTTCGATCGAAGAAATGCTCCACGGCCCCAGCGCGTTCGCGTTCGGTCACGAAGACGCCGTTGCTCCGGCCCGCATTCTGAAGAACTTCATCAAGAAGGTCAAGAAGTGCGAGATCAAGGGCGGCATCGTCGAAGGAAAGGTAACGAGTGCAAAGGAAGTCGACGCCATCGCGGATCTGCCGAGCAGAGATGTGCTTATCGCCCGTCTCCTGGGCAGCATGATGTCCCCCATTTCGGGTCTCGCGATCGTGCTCGATCAGATTGCAAAGCAGAAAGATCCCGCAGCCGCTCAGGAAGCGTAACGGGCAAGAACCAATCACGACTCAAAAAAACTATTAAAAATTTATAAGGAGAATTATCATGGATAAGGCACAATTGATCGCAGACATTAAGGCGATGTCCGTTCTGGAGCTTTCTGAGCTCGTTAAGGCACTCGAAGAGGAGTTCGGCGTAAGCGCAGCGGCGACCGCAGTTGCAGTCGCAGGCCCGGCAGCAGCCGTTGAAGAAGTGGAAGAGAAGACCGAGTTCGACGTCATCCTCAAGGAAGTCGGCCCGGAGAAGATCAAGGTCATCAAGGTTGTCCGCGAGCAGACCGGTCTCGGCCTCAAGGAAGCCAAGGCAGTTGTCGACGAAGCCCCCAAGGCCGTCAAGGAAGGCATCTCCAAGGAAGATGCGGAGAAGCTGGTCGAAGCGTTCAAGGCCGTCGGCGCAGTTTGCGAAATCAAATAATCCGGTTTCACCGACCGTATCAAGCAAAATCCTCCCGCAAGGGAGGATTTTTGTATCTTGTTGTTGAGCTTTTCCACGTTTCGCAATTATCTATTGCCTTTTGCCCGATTGTGCGTTTTGCAAAGCATCTGACAGTTGGAAGCATCCGTAGCCCCGCCATGGCTCCATGCTGTAACATGGTCCGCATCCATTTCCGTAATCTTCCATATCTTTTTGGCGTTTGCCTCAGGTCCTATTGCACAAAGCGGGCAATTTGAGATGTTTTCATTCTTTGCTTTCTCTGTTTGTACTTCATAGACCCTACGTTTTACACCTTCATCAAACACACGAACATCAAGAAGTTGCGGTTCTGTCTCCCCTCCGAGAACATAAGCAAAAATGTTGCGCCGATTATTCACATAGGGGTCTTGCATCAATTCTTTCACGCGGTTATTGATTGCGGTCCGGTCGTAAGCGGTCTCGTGGTATTTATCATAGTATTCTCCCCACGGAAGTCCGCGCACTTCGCTATCTGTGTAATCAAATAGCCCACCAATCCAATCAATGACGGATTCAAAATGGTTTTGCAATTCTGCAATACTTGTATCATTTCTGTGTTGGCTCATGTACTGTTGAATGTTTCCATGCGACACCCACTCCAAAGCTGCCTTCAACACGTCTTGTCTCTTTGGATCGCCCTTGATATAAGTTAGCCATTTGTTCATGTTGGCATTGAGAGAATTTGAAAATACGCGACGCGCGGCTGTTACAAACGGTCCGTGATAGGAAGCATTCAACCGTTCCTGATCGTTTAACGGCTCACCCTTAATGTTTACTGTCTTAAACCACTTGTCGATTTCAGAGGGATCCCCTTCACAAACATAAACCACCATTTCCGTATCAAGAATTTTTTGTTGCATGTCAGGAGACAAGCTGTCAAAGTATCTCGGATTCCCTTCTTCATCAGGAACGGAGAAAGGGTAAGTTGTGTTTACAAAACGCCCAAACGAAGTGATGCGTTGTTGTCCGTCCAACACTTCATACTTGTCCTCTCCCGTTTTAACAAAGTATAACAAGCCAAGCGGGTAACCAACCATCAAAGATCGAATAACATCAACGTCTTTCCCGCCCTTATCATAGATGTAATTTCTCTGATACTCAGGTTGGATTGTCAGCTTGCCATTCAAGCCGAACAAGCCCTTGCCTTCCGCTTTACTGAAAGTGAAGCCCTTGCAAATATCGCGCACGGTCCATGTTGTAACAAGTGTTTTATTCACAGCAGTAACCCTTCTTTCTTCGAATCAGAATACGTTTATACTGACCTTCACCTTTAACAACAGGAGCGTCGAATCGCGTGTGTGGAAGCTTTATCCCTTCTAATCTGCCATCACCGCCTCGATCTGTTGTCCAAACGATCTCGAACTGTTCAGGATTATATTTGTCTAAAAAAGAAACAGGAACCCCCATTATCCCATCATAATCCGAAGGAATTGCTTCCGTAAAAGGTACTTCTATTGCATCATAGTTTTCATATTTCGGGTACTTGGTGGAATCTCCAAACTTCTTTTCAAGTCGCTTAATCAGTGTTTTATTATATTTCAAATTATCAGCCATAGTCATTAGCTGTAAAGGTTCATGTCTTTTTCCGTGGTCAATATTCGTATACCAAAGGCAACTATTAGTCGCTACAATGCGTTTCCCGTTTTCTACTCTTGCTTCGGTTCCGTATAATTCATAATCAGAAGGAACAATAAAGCCGGAAATCCATCTTCCCATGCCTGTTCCTAACCACATTTTGTTTTCTTTTAGATAAGGGAATACATCTTTATAGGTGATCGAATTGATGCTCGCAATAAACAAAAACTGTTTCCCACTCTCTATTACCCACGAAAAAAACTCACTAAACAGGGTATTGAACGGTGGATTTGTGATTATAAAATCGGCTTCATCACGAAGCTTTGTAACCTCAGCGCTCCGGAAATCACCATCACCTTCTAAGTATTCAAACTCCAAATCTTTATGGTCTATTCTTCCCGATCCGTCCACATCTCTTTCCAAAACGTACTTTCTCCCATGCTGTTCATGTAATCTTTCATCATAGATAGGGGATGCTGTTTCAAACAAGCTCAGTTGATGAACATTCGCCCATCCTTTGGCGTAAGAAGTGGAAACAAGCTTTTTAATACCGAACCGCTCAAAGTTGGCCGCGAAATACTTGGTAAAATTGCTCCATTCAGGATCGTCGCAAGGAAGAAGGATAACTTTATCTCTGAACACATCGGGATTGAAGTCAACATAAGCATTGACTTCTTTTTCAATGTCCTCGTATTGTGTATAAAACTCGTTTCTATTTGCGGTCTTTGCGCTTGATAAGACGTCTTGTCTCGGCATTTTCAAAGCTCCTTTTTCATGTATCCAAACTTATCAAGATGTGTTTCATTTTAACGAACAAATTATAACACGTTTCAACTTTTTTGAAAAGAGACAAAAGAAAATGCATTGCAATAATACAACTAATCCAAGCCCTTTATTGACAGAGGTTCTGTCACGGTCTTCTCCGATCTGCGGCTGCTTTTGAAAATGGGTGTAAAAACAGCCATCCCGGCCACAATGACCGGGATGGCACGGTTTGCTGTGTGCTTACGGGAGCAGCGGAATCTCCGGGAGCGTAACGGTTCCGACGTCGCCGTCCTGCTTCCCGGCCGGCGTTTCGGTCGGCTTCTCCGTAGGATTCTCCGTGGGAGCGTCCGTCGCGCCCGGCGCAGGCGTCTCGCCTGCCGCTGTCTGCTTTGGCTTTGCGGTCGAATCCGGCTTTTCCGTCGGTGCCTGCGTCGCGGCCTCGGTCGGGGCTTGCGTCGCGGACGGCTCAGCCGTCGGCTGTTCTGTCGGTTCGGACGGCTCCGATTCTTCCGGCTCCGGCGCAACCGCCTTCTCCGGCGTCCCGCTTTCGGGCTTATGCGTGGGGTCCGCAAGCGGCGTCTCCGACGGCGCCGCCGTCGCGGTCGGCGCTGCGTCCGGTCCGTTCCCCTTTGCGGCGCCTCGCACCGCGAAGAACACGCCGATGCACGCGGCAAGCAGCAGCACCGCCGCTGCCGCCGCAATCAACCATTTCTTTCGCATATTTCGCTTTGCTTACAGATCGTCCGAATCTTCCGGGGGCTCCGGGGGAACCGTTACTTCCGGCGTAATGGGCTCAAAGTCGGATGTGCAAATTATGTCCGAAAAGTTCAGACGCAGAACGGTCACTTTTGCTTCTTCATACTGTTTCATGGTATCACCTGTTTCTTTCTGTTCAGTTACTATGCGCTTCCGCATATTCTTTGGCTTTTACATAATACTGGTACATCGCGCACATGGCGTTCTTCGCGGCAGCCGTTTCCGAACCGGCCTGTTCCGCCAGAACCTTATAGGCATACGACAGACCGGAAACGTAGATCTTCACGTCGGACGTCGTTTCTTCGCCGGTCCCCGCGTCCGTCTTTGTCGCCTTCGCCCGGATGTCATACAAGTGCCCGAGCATGCCCGCGCCGATTCCGCTGATCGTGACGACATAGCGTCCGCTGCCGTCGACCGAAGGCGTATAATCCTCTCCGTCGATCGTGAACGCCGAAAGCACCGCGCCGTTCTGCGGCGTGATAAACACCTTAATCGCCGTTGCCGATTCCAGCAAAATCTGGAAGGAAACCGATGCGTAATCCGTGCTGTAGTATGCGCGCATCCGCTTCGGTTCGACCGCCGCCTTCACGTCGTCATAGGAGTACGAATTCGTATAATGCACCGGCATCTGATCGAACTTTGCGCTGTAGCCCGAATGAATCTCGAACATGTACTGCTGCGCATAGTAGCCGTAGTCCGCGATCGCCTTGACCAGATCCTTGGCGTCCGATGCAGACATGCTGTTGATGGTGTCCAGATACTTCGGCGCGGAATAGTTGCGGACAACGGAGTGCTCCGCATTGTCCTTGCCGATGTAATGCAGCGTGGCCGTAAACGAACTCGCAAGCTGCAGGACGTTCTCGTAACAGGTGAAGCCGTACAGCAGCGTCGTGCCGGAGCTCATGAAGTCCGGATCATACTTTACCGTCTTGGTAACGGTCGTGCCGTCCTTCAGATGGATATCGAAGGTCACGTACAGCTTTTCGGGCGTCCGGTTGGCCGCCGGAATTCCGAAATTGTCGGTGTTGTTGACGTCCCTGAGATAGACGTACATATTGACGCCGATCTCGCCGGAAAGCTCAAGGTTGCAGCTGCGGAACACCCATTCATACAGCGCGGAAACCGTCACGTCCGCAGCCGGCATCATGAATACATACGCGCCGTTTTCGACTCTGACCTCCACCGCTGCGCCCGTATCGTCTCTGGTAACGATCGGAAGGCCGAGCAACTCGCAGCCGCCGTACGGAACCGCGGTGACGGTCACGGTTTCATCCTTGGCCGCGGTCGACTTGTTCGCGCCGTTCTTTCCCCAGACCGGGTTCGGCTGAACGACCGTGACGTTGTAGACCTTCGGCACGAGGTTGATAATGACGGTCAGATCGCTTGCCACCATTGTGAATGTGATCTTATTCGTCGATGCGTCATAGTTTGCGTTAAAGGTCGTGCCGTCGCTCTTTCTCACGACAACCGGCCCCTGCACCTCGTATCCCTCGTCCGGCGTCACGACCATCGAGATCTGCTGACCGAGGTAGAGGTTGTAAACGTCGTTCGGCGAAGGCACGCCGTTGCCGTACTGATAATCGTTCGCGTCGTACGCCGTGCCGGTGTTGACCGTTACACTGCCGTTCGTCAGACGATAACCGTAGGTCGGATAGTCCTCCTGGTATGCTGTGTTGTTGTGGCTCTTGACCAGGTCGCCGCGCGTGTAGCTTGACGCCGTTCCCTGTGCGGAGCTCGTCTGGTATCCGCGCTGCACCGAGAAGCGCTTGCCGATGTTCCACTGCCAGTCGCCTTCGATCGCGCTGTTGTCGCCGCGATCGTGATCGAGCGCTTCCATGAAGAACAGGAACTGGTTGCCGACATAGGTGCCGTTGATCGGATGGTCGAGTCCGTACCATTGGGTGATCCGGCCGTTTTGCACATGGACGACCTTGATCGTTTCCCCGCTGTTCAGGTAAACGAGGCGCATCCACTCATGGTCAATGCCGGGATAGTTGTTGCCGTAATCCGGATTGTTGTAAACCTTGTCCGCAAGCGTGAGGTTTGCGACGTTCCAGTTATGGCGCGAGCCGATCATATAATAGCCGTCGGGAATACTTGCGGAACCGCCGGCGACGATGTAGAAATATCCGCCGAACGGACTGGCCCACGAGTCCTGGTAGTCCTTCCGGAAATAGATCGTTACGTTTCCGGAATGGCTTGCGTCGACCGTGTACTCCGTTCCTTCGCCGTTGGGATACCATCTTCCTTCAGCGATCGCGCCGCTCTCCACCTTCACGACCTTGATCCTGTCGCCCTGGGCAAGCGTCGTCGAAAGCATGTATTCGTTCGCATCGTTCGGGTTCACGGTGAACTTTCCGTTGGTAAAGTCGATATAATCGACCGTCCAGCCGTTCTTGATCAGGTAATATCCGTCCTCATAGGCCGTGCTGATCCAGATATGCCCGCCGAACGCGCTCCAATCGCTGTTGTAGGTCGATTTGAAATAGATCGTCTTGTTTCCGGCGTGCGCCGCGTCGACCGTATAGTTGCCGCCCTGATCCGGATACCACGCAGTAATCGTGCTGTTCTGAACTTTGACGACCTTGATTTCCTGCCCTGCGGTCAGCGTCGTCGTCAGCGTATGCTGACCCTGATCGTCCGTGCTGTCCGAGAATTTATCCGCATCCGTCAGGTTGCTCACATCGAACCCGTTCCGGCCGATCAGATAGTAGCCGTCCAGAAGCCGCGTTGTGTAGATGTGACCGCCCTTCCAGCTGGAAGAGTCATGATAGCTCGGACTGAAGAAGATATACTGCGATCCGCCGTCAAGGGATACATTGCCTCCATCCGGATACCATGTCTTGATGGTGCTTCCGTCCTCGGAATACACAACCTTGTATCCGCCCGCCGTAAAGCTGCCGTAATGCTTCATGTATTCTTCCGGACTGTCCGACGTCTTTTGGGTGAATTTATACTGATCCTGCACCGACCAGCCGATCGGATCGCCGACCAGATAATAGCCCGCGCCTGCGTTGTTGCTCTTTTCCGTCCCGATCTCCTCAAGCGGCTCTTCCCCGGGCTCCTCCGGCTGCTCGCCGGGTTCCTCTTCGGGCACTTCCGGCTGCTCGCCGGGTTCCTCTTCGGGCGCTTCCGGCTGCTCGCCGGGTTCCTCTTCGGGCGCTTCCGGTTGCTCGCCGGGTTCCTGTGCGTTTTCTTCGGGTTCGACCGTTTCCGCGGGCTGAACCGCCTCCGTCTGCTCCTCCATCGTGGGATCTTCTTCCGCGAGGGCGGTTACGCCCAGGCAGCCGAAGAGCATGAACGCCGCAAGCAGCAGCGAGAGGCCGCGCCTGGCTTTGCCGTACAAACTGTTTGCCATCTTTTTCTCCTTCTTTTTTTCGGATGCGCCCGTATTTCTTTTTTTCCGCAAGCGCGCTGTTTTGATCGGATTTTCGCTTTTTTTCGTCGCGAAAATCCGCAATAAGCACACCCCGCCTTTTTCGGGAAAAGCGAACTGCCGCAAGCTTGCGGTATACCATGAGTATTATAGCATAGGCGGCCGAAAAAAGTCTACCTTTTTGCCTATGTACTTTTTGTATATTTTTTCCCAGATTTTGCAAGCCGACCGTTTTTTTGCCGTGCTCCCGGCGGAAAAAAGGAACCGCCCGAAGCCCCTTTCGGGGTCGGAACGGTTCCCTGGGTTTCATTGATTCGCGGATGTGCCGCGCACCGGTTACAGGACCGGATCCGTCCATTCGCCGCCGGAGTTTCCGCCGCCGCCACCGCCGCCGGTGGTGACTTTCTTCGTGCTGACGTCTGTGCTCAGCATGACGCCGACCTTGCTGCCGACCTTGACAATCAGAAGCGATCCGCACTCGTCGAGCACGCGCACCTTCGTGTTCTTCTTCTGCAGCGAGGGAACGTCGTACAGCCGGTACTGGAGATGGAACGGCGCGTCCGCTTTCGCGTAGCCCTCCCATTCCTTGTACGCCGCGTCGTCCTCAAACATCAGCAGATCGGTTTCGACTTCGCCGGTCTTGCCGTTTGCCAGCACCGTCGAACGCGTCTTGCCCTTCTCGAGAACCTCGACCTTGTCGCCGCGATTGTACACCGCATAGTAGCCCTCGACGCCGTCCGCGTGGATCTTGCCCTTGCCGGCCGTGAACTTCGCGGTCACAAGCGTGGAAGCGACGTTTACGGTCTCAAAGCCCTGCATCGGGGAAGCGGAAAGCGCGATATCGCCGCCGTCCTTGCCGGTCGATCCGCCGCCGGTGCCGCCGCCTCCGGTGGTCTTGTTCTTCTTTTTGCTGACCTCGGCAAGCGACATATACCCTTCGGTCTTGTCCGACAGCTTGACATGCACAACGTCGCCGTACACATCGTTCACGGTCACTTTCGTGTTGAGCGTCAGCGTCTTAACCGTCTTGCCTTCGAGATACGGGTTGTCATACACGCCCGCGCGGCTTGTCGCATAGCCCGTATAGGACTTTGCCGCCTTTTCCTTGCCCATAAAGACAAACCGCTTCTCCACAAGGATGCTGCCTTCGCTCGGATCGTTGACCACATAGAAGTCGCCCTGCTGCGCCGTTACGTCCAGCTCGTCGCCGTCCGCGAACACCTTTGCGACCACGCCGAGATTGTTGACCTTCGACTTTGCGGTCTCGCTCTCGGGAGCGGGCGTCGCCGTCGGTTCCGGCGTATCCGTCGGGGCCGGCGTGTCCGTCGGGGCGGGCGTGTCGGTCGGAGCCGGCGTATCCGTCGGAGCCGGCGTCGGCTCTTCGGTCGGCTCGGCCGTCGGCGCTGCCGTCGGTTCGACCGTCGGTTCGGGCGTCGCTGTCACGACCTCGGCGGCACGGTTGGTGTCACAGCCGATGACAGCCGCGATCAGCAGCACCGCCAGAATAATCCATCCGATTCGTTTCATGCCGTTTTACCTCTTATCCCTTGTACTCGTCGTCGTACAGATTTCCGTACACGGCGTGGATGATCTCCCAGATGTACTTATACGCGGCGCTCGTCGACTTGAACGCGTTGCGGTTCTGATAGGCGATATAGCCGATGTTGCGCGTGATCATGCCGCCGTAGAGGACCATCACAGCGCCGTCGTCGTCCGCAACCTTCATGTACGGGCGCAGCACGAGATCCGGAATGCACTTGGCCATTTCCGTGAACGTCAGAACGTTCGTGTACTGGATCAGACCGTTCGCCTTGGAGAAGATCGGGTCGGTCTTCTTTTCCTTGCTGTACGCATAGTTGCTCTTGATGTTCGGCGTTTCGAGCGTCAGATCGCTTGTGCCGAGATCCGTTTTCCAGATCGCGATCGTGCCGTACTCGAGCAGCTTATAGCCGTCAAGCCCGTTCTTGCCGATCAGCAGCGCGCGCTTGTCCTTCGGAACGCCCGTGATCATGCGGATGCCCTTGTTGCCGGTGATGCGGATCGAGCTGCCCTTGTACTGGAGAATGTTCTCGTAGTTCGGGGCATAGACCGCGACCTGCACGCCGCTCTTCTCCTGAACGAACCAGACGCGCATCGCCGTCGGATAGACGGTGTGCGGATCGGCGGAAACCGCGTTGAACGCATACTGCGTAACGACCTTCGGCGTCACGCCGTCCGGCAGCGCAACGATGCCTTCGACGACCTGATAGGCCTTGCCGTCAACCTGGACGTTTTCGCCGCGCAGCGTGGACGCGTCTTCAAATACGATCGCGTTCGAAAGCGTGCTGAACAGCGTCGGAACCGTGACTTCCAGCTTCGTCGTGCCGGAGCCGGTCGCGTACTCGTAGACGAATTCGTCCGCGCCGGACGGGAATGTGATGATGCCGGTCGTTGTGTCGAGCGAAAGCGACGTGTCCGGCAGCGTGACGTTGGTCAGCTTGGCGATCAGCAGCGCGTTGACCTTCGTGAGATGGAACGTATAGATGCCGCCCTTGACTTCGCCGAGCAGCTTCTCGGTCGTCTGGCCGCCGCACTTGGCCGTCGTCAGCGCCGTATTGTGCGTCAGGTCGAGCATCGTGATATGGTTCTTCTCGCAGTTCAGGTTCTCAAGCGCGGTGTTCTTCGAAAGCTCCAGCTCGGTCAGCTCGTTTTCGGAGCAGTCGAGCGTCTTCAGCTTGGTGTTTTTGGAAACGTCGATCTTTTCGAGCTTGGAGCCGGTGCAGACGATTTCCGTAAGATTCGTATTCTCGGGGAACGACAGCGTCGTGAACGCGTTGCCGCTGCAGTGGATTGCCTGCAGCGCCGTGCACTTTGCGACGGTCAGCTCATCGAGCTTATTGTTCGAGCAGTCCAGCGCGACAAGCGCGGTGTTCTTCGAAAGGTCGAGCTTGGTGAGCTGGTTGTCGGAACAAAGCAGTCCGGCGAGCTTCTCGAGGTTCGTCGCGGTCAGCGCGGTCAGCTTGTTGTTCGAGCAGTCGACATACTCGATCTTGGTGTTCTTGGCCAGGTTGAGCTCGGTCAGCTCATTGCCCTTCACCGACAGGATCTGCAGCTTCGTGTTGTACTTCAGGTTCAGCTCGGGCAGCTTGTTGTTGTCGGCCGAAATCGCCGACAGCGCCGTGCACTTCGACACGGTCAGCGAGGTCAGCGCGTTGTTGCTGCAAAGCAGAGCCGTCAGCTTCGTGTTCTTCGTCAGCGAAAGCGACGTCAGCTTGTTTTCGGCGCAGTTCAGCTGTTCCAGCGCCGTGTTCTTGGTCAGATCCAGCGCCGTCAGCGAGTTGGTTGCGACGAGCAGGGTTTTCAGCTTCGTGTTCTTCGTTACGTTCAGCTCCGAAAGCAGGTTGTCCGACAGCGTCAGATTGATCAGCTTCGTATTCTTTGTCAGATCGACTGCGGAAATCTTATTGCTGCCCGCGTCCAGCTCCTCCAGATTCGTGAACGCCGAGATCTTGCCGAGGTTCGTGATGCCCTTGCCGCTGCAAACGATGCTCTTGACCGCTTCCACCTGCGCTTTGGTCATATAGTATCCGTCGGAAGCGTTGCCGCTGACCGCCAGATTCGCAATGATCCATGCGCGGAACGTCGCGTCCGGGAACGTCGTTTCATTGATCAGGAGCGCCGCGCCGTCGGGCGTGACCCAGAACGTCATCGGAACCAGGACTTCCATCCGGCTGTCGCCGATGCCGGTCGCATAGGAGTAGCTGAACTCCGACACTTCGCTTGTAAACGTGACGATGCCGGAAGTCTTGTCGAGCGCGCTCGTCGATTCGAGCATCTTGACGTTCGACATCGAGGCCTTCGGCACAAGGTATGTCATGTCATACTTGAACTCCGTGCCGTTCTTCATGCCGGCCTGCGGGTTGGAGGTCTGATCGCCGATCTCGCCGTCAAACAGCTCGAGGTCCGGATGCGTCGAAGCGCTGACGTCGAGCCGCGTCAGATGGTTGGTCTTGCAGATCAGTCGGCTCAGCTTCGTGTTCTGCGAAACGTCCAGCGTTTCGAGCAGGTTGTTCTGGCAGTACAGCGTTGTGAGAACGGGGTTGCCGGAAAGCTTCAGCGCAACGAGCTGGTTGCCCGAAACGTCCAGTTCCTTCAGTTTCGCGTTCTTCGTCAGATCGATGGTCTCGATCGCGTTGTCCTTGACGTTCAGCGTCGCCAGATTCGGGAAAAACTCGACGCCCGTAACGTCCGTAATGCTCTGCGATGAGCAGTCGATCGCCGTAATCGCCGTCGCCTGACCCTTGGTCAGAACGTAATCGCCCGTTTCCGGATCCACCTCCGGCTTCGGATCCAGGTTGGCGATCAGCCACGCGCGGAAAGCCGCGTCCGGGAAATTCGTTACGTTGAAAACGACCTTTTCCTCGGTTTCGAGCCGTTCGTCCTCGATCTCCTCGGTCGGCTCCTCGCCGGGTTGCTCCGCCGGTTCTTCGCCGGGTTCTTCCGTCGGCTCCTCGGTCGGCTGTTCGGTGGGTTCTTCCTTCGGTTCTTCGCCGGGTTCTTCCGCCGGCTCTTCCGCCGGTTCTTCAGCGGGCTGTTCCGCCGGTTCTTCCGCCGGCTCTTCAGCGGGCTGTTCGGTTTCGGCGGCGACGACGGTTTCCTCCGTCGACGGCTCCGCCGGTTCCTCCGCAAACGCGGCGGGAACGACGGTGAACAGCATCAGGACTGCCAGCATCAGGGCAAGAATTTTCCGTTTCATATTGCTCCTTTCTGTGCATACGGATTCACACGTAGACTTACTCACAGTTTACAGGGTCAGTATAGCAAAGTTTGGGAAACCCGTCAATGCGCCGCGCGCGGCGCATCTGCAATTGTGACAATTTATTTACAACTCCGGGACAGCATCTTTTTGCGCTCGGTTCTTTTTTGTCGCACCCTTGCATACATTTTGGCAGGAGGACGAACCATGGAACTGAAACAAACGGATTCCGCGCGGCCGCACGGCGACGCGCATGCCATTCTGATCGAAGACCGCACGCACGTGCGGATCACCGGCGTCATCGACGTCGAAAGCTTTCATGAGGACGAAGCGACGGTCCGCACGTCGGCCGGCACGCTGACCCTTTGGGGCGAGGGGATGAAGCTCGGCAAGCTCGACCCGGACGCGGGCCAGATCCTGCTCGACGGAACAGTCCTTTCGCTCGAATACGAGCAGCCGCAGCCTCAAAAGCGGTTTTCGCTGTTCCGCCGGACATGATCGACGTCTTTTCCCAGGGGTATGCCGCGGCGCTGCTGCTCTGCGTCGGCATCGCAACGGGGCTTCTTTACGATCTGTTCACGCGGCTGCGGCTTTCGGCCGGCCGCGTGCTTTGCCATGCGCTCGACGGCGCTTTGCTCCTTCTGATGACAGCGCTGCTTGCGCTCGGCGTTCTGCTCGCCTCCAACGGGCGGATGCGCCTGTTTTACATCGTTTTCGACGCGCTCGGCGCCGTCCTTTCCGCGTGGGCGTTTTGGCCGCTCTTTTTCCGGAAGCCGCCCGCATAGCCGCCTCCGATTTTCCCGTTCGAAAGGAATTGCATTGACGCCGGATCTGTGCTATCATGGGAGCATGGAATTTTTTCGGACGCACAAAACCGAATGCTGGATCACCGGCGGATGCGCCGCGGCGCTGCTTGCCTGTTTTGCGCTGTACCTGATCGGGAACCCGATCGATTACTGGTATGAAGGCGTCATCGTGGTCTGCGACCTTGTTCTGTTCATGGTCGTCGGCGTGCTGTTCGTATTCCGCTGGATCGGCGCGTGGCGCGAGAAAACGCCGGACCCCGCCGCCCCGCGGGACGGGATTCGCATTTTCCTTCTGATCTTTCTCATCATGGCCCTTTCGCACGCGGTCCGCATCCTGCTTGCCTATCTCTGGCAAATCGCCGCGTTCGGCTTTGACAGCTCCCCGCTCGACAGTCTTTGGACCTGGAGCGGTTCGGACACGCGCCACTACCTTGCGATCGCGGAGCACTGGTACGCGGATTACGACAATTCCGGCACCGTCTGGCGGCTCGTCTTTCTGCCGTTCTATTCGATCCTCGTCCGCTTGCTCGCGCAGCTGACCGGACATTATTTTCCGTCCGGCATGTTCATTTCGATCCTCTCCTCATGCTTTGCGGGCTGCGCGCTTTATGCGCTCGCGCGGCACGATTATGACCGCGAAACCTCGCTCAGAGCCATAAAATACTGCTGTATCCTGCCGGCGGCGCTGTTTCAGACCGCCGCGCTGACCGAAAGCACGTTTTTGCTGCTGTCGCTGCTCTGCCTGCTCGGCGCGCGCCGGAAAAACTGGCTGCTGGCCGGGATTGCGGGCGGGCTTGCCGCGTTTACGCGCTCGGTCGGCGTGATCCTGCTCGTGCCAGCCGTCTTTGAATGGCTCACCGAGGTTCTTTGCGCCGAAAAAAAGCGGGCGCCCCTGCTTTGGGGCTTTGCGCTGCTGCTGATTCCGGCGGGCCTTTTCGGATATCTTCTTATCAATTACCTTGAAACCGGCAGCGCGTTTACGTTCACGGTACTGCAGAAACAGAATTGGGGACAGCAGCTCGGCTGGTTCTTCCATTCCGTGCGGTACCAGCTGAACTACTGTCTGCGCTGGCTCGGTTCCGACAAGCGCTCCGACGCGCTCGGACTCTGGATTCCAAACCTGCTCGCGCAGTTTTCGGCGCTTGGCCTGATGGCCGTCGGCGCAAAAAAACAGCGGCCGTCGTACGTCGCTTACTTTCTGATCTATTTTGCGGTTTCGATGGGCACGACCTGGCTGCTCTCCGCGCCGCGGTACCTGATGGTGCTGTTCCCGCTGCTGTTTGCGATGGCGGATCTTGGCCGCCGCAAATGGGTCGACGGCGCGCTGACGTTCTCGTGCCTTCTGCTCGGACAGCTCTACCTATACGCCTATATCGGGCGGCTGGACGTGTACTGAAGGGGCTGCTGCAAAAGGCGGCAGACCATAATCCAAGAAAAGACGGGGTTTTTCCGTCTTTTCCGCCTGCAAGTATTCTTTTCCAAAATCTGCCGAAAATGTTCTGGCGCCTTTTGCAGCGGCGCCCTTATTGTTTCGCTTCCGGCGGATCCATTGCCGTGCGCTCCACGGTAAACCCGCGGCCGCGCACCTCCTTGACCTGTGTCACCGTGATGAACGCCATCGGGTCGATCCCGCGGATCAGCTCCGTCGCCTGATACAGCTTCCGCTGCGGAATCACGCACAGCACGCCCTTTTGCTCCTGCCGCAGCAGTCCGGTCTCGATGACCGTCATCGTAACGCCGGCCTCGAGCTTGCCGAGCAGCACTTCCCGCAGCTGTTCATACTTTTCCGAAACGACAAAAATCTGAATCTGCGATTTGCCGAGCATCATCGCGCGATCGAGCACGACGCTTTCGAGCAGCAGCACGAAAATGCCGAGCATCGTCTTTTCGGTCGGCGTAAACAGCGCCTGTCCGCCGATCACGACGATATCGCTGATCCATACGAACACCGCAACCGAACGGTGCGTCCACTTGGCGAGGATCAGCGCAACGATGTCCATACCGCCGGTACTGGAGCCGACGCGCATCACGAGCCCGAGCGCAATGCCCATCAGCACGCCCGCAAACACCGCGGCAAGCACCGGATTGTCCGTCAGCCGGTCGACGCCCGGAATTCGCTGAAACAGCGCCAAAAACGCGGGGTACAGAAACGAACTCGCCACCGTCGTCGCCGCAAACTTGCGCCCGAGAAGAAGCAGCCCCATAAGCAGCAGCAATACGTTCAGAATCAGGATCAGCAGAGAAACGTCGAGCGCTGGGAAGATGTGGCTGAGCACGATGCCGATGCCGGTCGTGCCGCCCATCAGAATCCCGTGCGGAATGATAAACGCCGCGACCAAAAACGCGAGGATCGCGTTTCCGCCGAGGATGCTCACCGTCGTGATCAGCAGTTTCTTTTGCGGTTTGTCATAAGGTTTCATAGCTCTCCCCCGCGCCGCGGCTCCTGTGCAATCGGTTCAGAATGCGAAATTGCCGTCGATGAATACCGGGATCTCCCTGCCGTCGAACGTCGTGCCCGTGATCGAAAGATCCTTTGCGCCGACCATAAAGTCGACGTGCGTGATCGAGTCGTTGAGTCCCGCCGCCTTCTGCTCTTCCTTCGTCATCTGCGTGCCGCCCTTCAGCGTGGACGCATACGCGTGCCCGAAGGCGAAATGGCAGGAAGCGTTCTCGTCATACAGCGTTTCATAATAGAGCACGCCGGAGCGCCGGATCGGCGAATCGTACGGCACCAGCGCGACTTCGCCGAAATACGAAGCGCCTTCGTCCACGGAGATCGCATTCTTCAGCACTTCCTCGCCGCTCGACGCATGCGCTTCGACAATCTTTCCGTCGCGCACCGTAAACCGGATATCCCGGATCACGTTTCCGTCGCGGCAAAGCGGCATCACGGAGCAGATTACGCCGTTGCTTCCGGTACGGTTCGGCGCGGTAAAGATTTCCTCGGTCGGCATGTTCGGCATATAGGGCTGTCCGGACGCGGTTACGTCGCCGCCCGCCTCCCAGACATGGTTCACCGCCAGCATAACGGTAAAGTCCGTGCCGTTCGCGCTCTTGTAATGCAGCGATTTGAAGTTGTAATCGTTCAGGATCTTCATGCGCCGGCGCAGGTTTTCCGTATGCTGTTTCCATGCTTCGACCGCCGTTCCGTCGCCCTTTACACGGACCGCTTCAAAGATCCGGTCCCAAAGCGCCTGCACCGCCGCGCTCTCCTCAAGATCGGGGAAAACCTTTTTTGCCCACTTCGGAGAGGACAGGCAGCCGATCGTCCACGGATACACGTTCCTGGCCGAAAGCGCGCGGTACGGCTTCTGTGCTTCGCCCGCGGCCTTGTTTGCCCGCAGGATACGCTCCGGATCGACGCCGAGCAGGTTTTCGGGGTCATTGGCGCGCAGATGCAAAAACGCCGCGCCCTGCTTGGCCAGCGCGTAGAACATGTCCGCCCGCCACTGGGGAAACTCGGAAAACACGGAATCCTCCGCGCGAAGATACTTTGCCCGGACCATATAATTGTCCGTCCACACGTTGACGACTTCGCGCGCGCCGAGATCGTATGCCGCGTCCGCGCAAAGCCGCGCAAACGGCGCATGGTCCACCGGGCAGAACAGCACGAGCGTCTGTCCCTTTTGAATGTTTACGCCGACTTCAACGAGCAGCCGCGCGTATTCTTTCCATTTTTGTTCCATCATTTCTTTCCTTTCTGTCGCTTGTACGATCAGTATGCCACAAATAATCGTATTTGTGAACACTTTTTTCCGTAAAAAAACGGAGCGGCGCAAAAACCGCGATTTTAACGCTTCCGATTCGAGTTTCGTCGAAAGCAACATTCGACACGCCGCTTGTGCTACACTCCTCCAAAATGGTTTCGGAGGCAAACATGAAGCATCAACGTCTGCTCGGTTTTCTTTGGCTCTTCCTGCTGCTCGGCGCAGCGGTCTTCTGCATTCTCTGGGGACGCGTCCCGACAAAAGGCGCGCAGACATACGTCGGCGCGTCCTCGACGATGTACGTCGTGGCCATCGAAATCACGGCCGACGCGACGCCGCGCCTGACCGCGCTGCCGATCCCGACGCCCGCGCCGACGCCGGTTCCGACCGAAACGCCCGATCCCGAGCCGTTCGCGCTGCTGTGGTATTCCGATACGCAGTATTACGCCTATAAGCGCCCCGAGATCTTCCGTAAAATGACCGAATGGTCCGTCGAGCACGCGGCGGATTACAATGCGCTCGCAGTCGTGCATACCGGCGACATCGTCGACAACCATCTGTACGAGAGGCATTGGAACAACGCAGCGAGCGCGCTGAAAACGCTGGAGGGGCATCTGCCGCTCCTGTGCGTCGCGGGGAACCACGACGTCGGCGCCGATACCGTCGATTATTCCGCGTACCGCAAGGCGGCGTTCTGCTCGGTGACCAACAAAAAACAGCTGTTCCGGGACGGCGTCTGCTGGGTGCAGCCGTTCGCAAAAAAGCGGCTGCTGCTCGTCGGCATCGGCTGGCAGAAGGATACGGCCTACCTCGACTGGGTGAAAAAGCGGCTCGCGGAATACCCCGACTACACGGCAGTGCTGCTTGTGCACAGCTTTCTCGAAAGCAACGGCACGCTGACCGACAACGGAAAACGGATCGAGCAGTCGCTGCTGCGCGAAGCGTCCAACGTCCGGCTCGTGCTCTGCGGACACATGGACGGCTCGGTCCGCTGGCAGAACACCTATGACGACAACACGCGCACCGTCAACGCGCTGATGTACAATTTCCAGGACGATAAGAAGAACGGGCTCGGCTACCTCCGGATCCTTTCGTTCGATCCCGTGCTCCGCACGATCGAAGTCACGACCTATTCGCCGTTCCTCGACGATTACGATTATTACGCCGATCCCTCGCTCGATACGTTTTCGCTCTGCAACGCTTTCTGAGCCGGGATCAGCGCATCCCGAAAAAATCGTTCTGCCGCAGCGCCTCGTACAGAACGATCGCCGCCGCGTTCGAAAGGTTCAGCGAGCGCTGTCCGTCGCCCATCGGGATCCGGATCGCTTCGTCGGCGTGTTCCTTCAGCAATGGCTTTGGAAGTCCCGCCGTTTCCTTGCCGAACACGAGAAAGTCGCCGTCCGAAAAGCGAACCTCGTCGTACCGGTTCTTTGCGTGCGTCGAGCAATAGAAAAACCGCGCGGACGGAAACTGCGCCCAAACGTCCCCGATGCTGTCGTGATAATACAGCGTGAGGTACTGCCAGTAATCGAGCCCGGCCCTTTTGAGCGCCTTGTCGTCGGTCGAAAACCCGAGCGGGCGGACAAGGTGCAGCGCGGTGTTCGTGATTGCGCAGGTGCGTGAAATGTTGCCCGTGTTGCTCGGAATCTCCGGCTCCACCAGAACGATGTGCAGCATGCCGTCCCCCTTACCGCAGAAAACCGTTTATGATCTGCTCCTCGGCTTCCGCCTCGGTCAGACCGAGCGTCATCAGCTTGATCAGCTGCTCGCCCGCGATCTTGCCGATCGCGGCCTCATGGAACAGCTCCGCGTCCGGATCGTTCGCCTCCAGACCCGGCACCGCAAGGATGCGGCCCTGTTCCATAATGATCGAGTCGCATTCCGTATGCCCGTGGCACGGCGCGTTTCCCGCAATCTTCGCGTCGAATTTCTGACAGGACGTTCCCTTTGCGACGGAGCGGGAAACAACGTCCGCGCTCGCGTCCTTACCGTTGAGCGCCACGTCGTAGACGCTGATCGCGCGCTGCTCATCGTGCGTCATCAGCCGCTCGCGGACGGTCAGCTTCGCGCCCGCCCCAAGCTCGGCGCGCGTCGTCCGCTCGGTGTCGTCGACGCCCCTGATCTGCACCATCTCCATCTCGACGACGCTGCCTTCCTCCTGGAACACCTCGGTCACGGGATTCAGGACGCGCTTGCCGCTGCCGCTACCGGAGCCGTAGTGCTTTTCCACATATCTGACTTTCGCGTTTTTGCCGACAAAGAAGCGGTGCACGCCGTCGTGCTGCGAATCCTGATTGCCGCAGTTGTCGATGCCGCAGCCGGCGACGATCACGACGTCCGCGTCCTCGCCGATGAAGAAATCGTTGTAAACCGTCTCCTTGATCCCGCTTTTCGTCAAAACGACGGGGATATGCACGCTTTCGTTCTTCGTGCCGGGCTTGATCCGGATCTCGAGGCCGCTGACGCCGGTCTTGGAAACGATCTCGATGTTCGCGGTGGACTGCCGCCCGACGGACTCGCTGTCGGAACGGATATTGTACGCGCCTTCCGGCACCTGATGCAGGTCGGCGATCTCCAGCAGCAGCCGCTTTTGAATTTCATCCAGTTTTACCATTCCGAAGACGCTCCTTTCCCCGCGCCCGTTCCGCGGCACATCTGCACCGCCGAAGCGGTTCCGATCAGTTCGGGCATCACCTCCGAACGGATCCCCTGCCGCTGCAGCGCGCCGTCCTTTAAGACGATGATTTCGTCGGCAATGTTCAGGATCCGCTCCTGGTGCGAAATGATCAGGATCGACCGGTCTTTGACCCGTTCCCGCATGCTTTCGAACACCTCAATGAGGTTCTGAAAACTCCAGAGGTCGATGCCGGCTTCCGGCTCGTCGAAAACGGTCAGCTTCGCGTTCCGCGCCAGCACGGTGGCGATCTCGATGCGCTTGAGCTCGCCGCCCGAAAGGCTTGCGTTGACTTCGCGGTCAATGTAATCGCGCGCGCAAAGCCCGACCGCGGAGAGATACTCGCAGGCATCGGAAACGGCGATGCGCCGCCCGACCGCGATGCGGAGCAGGTCGATCACGCGAATGCCCTTGAAGCGCACGGGCTGCTGAAACGCGAACGCGATCCCGCGGCGCGCGCGGTCGGTTATGCCGAGGTCGGTGATGTCCTCGCCGTCAAAAACGATGCGGCCCGAGGTCGGCTTTTCAACGCCCGCAATCAGTTTGGCCAGCGTCGATTTGCCGCCGCCGTTCGGCCCCGTGATGACGACGAGCCGATGATCGGGGACCGTTAAAGAGATGTCGCGGATGATTTCTTTGTCCGCGCCGTCGTCCGAAACGCCGAACGACAGTTCTTTGAGTTCCAGCATAAAAACCTCCGGGAAAAAAGCCCATATTCGGAATTAATTATAGCATGTTCCGGAAAAGAAGTCTGCCCCCTTTTCAAATTTTACAGACCGCCCGGCGCCCGTTCAAAAGACTTTGCGGCATTTTTCCAAAAACCACTTGACAGGCAAGCGCTTTTTGAGTATTATAATTGCACTTGCTCGATTCGTCTAGTGGCCTAGGACACCGCCCTCTCACGGCGGTAACAGGGGTTCGACTCCCCTATCGGGTACCAAGCCCCGCCGACCGGCGGGGCTTTTTATATCGAAGGGGGAGTCGAACCCGCGAGGGCGCGGCGGGAAAAGAAAAGCCCGCGGTGCGGGGTTTTCCCCGACGCGTTCGGGGCAGGGGCCCCGAGGCAGGTTTGCGAAGCAAAGCTGCCTCGACTCCCCTATCGGGTACCAAGCCCCGCCGACCGGCGGGGCTTTTTATATCGAAGGGGGAGTCGAACCCGCGAGGGCGCAGAAGCGCCGCTGTTTTCGAACAGCGGCGCCTTTTGTTTCAGCAGATTTCGGCCGCGGGCGCGGTTATTCGGCTTTGCCGTGCAGCAGCCCGTGCGCGACGTTCAGCGCCTGGTCGGAACAGCGTTCGAGATCGGTACACATGTCCGTGAAAATGACGCCCGCGAGCGGATCGCACCCGCTCTGCATCAGGCGGCTGATGTGGTTCTGAATGAACTGATCCTGCATATCGTCAACGTTCTGTTCGAGATCCTCCGCCTCCTTAAGCCGCTTGAACGATTCGGTTTCGAAGATTTCCATCGATACGTCGAGGCACTTCAGAACGCCGACCGAAAGCTGTCGCAGCTCCTCGAGCCCGGCTTCGGAAATTTTGACCTTTGCGTTTTGCAGGCGCTTTGCAAACTCGATCATGTTTTCGGCATGGTCGCTGATGCGCTCATAGTTCGAGGTCACGCGCACAAGCCGCGACAGCAGGAATACGTCGCGCTCGGGAAGCTGCAGACTTCTGAGCGTCACGAGCTTGTCGCTGATCGCATGATCGAGCCAGTCCACGACCTCTTCGGTCTCCTCCACGCGGATATACAGCTCCTCCCGCTCCGGGTAGAAGAAGTATTCGATCGCGCGCGTCAGGTTGTCCCGCGCGATCGCGCCCATACGGACGACTTCGAGCTTCGCCTGGTGAACCGCCACCGCGGGAACCATGTTTTCGGTTCCGGCAAGATAGATCAGACGCTTGTCCTCCTTCTTTCGCTGCTCCTCCGGCAGAAGCGGCAGCGTCAGATACGTGAGCTTGATGATCAGCTTCGAGCAGGGCAGCATCACGGCAACCGCGACGACGGCAAAGATCGTATGCGTATTGGCGACCTGGCGGGCGACGTCGTCCGGCGAGAGCCTCTTGATCCACTCGAGCACGATCGGGAAGACCGTGATTACGATCAGAAGCAGCGCGGCGCGCAGCACGTTGAAATACAGGTTTAAAAGCGCGGTGCGCTTGCCGTTGCGATCGGTCGTCAGCGACGCGAGCAGGTTCGGCGTGACGGCGCCGATCGCGGCGCCGATCACCAGATAGACGCACTGTTCATAGGTCAGAAGGCCTTCGACCGCAAACGCCTGAAAGATGACGACCGAGGACGACGAGCTCTGCAGCAGCGCCGTGAACAGAATGCCGAACAGGATCGCAAGCGCGGGGTTCGACAGCGCCGAAAGCACGCGGATGAACCCTTCGCTCTGGGAAAGCGGCGCGATCGCCGTCTTGATCAGCCCGATGCCGACGAACAGCATGCCGAAGCCGAGCAGGATCCCGCCGATATGGCGCGGCAGCGGCTTTTTCAAAAACAGATACATGATCGCGCCGGTGAAAATCAGAAACGGCGCGAACGCGGTCAGATTAAACGCCGTAATCTGCGCGGTCACGGTCGTCCCGATGTTCGCGCCCATGATGACGCCGATCGCCTGCATCAGATTCAGCAGACCGGAATTGACGAATCCGATCACCATCATGTCCGTCGCGGAGGAGCTTTGCACAAGCATCGTCACGACGATGCCGATCAGCACCGCGAGGACGCGGTTGGTCGTTACTTTTTCGAGGATCGTATGCAGGGAATCGCCGGCCGCGTTTTTCAGTCCGGTCGACATGACCGTCATGCCGTACAAAAACAGCCCGACGCCTCCGAGCAGGGAAATGATCTCCCAGATAGTCATAGCGGAATCTCCTGTTGCGCTGAACGCATTCTCACCTATTTTAGAAATCCTGATACCATTATAACCGCTGTGCCGGCGTTTTGCAACCGGTAACCGGACGTTTCCTTTTCATTCTATGCAAAGGGGTTGTCTCAAAACGCTTTGACGCACGAAAAGGGGCTGCCGATAAAGGAGTACACACCGGGGCGGGGCGTTCGGAATATTATAAATCATCCAACCAAACAACGGAGGAACTCATGAACGCTCCATTTCTGACTGTTTCGGACGTGTCTTTTTCGTACTTTACGGAGACGGAACAGACGCAGGCCGTTTCCGATCTGAATCTGACCGTCATGCCCGGCGAATTTGCCGCGATCGTCGGGCCTTCCGGCTGCGGCAAGACAAGCGTGCTTTCGCTCGTGATGGGGCTGCTCGCGCCGCAGTCCGGCACGATCGCGTTCGACCGGCCGGACGTTCGCATCGGGTATATGCTGCAGCGCGATCATCTGCTCGAATGGCGCACGGTGGAAAAAAACGTGCTGCTCGGGCTTGAGGTGCAGCACCGCCTGAACGATGCGACGCGCGAAAACGCGCGCGCGCTGCTGAACGCTTACGGGCTCGGCGGGTTTTTGCACTACAAGCCCGGGCAGCTTTCGGGCGGGATGCGGCAGAAGGTCGCCCTGATCCGCACGCTCGCGCTCGAACCGGAGCTGCTGCTGCTCGACGAGCCGTTTTCCGCGCTCGATTACCAGACGCGGCTGCAGCTTTCCGACGAGGTTTACCGCATCATCCGCGCGCAGCGCAAAACGGCGATCCTCGTCACGCACGACATCTCGGAGGCCGTTTCGATGGCCGACCGCGTGTTCGTGTTCTCCAAACGCCCGTCCCGCGTGAAAACCGTGATCGAAACGGGCTTCGATCCGGCGCTGTCGCCGCTCGAGCGGCGCCGTCTGCCGGCGTTTTTACCGCTTTACGACCGCGTATGGAAGGAGATCGACCGATGAACGACGCTTATCGACAGTATCTGAAACGGCAAAAGCGCGCGCACCGACGCGTGCGCGCCGCGCAGGTCGGCGTGCTTGTCGGCTTTTTCGGGCTTTGGGAACTGGGCGCCGCGCTCGGCTGGTTTGATCCGTTCATTCTCTCCAGCCCGTCCCGCGTGTGGGCGACGGTCGTCCGCCTTTGCGCCTCGCACGACCTGTGGCTGCACGTCGGCACAACGCTGCTCGAAACCGTGCTCGGCTTCGTTTTCGGCACACTGCTCGGAACGCTGCTCGCGGTGCTGCTGTGGTGGCTGCCGGCGCTGAATCGCGTGCTTGATCCGTATCTCGTTGTGCTGAACGCGCTGCCCAAAATCGCGCTCGGACCGGTGCTGATCGTCTGGATCGGCGCGGGTATGGCCTCCATCGTCGTGATGGGCATCCTCGTTTCGCTCGTCGTGACGACGGTCACGGTGCTGAACGGATTTTTGACGACGACCGACGACAAGCAGCTCCTGATGAAGACGCTCGGCGCGTCGAAGCTGCAGATTTTCACAAAGATCGTGCTGCCTGCCGGGCTCAAGGACCTGATCGCCGCGCTGAAGATTTCGGTCGGTATGTCGTGGGTCGGCGTGATCGTCGGGGAATACCTCGTCAGCAAAGCCGGGCTCGGATATCTGATCGTGTACGGCGGGCAGGTTTTCAAGCTCGACCTCGTGATGGCGAGCGTCGTGATCCTGTGCGTACTGGCCGCGCTGATGTACGAAGCGGTCGCGCTGCTCGAAAAGCGGCTTACCCGCTGAAAACCGGGCTTGGAAAACGCGGCCGGATGTGGTATACTGCCGACATGGACTGGCAAACCGACCTGATACAATGGTATACCGCATCCCGCCGCGACCTGCCCTGGCGCAAAACGCGCGATCCGTACCGCATCTGGCTCAGCGAAATCATGCTGCAGCAGACGCGCGTCGCCGCCGTGATCCCGTATTACGAGCGGTTTTTGGAGGCGCTCCCGACGGTAAGCGATCTCGCCGCCGCGGAGGACGACCGGCTGCTGAAGCTCTGGCAGGGGCTCGGCTATTATTCGCGCGCAAAAAACCTCAAGCGCGCGGCAATCCGGATCGAATCGGATTTTGACGGCAAGCTTCCGGACACGTACCGCGCGCTTCTGACGCTGCCCGGCATCGGCAGCTATACGGCGGGCGCGATCGCTTCGATCGCGTTCGGCGAGCGCGTGCCCGCAGTGGACGGAAACGTGCTGCGCGTGCTGGCGCGGCTGTTCGACGACAGCCGCGACGTTGCCGATCCGCATACCAAAGACGCGGTCTTCGGGGAGCTTTCGACAAAGCTTCCCGACGACGCCGGCACGTTCAACCAGGCGATGATGGAGCTCGGCGCGTGCGTCTGCCTGCCCAACGGCGCGCCGCTTTGCGAAACCTGCCCGCTTCGCGCGCACTGCAGGGCGCTGGAAAACGGAACGGTCGCGCTTCGTCCGGTCAAGTCCAAAAAACAGCCGCGCGCCGTGCAGCCGATGACCGTGTTCGTTCTGCAAAGGGGCGAATCGTTTCTGATCCGCAAGCGGCCCGAAAAGGGGCTTCTCGGCGGGCTGTACGAGCTGCCCTGCCGCGACGGAACGCTCTCCCCCGCGGATGCGGCGCAGGCGATCGGCGCAATGGGGCTGCGACCGGTCGGCGCGATCTCGCAGTATGAGCGCAGACATATCTTCACGCACCGCGAATGGCACATGCGCGTCTTTGTCGCCGCCGTCGCCGCGGACACGCCGCCGGACGGCTGGCTCTGGTACGACGGGACGCAGTCGCTGCCGACCGCGTTTTCGGTCTGCCTGCCGGAAAAAACTTGACTTTTTTCGCGCGCCGTTCTATACTGGTATCCGACGCAGGGGCGCGGCAAAGCCGCTGAGAAGTACCCTTGGAACCTGTTGGGTCATGCCATCGTAGGAAGCGTAGCAAATCTGCTTTTTGATGCCGTCCCAGCGGGGCGGCAATTTCATTTCAAAAGGAGTTATACTATGAAAAAAGGCATTCGTATGCTGGCGGAGGGCGGTCTGACCATCGCGCTTTCGCTTGCGCTGAGCTATCTGAAGATTCCGGTCGTCGGTCTCGGCGGATCCATCGACTTTGTGATGGTCCCGCTGATCATCTATGCCTACCGCTGGAGCGTATGGCCGGGACTGCTTGTGGGCTGCGCCTTCGGCACGCTCAAATTCTTCCTTGCCGGCGGCACGGCGGTCAACTGGCAGAGCATGCTGCTCGACTACTCGGTCGCGTACGCTTTCGTCGGCTTTGCGGGTCTGGTCCGCAGAAAGGACGGCCTGCTGCCCGTAGCGGCGCTGCTGGGCGGGATCGGACGGTTTTTGATCCATTTTGTAAGCGGTATAACGATCTATGCCGAATACGCGGAGCCGACGGCGGATTTCTTCGGCATGTCCATCGCAACGCCGAACGCGATTCTGTTCTCCGTCGTCTACAACGCAATGTATATGCTGCCGAATACGATCATCGCCATCGTCGTCTGCGCGCTGCTGATCCGGCCGGTCAAGCTGCTCGACCGGTTCTGAAAACCAAACGACTCCGCGTGTCAAAAACCCTTTTGACACGCTGCACAGGCTGGCAAGAATGGACTCGAAAGCCGGTTTCTTCGCTCAAAGACGATACGGATGCTATGTCGAGAGCGAAAAACCGGCTGGTTTTGCGGAAAAAATCAAAGAAAAGACGGTTTTCTCCGTCTTTTCCACCTGCAAGTATTCTTGTCACAAACAGATGCCGCAAAATGGTCCGGGCCCTTTATTAACAGTCTGAGCCGTTTCGGAGCCGCTGCTCGATCGCCGCGGTCTCCCGGATTCCTTTCAGCTTTCTCGTCGCGTGGACGATCATCCAGAGCGCGATCCCGGTGACCGCCGCCGATACCGCGATGCCGAAGCCGCGGTTCATGTTCTGCCGGAACAGCTCGTCGGTGCCGAAATGCCGCAGCATCGTGTTCTGCAGAATGAAGATCGACATCAGCGCCGCCGACAGGTTCAGAAGCTTTGACGCCGACAGCAGCGGACGGTCGCTTTTCCGGAACTTGACAAGCTGCAGGATCGCCGCCGTCAGGCGATAAAACGCCCAGAGCCCCGAAACATACATGACCGCCGAGAGTGAAACGCGGTCCGCGCCGCTTTGCAGCGACTGCAGGATCACGAACGTCATGGAAACGTCGAGCACCAGAAGCTGCCAGCCGCAGCTCCGGTACTTTTGCCACGCCTTCTGCGCGCCGCCGCGCCGGCCGGAAATCGTGCCGAACACGAGCAGGATGCGGATCAGCGACAGCACAAGGTAATAAAACGCTTCGGCGGCAAACAGCAGCGTGCGGTACCGCGCCGCGGCGAACAGCTTGAACACCGCGTACGCGAGGTTGATCAGCGTGCCGATCCCGAGCGTCACCTCCGAGCGCAGCTCCGCCGCGTCCAGGTACGTTTCGCTGTACGTCAGTCCCTTTTGCGCGCGCCGCCGCATCCGCAGCAGGCGCGGAATCATCAGAAGCAGCATCAGCGCCAGTCCTCCGCCGACCGCATAGCTGACGACCAGCATCGGCTGCGGCGAAGCGTCGATCGCGTTCGACAGCGCGATCAGCAGCAGATACAGCGGCCCGCCGATCAGAACGGCCAGCGTCAGCAGCACCAGAATAAAACGGATCAAAAGCGGGCGCATCCGGCTTCTCCTTCCGACAAGATGCCGTTATTGTACCATACGCCCGCCCGGACGGTCAAGCGTTTCAGATCGTTCCGGTCACAACGACGGTCGTAACGCCCGGAACAAACGAAACCGCGCCGGTCGCCGGATCCTGCGTGTAGGTCGCGGCGGGAACGGTCAGCGCCGTTGCGGCGCCTTCCGCCGGCAGCGTGAGCACGTTGTTTTCAAACGTGAAGTCCGTTTCGGGTACGGCGACGCCGTCGACCGTGACGGCAAGGTCATTCAGCGGCGTCATAAACGCGTCGGTCAGGACGAGATCGACGGCTTCGGTGTTGCCGGTATTTGTGACGGTAAACGTATTCACAAGCGCGGCGCCGTCGGCGACCGGGTTCGGACTCATTTCCTTTTCGATCGTGACGGCGGCATACGCCTCCGCCGGAATCGTGTGCGACGCGGCGATCGGCTCGGCGCCGACAGCGGGCGTGAACGATGCGGTGTTGGTAATCTCGCTGCCCGCAAGCATCGGCGCGTATTCGTTCGGCTCGGCCTTGTAGAGGATCGTCGCATTCGATCCGGGCGCGATCGCCGGGATCGTAAACGTCACGCTGCCCTCCGTAATCGCCGGCGTCAGTTCGGCGGAAAACACGCCGTCGAGGTACAGCTGCGCCGGGCCGATATAGGTCAGCGGCGTCGCCTGCGCGCCGGTCTGCGGCGCGTACGTGCCGAGATCGTCCTCGATCGTCACGTTCGAAAGCGCGGTCGAAGAACCGTTCGTCACCGTGATGACGTACGTGATCGGTTCGCCGCCGCGGTAGGCCGTCTCGAGCGAAGATTTTGTTACGGTCAGCGGATCGTTCAGCACGGTGCTCGCAAGGTTCGAAGCAACGGTCTCGGTCACGGCGCCGTACGTGTAGCGAAGATTCGCGCGGTTGGTAATGGTGGTTGCCATAGTGGTCTCCTTTCGCGGACGCTTCGGGCGTCCCTACCACTACTATATGCGCCGCGAAAACAGGCCGTGAAAGCTGCTTTATGCATGACGCCTGCATTTTGAGAACGATCTCCAAAAAACGCTGTCGCGCGGCCGGAGCCGCGCGATGCATTCATTTATTTAAGCGTTGTCGTTTGCCAATGCGTTCCGCATGCCGAGCGAAAGGTTCATCGCATGCATTTCGCGGCAGCCGTAATCGGAAACCGAGCAGCCGGAAAACGGCGTGCAGAGCGGCAGGTAGGGGCAGTTTCTGCATTTTTCCTGCCCGCTGTCGATCCTGCCCATGGCGTCCCAGCGTTCCCGGTCGGTAACACCGTCCCAGATGTTTCCGAACGACTTGTCTTCCTCGCAGTGCTCGCAGGCATACAGCTTTCCGTCCGGCGCAATCACGATTTCCCGGCCCCTTCCGTCCGCCATGCAGCCGTATAATTTCATACGGTCCGGGAAACCGTCAAAGTTCGGGGGAAATCCGGATTGCAGCAGATACCTGTCCGCTTCGATGATTTTCTGATGCAGCTCCGCTTCCCGATCGGACATGCGCGAGGCAAAGAGCTGCGGAAACGCGATCCGCACTTTTTCCTTATCGGGAATCATACGCGCCGCGTCCGCAACAAAATCCGGGATCCGGTCCGCGTTTTCCGAATCGACGTTGCACCCGAGCAAAACCTGAATCCCGTTTTTCGCCAGGATTTCCGCATTTTTCAGAATATCGAAATACTGATTGCCGTAAACCGGGTACTGCTTCCGGCTCCGGTAAACCGCTTCGTCTCCCTCCATCGAAATCTGGACATGGTAGGTTTTCCACAAACCGAGCATCTTTGAAAGGACGGAATCGTCGATCAGACTGCCGTTCGTGACGATCGAGGAACGGAAATCCACGCCTTCTTCCGTCAGCCGCCGCGAAATCGCGTCGATGATCTGCGGGCGGGTCAGCGGTTCGCCGCCGAACCAGGAGAGCGTGATTTTGACCCGGTCCCGTTTCGTATCCAAAATGAAACGAACGGCCTGCTTTGCGGTTTCCTCCGACATCGAAACGATCCGATAGCCCTGCTCAAAGCAATAGACGCAGCGCGCGTTGCATCCGGTGGTCGGAAGGATCGTGTACTTGAAATACCCTTCCTTTTCGTCCCTTTTCCGGAGCAGAAACAGGGTGCTCCGGTAAAACGCTTCGTCCTGAAAATCGACCGGCACCAAAAAATAGCGCTGCATCAGCCAAAAAAGCTGCGGGTCTTTTTCCACCGTTTCCGCGGAAAAGACGGAATCGGAAAAGCGTTCGTTCCGCAGAAGAACGCATTGCGTCGTCAGAGTGTGAAACAGGACCGTATTTCCGTCCTTTTCTTCCCAAACGCAATAGATCGACCGGCGGTACGAAGCCGACGGTTTGAGTTTCTGCTCTCCGATCAGGGACCGGAACGCGCTGTCTTGCTTTTGAATTTCTTTTCGCATCAGAACTCGTTTTCCTCAATCACTTTTTTAAACCCGCATTCCACCTGATACGCGGGAAGCACGTCGCATTGGGGATTCTTAAAGGGACAATCCTCAAAAGGCGTGCAAATGGGCAAATAGGCACAGTTTTCGCATTTTTCTTTGATCTTGCCGATTCGATTCCGTTCTTTCCATTTTTCGGAATCGGTTATGCCGTTCCTGACATCGCCGAACGAAGTGCCTTCAATGCAATCCGAACAGCCGAAAAGCCTGCCGAGCGGATCTATGGTGACGCTTTCCGTTGTTCCATCATTCGGGCAGAAGAAAAACGGGACACAAGCAGGAAAATCATCAAATCGATAGGAGAATCCCATCTTATGCGCGATATCGGCAAGTTCGAACGCCTTCTTCCAAAGAATTTCTCCGTGCATTTTTCTTTCCTGGAAAAGAGGCGCAAAGTAAACTTTCACTTTGGACGGTTCTCTGATCGCCTGTTTCAGATCGCCGAGGAACTCTTCCCCCTTGTCAATATTGTCCAAGTCAACATTGCACCTGATCACGGGCTGAATGCCGTTTTGAGCCAAACCGTTGACCGCTTCCATAACCGAATGATACTCGTCATGGTAATGATAATAATTTCTTCGTTTGATATACTCCTCTTCGGCGCAGTCCATGGAAATCTGAACCAATTCAGTCGCCCATTCATGCTTCATTTTCCAAATGATTTTATCGTTGATCAGACTGCCGTTTGTAATCATGCACGAAGAAAAATCAATCTCCTCGTTTCGTAAACGATCCGAAATCAGATCAATGGCTTTTTCTCCCAAAAGCGGTTCTCCGCCATACCAGAACAACTGAAGTTTTGTGTTCTTCCGAAGGGTGGCAACGATAAAAGAAGCTGTCGCAAGCGCCGTTTCCTCTGTCATGGTTACTTTCCTCATTCCCTCTTCATAGCAATAAGGACATCTTGCGTTGCAGCCGCTTGTCGGCAAAATATAATAAATGGGGTATCCTTTCCCTCCCCGAAGCAAGCGAAGCATTTTATATATGCTGTAATAATTCTGACTTTCATTCAAGCTTTCTTTCACATAAAACCAGTCTTCCGTCAGAATCTTCAGTTCGGGATCCTTTTCGATTTCCGATCCCAAAAGCCGCTTTGGAAGCGACCGCAGGTCCAACTGCCGGCATTGGGTTGTCAGGGTATGATACAAATACAAATGCTTCTCCGTTTCTTTCACAACAACGAAGGAGGAAAGCTTATACACAAGATCGACGCACAGTTTCTGTGCGCCGATTGTCTTCTTGATAACTCTATACGGTCTTTTTAATTCTTTCATAAATCAAGCCGTATGGTACGAACCCGTGCAGGTATAATAAACATTCGCGTTGCAGGGCGTGGGCTCCGGCGTATCGGTCGGGGTCGGCTCGCCGCTTGCGGTAACGACGTCGTTCGCCAGGCTTTCGACGTCCATTTCAGGCGTGAAATATTTTTCCATAAACTCCTTTTTCCCTTTCTTTTTTTCTGTATTCAAAAACAGGGCATTGTTCCGAAGCGATCAATCAAAATAGACGCCGGGGGTATACGATTTCAACGTGCAGGGCGTGGACTCCGGCGTAACGCCGCTTGCGGTAACGACGTCGTTCGCCAGACTTTCAATGTCCATTTCCGGCGCTGTATACTTTTTCATAAACGCTTCTGATTTCTCTTTGTTTTTTATTATCATACGCAAAATACAGCTTCCTGTCAAGTCCCGCGTGCTGCCGCTCATTTGCTTTCCGGGGCGGATTCGATCCTTGCGATCAGGTTTTCAAAACCCTGCGTTACGACGCGTCTCGGCTTTTCTTTGCAGTCTTCCTCTTCATGCGGACATCTGGAAAACGGCGTACAGAGCGGCAGATAGGGGCAGTCTTGGCATTTTTTCCGGATCTCGCACAGTTCGTTGCTTTTTTTCCAGTTCTCCTGCTCCACGATCCCGTTCCGGACGTCGCCGTACAGGGCGTTCGGAATGCAGTCATGGCAGCCGTAGAGCTTTCCGTCCTGCGCGACCGTGATTCTGCCGCTTGCTCCGTCGAAAGAGCAGTAAAAAGGAAGGATATGAGAAGGCAGATCCGAAAATTGTCTCGAGAATCCTTCTTCTTTAACGAGTCTGTCCAGCTCGTAGGTTTTCTCCCAAAGCAAAGGCGAATCTTCCCGGCCTCTTGTTTCAACCAAAGGCTCAAAATAAACGACGACTTTGGAAGGATCCTTCACTTCCTTTTTCAGATCCCGCAAAAATCCGGCTCCTTCTTCCACGTTATCCCAATCGACGTTGCAGCGCACATAGGTCGCTATTCCGTTTTCGTTCAACGCATTGACGTTTTTCATGACGGAACAGTATTCGTCGTGATAGGAATAATAGTTCTTTCTCCGGATGTATTCCGCTTCTCCGGCGTCCATGGAAACCTGAACGGTATGGATGTTCCACCGTTCCTTCATTTTTTGCAGGATCCGGCTGTTGATCAGACTGCCGTTTGTCAGCATCGTTCCACTAAAAGGAACCTGATGCTCCCGCAGATAATCTGAAATCAGATCAATCTTCTTTTCTCCCAGCAGCGGTTCTCCGCCGAACCAGAACAGAACGATTGTTTCATTTTTACGATGCGTTTCCGCGATAAACTTTGCTGTCTGCAGGGCGGTCTCTTCCGTCATGCTTTTATGCTGCATCTCCTCATGGATACAGTACACGCACCTTGCGTTGCATCCGTTGGTCGGATACAAGATATAATTGTAGTATCCGCTTTTCGATTCAAGCGTTCTTAAAATACGCCAAAACCCGTAATAAAATTCGTTTTCATCTGTCCCTTTTTCGACATAAAACCAATTCTTCACCATCGTTTCCAGATCCGGCCGACCGGTAAGCTCCTCCGAAGAAACGGATTCTTTGAGAACGGTTTTTTCAAGCTGCAAGCATTGATGCGTAAAGGTATGAAACAGATACAGATACCTGTCCGATTCCTTTTGAACGGCAAAGCGGGACAGCTGATATTCCTTGCCGGACTGAATCGTCTGCGCGCCGATGATCCTGCCGAACCGGCGGTCTTGTTTCTTGATTTCTTTCATGGATTTTGTCCTTTGCCTTCGATTTCGCAGCGTTTGAATGCGTCGGAAATCCGCCCTGAACCGCTTCAAAAGCATCGGCGCACAATAATGTGCGCCGAAAACCTTCCGTACAATGTTCTAACGTGATTAATCACTCCATGTGCAAGAATGAACCTGTGTCAACGTGCAGGGCGTGGGTTCCGGCGTGTCGGTCGGCTCCGGCTCGCCGCTTGCGGTAACGACGTCGTTCGCCAGACTTTCAACGTCCATTTCAGGCGTTAAATACTTTTTCATAAAATGCTCCTTTTCAATCCTTTTTTAAAATAATATATCGAAAGACATCCTTTGTCAAGCCCGAATATATGCGCCGGAGCGTTTTTTAACAGTTCGATCGGCAAATGTCCGATTCCGGTTCCGTCTTCTATTCGTTTTCCGCGATGATGCGCTCAAGCCCCATATCGATCTCGTGCATGGGAAGCGCTTTGCAGTTCGCCTGCACGTGCGGACATTTGGAGAACGGCGTGCAGAGCGGCAGACAGACGCAGGTTTTGCACTCTTCGCGGATTTCACAAATCTCGTTGTGACTGTTCCACATCTCCTTGTCGACGACGCCGTTCCAGACGTCTCCGAAAGAGGTCCCTTCGACGCACGCTTCGCATGCGAGCAGGCGGCCCTCCGTATCAATCACAACGCCTTCCTGGCCGTCGCTCATGCATTTGTAAAGCGTAAAGAAATTGGGCAAATGCTCAAAGCGATTGGCAAACCCCTCTTCGCGTACGACGTGATCCAACCGGAACACATTTTTCCAGATGCTGTCCCCGTCCGCGGCTCTCGACTGATGCAGCGGCGCAAAATACAGGGGAACTTTGGACGGCTCGCGGACCGCTTTCTTCAGATCGCGGATAAACTCCTCCGCGTATGCGATATTGTCCATGTCAACATTGACTCTGACCATAACGCCGACGTCGTTTTGAACCAGTTCGTTGACTTTCTCCATGATGGTGAAATATTCGTTGTGATAAGAATAATAATTCTTTCTCCGGATATATTCCTGTTCTCCGCAGTCCATGGAAATCTGAACGAGGTCCATCTTCCAAAGATCGTGCATTTTATGAATGATGCGTTCGTTGATCAGACTTCCGTTTGTGATCATATTGGAAAAATAATCAATCTTCTCATTTTGCAGATATTCCGTGATCAGATCGATCTTTTTTTCTTCAATCAACGGTTCTCCGCCCCACCAGGTCAAACAAATTTTTGCCCCTTTGCGATGGGTGGAAGCGATATATGCGGCGGCTTGCCTGGCGGTTTCCGCTTTCATGGACCGTTTTTTCATGTCCTCCTCGATGCAGTAAACGCATCTGGCGTTGCATTTGCTGGTCGGATAAATGAGATAGTGGACAAATCCCTTTTCCGCCCGGAATGCTCTCAGAATTTTGAATACGCTGAAATACTGCCGGCTCTCGTCGTAATCCTGCTTGACATAGAACCACTCCTCCGTCAGCTTTTTGAGATCGGGATTGTTTTCAATCTCCTCGGCCGACAGTTGCTCCCGCATCAGATCCCGGTCCGTCTGATAGCATTGTTTTGTCAACGTATGAAACAGATAGAGATGGTTCTCCGTCTTTTTTGCAACGACAAAGCGGGAGCGGCGATACATAGTATCGGCGCACAATTTTTGTGCGCCGATAAATTTCCACACAAGCGGAACTTTCTCTTGTAATTCCCTCATCATATTATGCGGTATAATATGGGTTGTGACCGTAGACATACGTCATCGTGCAGGGCGTGGGCTCCGGCGTGTCGGTCGGCTCCGGCTCAGCGCTTGCGGTAACGACGTCGTTCGCCAGACTTTCGATATCAATTTCAGGCGTCAAATATTTCTTCATAAAAATATTATACTCCTTTCGCTCTTTTAGCTCAATGAGTTTATCTCATAAGTCTTGTTCTGTCAACCGTTTTCCGCGGCTTTTCACATTTTGTAAACATTTTACTTGCGCAGTAACGGCGCAAACTTTTACCCTCCGCCGCGCGACATTTTGCGCCGCGAATTCTGTCGGCGGCATTGCTTTTTGCCGGGGAGTATGGTATCCTTTTTTTAAGAAAAAAAGGGAGAAGCAAGATGCACGCAAAGGAACCCGAACGGTTTGATAGGAAGCGTCCGCCGATGCGGACCGCCTGGTATCTGCGTCCGCTGACGTATCTGCTGAGCGCGCCGGACGTCTGGGCGCACCGGACAAAGATCGTCAAAACCGGCGTGGAGGGCCTGAAGCCGCCGTATGTGCTGCTCTGCAACCACAACGCATTTTTGGATTTCAAGGTCGCAACGGCGGCGATCTGGCCGCAGCGCGCAAATTACGTCGTCGCCATCGACGGGTTTATCGGACGCGAAGGGCTTCTCCGAAGGGTCGGCTGCATCTGCAAGCGCAAGTTCACAAACGACGTCACGCTGATCCGGCAGCTGAAGCGCGTTGTACAGAACGGCGACGTCTGCATGATCTACCCCGAGGCGCGCTATTCGCTGTGCGGCACGACGGCCGTGCTGCCCGCGTCGCTCGGAAAGCTGTGCAAGCTGCTCGGCGTGCCGGTCGTGACGCTGATCTGTCACGGACATCACATCGACTCGCCCTTCTGGAATCTGCATCCGCGCGGCGTCAGGCCGACCGAAGCCGAGATGACGCTGCAGTTTTCCGCCGAAGCGCTGAAGGCCGCGACGCCCGACGAGATCAACGAGCGGCTCGTGCAATCGTTTCAGTACGACGATTACGCCTGGCAGAAAGCGCGCGGGATCCGCGTGACCTATGAAAAGCGCGCCGAAGGGCTGGAAAAGGTTCTGTACCAATGCCCGCACTGCAAAACGGAGTTTCGCATGGCGTCCGAAGGAACGGCGCTGTACTGCCGCGCCTGCGGGAAGCGGTGGCAGTACACGGAGCTCGGCGAGCTGAAAGCCGAGTCCGGCGCGGCCGGGTTTTCGCATATTCCCGACTGGTACGAATGGGAACGCAAAAACGTGCGCGCCGAGGTTGAAGCGGGCACGTACGACAGCGGCATTCTTCCGGTCACCGTCCGCTCGCTGCCGAACGCAAAGCGGTTTCTGCTGCTCGGCGAAGGCACGCTGCGCCACAGCAATGACGGGTTTACGGTGCGCGGCACGGATGCGGACGGCAATCCGTTCGAAATGGTCAAGTCGGTTCCGTCCCTGTATTCGTGCCACATCGAATACGAATACCTCGGCAGGTTCGGCGACTGCGTCGACCTGAACACGCTCGAGGACACCTGGTATATCTATCCGCACGACTGCGATTTCTCCGTGACGAAAATGGCGCTCGCCACGGAAGAGCTGTATCAGAAGAATCGCCGCGACACCGGACAACCGTGCAAAGACGGTCTCGCGTAAAGCATTTGCAACCGATTACTGTTGAGGAGGAAAAGAAACATGCGTAAGAAACTGTTTTCCCTGACCGCGCTCCTTCTGGCGGCGCTGCTGCTTTTGGCGGGCACGGCAAGCCTTGCCCTTGCGGAGGAACCCGCCGAGACCGAGGAAACCGAAGAAGCGGTCTTTGCCGAATGGACCGACGGCGCGCCGGCGCTGAACACGCTGATCGCTTATGTGGAAGCGGTCACGGACGAGAATTCGCCGGACTATATCCCTCCGGCGGACCGGATCGCCGTGTTCGACATGGACGGAACGCTGATGGGCGAGCTGTTCCCGACGTATCTGGAATACTACATGCTGGCATGGCGCATCCTGAAGGATCCCACGATCGAGCCGGACGACGAAATGCTTGCCGTCGGCCGCACGCTCCGGGACTGCGCGCTCGACAATTCCTTCCCGGCGGATATGCCGATGCAGCATGCCGTTCAGGCAGCGCGCGCCTACGCGGGCATGACGCTGCAGGACTTTTCCGATTTTGTGACGCAGATTCTCGTGCGCGAGGCGGACGGCTTCGACGGCATGACCTACGCGGAATGCTTCTATCTGCCGATGGTGGAGGTCGTGGAATACCTGCAGGAAAACGGGTTTCAGTGCTATGTCTGCTCCGGCAGCGACCGGTTCATCTGCCGCGTCTTCATCGAGGGCATGCTCGACATTCCGTACGAGAACATCATCGGAATGGACGTGGCGCTGGAGGCCTCGGGGCAGGGCGAGACGGACGGGCTTGATTATGTGTTCGGTTCCCTCGATCAGGTCGTCCGCACGGATAAGCTGCTGATCAAGAACCTCAAGACCAACAAGGTGCTTCAGATCGCGCAGGAGATCGGCCGCCAGCCGGTGCTTTCCTTCGGCAACAGCTCCGGCGACGTGAGCATGCACAACTATACGATCTACAACAATCCGTATAAGAGCGCGGCGTTCATGCTGATCGCGGACGACGACGTGCGCGACTACGGCAACCCCGAAAAGGCGCAGGGCCTGCGTGAAAAATGGGAGGCCGCGGGCTTCAACGTCATCTCAATGGCGAACGACTGGCGGACGATCTACGGCAGCAACGTGATCAAGACCGGCGTCTTCCGCTGGGCCGAGGAGCTGGCGGACGACCGGACGGCCGTCCCGGCCGAAACGCCGGAGGTCCCCGAAACGCCCGAAGCGATCACGGCCCCGGAAACGGCCGAAACGCCGGAGGTCCCCGAAACGGCCGAAACGCCGGAGGTTCCCGAAACGCCCGAAGCGATCACGGCCCCGGAAACGGCCGAAACGCCGGAAGATGTGCAGCTTGTCAACGTCCGGTACGAGATCCGTCTCGGCACGAACGACAAAGAAACCGGCAAGCCCGTGTACACCCGTGAGGACGCGCTTGAAAAGGCCGAAGCGATCCTGCTCCGGCATTTCGGCAGCTATCTGATCCAGGAAGCGCACAGCGGCAAAGCGGCCGGCGACGGAACGGCGCAGCGGGACGACCTGCTGATCATCTCGGTGGACGGCGCGCAGCCGGAAGCCGTCCGTGCGGCGGCGGATGAACTCATGGCCGAGTTTCGCCAGAGCGATGTGCAGATCGTGACGCTCCCCGCCGCGATCACGCTCCGGACCGCAGAGGCCGAATAAAAACGTATCCTACAAAGGCAGACTGCCGAGAAGGGAGTCAAAAGCCGGTTTCTTCTGTCGAAGCGTTAAACAGCGGTCAATCCCTTCCGGCGCTTCTTTACCCGCCGGGTGCGCGCCGAAAGTGATCGCGCTCGACAGAAAAACCGGCTATTTTTCGGCAAATGATCCAAGAAAAGACGGTTTTTTTCCGTCTTTTCTGCATGCAAGTATTCTTTTCCATAATCTGCCGAAAACGGTCCGGTCCCTTTTTCGACAGTCTGAGGCAGGTGCAAAAAGGTGTCAGACCTTTTGCGGCTGCCGCTTTTTTCTGCTCCGATAAATGCTTACAGCCATTCCACCGCGCCGGTGCGGATGTCGTAAAGCGCGGCACGCACTTCGACCGACGGATCCCGGAACGCCTGCCGGATCCGCTCCGCGCCGTACAGCGCGTTGCGGCGGCACGCTTCGTCCGGATCGCGCTCCTGCCCGATCGCCTTCTGAATCTCGTCCGTCAAAGAGCGGATGTATCCGTCGGCGTGTCCTTCGAGCGCCGCGCCGACCGCGCCGCAGCCGGTATGCCCGAGCATGACGACGGTTTTGCAGCCCAGATGCTCCGTCGCGTACGCAATGCTGCCGAGCTGATGCCGATCCAGCACGTTCCCCGCGACGCGGACCACGAACAGATCCCCGATGTCGGCGGAGAAAATCTGCTCCGGAATCACCCGCGAATCGGAGCAGCAGATCACGACGGCATACGGATGCTGTCCGTAGATTGCCGTTTGCTCGCGCAGCGCGCGGTTGCCGGTCAAAAGAAACCTGCGGTTGCCTTCGGTCATTCGTTCGGTCATTTTACGGTCCTCCCCTTCAGAACTCTTTTTGATTGTATCACACTTTGCGCCCAAAAGACTTCCGTTTTTCTTGAATTTTGAAGGAAAATCGGGTAAAATAAGAAAAAGGCGGCGCGGCGCCGGCCGCAGGGCCGTCCGGGTACGAAAAGAGGATAAAACCATGCGAAAAACAATCGGAATCGCGGCAGCCGTTTTGCTGCTGGCATCAATCGGCTGCGCGTCAAGCCGCCCCGCGGAAAGCGAACCGCAGCCGCCCGCCGCGACCTATACGATGATCGGACAGGACGAGGCGGCGGAGCGCATGACGCGCGACGACGGGCATGTCGTCGTGGACGTAAGGCGGCAGGACGAGTACGACGCCGGGCACATCCCGGGCGCGATCCTGATCCCGAACGAGAGCATCGGAAGCGAGCGGCCGGAAGCGCTGCCCGATCCGGAGCAGATCATCCTGATCTATTGCCGCAGCGGAAACCGCAGCAAGCAGGCCGCCCAGAAGCTCGCGGATCTCGGCTATACGAACGTCTATGAGTTCGGCGGGATCATCACCTGGCCGGGCGAGATCGTAACGGAGGAATGACGGCATGTTCGGCAAAAAGAAAAAACCGCAGCAGAGCTTTGATCCGTCCGCGTTCAAGCCGGTCCTTTGCAAAAGCATCTGCACCGGCGAAACGACCGCCGGCTTTTTAGAGCTGCACGGCGGCCGGTTCCGCGAGGTCATGCTGATCCGCAGCGACCGCGACCTTGCGGAGTTCATGGAAACCTACGGGCTTGAATCCATTCCCGAAACGATTTATTAACACTTTCCTCCGTCCGGAGAAATCCGGGCGGATTTTTTTGCAAAACGGCATTGTCAGAAGATTACAAATGTGATACAATTCCATTGGATTCTGTTGGGAGGAAAAGGGTATGGAAGACGCAAAACTGGTGATCGCTCCGAAGCGGTACGCCGCCGAATCGCAGGTGCTTTCCGTCCGTATGCCGAAGGATATGCTGCGGGAGGTCGACGCCGTCGCGCAGAAAACCGGCCGGACGCGCAACGAACTGATTCTGACCTGCATTGAATTTGCTTTACAGCACATGGAAATCGAAGAAACGAAATAAAGGATTGTTGAAGGGGCAAGCATGGCAATCTTAAAATGCAAAATGTGCGGCGGGGATATTGAACTGTCGGCCGACAGGACGTTCGGGACGTGCGATTCCTGCGGGAGCACGATGACCTTTCCGAAGGTGGACGACGAGCAGCGGGCAAGCCGGTTCAACCGCGGCAACCACTTCCGCAGACAGGGCGAGTTCGACAAGGCGCTCGCCGTATATGAGCGCATCGTGCAGGAGGATGAGAACGACGCCGAGGCGCATTGGTGCTGCGCCCTGTGCCGGTTCGGTCGAGGATCCGAACACGTTCGAGTATCTTCCGACCTGTCACCGCGCAAGCTTCGACAGCTTTTTAGAGGACGTAGATTATCTCGCCGCGCTGGAGCACTCGGACGGCATTACGAAGCGTCAGTATCAGAAGGATGCGGCGAAGATCGCCGAGGTGCAGCGCGGCATCCTTGCGACTTCGCAGAACGAGGAACCGTTCGACGTCTTTATCTGCTATAAGGAATCCGAAGCCGACAACACGCGTACCCGCGACAGCCTGATGGCGCAGGAGATCTACTATCAGCTCACCGAGCAGGGACGGCGGGTGTTCTTCTCGCGCATCACGCTCGAGGACAAAGCGGGTACGGAATACGAGCCGTACATTTTCGCGGCGCTGAATTCTGCAAAGGTCATGATCGTGGTC
>CACXMS010000005.1 GCA_902768795.1 uncultured Eubacteriales bacterium
ATTTAGTTTTAATGATATGAGTGATATAGAGATACCGCTTCCAGACCTGCCAACGCAGAACAAATTCGTGGATATTTACAAGGCTATGGTCGCCAACCAACAGAGCTATGAGCGCGGCTTGGAGGATTTGAAGCTCGTATGCGACGGCTATATCGAAGATTTGCGCCGAAAAATGCCTTGTGAGAAGATCGGGCCGTATATTGCGCCAAAGGATGAACGTAATAGTGATTTGTCTGTTAAACTCGCTCAGGGGATAACTATTGATAAACTATTTGCAAATCCAAAGCAGGTAGCACAGGTAGAAACGAATGCGAAAATTGTACGTAAGGGACAATTTGCATATAATCGTGCAACTACGCGTAATGGAGAGAAAATATCTATCGCATATCGTGATGGTGACGATTGTGTGGTTTCATCTGCATATCAGGTTTTTGAAATTGCTAATTCAAATAGATTGCTTCCAAGCTATCTGATGATGTGGTATAAAAGAAGCGAATTCGACAGATATGCACGCTATATGTCAAAGGGTAGCGCACATGAATTCTTTGAATATGAAGACATGTGTGATGTCGCCATTCCCATTCCTAGTATTGAAGTACAAAAGGCAATTGCGGAGATTTATGATGTGTATACCATCCGAAAAAAGATCAATACACAGCTAAAAGCGCAGATCAAAGATATCTGCCCGATTTTGATAAAAGGATCGTTGGAGGAAGGAGCAACTCACGCATGACATACTATACAGAACGACACGGGATGAGACAGCCGATCGAGAAGACATATACGATTACTCCACCAATGTACTCACTTTTACTAAAATGTTGTGAGAAGTACACTGAAAACATCGCGTGGAAATATCCCTTGCAATGTCCGGATGGGCACGGATGCTGCGGCATGGACCAGGAACAGTTTGAGTCGGATATGCGCTTTGAGATTCCGTCTTTATTTCGTGATTCTAATGATAGAATTGGGGTTCCGCAAACAATTCGATGGTTCGGAGGCGAAGAGCGAACAGAAGAATATGATCAGTATTCCTTACTGGACTATATTGAGTTTTTCGCGCAAAACTGCCGAGATGTAGAAGTAGGGAGCTATCACAGTTTTTTTGGACACTATCATTTGACATGCAAATCAACATCAAATGTATTTGCACAGTTTCAAAGTGATATTAACAGTATTTTTGCAAAAACGGGTCTGCTTTATCAGTTAACTGACGATAGAATCATCGTGAGAATTGTTGAACATAGTCCTTTATCACCAGATATCGAGAAAGCCATATCAAGTGTACAGGAGAAAGGGACAAAAGAGCTATTGCAAGAGGCAATTTCTTTGTATAAGCGACCGTCACCGCAAGGAGCAAAAGACGCTGTAGAAAAGATATGGGACGCGTTAGAACGGTTGAAAACATACTATACTTCTATAGATAAAAAAACATCCGCATCCAAAATTATCAATGATATGGCTGATGGGGATACAAACTTTATTGATTTGTTCAATACGGAGTTTAAAGCTCTAACAGATATTGGGAACAACTTCCGTATTCGTCATCACGAAACAAACAAGGTAGACATCACAGATTTGCGGCATTATGATTATTTCTTTAATCGCTGCTTATCGTTGATTGCATTGGCCATACAATATTTGCAATAAGAAGAAAGGTAATGAGGCGACGCGGAACAAATGAATCGCATAACGGAAGTTACAAGACGTGACCTGCTTGATATCATTCAAAGCGGATTTGATACAGAGGTCGAAACACTAGTTAGTGAACCTTATTACGAACAGCAGGTCCCATCTTATAAGACGGAACACTGTTTCATGCACTTTAGCGGAAAGTTGTCGGAAATCGATTTTTTATCAAGATTATATGATCTTGATAATATGCCATCAAATGATCCTCGCTTCCCAAATGCTAAAGGAGATATTGTGCAACATACTGTAAATAATTATGATTGGGATGATTATTGGTTTTTCTCTGATGATCGCTTTCATCTGTTGAATGGCGATGACCAATTTCTCCTAAGATTTCTGTGCGAAATGCTTCATCCGGCGGTAAGGAACGAGAAGTCTTGTTGGAAAGCTTATCTAGTGAAGTTCAATGAACTGTTAAAACCAGACGGTTATCAATTGATTCCCGTTGAAAAGATTTCCGAAAGAGATGTTTACGGAGCACAAGCTATCGGTCATGTCATTATAACGCGAAATAAAGATAAGATATATGCTGAGATGAAGTCGTTAGGCGAAGGGGCTTATGCTAAAGTATTTCGTTATAAGGATGAGTTTTATGGAAAAGATTTTGTACTGAAACGAGCAAAGGATAATCTTGACGCAAAAGAGCTTACTCGCTTTAAGCGCGAATTTGAAGAAATGCATAAACTGCATTCGCCATATATTGTGGAAGTATATTCTTTTGATGACAGTAAACGCGAATATACGATGGAGCGCATGGATTGCACTTTGGAAAAGTATATCGACAAACATAATGCTACAATAACGACTGATACGCGCAAAAGCATCATTAGCCAATTGTTGAGGGCATTTAAGTATTTACACTCCAAAGGCGTATTTCATCGTGATATTAGTAAAAATAACGTGTTGATCAATGAATACGACGACGTATTGGTAGTCAAAATATCGGATTTCGGGCTAGTTAAATTAGAGGATAGTGATTTGACCTCGGATAGTACTGAATTCAAAGGATCGTTGAATGATCCGTCACTTAAAGTCGAAGGGTTCAGGAATTATGGTCTTCTGCATGAGGTTTATGCGCTAACTCTCCTCTTTGCGTATATCATGACCGGAAAAACGAGATGGGACAGAATTGGCGAGCCAGTTCAATCGTTTATTCAAAAAGGAACAAACCAAGACAAAACGAAAAGATTTCAATCATTAGATGAGCTTGGGATAGCGGCAAAGCGTTGTTTGGATGCAATGTAAACATTCAGCGGAGGATAGAGGCAATGGCAAAACTACAAAACTACAACGGTCGCTATTGCGAATCGGAATATGAAAACGCGTTCCTCTCCTTTTTGGAGGAGGTTGGCTGGCAGTATCTGCCCGGAAACAGCATCGCGCGTTCATCGAAGCGCGAAGTGCTGTATGCCGACGACCTGGAGCAATTCTTATGCAAAACGAATCCGGATCTTCTTGCGGAGGAAGTGCGGCAGATCATGGATACCGTTCGCCTTGCCGGTGCGGAAAGTGATTTTGCCACGCTGCATAAAGTATATAGCTGGATGGTCAACGGGATTCAATTCACGCCGCAGAGCGGGATCGCCCGCATGGTAGCATTGATCGACTTTGACAATCCGGACAACAATATCTTCCGCGCGGTCAATCAGTTTACAGTTGAATACACCAACAACGGGCAGATCGAGAACCGTCGACCGGACGTACTGCTTTATGTCAACGGTTTGCCGCTTTGCGTGATCGAGCTCAAGAATCCGGCAGACGCAAACGCAACGATCTTTACGGCATGGGAGCAGATCAATATCCGCTACTGGCGGGATATTCCGCATCTGCTGCATTATTGCCCGCTTGCCTGCATTTCCGACGGTGTAAAAACACGTCTCGGCACCGTGCGGACGCCGTATGAGCATTTCTATGCATGGCGCCGCGTCAATGACGGCGATCCGCTTTCGACGCTGCCGTTTGAAGAAACGCAGACCATGGTTAAGGGCGTTTACGCTCCAGAGCGCTTCTTGGAGATCTTCCGCGACTATATCTATTTCCAGGACAGCGAATACGACAGCGATCAGGTGGAAATCGTCTGCCGCTATCCGCAGTTCTTCGCTGCGCGGCTGTTAAGAGAGAGCATTAAACGGTCTGTTGTGGAAAGAAGCGGCAAGGGCGGTACATATTTCGGCGCGACCGGATGCGGCAAAACCTACACGATGGCGTTTCTCGCTCGGCAGCTTGCGCTGCGCTGCACGGACGTTCCGGAAATCGGCTCACCTACGATCGTTATGATCGTTGACCGCGAAGATCTGCAAAAACAAGGTGCAAAGCTGTTTACCAAGAGCAAGGAATTCCTGAATCTCGGTGAAGTCAGCGTTGTTCCGAATCGCAGAAAGCTGCGGGAGGAACTCGGTTCGCGTGAAAGCGGTGGGTTCTATATCTGCACCATTCAGAAATTCTGTGACCGCGAGGATGACAAAATCGGTCTAATTAACGATCGAGCAAACATCATTTGTTTTTCGGATGAAGCGCACAGAACACAGCTTGACCATTCCAAGAAGATCCAGTTCAGCAAGGATGCGGACGAGAATATGCGCGCCATGATCTCGAAGCCGTATGCGAAAGTGCTGCGTGAGGCATTTCCACAGGCAACGTTTGTCGGCTTTACCGGAACGCCGATCGCCGAAACTTATCAGACCTTCGGCGAAGAAATCGACCGGTATTCCATGGATCAGGCGGTTGCCGACGGGCTGACCGTGTCGATCAAGTATCATCCGCGTATCGCAAAGGTGCTGTTGGATCAGGAAAAGGTTCGGCAGATTGAGGCGTACTATAAACAGTGCGCTGACGATGGCGCGACGCAAGAGGACATCGAAGCGAGCAAGGCAGCCATGAGCTCTATGGAGGTGATCTTGGGCGAACCTTCCCGTTTGGAGCGTCTTGCCGTTGATATTCACGACCATTATGTTTCCTCCTGTGAGAACGATCCGGAACGCGTACAAAAGGCGATGGTTGTTTGCTCCAGCAGAAAGATCGCCTATGATCTTCTGATGAAGTTCAAGGATAAGTATCCGGAATGGTTTGTGGAGAAGAAAGTTCCGGAAGGCGTTTCGGCTACGGACGAAGAGCTGCGGAAACTGAAGTCGATGCCGTTTATTGCGATGGTCGCAAGCGTAGGGAGCAATGATCCGGAAGATATGTATAACTATCTCGGCGGCGTCAGAAATGATAAGCGCTCGGATGAGCTGGATACTGCATTTAAGCAGGACAAGTCCAATTTCCGTGTTGTCATCGTTGTGGATATGTGGATTACAGGATTTGACGTTCCGTCCTTAACGTATATGTACAACGACAAGCCGCTGAAGAAGCACATGTTGATCCAGACGATCAGCCGCGTCAACAGGAAATATGCCGGTAAGGACTTCGGTTTGATTGTTGACTACATCGGCATCCGCGATAATATGCGCGAAGCAATGAAGGTTTATGGCGGAAACAGTTCTGTAGCACCGTCGGCAGACGATGTCGAACAGGCGACACTTGCATTCAGAGAACAACTTTGCATTCTGAAAGATCTGTTTACCGGATATGATCTGCAGCCGTTCCTTGATCCGGAAGGTGATCCTGCAGAACGGTATCGACTGCTGGCGAAAGCGGCGGAATATGTCTTTATCACCACACAGGAACTGCAAACGGTTAGCAATAACGGTCAGAATGTCCGAAAGGTGTCATTCAAAACGTATTTCCTAAAGACGGTGAAGCGGATGCGCGCTGCGTATGATATTTGTCAGCCCTCGGGGGAACTCGGCGAAGAAGAATCCGCGCTTGCACAATGCTTTATGGCAATCGCCGGTTTTGTTCGTAAAATGAGCGGCACAAGCGAGGTTGACGCCGATACGATGAATCGCCACGTGGCGAAGATGGTTGAGGAAGCGCTGAAATATACGCAGGTCGAAAGTGTTCTGGAGGACGGCGAGCAGGAAGATATTTTCAGCCCCGAGTACTTTGAAAAGCTTTCCGATGTGAGAATGCCTGCGTCCAAACTCGAACTGCTTGTGAAGATACTTCGCAAGCAAATTACGGAATACGGGAAAACGAATCAGATGGCGGCAAAGAAATTTCAGGAGATGCTGGAGGAAACGATCAAGCAGTATCATGAACGCAGGAAGCATCTTACCGCAGAGGAAGCCGGAGCAGCACAAGAACAGACCTCGGAAGAAATCATCAGAAATGCAACAGAACAGGCATTACGGATTCTGAGAGAAATGAATGCCGACCGTGAGAGCTTCCGCAAGATAGGACTGACTTTTGAAGAAAAGGCATTTTATGACATCTTGATGGCGCTGCGCGATCAGTATAACTTTGAATACGGCGAAGATAAGGTCGTTGACGGCGTTCTTGTGAATGATAAGTGCAAATCGCTTGCAAAGAAGATCAAGGTGATCATTGATACAAAATCTTCATTTGCCGATTGGCTCAACAATCAGATTGTGCGGGATCAGCTGAAGTTTGATATCAAGGTTTGTCTTGTAAAGAACGGATATCCGCCGCAGTACAGCCCGGAGGTCTTCCGTAAGGTCATGGAGCAGGTTGAGAACTTCGAGGAAAACCAATGAGTTACAAAGTTAGACAATAGCGTATTGAGGGTAGCATATGTATGAAAAAGAATTAAGAAGGATTCTAGACGCTTCACAGAATAATGCACTTACTTTTTTCGTTGGAGCAGGTGTATCAGCTCTTTCGGGGGCACCGACATGGCGGGATCTAATTCATGCAATTAGTGATAGATTAGGGCGAGCGCGAAAAGCTTGTTAGTCTTCCGATGAGTATCTTAGCATGAATAGTCTAAGTGGGAAATAAAGTTCTTGCTTTTTCGGCAAGGTGTACTGTATAATTTGAATGTCGAAAGCGGGAAGCCGCCGAGACAGATTGAAAACAGAATAGTGTAAATAGATTTCTAATCGAGCAAGCGGGGCAGGATCCGCAAGGACTGAAAAACCACCAAGCACCGTACGAAATTGGATTGAGACAGGATAGCAATATCCTATGTCTCGGTTCATTTTGTACGGTGCTTTTTCTTTTCCGAAAGAATCCCGCGCAAGTGAATTCGATCACAAGGATTGATTGTGAAAGAAATGAGAACTTTTCAGCCAAACGCTCAAAAATTACCCGATTAGAAGTAGAGGGAGATACGCGCTGTTGTCAAACACGCGGGACACGGTGTCCCGCAAAAAAAGGCGAGATATTACAAAATCTTTACGAATCAAAAACGCAAAATTTCTCCCCTAAGAAAGCAGAGGGACATTTTACACAAGCACCTTGAAAACCGAATATCGAAAGCGCAGATAAAAATTGTGAACAATCTTTCTGAAACTGCAAAAAACTGCCGTTTTTACGCATTGGGTATGAGAGGCAGAGAATTGTGAAGAAACTGCAAACCCTTTCCAATTCCCCTCTGAAATTTCACCAATGCACAGTGAGAAGGAAAACGTGGGTGAAAGGGGATCGAGAAATGTTTACAAACATTTTGGGGCCATGAAGCCCAAAAAGTCGGCATAGCACAGTGAGAGAGAAAGGAGTCAGAAAATACATTATATATTTTTCTACAACTGCTTTGAAATTTCACCAATGTATAGTGAGAGCAAAAGGGTGAAAGACGATGAATTAAAAAGTTCACATCGTTTTTACAGCTTTTTCGTTCAAAAAGTCAGCAATGTACAGTGAGAGGACTTGAATGCGACCGGCAAGAGAGAACGCCGGTGCAGATACCCGTTTCCCCTGATCAAGGAAACGAGACCGTTGCCGCTTCGGGACGCCGAGGTGATAAGCACACATTACACGGACCATGAAAGGATACAGAACATGAAAACACAAACGTATTCCAATACAAACGAGTTGCCCTATACGCTCAGCGTAGAGGAGATGGCGGCGTTTCTGGGGATCTCCAGAGTCGGCGCTTACAATCTGAGCCACAGCAAGGGATTTCCGTCAAAGCGGATCGGAAAGCGCATCCTGATTCCGCGAGATGAATTCCTTGCATGGCTGAAGGAACTGCCGGAGGTGAGCAACGGATGAGTACGAAACAGGTAAAGGAAACCGTTGCCCCGATCCGAATCGATCAGATCCAACCCTTTGCGGATCATCCGTTCCGCGTCGAACAGGATGCGGCTATGGCGGAACTCAAAGAGAGCGTCGCCTTAAACGGCGTGCTGGAACCGGTGCTGCTTCGCCCGAAGGGGGACGGCTATGAAATGCTTTCCGGTCACCGCAGAATGGCAGTCTGCAAGGAACTCGGCATCGAGACGATCCCGGCGATCGTGCGCGATCTCGAAGATGCGGAAGCGACATTGGCAATGGTGGATGCCAACCGACAGCGTGAGCATCTGTATCCGAGCGAAAAGGCATTTGCGTATAAGATGCGAGACGACGCACTAAAACGCATTGCCGCGGGACACGGTGTCCCGCCGAGCGGACGCACCACCGAGCAGATCGGCAAGGAAAACCACATGAGTGATCGGAACGTGCGGCGGTATATCCGTCTGACACGGCTGGTGCCGGAGCTGCTGAAACTCGTGGACAGCAATAAGCTCGGATCGAGCGTTGCGGAGATCCTGTCGTTCCTATCCAAGCCGGAACAGGAAACGGTGCTTTCGTTCATGCAGTCGGAACTGCGCGCACCGAGCAAAGAGCAGGCGCAGCGATTGAAGCAACTGCACGAGGACGGCGAATTCACGGAAGAAGCGGCAAGGGCGATCTTCCAAAGCGGGAAAACCAAGGCATCCGAAAAGATCACGATCCCGTTGGAAACGCTCGAACGGTTCTTCGCCGCAGACGAGACGCCCGCGCAGATGACCGAAGCGATCGTTGCGGCTTTGGAGCAGAGAGACAAGCTGAAAGCACTGCTACCGGATCGCATTTCACAGAAACAGATGGATGACGCAATCCAAGAGGGACTGAAACTGTGGAAGCAAAAACAGGCGCGGTCAAAGCAGCAGGAACGGTAGCGGTGCAAACGGCGACTTGGGGCATTCTTCTTCGGCAGATTTACGGTGCGGGGAGGCAACTCCCCGCACCATCCCGGACACAGAATGATAGCACTTTTCGATCCGAAATGAGGATTAAAAATGATAGCATTTTCACTCTTTCGTGTCGGAATACGGATCATCATGATTCTTGTCCCGGGAACGGCAAATCGATCCCGTTAGGGATTAACCAGCATTGGATTGTGATAGCACAATCCGTTCGTAAGGGAGCGCCCTTAAACCCCGACATATACCCGCTTGAACCCTATTCAAGTAACAAAAAGAAAACACACATCATAGGAGGTAAAACAAATGTTGAAACGAAACATCCAAATCAACTTCCGTGTCAATGCGGAAGAGCAGGAACAGATAAAAGCAAAGGCAGAGAAAAGCGGCTTGTCCGTAGCACAGTATTTGCGGTCTTTAATTCACGGTTATGCACCGAAAGAACAGCCTGCTGCCGGTTATTGTGCCATGATGCGAGAACTCTACAGGATTCTATATGAGGTACAGCAAATCGCAGCATTCGCAGAAGCAACCGATTCTGAGTATAAGGACGAGTGCAAACAGTATGTGGAAGACGCAAAAGATGCGATTATCTCGATCCAAAAAGCAGTTTTGTTACCGGAGAAGATTGATGGCGACGACAGCGATATGGGCGGTTAAGAGCCGTCTCGGTCATGTGCTCCGGTATGCGGAGGACAAGGAAAAGACAGCGAACGCGGAATGGAGCAAGGTCGATTACCAGTCCATGCGGGACGTCATGGACTATGCCATGAACGACGCCAAGACAGAGAAACAGTACTACGTTTCCGGCTGGAACTGTTCGCCCATGATCGCACGCGAGGAGATGCAGATTACGAAAAAGCAATACGGTAAAGAGGACGGCATTCTTGCATTCCACGGCTACCAGAGCTTCAAACCCGGCGAAGTCACGCCGGAGATCGCGCATGAGATCGGGTTGAAACTGGCACAAGAACTGTGGCCCGATCACCAAGTGATCGTAGCGACGCATCTCGATAAAGCGCATATCCATTCGCATTTCGTGGTCAATTCCGTCGGACTGGACGGACGAAAGTTTAACGCCTGCAAAGCGAGTTACCGTCAAATGCGGGCGGTGTCCGACCGGCTCTGTAAGGAGTACGGGCTTTCCGTAATTACGGAACAGCAAGCCGATGTCAGGAAGCACTACGCGGAATGGGCGGCGGAGCACGCAGGAGAACCGACATGGCGATCCATTATTCGGGAGGATATGGATACGGCGATCCGATACAGCATGACCAATCGGGAGTTCTATAACGCCATGAGAAAAAAGGGTTACACCTTTGAGTATCGCGGCAGCTTTCTGCGGGTGAAAGCGCCGGGCATGAAACGGTTTGTTCGTCTGCGCTCGCTCGGCGACGCCTATACAGAGGAAGCGATCACGCGCCGGATTCTGCGGCACCGGTACCCGGAGAGCGAACCACGAGAACCGCGGAAGCTGAAAAAGTACGTTCGAGTGCAGGGCGATTTCCGTTTGTCGAAGATCACATGGAAAGGACTACGGGCGTTGTATTTCTTTTACGTCAGGAAACTGCGGGAGGCGAAAAGCCATCCGGAACAGCGTTACCCGTTTGTCCTGAAAGAGGACTTGCGGCACCTCGATGCACTTTCGGAGCAGTCGAAGTTCCTGTTTCGCTACAAGCTCGACACAGAAGAACAAGTGCAGACGTTACAGAAAACGCTTTCCGAGAAGCTGTCCGATCTGCAATCTGAGCGTAGGGAACTGAATAACGAACGCCGCAGAACCGGGACAACGGAGGAACGGAAACAGGAGATCGAGGATCGCCTGAAAACGCTTTCCGACACCAACAAACAGCTTCGGAGGGATTTGAAACTGTGTGCGGACGTTCTCTTGCGATCCCGCGAGATCGAGGAAAAGAAACGCATTTTGCAGGAGCAGGCGAAATTGCAGAAACCTACCGAAAAAGGGAAGAACAAAAATGCACGGAGGCGGGGCTATGAGCGGTGATACCATTGAAATCTTCTTCACGGTTGAACCGATCGCAGACGCGGTTTTGACCGAAAACGACATCCCGCCGCCGGTCGTAAAATTTCTCGCATCGCAAAGTTGCAATTCCGCGCAGGATGAACTATTCGTTAAAGTGACAAAAAATCGAAAGGAGACTTTACCATGAACATTACGTACAGACAAGAGGGCGACTATCTGCTTCCGAACCTGACGCTCGATCCGCAGCCGGAAGGTGAGATCGGCGCATGGGGTTGGCGGCGCAAGACATTTCTAAAGGAGCGTCGCAAGGGTACCTACAACGCCATGTTGATGAAGGGCACGCTGATGCAGCATTTGATCGACACGAACGAAGCCGCGCTCGACATGATGGAAACGCTTGTAAAGCAGATGGCGGAAGCCGAGGGCGTGACAGAGGTTTTGAAACGCCGCGATCAGATGGCGTGGGTGGGCGCCATGAACAACATCCGCAATCGCGCCGACGAGATCGTTCGTGCAGAACTGATCGAGGTGTAGTATGGCGACGAAGCGAAAAAACGGGTGGTATCAGACATCCGTGGTCATCGGCAGGAACCGCGACGGCAGCTATAAGCGCAAATACATCTACGCCAAAACGAAGTGGGAATTGGATGATCGCCGCGCGGAGCTGGAGCACAATCTCAAGTACGGGCTATCGGCGGACGCGGACAAGGCGACGTTTGACGAGATCGCACAGGAATGGCTGAAGCACAAGCGGTTCTTTGTGGACGACAGCCGCTTTTATCGGTACGAAGCCGTCCTTCGGAATCATCTCTGCTCCATTGCGCGGGTGCAGGTGATCAAGCTGAAAACGATCCATATCCAGAACATCCTCGATGAAAAGGCAGCGGACGGGTATTCCAAGAAGGTTCTTGCCGAAATCAAGCAGACGGCGAAGCAGGTGCTGGACTACGCGATGCAGTACGACATCGTGATGCGGAACGTAGCGTATCTCGCTAAAGTCCCGAAAAACGCGCCGGAGGGACATCGAAACCCGTTGACGGAGGAGCAGATTCGGTTGGTTCTGAATCACTGGCAGGGCAACCGTATGGGCGTCCCGGCGCTGATCATGCTCTACTGCGGGCTTCGCAAAGGCGAGATGATTGCGCTGCAATGGTCGCATGTGAATCTGCGCGACAAGACGATTTTCATCGAAAAGTCCGCGTCGAGCACGAAGAATCGTCCCAAAGTGAAAGGCCCGAAAACAAAAGCGGGCGTCCGAACCGTTCCGATTCCGGACTTTCTGGCGGACATTCTTCGCGACAGCGCGAGGAGAAAGGAATCCATGTTCGTCTGTCCGGCGGCGGGCGGCACGATGATGACCGAACAGGCATGGAAGAATGCATGGGACAGCTATATGCATCATCTGAACATCTGCGCGGGCGGGCGCGTCGGCAGCCGATCCCGTCCGAAGGTCGTCGCCATGGAGCGGTTCACGGCGCACCAGCTGCGGCACACCTACGCCACGATGCTGTATAACGCGAACGTGGACGTCAAATCCGCGCAGGAGTATTTGGGACATTCGAGCATTCAAACGACGCTCGCGGTCTATACGCATCTGACGCCGGAGAAGCGGGAGGCGTCGACCAAAGCGTTCAACGACTATCTCACCCAAAACCGCAAAACGCCGATCCTTTCAAACGGCTGACACAACAGAACGACACCGATCACGCAAACCGCGCGGTCGGTGTTTTTTTAGTGGCAAAGCAGAGCATTTTGTGGTAAAATGAATCTGACAAATCGGGTTAACGATACTTTATACAGAGGGGAAAGATTATGGTTGATTTGCAGAAAAGATTTGAAGATGCAAAAACACTTGTCGAGACACTGTTCGGAAGCAGGAAGTTCTCTTTCAAAGGATTAACACCGTCCATGTTGGAAAAGGTGCCGGGAGTGTATGCAATCTATGATCGATCGACTGACGATGTCTTATATGTCGGAAGAACGATAAATATACGCCGCCGTCTTTATACAAATCATCTTATGGGACCGGAAACGAATGCCCGTCTGAAAAAGTATCTATGGAAAGATAAACGGCTTCCGGAGATTACCACCATGGATGAAGCGAAAAAGTATCTGATTGAGCATTGCGATTTTCAGTATATCTGTGTTGATGATACGGTGACGCGAGGACAGGTAGAGGGGCTTTTGAGCTACCTTTTGGATGTCACCTACATTCATGAAGAACATTGAAATCCATACACAACCGAAAAAACACTCTTCTTCGGCTCCGTTTCATGCTCTGATCCTCCCGTAAAATGAACGGATTATCGTCTATTTCGCCTTCGAATCAATGCATAATCTGAAAAACGCCTGCGAAATCGTGACGCTGCGGGCGAAAAAATGCGTCAAACGGCATCATTGTAACACCTACATTTGTCAATCGTGACAAGAGAGGTTATTTGTTGCTTTTACCTGCCGGGTATGGTATAGTTAACTTGTTTATTCAATGTTTGCTGAAAGGATCGGCAAATATCGAGGAGGATCGGGATGGAAAAGAACAAGTCAAAAGCGAAAAGATGGATCATGATAGGATTTCTTGTTCTACTGGCGATGATCCTTATATGCCTTTTTGTGTTGTTCATCACTTTCAGAAATGAAATAAAGTCATTGAAATCGTTAAAAAAGATCGACGACTATGGCATGTATACGATGACGTATTACGGGGATTACGGATTTGATGAATTTCTGAAACAAGGGGCAGAAAACGATTCCGAAATAGAAGATTTTATTGTCAAAAGACTATTGAAAGGGCTGCCGATCCAAATCAACGTTACCGGCGGCGGATGCACGGCGTTTGCCGTAAAAAACGAAAATCAAGAAATCCTCTTTGCCAGGAATTTTGATTTTGTCTATGCGCCTTCCATGCATTTATACACAAAACCCGCCAACGGGTATGCTTCTGTTTCCACCGTGAATCTGTCGTTTGCCGGGTATTCAAAGGACCATTTGCCGACAGAAGGACTCAGTATAGACAGTTTCTTAACGTTGGCAGCCCCGTATCTGCCTTTTGACGGGATGAATGAAAAGGGCGTAGCCATTGCATTGCTGGCGGTTCCCGAAGCACAAATAAAGAACGACGATCAGAAAGTAACGCTTAATTCAACAACGATGATCAGATTGGTTTTAGACAAAGCAGCTGATGTGAATGAAGCGATTGATCTGATGAAATCATACAATATTTATTTTTCGGGAGATATTGATTGTCACTATTTGATTGCGGACAGTACGGGGAAATCCGTCCTTGTCGAGTATTATGATAACGCCCTGCAGGTTGTTGAGGCGGACACGTCTTACCAAATCGCATCAAATTTTATCGCATTCAACGATCTGAGAATCGGTGAAGGCTATACGGAATTTGAACGATATGATACGGTTGAGGAAACCATAAGGAATCATCGGAATTCGCTGTCTGCGGAAAACGCAATGGATTTGTTGAATGAGGTCGGCGTTTACGATACGGACGGCACGGATAAACTGCAGTGGTCGGTAGTCTATAATCTGACCGAGAAAACCGGCAGGATTTGGGCGCATAGGAATACCGACAATCTATTTGAATTTACATTGGACAGGCACTCCTGAACAGGGGAGAACGGAAAGCGGGGAAAGAACGATGAAGAGAAGATTTGCGTATCTTCCGAATGATCAGTATGATCGAACGACTGCTGACGTCTTATAAGTCGGAAGAACGAAAAATTTACGCCGCCGTCTTTATACAAATCATCTCATGGGACCGGAAACGAATGCCCGTCTGAAAAAGTATCTATGGAAAGACGATCGGCATCCGGAAATCGCCACCATGGATGAAGCGAAAAAGTATTTGATTGAGCATTGCGATTTTCAGTATATCCGTGTTGATGATACGGTGACGCGAGGACAGGTAGAGGGACTTTTGAGCTACCTTTTGGATGTCACCTACATTCATGAAGAACATTGAAATTCATACACAACCGAAAAAACACTTTTCTTCAGCTCCGTTCCATGCACTGATCTACCAGTAAAATGATCGATATATCGTTTATTTCATCTAAAAATCAATGCATAATCAAAAAAACGCCTGCGAAACTGTGACGCCGCGGGCGAAAAAATGCGTCAAACGGCATGACGAATATTATGATATCATTTCAAAAAAACATAGAAATATCGGCGTATTCCTTATACACTCGATGCATGATAATGCGGAAAATGTATAGAAAAAATCCATTGCATAAAACGATGTATGATGTACAAAATGATGTACAGCCCCCAAAATCGGGCAAAATGAGCGAAAATGCACGTTTAAGGGAAATGAAAAAAGTCCGATGAGATCGGACTTTTTTCGGTGGCTCCCCAGGTAAGACTCGAACTTACAACCCTTCGGTTAACAGCCGAATGCTCTGCCATTGAGCTACTGAGGAATACTTTTTCGGATGCGGGTTTTATTCTACTTGTTTCGGGGGCGAATTGCAAAGATGAATACAGATAATTATATGGAAATACATTAAAAATTCTTTATATTTCACGGAATATCTTCGAATTCCTCTTGTTTGATTGACGAGGCGGTTTTTTTGGTGTAAAATAACGCTATGGCAGAGAAGATTCCGACATGGATTCATAGCGAATTGAGCGAGGCAAAGCGTCGCATCATCCGGTCCGACGCCGCACTTTTTGCGATTTTGCTCGCGGGAGCGATCGGCTGTATCGCGCTGTCCCATTATCTGGCCGAGCGCTTCGGCGTCGTTCGGCTCGCGGTGCAGATTACGCTGTACGCCGCGCTTTTGGCGACCGGTTACCTGCTGTATCGGTTTCGGCTCGTTTCCTACCGATATACGTTGACAGATTGCGAGCTGACCGTTTCGGAAGTCGTCGGGAACCGTGAAAAAAAGCTGTTTGCCGTACCGCTGGAGGACATTCTTTCGGTCGTTCCGTACCGGGAGGCGAGCGGCGTTTTCGAGGGGCGCACGTACGTCGGAAAACGGAAAAATACGGTTTGCGTAATTTACCGGAAGGAAGGGGAGCGGCGCGTTCTTTGCCTCTCGGGAAGCGAACAACTGGCCGAAAAGATCAGGGAGCAGCTGCATGCGTGAAGAATGGTTCAACCGCATAGAGTCAGGGGATTGCCCGCACGCAATCCTGTTTGCCGGTCCGCCGGAGAGCGATCGGGCGGAGCATGCGCGCCGCGCGGCGGCACGGTTTCTGCTGCATACGGACGACGTTTCGGGGCTGAGCGGATGCCCGTTTTATCTGGAAGCGTCCGAATACGCGGTAGATCCGATGCGCGATATTCTTCGGCTTCTGAACGCCGAGGCCTTTGAGCGCGGAAGACGCTGCATCGTTCTTTTGAACGCGCACCGGATGTCCGCGACCGTACAGAACGTCCTGCTGAAAACGCTGGAAGAGCCGCCGGCCGATACGCTGCTGCTTTTGACCGGCGTTGAATCCGGAATGCTGCAGACGGTGCTTTCCCGCTGCATGATTCTGCGCGCCGAGACCGAGCCGTGGGAGACGATTGCCGAACGGCTGCGGCGCGCCGGGATCGAAGCGTCCGTTGCGGAGCAGTGTGCGCGGCGTTCGGACGGCATTTACGGGCGGGCGGAGCTGTTTGCAGCGCCGGAAGCGCTGGCGTTTCGCCGCGGCGCAATCGGATGTATGGAGTCCTACGGGAAGGGTGTGCGCCCGCTGCCGGAGGCCGCGGCGCTCTGTACGCGGAGCGAAACGGATGCCGAAACGGGCGACGCCCGCAAAAAAGCGCGCGTCAGCGCCGAAGCCGTCGATGCGTTTTTCGACGTCTGGCTCGGACTGCTTTCGGACGCGCTGCGCCTGGGGGTCGGTCGAAGAGAGATCGACAATACGGATTGCAAACCGCTTGTAAATAATTTGACGCAGCGCTTTACAACCTCCGAAATACAAGGTATGATTACTACGTTGCTCGAGGGAAAGCGTCAGCTGACCTACCGCGCGACGGCATCCCAGACGCTGGACTGGGTTCTGTGCAAATTACCGTGAGGATGAAGATATGGTAAAAGTAATCGGAGTTAAATTCAGGACGAGCGGCCGGATCTACTATTTTGATCCGCTGGATCTTCCGTTTCGTCCGGGCGACGGCGTAATCGTCGAAACGTCGCGGGGGCTGGAATACGGCGAAGTGCCCGCGGAGCCGAAAGAGGTGGAGGAAAGCGAAATTGTCGCGCCGCTGAAGCCCGTCATTCGGATCGCGACGGATGAGGACAAGCGCATGCGCGAGCAGTACGCGCAAAAAGAGCCGGAAGCGTTTGCGATCTGCGAGCAGAAGATTCAGGAGCACGGGCTCGATATGAAGCTCGTGGACGCGGAGTATATTTTCAACGGAAGCAAAATCGTATTCTATTTCACCGCGGACGAGCGCGTCGATTTCCGCGATCTCGTCAAGGATCTCGCCTACTCGCTGCGGACACGGATCGAATTGAGACAGATCGGCGTGCGCGATGAAGCAAAGATGCTCGGCGGCCTCGGTCCGTGCGGGCGGCCCGTCTGCTGCAACGCGTTCCTCGACGATTTTCGGCCGGTTTCGATCAAAATGGCGAAGGAGCAGAATCTTTCGCTGAGTCCGACGAAGATTTCCGGCCTGTGCGGACGGCTCATGTGCTGTCTGCAATATGAGCAGAACGTGTACGAAGAGATGAAGAAAGTCATGCCGAAGGTCGGGAAGGAGATCAATACGATCGACGGCGTCGGGACGGTTGTGGAAAACAACGCGATCACCGAACGCACAAAGGTCCGTCTGATGATGGAGGACGGCACGATCGACGTGCGGGAATATCCCTATACGCATCTCGGCCCGGTCGGAGAGCCGCTTCCGGAAGCGGCGACGGTAAACGCGGCGCTAAAGAGCGATTCGCCCGAAGCGTTTGCGGCGGCGGCGCGGCGGGAAAACGGCCCGAGAGCGGCGTGTCCGCGCAGAGATGGAAAGACGGGCGAATCCGGGCAAAAAGTGCCGGAGCCGCAGAACGGATCGGGAGCCGAACCGCGGCAAAACGAGAAAACCGCGGCGGGCGGCAGAAACGGAAAACCGAATGACGCGCGCCCGAACGGACAGAGATCCGGCAGGGCCGAGCGGAGCGCGGAAAAGCGGGAGGGCGAAGCCGCACAAAAGAATCCGCAGTCCGCGCGCGGCGGGAAGTCGCAGCAAAAGGACGGAGCCGCAAACGGGCAGAACGGCGAGCGGGGAGATCAAACCGGGGCGAACGCGCCGAAGCGGAACAACCGCCGCCGCAATCGCGGCCGCAAGCCCGCGCAGAATCCGAAAGATACAAACAATTAAAGAAAAGCAGACTGCCAAGAAGGGTATTCAGAAGCCGGAATTCTCGCCCGGAGCGTATACTGGCGCTATCGCTCAGGTGAGAAACCGGCTAATTTTCGACGAATTACGAATGGATATAAGAAACGGCCTCGAAACGGCCGTTTCGACATACAAGTTTTCTTTGTTTTCTTTCGTCGAAAATGATCTGAATCCTTTATTGACAGTCTGAAAGCGACCGCGCGTCGCTTTTTTGTGTTACGGAAAAGAACCTTGACAAACGGCATATTCGATTTTACAATAATATAGGAAGTATGTGCAAATGCACGCGGACAGACGAATGGTAGCAAGGAATTTGGATCGGAGGATAGTTCGATGAAGCAGGGGAGAAAGATCAGAAAGGCAGTATTCGGCGTGCTTATGGCCGCATTGATGCTGCTTGCTTTTGTACCGGCTGTCGGCGCGGAGCCGTCGGTGTGGTACACATCGATTTTTGTTAAGACGTATCCGAAGAAGATGACGTACATTGTCGGCGATTCGTTTGATTCAACTGGCATGGTCATTTGCGGAAACGTGCAGTACGCGAACGGCGGCACGGGGGTCAATACGCTGGGCGACAGTCTGTGGACCTGTTCGCCGAAAACGCTGTCTACGGCAGGGGAGCAGACGATTACGGTTACTGCAAAGATCATCGCCAAGAGCGGTTCGTATGAGCAGTTCAAAACGACGTTCAAGGTTACCGTGCTTGAAAAATTCTCGACCAAGCCGATCAGCGACGGACCGACTTCGTGGACCAATTCCATCGCTGTGAAAAAGCAGCCGACCAAAACCGAATATATGGTCGGGGAGCAGTTTGATCCGGCCGGCATGACCGTGATTGCCAACAACATTGTGGACGGCAAAAAGGCAAAGGAGACAATTCCGAAGGCATACCTCAGCTATACGCCGAAAAAGTTCACCAAGACCGGAAAGCAGAAGGTCACGGTCAAGGCAACGCTGACCGATTCCGAAGGCCATGACAAGGAGTTTTCGACGACGGTCTCGGTCGTCGTATACGACAGCATCGTGATCACAAAGAACCCGACGAAGGAGACTGTGAAGGAGGGCGGAAGCTGCCTGTTCATCGCCAGAGCAGACAATGCAAAGGAGTGTCACTGGTACTTTGAAAAGGACAGCGTGAAGGTCGACGCAAAGAAAGCGGAGTCCTTCTTCAAGGGACTGAAGCTTTCGGGCGCGACGAGCGAAAAGCTGAAGCTCTCGAAGATTCCCGCCTCGATGGACGGCTGGCGGGCATACTGCACGTTTTCGACGCCCTTTGAGGATGTCAATTCCAAGAAGGCGCTGCTGACGGTTCAGGAGACCGAGAGCAAAGCGACCGAACAACCGACCGAAAAGCCCGAGGAGCAGCCGACGGAAAAACCGACGGAAAAACCGACCGAAAAGCCGACCGCGGCGCCGACGGAAAAGCCGACCGAAGCGCCGATCGTATCGCCCGTTGAGCAGCCGACCGAAAGACCGACGGCGGAGCCGTCGCATGTGCATTCGTTCGGGACGGAATACAAGAGCGACAATACGTCCCATTGGCATGAATGCTCGTGCGGGGAACGGCGCGACGAGGAAGCGCACATCGTGACCGAGTGGAGGACGCTGACGGCGGCTACGGCGGACAGCGAAGGCGTCGAGATCGGGAAATGCCTCGTTTGCGGGCGGCTCGTGGAGCGTTCTGCTGCGGCGCAGACGTCCAACCTGAAGGTGATCGTTCTGGCTGCCGCCGTGGCGGTCGCGCTGCTGATCGTTCCGCCGCTGCTGGTCGTGGCGATCATTCTGATGACCAGGGATCGCAAAAAGCGCAATCTGCAGTAAGATATAAGCGACGGGAGCCGTTCAGACCCGCATTCGGGGCCGGAACGGCTCCTTTGCCGTTTTGGAAATTGCCGGAATCCCGTTATGGACAAACAGTCCCAGATGGTATATAATGGCTGCAATCGAAGAAAAGGAGTTTATCATGAGAGCAAGAAATGAGATCGATCCCAGGTACCAATGGGACTTTACGCCGATCTACCAGACCGACGAGGCGTGGGAAGCGGAGCTGAACGAAGTCGCGGCCGGGATTCCGAAGCTGGCAGCGTTTGAAGGCACGCTCAAAAACAGCCGGGAAGCGTTCAAAGCCGGCATCGACGCGGTCATGGCGGTCGCGCAGCGCGTTGAGCGCGTTTACGAATACGCGAGCCTGCACCGCGCGGCGGACGGAGGAGAGCCGGCGTATCAGGAGATGGACGGCAAAGCGACGAATCTGTACGTGCAGTTCAGCATGGCCGTTGCGTTTTTGGAACCGGAAATCCTCGAGATCCCGGAGGATACGCTGCAGGCGTTTCTGGCGCCCGAGGAAATGAAGCCGTACCGGCACTTTATCGACAATATTACGCGCTCGCGCGAGCACAGTCTCGATAAAGCGCGGGAGCAGATGCTGGCCCGCCTCGGAGACGTTTCGCAGGCGCCGTCCGACGCATACGAGATGCTGACGAACGTGGATATGGCGCTGCCGAAGGTGCATGACGCGGAGGGCAACGAAGTCCCGCTTTCCCAGGGCAATTTCGGAACGTTCCGCGAAAGCCCGGTGCGCGCGGTGCGCGAGGAGGCGTTCAAAACCATGTTCGGCACGTACGGTAAGTTCAACAACACGTTTGCGGCGATGTATGCGGGCAGCGTGAAGATGGATACGTTTTATTCCGACGTGCGCGGCCATAAGAGCGCGTGCGAGAGAGCGCTGTTCGGCACGAACGTGCCGGTTTCCGTGTACGACAGTCTGATCGAGGCGGTCCATGAAAGTCTGCCGGCGATGCGCGCCTATCTCGAACTGCGGAAAAAGGCGCTCGGGCTCGAAAAACTCGATATGTACGATCTCTATTGCCCGATGGTCGCGGATGTGGATTTCAACATCCCGTTCGAGGAGAGCAAGAAGCTTGTGAAGGCGGCGACGCTGCCGCTCGGCGAGGAGTATCAGAACCTGCTCGACCGCGCGTATGCGGAGCGCTGGATGGACGTTTATGAGAACAAGGGCAAGCGCAGCGGCGCGTTCAGCATGGGCGTGTTCGGCGTGCATCCGTATGTTCTTTTGAACTACACCGATACGCTCGACGATGTGTTCACAGTCGCGCACGAGCTGGGCCATTCGATGCACTCGTATTTTTCCGACGCGACGCAGGATTATCTGAACCACGATTACCGCATCTTTGTCGCGGAGGTCGCTTCGACGGTCAACGAAGTGCTGCTGACCAAATACCTTTTGAAGACCGAAACGGACAAGGCGCGCCGCGCGTATATTCTGAACCATTTTTTGGAGGGCTTTCGCACGACGCTGTTCCGTCAGACGCTGTTCGCGGAGTTCGAGCGCAAGGCGCACGAGCTGTATCAGGCGGGCACGCCGCTGACCGGCGAGGTGCTGAACAGGGTCTACCGCGAGCTGTGCGAGCTGTATTATGCCGGGGCGGAGGTACCGGAGGAAATCCAGTACGAATGGTCGTATATCCCGCATTTCTATTCGGCGTTCTATGTGTATCAGTATGCCACCGGTTTTTCGAGCGCGGTCTCGATCGCGGATTACCTGACGAAAACCGGCGACAACGCGGGATACCTGAAATTCCTGTCGCTCGGCGGCAGCGATTACGCGATGAACGAGCTGAAGATCGGCGGCGTCGATCTGACGACGCCCGAGCCCGTCAAAGCCGCTCTGAACGTATTCGCGGAATCGGTGCAGGAGCTGTCTGCTCTGCTCGACGAGCTGAACGCCTGATCGCCGCGCGGATCGTTTGCAGCCCGATCGTGGAGGCGCTTCGTAAGGAGGCCGCCTCCTTTTTGTAAACAAAAAAGAGGCGAAAATCAGCTGTTTTGCGTCAATAATCAAGAAAAGCATATTTTTGCGCTTTTCGCCTTTTTCCCGTTACGCCTGTTATTTTTTCTGTTTTTCCGCCTGCACTTATTGATTGGATTCGATATTCTGCTTTGCGGTTCTGCAGGACGCGATGAGCATAACGCGAATGGAAGTGCACTGCTCGTTCAGAGTTCTATAGGTAGCTTCGTCAATATAGTCGGTTCGACGCAACAATTCAAGCCAATAGCGTGTCTCGCTTGCTTGCTTCAATGCAATTTCAAGCTTGGAGATGAAATCCTTCTTGCCCTGTGCATAGTTGGCTTCGCAGATATTTGCGCCGATAGAGGTACCGGAACGACCGATCTGGTTGGAAATGACGGATTCGTGCTTTGCTTTCAGGTCTTGGACGAGATAAATAATTTGAAAGGAAAAATCCATGGACAGATCGGTAAGCTTATTCTTTTTCATAACAACACTGCCGGATGATAACAGCATTTTATCATACAACGATAAAAGAATCAATGATGCTGCTCCCGACGGTCGCAATGATGCTGCTCCGCTTTGCTCCGAAATGATGTCGCGTCACTTCGTGCCGCAATGATGCGAATTGCACATCCTGTTCCGCGTAAGCGGAACACATCATTCAAAAACGCCTCTTTTGTCCGATAGACAAAAGAGGCGTTTTTGCTGGAGCAGGTAACGGGACTCGAACCCGTGACCTCAGCTTGGAAGGCTAATGTGTTTCCACTACACTATACCTGCCCGTGGTGCGGACGAAGAGATTTGAACTCATACGCCTGTGGCACCGGAACCTAAATCCGGCGCGTCTGCCAATTCCGCCACGTCCGCCCGAAAACCGGATGACCCGTCGGAGATGACGGCGGCTTTTTCGATGTTTCGCTTGCCTCGTCCGGCGACATAGAGAATTATATGCATTCCCGCGCCAAAAGTCAAGCATAATCCGAAAGAAAGTCGGAAAACACAGCGGGCAGGATGCGTTTCCCGCCCGCCGAAAATGCGCTGCCGATCAAAGATTCTTTAAAAGCCCGGTCGCTTCGTTGAATTCGGTAATGAGCTTGTCGATTTCGCCCATCTGATTGTGCATGTCCGTCCAGTAGTCGGGATCGTACCACTGCGCGTTGAGCTCCTCGACCGTCTTGCCCTGCTGCTCGACCCAGGTGTAATACTTGAGGTTGTGGATGCGCTTGCGCGTCTGATACGTGAGCTCCTCCATGCTGTCGGTGCGAAGCCCGTGCAGATGTTCGGCATAGTCCGCGGCCGCCATGACCGGCGTATAGGCGCCGTCCTTTTCCTCGAGCTCGCGGATGCGGCTCTGATACATGACCGAGGAGTCCGTGCCGACCGTCGCAAGGATATCGTGCTCGGTGAGCTCATAGTATTTCGCCATCTTGATGCAGCACAGCAGGTTCGCAATGCCGGAGATGCCGAGCAGCGGAAGCTTTTCGACAAAGTCCGCGGGAACGCCGACGACGTCCTTCAGGTAGCGGTGTCCTTCGGGATCGTTGAACAGGCGCAGGAGCCGCTGGCTGTCCTCGTCGTCGATCGCGATCACCATGTCGGTGTTCTTCACATTGTGGATCCACGGCACATGCTTGTCGCCGATGCCCTCGATGCGATGGCCGCCGAACCCGTTGTTCAAAAGCGTCGGGCATTGCAGCGCTTCGCCGACGGCCAGCTTGCTGCCGGGATAGACTTCCTTCAGGTAATCGCCCGCGCTCATCGTTCCGGCCGAACCGGAGGTAAACGCCGCGCCGGCAAAGGAATCGTCCTCGCCCTTGATCTTTTCCACGACTTCCTCGATCGCGTGACCGGTGATCTGATAGTGCCACAGCGGATTGCCCATCTCCTCAAACTGGTTGAAGATCATAACCTCGGGACGCTTGCGGAGGCGGTGCGTTTCGTCAAAAATCTCCTTGACGTTCGATTCGCAGCCCGGCGTCGCAATGATCTCTCCCGCGACGGTTTTCAGCCATTCAAAGCGTTCCGCGCTCATTTCCTCGGGAAGAATCGCGATCGAATTGCAGGCGAGCAGCGCGCTGTTGTATGCGCCGCCGCGGCAGTAGTTGCCCGTGGACGGCCAAACGGCCTTATGATACGTCGGATCGAACTGCCCGGTCACGAGACGCGGGGCAAGGCAGCCGAAGGAAGCGCCGACCTTGTGGCAGCCCGTGGGGAACCATTTGCCGACGAGGATTACGATGCGGGCTTTCACGCCGGTCAACTCGCGGGGGACTTCGATGTAATTGACCTCGCCGAATTTGCCGTCGCCGCCCTTTTCAACCGGATTGTTCTTCCATGTGATGCGGAACAGATTCAGCGGGTTCACGTCCCAAAGCCCGACCTCGGGCAGCTTGTTTTGAATCGCTTCCGGGATCGTCTCCGGATGCTGCATCTCGGCAAATGTCGGAATTATGATGTTGCGCTCCTTCGCGCGCTCAACGGTGCGCTTCAGATTCTCACGGTTCATGGTAAGATCAATCATGTTCGAACTCCCTTTTCCCTAAAAATTCGGATCGTGTTCCCACGAATCCCCATGCTCATCATACTCTTTTTTTTCGCATTTGTAAACTGGTTTCTAAAAAATAATTTGATTGAAAAAAAGTTTTTGTTATCATTTGCCATCCGTCCAAAAGGATGGTACAATAGGAACGAGGTGCGGTATGCGAGTCGGTATTTCCACGGCAAGTTTCTACAATCACTATATGATTGAGGATCTCCCGGCCGTTTACGCCGATTGGGGCGTGCGGTACGCGGAGTATTTTCTGAATTCCTTTTGCGAATACGAGCCGGCGTTTATTGATCTGCTTGCCGAGCGCACAAAGCGGCACGGCGTAACGGTATGCAGCGTGCATCCGATGAGCTCGATGTTTGAATCGCAGCTGTTTTCCCTGCATCCGCGGCAGATCGACGACGCGTTTGCAATCTACGAAAAGGTTCTTGCGGCAGGGCAAAAGCTCGGCGCGGGGCGGTATTGCATGCACGGCGCGGCGCATCTGTCGGGCGCGGCGAAAAACCTGGAGCTGTACCGGATCGCTCCGGTGTTCGACCGGTTGACGGCGCTGGCGGCGCAATACGGGATCCGGCTTACGCTGGAAAACGTGAGCTGGTGTTTTTGCCGCGAGCCGGAGTTCGCGCTGCGGCTGCTGGACGCGATGCAATCGGACGGTCTGCATTTCACGCTCGACGTCAAGCAGGCGATCCGGAGCGGCGTCGATCCGTTCGCGTTCGTGGAGGCGATCGGGGATCGCATCGACGCGGTGCATTGCTGTGACTGCGTTACGGAAAACGGCAGGACCGTCTACCGCTTGCCGCCGTACGGCGGGTTTGATTTTCGCCGTCTGATCGACGCGCTTCGAAAGAAGGGGTTCGACGGCGACGTGTTGCTGGAGGTATACAGCGACACGTACAGGGATCTTTCGGAGCTAAGGGAATCGTTTTATGCGTTTTCCAGGCTGTTTTAATGCCGCCGCCTTTCCGATACAATCCGGCTGCCCGAAAAAGAAGGAGGAACGCATCGTTCGATGACGCGCAGAACCACGCGAATCAAAGCCCCGTATCAGGTGGATGTGATCACGCTCGTACTCGTATCGGGCTTGGTTCTGTTCGGTCTTATGACGCTTGTCAACGTGTTTTGCGACCCGTTTGACGGGAGCGAGGTCACCTTTGCCGATTACTATGCAAAAATGCATCTTGCTTTCCCGACGCGCCAGCTCGGCAACATTGCGATTTCGCTGCTGCTTGCCGTGCCGCTCGCCGTATTCGATTACGATCGCTATAAGCCGTTTGTCAAAACGGCTTATTTGGTTTGTCTGATTCTCTTGCTTCTGCTGGTCGTAGCCGGGGAGAACACGCGCGGCGCATTCGGCTGGTACACGATCGGCACGCGCGCTTTTCAGCCGAGCGAGATCACGAAGGTCGTTCTGATCGTTCTGCTGTCCAAGACCGCGTCCGAGCGGTATGAAAAGCACGGGGCGCTTTCCCGGCCGACGGACGTTCTGGTCTGTGCGCTGTATGTGATCGTGCCGTTCGTGCTGGTTTTGCTGCAGCGGGACTTCGGCACGGCGATGGTGCTGCTCGTGGTCGCCATTGCGATCCTGTTCTGCGTGCGGCTGCATTGGGCGTACCTTGCGGTCGGCGCGGGCGGATTGGCGTCGGCCGCCGTGCTCGGCTGGCAGTTCTTTTTCTCGGAGGTGCAGAAGAACCGCATCCGCGTCTTCCTCGATCCGACGCGCGACCTGAAAGGCGACGGCCTGAACGTTCTGCACGCAAAGCAGGTCATCGGCTCCGGAGGACTGTGGGGAAAAGGATATTTTGTGAAGGGTACGCTGATTCAGACGGGGTATGTTCCGGTCTGGCACAGCGACTTCATCTTTGCGGGCATCGGGGAAGGGCTTGGCTTTGTCGGCTCCGTCGTGTTGATTCTGGTCTTTTTCGCACTGTTTTTCCATTGGTTCCGCACTGCGCTTCGCGCGCGTGACACCTATGGGCGCTGCCTTGTCGTCGGCTGCACGACGATGCTCGCGACGCACGTGTTTGAGAACATCGGCATGTGCATGGGCGCGATGCCGGTCACGGGCATTCCGCTGCCGTTTATCAGCTACGGCGGTTCGAACATGCTCGCGTCGCTTGCGTGCGTCGGAATCGTGCTGAGCGTCTTTGCGCGTGCGGGCGGGAGGCAGCGGCTATGATCATCCGGCAGATGCAGCCGAAGGACTGCTTTCGCGCGATGGCGCTGTGGCAGGAGATTTTCCGGGATACGCAGCCGTTTGCGACGTTCTACTTCGCGCACCGGTTCACGCCGACGCTGTCGTTCGGCGTGTTTGAAGAGGACCGCCTCGTTTCGATGGCGCTCGGCCGCGCGGTGCTGACGGAGCGGCCGGGACTGCGCGCCGTGCTGATTGCCGGCGTCTGTACGCTGCCCGAATTTCGCGGACAGGGGCTGATGACCGAAACGATGCAGCGGCTGATTGCGAATGCCGCGGCGCGGGGATTCGACCTTGCGCTGCTCTCTCCGGCGATTCCCGATCTGTACGCGCCGTTCGGATTCCGTCCGCTGTCGTTTGCCGTGGAAGCGACGGAGACGGCGGCAGCGCCCGAGGAATTGCAGCGCGTTTCGGTCGTGACCGATTTAAGGGTGCCGTATCTGCTGTATCAGATACAGTCCGTTTCGCATCCGTTTATGCTGCACCGTGAAAAAAAGGATTTTCTGCTTACGCTGCGCGAATACGCCGCGGACGGCGGCGTGATGCTGCAGACGAAGGACGAGCTCGGCTATCTCTGCTTTCTGCCGAAGGAACGGGAGGTCGAGGTCGTTGAGTGCCTGGCCGCCTATCCCGAGCAGTATCGGCTGCTGCTGCGCGCCGCCGCGGTCTATTCTCCGTCGCAGAGCGCAACCGCGCTGCTGCCGGCGGATTGCGGCGTGCCGGGCAAAGTCGTCCGCCCGATCCACGCGCTCGGGCTGAAGCCCTCCGTCCGGCTCGATCAGATCCCTGAGCTGAGGAGAGCGTTTCTGGTGGAACAGTATTAAGGTAAAACAGGCCGCCGTAAAAGGGGCCAGACCATTTTCGGCGGATTTTGGAAAAGAATGCTTGTAAGAGGAAAAGACGGAGGAATCCGTCTTTTCTTTGATCATGCGCCGAAAATTATCCGCGTTTTCACCCTCGCGGTAGCGTCAGTACACGCTTCGGGATGAAAACGCGAATTCTGCCACCCTTCCCGACGGCCTTTGTCAGCGTGTCAAAAGGTTTTTTGCACCCAGCGCCGTTCGGATTCTCTTTCGGGTTTCCGAACGGCGCAGCTTTGTATTATGTGTTTTATGCCGAAAGCCGCTTTTTCAACCGGTCCGCGATCGCGTCGAGGAACTGCTCGGAATCGACGGATGCGGTAACGGCGTCCGGATTCGCCATCCGGACCAGGTCGGGCGTCATGATCCCGTCCTGCAGCGTATCGAACACGGCCTGCTCGAGACAGTCGCCGAACCGGACAAGGTCGGCGATACCGTCAAGCTCGCCGCGCTTTTTGAGCGCGCCGGACCACGCGAAGATCGTCGCAACGGGGTTTGTACCCGTTTTTTCGCCGTTCCGATAACGGTAATAGTGGTTGGTGACCGTTCCGTGCGCGGCCTCAAACTCGAATTTTCCGTCGGGCGTGACGAGAACGGAGGTCATCATCGCCAGCGAGCCGAACGCCGTGGAAACGAGGTCGCTCATCACATCGCCGTCGTAGTTTTTGCAGGCCCAGATGAAGCCGCCTTCGGAGCGGATCACCCGCGCGACCGCATCGTCGATCAGCGTATAGAAATACCGGATGCCGAGCCGTTCAAAGTCCGCGCGGTATTTTTCATATTCCTCCTCAAAGATCGCACAGAACCGACCGTCGTACACCTTGGAGATCGTGTCCTTCGTGCTGAACCACAGATCCTCCTTTTGCGAGATCGCGTAGGCGAAACAGGCGTCGGCAAAGTCGCGGATGCTTTCGTCCGTGTTGTGCTGTCCGAGAAAAACGGCCGGCCCGTCGGTGCGCTGCACGACGACGCGCTGCTCGGCGCCGCTGTCTGCGCGGAACACGAGGCAGCACTCGCCGGGCTCGTCGGTTTTCAGCTCGACCGCCTTATAGATATCGCCGTACGCGTGACGGGCGATGCTGATCGGCTTCTTCCAGCAGGAAACGACCGGGCGGATCGCGTCGATCATGATCGGCGTGCGAAAAACCGTACCGCCGAGAATCGAGCGGATCGTCGCGTTCGGCGATTTCCACATTTCCGTCAGCTCCGGGTATTCCTGCATACGCTTGCGGTTCGGCGTGATCGTCGCGCACTTGACCGCAACGCCGTACCGCTTTGCCGCATTTGCGGCGTCGACCGTAACGCGGTCCTGCGTCGCGTTTCGATGCAGCAATCCGAGATCGTAGTATTCGCTGTTCAGTTCCACAAACGGGCAGATCAGCTTTTCCTTGATCCATTTCCAAAGCACACGTGTCATTTCATCGCCGTCCATCTCCACGATGGGGGTCTGCATGCGGATTTTTTCCATTTTTGTTTTCCTCGTATTCTTTTTGAAGTGGCGCGGCCGCTTTTTAAGCGTTTTGCGCGGCGTAGTAGTTCATCAGGCATCCCTCGGTCAGAATCCGCCGTTCCTCGGCCGTCAGAGCCGGGAGACGGACCGTCAGAGACCGTATTTGCCCGTCCGACAGGACAAGCGCTTTTAGCGATTCCTTTCCGGCCAGGATGCCGGCTCTCAGATCCGGCACACAGATCCAGTCGCCGACCTGCAGACGGTCTGCATCCTTCGGGTCGAGCGTGAACGGAACGATGCCCCAGTTGATGCAGTTGGAGCGGTACCGCTTGGTCGCGTAATCGATGCAGAAATTCGCAAAGCCGCCGAGCACGCGCTGACAGGACGCCGCCTGCTCGCGCGCGGAACCGTCGCCGGGGCGGTTGGCGTAGATCGCGCTGCCGACCGAAGTGTTTTCCGGGGAGAGGCCGAGCCGCCCGGCCGCCTGCAAAAGGAGTTCGGGCATATGTCCCGCCTGCCGTTTCTGCTCCAGAGCGCGAACGTCCTTGCTGCGCTGCACGTAATCGGGACAGCGGCGCGAAAGCGCAAAATCGCTGAGCCGGATCGGATTCGAGCGGTAGCTGGAGGTTTCGCCGGAGGGAATCAGCTCGTCCGTCGTCGTGACCTCGTCCCGGATGACCGCGCAGAGCCGGACGAGCAGGTTTTCCTCGAGCCGCGGGATCCTCGGCCAATCCGTAATGTTCGGCCCGAACCGCAGTTCGACCGAGGGATCGGGCCTGCCGAACCCGTTGTAAACCCGTTTCTCGTAAATCGCGTCGGTATAGCGGTACGGCTGCGGGGTAAAGGCGTAGTCGACGTCGGTTGCCGCCGTCAGAACGCCGCCGTTTTTCGCGGTCGCGGCGATCGAGCGCGCGTCCATCAGCGCGACCGCCGCAATCTGACCTTCCGCGGGCTTGGAGCCCTCCCGGTTCGCAAAGTTGCGCGTCGCATGGCGGATCGAAAGCGTATTGTTTGCCGGGGTATCGCCCGCGCCGAAGCACGGCCCGCAAAAGCACGGCTTCAGAACCGCGCCGGAACGGATCAGCGTTTCCGCAATCCCGTCGCGGAGGATCGCAAGATGGATCGGCATAGAGGCGGGGTATACGGAGAGGTCGAACGCGCCGTTTCCGATGCTTTCGCCGTCCAGGATCGCGGCGGCCTCCGCGATGTTCTCGTACATGCCGCCCGAGCAGCCGACGATTACGCCCTGCTCAACGCGCACCTGTCCGTCCGATCCGATGCAGGATACCAGGTCGAGCGAAACGGAATCCGGCAGACTCTTCTGACAGTCCTTTTCACATTCCGAAAGGATCCGGACGGGATCCTTTTGCAGCGCGTGGATCGGAACGGCTTTCGAGGGATGGAACGGCAGCGCGATCATGGATTCGATCTCGTCGAGCCGCACCGTGAACATCGCGTCGTAGTACGCGCCGTCCGCAAGCGTCAGCGGGCGGAATGCCTCGGGCCGGCCGATCGTTTCGTAGTATTCCCGTACGGCGTCGTCGGTGATCCAGACGGAGCTGAGACAGCCCATCTCGGTCGTCATGACGTCGATGCCGATGCGGTAGTCCATGCGAAGCGCCGAAACGCCGGGCCCCGCAAATTCCAGAATCTTGTTCTTGACAAGCCCTTTCGGAAACAGCTCCGCCGTCAGCGCGAGTGCGACGTCGTGCGGGCCGACGCCCCTTTGGGGAGCGCCTTCGAGCCAGATCAGCACGGTTTGCGGCGCGGCGATATCCCAGGTGTTCTCCAGAAGCTGCTTGACAATCTCGCCGCCGCCTTCGCCGACGCCCATCGTGCCGTAGCAGCCGTAGCGCGTGTGGGAATCGGAGCCGAGGATCATCCTGCCGCAGCCCGTGAGCTTTTCCCGCGCGTATTGATGGATGACCGCCTGGTTCGCGGGAACATAGATGCCGCCGTATTTTTTCGCGGCGGAGAGCCCGAACGCGTGATCGTCCTCGTTGATCGTGCCGCCGATCGCGCAGAGACTGTTGTGACAGTTCGTCAGCGCGTACGGCACCGGGAAGCGTTTCAGCCCCGAGGCGCGCGCGGTCTGAATGATTCCGACGTAGGTGATGTCGTGCGAAATCAGCGCGTCAAAGCGGATCCGGAATCCGCTTTCGGCGTGTTCGCTTTCGTGCGCGCGAAGAATGCGGTAAGCGATCGTCTTTTCCCGCCCCGCGGGGTCCGGAGCCGAAGGCGTCGGCAGTCCGCCAAAAAGACGAACGCCGGATGCGCTTGCGTAAATACCGTTCATAGCGTGTTCCCCTCCTCCGAAGCGCTGTTTGCGACTTCGATCAGACGCTTGTGCGCCGCTTTTGCGTGTTCCGTGATCGCCCGGTCCGCCGCGTCCGGGTCGCGGGAAGCGATCGCTTCCAGGATCCGGCGGTGCTCCGCAATCGATTCGTTTGCGCGGTGCGGATATTCGACCGCGTTTTTGCGGAACTTCTGAATCTTGTTGTGCAGCGGGAACAGCGTGTTGGAAAGGATGGAGCTTCCCGAGAAGCGATAGATCATCTCGTGAAACGCACTGTCCATCTCCTGCACCTTTTCGCTGTCATGCCTGGCTGCGTAAAACTCCTGCAGACTCAGCACGTCCGAAAGCGCGCGGATCTGTTCGTCCGTGATGTTGCGCGCGCAGCCCGCAGCCGCCATGCCCTCGATCCGCTCCCGGATGCCGTAAATCGCATCTGCGTCCTCCACGGTGATGCTGAGCACCGTCACGCCCTTCGGACAGCTTTCCACGATATGCTCCTGTTCCAGCATCCGCAGCGCTTCGCGGACCGGCGTGCGGCTGACGCCGAGATCCTCGCAAAGCCGCAGCTCCGTCAGGATCGTTCCGCGCGTATATTTCCCCGAAAGAATATCTTTTTCCAGACGCTCATAAACCTGATCCGCTAAAGAAACCGATTTGTGCATCATAGTCATTTCCTCACAGCCGTTTCAGTTTTCCCGTGGAGAGCTTCTCCACATGTTCTTCAATCTCCGCCGTGCTCAGCGCCGTCTGCCGTCCGCCGGCATATTCCGCGTCGATCCATTCCTTCAGCTGCTGCACCAGCGGATCGCTCTTTTGCACCTGGTTTTCCCCCGAAAGACCGTAGTTTTCGTTGATCCAGTACGCGATCCCGGCGAGTCCGGACGTTTTTCCGAGGAGCACGGACGGCTTGCGGTGCAGCAGCCGGTCCGTATCGAAGATGTTGTAAATCTCCTCGTCCTTCATCAGCCCGTCGGCATGGATCCCGGCGCGGGTCACGTTGAAATTCCGGCCGACAAAAGGCGTCATCGGCGGAACGTCGTAGTGGAGCTGCTTGCGGTAATACTCCGCAATCTCTGTGATGACCGTCGGGTCCATGCCGTCCATCGAGCCGCGCAGGGAAGCGTATTCCATGACCATCGCTTCGAGCGGAACGTTTCCGGTGCGCTCGCCGATGCCGAGCAGCGAGCAGTTGACCGCGCAGGCGCCGTACAGCCACGCGGTGGAGGCGTTGGCGACGGCTTTGTAGAAATCGTTGTGTCCGTGCCATTCGAGCATTTCGCTCGGCACGTCGGAATAATGCTGCAGACCGTAAATGATTCCGGGCACGCTGCGCGGCAGGGCGACCTCGGGGTACGGCACGCCGTAGCCCATCGTGTCGCAGGCGCGGATGCGGACGGGGATGCCCGCCTCGCGCGACAGTTTCATCAGCTCGTTGACAAACGGTACGACGAATCCGTAAAAGTCCGCGCGCGTGATGTCCTCGAGATGGCAGCGCGGCATAACGCCCGCCTCAAACGCGCACGCAACGGCGGCGAGGTATTGTTCCATCGCCTGTTTGCGCGTCATCTTCAGCTTGCGGAAGATGTGGTAATCGCTGCAGGAGACCAGAATACCGGTTTCGCGGATGCCGAGATCGCGCACCAGCGCGAAGTCCTCCTTGGTCGCGCGGATCCAGGTTGTAATCTCCGGAAAGCGCAGCCCGAGCGCCTGACACTGCTCAATCGCTTCCCGGTCCTTCTGACTGTAAACGAAAAACTCCGTCTGCCGGATGATCCCGTACGGCCCGCCGAGGCGGCTCATCATCCGGTACAGGTCGACAATCTCCTTCACGCTGTACGGCTCGCGCGATTGCTGCCCGTCCCGGAACGTCGTATCGGTGATCCAGACCTCCTCCGGCATGCCCATCGGCACGCGGCGATGGTTGAACGCAACGCGCGGCACTTCCTCATAATTATACAGATCCCTGTATAAATTCGGGTCAGGGACATCCTGAAGCGCATATTTATACGTCTTTTGCTCCAAAAGATTGGTTTTGCTTGATAATTCCAGCATGGCGCACCCGGCTTTCTGTAGGATATATGTATACAATTATACACGGATTTCTGTATCTGTCAATAAAAATATATAATACGCAGCCCCCAAAAAAGAACAATGCCCCGTTTGCCGGACTTTGGACGCCGACAAACGGGGAACGCTTTCGTTCGAAGCAGATCCTGCTTATGTTACATTTCGAGATTGGCCGCGGTGCGCGGGAAGGGAAGAACGTCGCGGATGTTCTGCATGCCGGTCACATACATGACCATGCGCTCAAACCCGAGCCCGAAGCCCGCATGCTTGACGCCGCCGTACTTGCGAAGGTCAAGGAACCACTGGTACTCGCTCATATCCATGCCGAGCTCCTTGCAGCGCGCGTCGAGCACGTCGTAGCGCTCCTCGCGCTGGCTGCCGCCGATGATCTCGCCGACGCCGGGAACCAGCAGGTCGCAGGCCGCGACGGTCTTGCCGTCGTCGTTGATCCGCATGTAGAACGACTTGATCTCCTTCGGGTAATCGGTGAGGAACATCGGTTTGCCGAAGACCTGCTCGGTCAGATACCGCTCATGCTCGGACTGCAGATCGGTGCCCCATTCGACCGGGTACTCGAATTTCTGCCCGCTCTTTTGCAGGATTTCGATCGCCTCGGTATAGGAAAGGCGGCCGAACTCGTTGTCAATGACGTTGTGCAGCCGGTCGAGCAGTCCCTTGTCGATGCGCTCGTTGAAGAACCGCATTTCGGCGGGGCAGCGGTCGAGCACGGCGCGAATGATGTATTTGACCATCGCTTCGGCGACTTCCATATCGCCTTCGAGATCGCAGAACGCCATCTCCGGCTCGATCATCCAGAACTCGCTCGCATGGCGGGCGGTGAAGCTGTACTCGGCGCGGAACGTCGGCCCGAAGGTATAGATGTCGCGGAACGCGAGAGCGAACGCTTCGCCGTAAAGCTGACCGGAGCCGGAAAGGTGCACGGGCTTTTTGAAAAAGTCCTGCGAATAATCGACCTTTCCGTCCTCGGTGCGCGGCAGGTTCTCCAGGTCGAGCGTCGTGACCTGGAACATTTCGCCGCGGCCTTCGCAGTCCGCGTTTGTGAGGATCGGCGTGTGGACGTACACGAACCCGCGATCCTGGAAGAACTCATGGATCGCCGCCGCGACGACCGAGCGAACGCGGAACGTGGCGAGGAACGTGTTCGTGCGCGGGCGCAGCGTCTGCATTGTCCGGAGATATTCAAGCGTGTGGCGCTTTTTCTGCATCGGATAATCCGAAGGGCAGGCGCCCTCGATCACGATCTCGTCCGCGTGGATCTCAAACGGCTGCGGCGCGTCGGGCGTCAGCACGAGCGTTCCGTGAACGACGATCGCGCACCCGGTCGAAAGGCCGGCCCCGAGATTGCGCTCGTCGTTGGCAAAGACGATCTGAACGGGATCGAACGTCGTTCCGTCGTTCAGGGCGATAAATCCGAACGCCTTGCCGACGCGGACGGTACGCACCCATCCGCAGACGGTGATTTCGCCCGCAAACGATTCGGGCGATTTTTGCACTTCGCGCAGTTTCAACAGTTGCATAGGTTTCCTCCGAAAATGTCCAAAAGAATACAGAGATTATACCATATTTCGGCGCGATTGCAAGCGTTGATTCGACTTCGGAACAATTTCACGGAAATTTTCATTGTATCGCGCGGAAAAATCTGTTATACTGCACGGGAACAAACGGGAGGACAGACGAATGTTTTCTTTTTTTCGACGCGAAAAAGCGCCGTACGTGCAATCGGATACGGCGGCCTGGCAGGACGAATGGCGCGGCCTTGTGCCGCCCGAATGCCGCAACGTACCGGTCACGGCGGACGGCAAAACGGTCGAGGCCTATATCCTGATCAACCACTTCGCGGTGATGCTGCAGGACGGGCTTCTGATGGAACGCGCCTTTTTCGACGTATGCGAGCATTTTCAGCGCGCGGGCTACCACGTCGTGTGGCTGATGCGCTGTACGCAGGACGTTTATAACGGCTATCTGAAGCGCGGCCGGCAGAGCGGCGAGGTGACCTTCTGGAAATGGAACAGCCCGACGACAAACTTCGGCCGCTGGATCACGGACAACCGCGAAGCGACGATCCTGCTGCAGCACGCCGAGCTGCCGGGCGGCCCGATCGGCGAATGCGACGCGCCGATCCTCGGCCGCGTGATCTGGGCGACGAGCGACGACCCGACCAAAATGGTCCCGAAATTCACCGCGTTTCAGACCGTTCCGCTGCCCGCGTCTCCGAAGGATCTGCTGCGCTGGCTGGAGGGCGAATCGCTGCAAAGCATTTCGAAAAGCAGGTGAAAGAGCGAGATATGACTCCCCTTTTTCGGGGGAGTTTTTCTTTTTCATCCATTTGATGGCACGCGCCGGGTCATCCGACAAAAGATCGAGTAAAATCCGAAAAAACCGTTCAAAATTTGTTTACAAACTGTTCGTAATATGGTAAAAAATACGGACAAAAACAGTGCAAAAAACATCGGCCCGGCTGTTTTTGATGCAAAAATACGCCTGTCTTTGTTTTCAGTTTTTTTCAGCGGAGGGGACAACATGAACCATCAGACCATCAGGAAGCTTGCGGCGCTGCTGCTGGCGGCATTTTTGCTGATCGGCGCGCTGTCGCCCGTGAGTTTCGCGAAGGAAGAGATTGGGGAACAGCCGATCCCGAACGGTTCCGATACGGATTTGTCGGAACTGCTGACCGTCGAAAGGATCGTTCTTTCGGAGGAACCCGACGGGCCGCTTGCAAGCGTTCCCGAAAACGCAGCGGCGTTCGTTCTGATCGGGCTGTTTGACGCGAACAAAAGCGTCGGCGCGAAGGTGACGATCGAGCAGGACAGCGACGGAACGTGGGTCATCACCAACAAGAATTCCGAAAAGGTGAACGTTCCCGCCGAGAAGAAGTGGACCGGCGGACCCGCGCTCGAAAAGGTCACGGTCTACCTGCTGGCCGACAGCGTGCAAAAGGACTCGTTCGAGCTGACCGAGTCGGTGAACTGGAAGCATACCTTCACCGACCTGCCGAAATACGACGGAACCGACGGGCATGAGATTCAATACACGATCCGTGAAACCGAGCTGAAGAACTTCAAGACGGCCATCACCGGAAACAGTCAGACGGGCTTTGTCGTGACGAACACGAAGAAGCCGAACGTCCCCTCGACGGGCGACAACAGCCCTCTGGCGCTTTGGATCGGCGTGATGCTCCTTTCCGCCGGCTGCGCGGCATGGATGCTGTTCCTTCTCCTCAAAAAGAGAACGCAAAAAGCATAATCCGTAAGAAACGCAAAGAGCCCGCGGGATGCAGAACATCCTGCGGGCTCTCGGTATTAAATAGGTGATCGCCGGATTGCCGTTACGCAAACTTCCGGTAGATCGCTTCGATGGCGCGCTCGAAATCGCGCTGCTCGACGCCGATGATCACGTTCATCTCACTGCTGCCCTGGTCGATGATGCGAACGTTCACGTCCGCGTCGGCGAGGGCGGTAAAGATTTTCGCGGCGGTGCCGCGGCTGCGAACCATGCCGATGCCGACCGAGGCGATCAGCGCGATGCAGCTTGCGATTTCCACGGTGTCCGGAATGCACTCGGCCATGATGTCGTGGTAGATCGAATCCATCTTCCCGCGCAGCTGCGCGTCGGAAGCGACGATGCTCATCGTGTCGATGCCGCAGGGCATACACTCGACCGAAACGCCGTACCGGGCAAAGATGCCGCAGACACGGAACGCGAAGCCCGGTTCGGAGTTCATGTTGTCCTTCTGCAGCGTAACGACCGTAAAGCCGCGGCTGCCGGCGACGCCGGTCAGCGGACAGGCGCGGTCGGGGGAAGCCATGACGTCGGGCACGATCATCGTGCCGTGCACCTCGGGGCGGTTCGTGTTGCGGACGTTGATCGGAATGCGCGCCTTGCGAACCGGGAAGATCGAATCCTCGTGCAGCACGGTCGCGCCCATATAGCTGAGCTCGCGCAGCTCCGAATAGGTCACGGTCTCAATGACCTTCGCGTCGGGCACGATGCGCGGATCCGCCATCAGAAAGCCGTCAACGTCGGTCCAGTTCTCGTAGAGCGAGGACTCGGTCGCGCGGGCGACGATCGCGCCCGTGATGTCGCTGCCCCCGCGGGAGAATGTGCGGACGCTGCCGTCGCGCCGCTTGCCGTAGAAGCCGGGGATGACCGCGCGGTCGTATTTTTTCAGCGCGCGGGTTCGCGCCTGCGTCAGCTCGTCGTCGTAGGTTCCGTCGTCATGGAAGCAGATCAGCTCCGAAGCGTCGACAAAGCGATAGCCGAGACAGTCCGCCATCAGAAGCGCGTTCAGGTATTCGCCGCGGCTTGCGGCATAGTCCGGGCTTGCGCCGCTTTCAATGATATGATAGATGTCCGAAAGCTCGGATTCAAGGTCGACCTTCAGATGCAGCTTGTCGCGGATCTGCAGAAACCGGCGCTCAATGCGCCCGAACACGTGATCGAACGGCGCGCCGCCCTGCGCGAGCCGCTGGCATTCGTAGAGCAGATCGGTGATCTTGTCGTCGCCCTTATAGCGTTTGCCGGGCGCGCTGACGACGACGTAGCGCCGCGCATCGTCGGCAAGGACGATGTCTTTGACTTTCTGAAACTGTGCGGCGTCGGCAAGCGAGCTTCCGCCGAATTTTACGGTTTTATACATGGCTCCCTCCTCATGGGAAAAAGAATGATCGTTACGGCTCGATGCGGCGGCACTCGAGATAATAGCGCTTTTCGTTGGCCTCGCCCATCGAGAACGTCTTGCGCGGCAGCGCGCCGTCGAACACGACGGTCTGGAACAGCTCGCCCTTCTGCATGGCGGGAAGCAAAAATCCCATCGCGTCCGGCTGCTTGGAAAGCGACTGCACGACGTCCGCGCCGTGGATGTAATCGACCGAAGCGCCGGGAAGATCCCTTAGGAGCGCGTCGATCGCGTTTTGCAGCGTGCCGACCGCAAGCTGCGCCGCGGGATCGGAAACGGTGACCGTTCCCGAAAGTTCCCCGGTCCGGAACGGAATCACGTGCGTTTTTCCGCCCGCGGCAGGCGCGCTGCCGCCGTAGGTCACGGTTACGCCGCCGTTTTGCGCGCGCATCTTTTCGGCAAGCGCTTCGACGCCGTCCCTGCCGCCCGCGCCGAAGACGACGCGATGGATCGGCTCGAACACGATCCCGTCGTCGTGGACGTTTTCGACCTCGACGAGCGCCCAGCGCGCCGGATGCGTTTTCTGCTCCGCTTCGGAAAGCGTCGCCTTGATCTGTTCCCAGTTCGCCTTGGCGGTCGCAAGACTGTGGTTGCCGTCGCCCATCGCAAAGAGCAGCGGCGCGTGATCGCCGTATCTGGCGGAGAACGCCGCGGGATCGGTCAGCGCCTGCAATGCGTTCAGAACGGCCGTAATATCGTTGGGATCGTCGACGAGCCAGCCCGAAACGTGCCCGCCGCCGAGCATCAGATCGGTGTCGTAAAGCGGCCGGAGTTCGTCCGTTTTTTGCAGCAGCGGCTCGATGACCGTGCGGCCCGGGTCGTCGATCAGAACAAGAATGTGCGGCAGCTCGACGGGCGCGCCGCTGCGGATCCGAAGTCGCGGAGGAATGCGCGAAACGATCGTCCCCTCGGTCGCGCGGATCAGCGTCGTCGAGCCTCTGTTGTAATCGTAGCATTCGAGGTCGAGCGCCAGCACAAGCCCGCAGCGCGTGTTGCCGGCGGCAGTTCGACGAACGAGCACAAACCCCTCGGGCAGCGTCTGCAGCACGCCGCGGTCGAGATAATCGCGCATCTTCCGCCGGATGCCGGCAATGCGTTCGGCCTCGTCCGGTTTGCCGAGGAAAGCCTCGGGCAGGATCAGATCGAGCGTGGAGGGCGCGTCGCCAACGAATGCGCGGGCGCGCTCCCAGTATTCGGGCTGCGAGGTGTATTGGTCGCACGCAACGACTGCCCATTTCGAAAAATCCGTTCCCGCCGGGGGAAGCATCACATTCGGCACCAGAACGCCGATGCTGTTTTCAAACATAGCCGATCCTCCGATTCTGTATTCCGGGGGCGAAGCGCCCGCCTCTTTTTTATTATACGAAAGAAACCCGATGTTTGCAAGTCTTTTCGGATCCTTGCGTCCGCTTTCCTTTTATTATTATAGTATAATAGGGCGGATCGGACGCAAAAAAAGCGGGGAAAAGGCGGCTATGTAAAAACCGCTAAAAGGAAAAACATGCTCTGGCAGAAAATGTATAAAATAACGAATATTTGGCATTTTTATGCAAAGAAAAAAGTAAAAATGAAGAAAAAATTGGACAAAACGCTTGCATTTGAAAGAGAACATGGTATTATATTGCATATATTATTTATCCCAAGGCAAATATACCGTTTTGCGGGAAATGCCGAAGGACGGATCCGAAAGGGATATGCCGATACGAAAAAAACGTGTCGATATATGAATAGGTAGAAAATACCGATGAAAAAACAGGAGGAAAAAAACATGAAGAAAATCATTGCTCTCGTGCTGGCAATGGTCATGGCTTTGGGCGTATTTGCCTGCACAAAGCCCGCTGTTACCACGGATGAGCCGACGATCGAGACCCCGACCGCCGCTCCGAAGACCGATGACGAGCCCGTAGTGCCCGAAGTGCAGTATGAGCGCGGCGACGATGAAGAGCGTTATGCGGCGGCCCTCGGCGATTACACCGAGCTTTATGCGAAGGCGAAAGCTGAGACGACCGATCTGAACAAGCGCTTCAACCTGATGGCGCAGGCGGAAGCTCTGCTCCTCGAGTCCGCGGTCATGATCCCGACCACGACCCAGGGCGGTGCTTACCAGATCTCCCGTATTGCCTACAGAACCGTTCCGTATGTTCAGTGGGGCAATGACGACGATCGTCTGAAGGGTCTTGTCATCTCTGACGAGTTCATCACCAAGGAAGAGCGTGAAGAGCTGATCGCGGCTTGGAACGCGGCGGTTCTCGGCGAAGCGGCTTATGATCCTGCTGCGATCCTGACCGGGAAGGGCCACACCATCCAGAACACCTACACCACGACGTTCGCCACCGCGCCGGTTACCATCGACTGGCTGAACACTTCTTCTCAGTCCGATACCGAAATCACGGTGAACTGCGTTGACGGCCTCGTTGAGTACAACAACCTCGGCCAGATGATGCCGGCTCTCGCGGAGTCCTGGGAGATCTCCGAAGACGGTCTGACCTACACCTTCAAGATTCGTCCGAACGTTTACTGGTACACCTCTGAGGGTGCCGAGTATGCGGCGGTTACGGCGAACGACTTTGTCGCGGGCTTCCATCACATGCTGGACACGCAGGCCGGTCTGGAGTGGCTGGTTGAAGGCGTTGTCAAGGGCGCGCACGAGTATCTCGGCGGCGGCAGCTGGGACGAAGTCGGTTACAAAGCGGAAGATGACAGCACGCTGGTTGTCACCCTCGAGCAGCCGACCTCTTACTTCCTGACCATGCTGACCTATTCCTGCTTCCTGCCGATCTGCGATTCGTTCTATCAGGCGAACGGCGGTGTCTACGGCATTGCGGAATATGCGGCTGCGTCTGCTGACACGAACACCTACACCTACGGCAAGTCCGAGGACGTCGCTTCCCAGGTTTACTGCGGACCGTTCCTCCTCCAGAAGCTGCAGAAGGATTCCGAGATCTTCATCGTGAAGAACCCGAACTACTACAAAGTTGACGAAGTCAAGCTCGAATCCGTCAAGTGGGTTGCGGACGGCGGTGAGAACCCCGACGCGCTCTACAAGGATTGCGTTGACGGCGTCTATGCGGCAATCGCTCTGACCGAATCCACCGGCTTGCTCGCCAAGGCGAAGGAAGACGGCAACTTCGATAAGTACAGCTACATCAGCGACACGACTTCCACCTCTTACTTCGGCGGTCTGAACCTCAACCGCGGCACGTTCGCTCTTGAGTCCGGCGCAGTTGCCTCCCCGAAGACGGAGCAGCAGAAGATCGACACCAACACCGCTCTCCAGAACAAGAACTTCCGCAAAGCGCTGCAGTTCGCGTTCGACAAGGGCACGTACAATGCGGTTTCCCGTGGCGAAGATCTGAAGTACACGAACCTCCGCAACATGTACACGCACCCGAACTTCGTCCAGCTCGACGCTGAATACACCGACGAGAACGGCAAGACCTTCCCGGCGGGCACGATGTACGGTGAAATGGTTCAGTACTACCTCGAGCAGCTCGGCAGCCCGATCAAGGTTGCTGACGGTATCGACGGTTGGTTCAATCCGGAAGCCGCTCTGGCCGCTCTCGAAGCTGCCAAGGAAGAGCTCGGTGATTCCGTGACCTGGCCGATCTACATCGACAATGTCTACTACTCCGCTTCCGACGCGCAGGTCGCGCAGGCGAACGCTTACAAGCAGGTTATCGAGAACACGCTCGGTTCCGAGAACGTCGTCGTCAACCTCGTTGAAGCGACGACCCGTGAAGACTTCTATGCTTGCGGTTATCGTGCTTCCAACGGTGAGGCGGGCAACTTCGATATGTTCTACGGCTCCGGCTGGGGTCCCGACTACGGCGATCCGTCGACCTACCTCGACACGTTCCTCGGCGAAGGCGCGGGCTACATGACCAAGGTCATCGGCTTGTTCTGATCGATTTCAACGGAACAAAGTTCTGAGTCTCACGCATAGGAGGAGGATCTCCTCCTATGCGTTTCTTGAAATTTTAACAATATACGATTTTACGGCATTTTTGAATCCGAATGCAAAGGAAGTTCCGCACGGTTCCGGTCGAACCGTATCGAAGTTCCTTTGCAAAGAAAAAATCTACAAGAGAGGAAGGGTAAGGGGGAACCTTATTCGCATGGGAAAACGATGAAAAAGTACATGCTGAAAAGAATCCTGTTCTCGATCTTCTCGCTCCTCGTCGTCGTGATGGTGGTTATGTTCCTGGTGTACACCTGCATCAACCGCAGCGTAATCTTCCAGACGGACGACGTGTGGAACAAGAAGAACCTGAACGACCGCTCAATGTATGAATACATTCAGTACCAGAAGTACGGATACCTCGATTTCACGGATTACACGCAGTTCCTTGCTGCGAAGTATTCCGCAATCTACGGTGATTCGTACAGCACGGAGAGTGATTTCATCCGGGATAAAGCGGCCATTCAGAACGCAGAGACGTTCCAGGACAACGAATCCGTGAAGGAGTTTGCCAAACAATACGCGGCAAAGGGGTATAAGCTCACGTACCTTGCGCCGGTTACGTTCAAATCCGGCAAAGTCAAACCCGGCGGAACGGGATACCTGATCGCGGAGCGGGAGCGCAGCGTATTCCTTCGTCTGTGGGACTATCTGAAGGGGTTCTTTACGGTGGAAACGATCAACGACGTGCAGGATCCGGAGCTGGTCGATCGCTATGTGCGCTTCGAGAAGGATCCGTATTCCGGCTTGTTTGCGATCGTGGGGTCCGGTACGCACCATAAGTACCTGCTGTACTTTGACGGACGTTTCCCGTTCATCCATCAGAACTGGATCCACCTGAACCTCGGCACCTCTTATACGACCTATCGCGGCCAGGAGATCACCGACGTTATGAACAACCCGACCGGCGAGCTCAAGACGGTGCGGACGCAGTACCCGAACCAGATCGGAACGGACGAGTACGTTGAAACGGCGATCAATTTCCATTCGCTGCGCTATAACACCGGCGTTGTCAGCGAAGCCGACAAGAAGCTGTTCCCCGATAAGTACACGGTAATCAGCTATAACCGCGACGGTCTTTCGATTCTCGAAACCTCGTTCGTGATCGGCCTTTTGGCGACCATACTGCAATACTTCCTCGGCGTGCCGCTCGGCATCTGGATGGCGCGGCATAAGGACGGCATCGGCGACAAGCTCGGCAACGCGTACATCATCTTCGTTATGGCGGTTCCGGGCCTGGCGTACATCTTCATGTTCTCCGCGTTTGCGACGACGGCGTTCAACCTGCCGTATAAGTTTGCGAACGCCGAGGTCAAGGTGCTGGCCTATGTCATGCCGACGATCTCGCTGGCACTGCCGTGGATCGGCGGCCTGATGAAGTGGACGCGCCGCTACATGATCGATCAGATGAACTCCGATTACGTCAAGTTTGCGCGGGCGGAGGGTCTGTCGGAGCGTGAAATCTACAGTCAGCACATTTCGCGCAACGCGGTCATTCCGATCGTGCACGGCATTCCGGCAAACATTCTCGCCTGTCTGACCGGCGCGCTGATCACCGAGCGTGTGTACGGCGTTCCGGGCGTCGGCAACCTGCTCGTAACCGCTCTGAACCAGCACGATAACGGCGTTATCGTTGCCGTTACGGTGTTCTATACGACCCTGTCGATTATCGCATTGATTCTCGGCGACGTGCTGCTTGCCGCGTATGATCCGCGGATCAAGCTGTCCGGAGAAGGAGGTGGCGGAAGATGACGAACGAACCCGTGGTGAACAACATGGATAAGAACGATAAATTTGTCATTATCGGCAACGATGCGATCTCCTCGGAGAAAATCATCGCGCCGCGCTACTCCTACTGGAAATCGGTGGCCCGCGTGTTCTTCCGCAAGAAGATCAATATCTTCCTGATCGTGGGCTTCATCCTGATCATGCTCTCCTCGTTCATCGTACCGCTGTTCTGCCCGTACGACGCAATGGAGAACGTGACGAACGCCGCGACGTTCAACCTGAGCCCGAAGAAGGCGATGGAGTATTTCGGCGGATTCTCCTTCAAGTGGCTTCTCGGCACCGGCGCGCAGGGCAACTCGATCTTCTACGGTCTGTTCTCCTCGGCGAGAACGTCGCTGCTGCTGGCGATCATCTGCGCGGCGATCAATATGACCGTCGGCATCATCATGGGCGCGATCTGGGGCTATTCGAAGAAGTTTGACGCGGTCATGCTCGTCATCTACAACATTGTGGCGAACGTACCGTATCTGCTGCTCGTTTCGGTGCTTGTGTACATCGTCGGGTCGGGCTTCGGCAGCTTCATCTTTGCGCTGACGATCACCGGATGGCTCGGCATCGCGTACTTCTTCCGTACGCAGGTCATGATCATCCGCGACCGCGAGTATTCGCTCGCGTCCCGCTGCCTCGGCACACCGATTCCGCGCGTGGTTTCGAAGAACATTCTTCCGTTCCTCACGTCGGTCATCGTAACGCTGCTGGCGACCGAGCTGCCGGCCTACATCTCGATGGAAGTGTACCTTTCCTTCATCGGCATCGGCCTTTCCGCCACGGTTCCGTCGCTCGGCCGCATGATCTCGTCGGCGCAGACCGCGTTCCGCTCGTTCCCGTGGGAATTCTGGCCGCCGGTCGTCGTTGCGTCGCTCGTAACGATCATCCTGTACCTCTTGGGTCAGAACCTCGCGGACGCGACTGACCCGAGAACGCATATGTAAGGAGGGGACCGCTATGGAACAAAAGGAAAGAAAAGTCCTTCTCTCGCTGAAAAACGTCGAAGTCAAGTTCAACGTGCGCGGCCGTATCCTGACGGCGATCCGCAACGTTTCGCTGGACATTTATGAAAACGAGTCGATCGCGATCGTCGGCGAATCCGGCTCCGGCAAATCGGTTCTGACGAAGACGTTTGCGGGCATGCTTGAAACGAACGGCTTCATCTCAAACGGCAGCATCATTCTCGCGGACGACGAGATCGCCGAAACGCATGTCTCCCTGAACGGACACAACAAGGCGCTGAAGCGCTATTGCGTGCGGATGCTGAACAAGCTGTCCGTGCTGGAGCGCGGCGCCGCGGAGTACAACCGGTATCAGGAAAAGCTGCGCGAGATCCGGGCGAAGCAGGCGCTGAGCCAGGATGAGGAAGCGGATTACTCCACCCGCATCAAGACCCTGTCCGACGATATCGTCGACAAGAACAACTTTCTCCAGACGCTTGATTCCAAGAGCCGGGAGGATGCGCCGCTGATTGAAAAGACCAAGGCGGACATGAAGGAATTCGCCGCGCAGCGCGAAACGCTGATCCGTCAGCGCAATACGATCATCAAGGATCGCAAGGCCTCGTATTCCGCGGACGCGGAGCAGCGGGCGGCCGATCAGGCCGAACTGGCTGCGCTGAAGAAGAAGCGCGCGGAGAAGATTGCCGCTGCGGACGTGGAAGGCAATCCGAACGGCCTGTCCGACGAAGTTCTGAAGCGGAACGACAAAATCGCCAACGAGATCGTTCTTTCGATTGCGCGTTATTCGATGCGGATGCAGGTGCAGTTTTTGATCAAGCTCCGCAAGGCGTTCCGTCTGGCGATGAAGACCGGCGAGAACCTTGAGGACGATACCGTTCTGAACAAAATCTTTGAGGTCGCCGTGTTCCGCGTGGAATTCCGCGCGTATCACGAGGATAAGAACGAGCTTGAGGGCTATGCGATTGTCGACTGTTCGAAGGTCAAGTACACGAAGGACTGGCAGCAGATCCGCGGACGAAGGATCGCGACGGTCTTCCAGGATCCGATGACCTCGCTGAACCCGGTCATTCCGATCGGCAAACAGATCATGATGGTCATCCTGAAGCATCAGAAGTGCTCGAACGAGGAGGCAAAGCGCCGCACGCTCGACATCATGGCGAAGGTCGGCATCCCCGAACCGGAGAAGCGGTTCAACGATTATCCGTTCGAGTATTCCGGCGGCATGCGCCAGCGTATCGTCATTGCGATCGCGCTTTCGTGCCAGCCGAAGATCCTGATCTGCGACGAACCGACGACCGCGCTGGACGTTACGATCCAGGCGCAGATCATCAAGCTGATCAAGGACCTGCAGCACGACCTCGGCTTCACGACCGTTTACATCACGCACGACCTCGGCGTCGTTGCGAACGTTGCGGAGCGCGTCGCGGTGCTGTACGCGGGTCAGATCGTCGAGCTCGGCATGGTTGAGGAAATCTTCTACGATCCGCGGCATCCGTACACATGGGCGTTGCTGTCGTCTCTGCCGCAGCTTTGCGAGCGCGGAACGGATCTCTTCTCGATTCCGGGCACGCCGCCGTCCCTGTACAACAAGATCGTCGGAGACGCGTTTGCGCCGCGCAACCGCTACGCAATGCAGATCGACCTCGAGGAAGAACCGCCGATGTTCCAGATCAGCGAAACGCATTTTGCGAAGACGTGGCTGCTTGACCCGCGCGCGCCGAAGGTCGAAATCCCGACAAACATTCAGAACCTGCATGAAAAGATGCTGCGGACGAATGTGAAGTTCGAAGTGTAAGGAGGCCGGTATGGAACAGAAGAAACAAGAAGTCCTGCTGTCGATCCAGAACCTGGACGTCGTTTTCGGCAGAGGCAAAAAAGCGTTCAAGGCCGTCGATAACGTCAGCTTCGATATCTATAAGGGCGAGACTCTGTCGCTGGTCGGCGAGTCCGGCTCCGGCAAGACCACGATCGGCCGCGCGATCATCCGCATCAATCCCTGCTCTTCGGGTACGATCTATTACAACGGCAAGCGCATCTCCGGCAAGCTCTCCCGCAAGGACGACCGCGAGGTCATCCGCAAGATTCAGATGATCTTCCAGGACCCCGCCGCATCGCTGAACGAGCGCGCCACGATCGAGTACATCATCTCGGAGGGCCTGTATAACTTCCATCTCTATAAGGATGAGAAGGACCGCATGGCGAAGGTCGAGCAGATCACGAAGGAAGTCGGCCTGCTGCCCGAGCATCTGACCCGGTACCCGCACGAGTTCTCCGGCGGCCAGCGGCAGCGCGTCGGTCTGGCGCGGTCGATCGTCATGGAACCGGAATTCGTGATTGCGGATGAACCGATCTCCGCGCTCGACGTTTCGATCCGCGCGCAGGTTCTGAACCTGCTGAAGAAGTTCCAGCAGGAGCGCGGCCTGACGTATCTGTTCATCGCGCATGACCTTTCGATCGTCCGCTTCATCAGCGACCGCATCGTCGTCATCTATAAGGGCCGCATCATGGAGATTGCGGAGAGCGAGGAGCTGTTCCGCTATCCGCTGCACCCGTACACGAAGTCGCTGATGTCGGCGATTCCCGTTCCCGATCCGAAGATCGAGAAGACGAAGCAGCTGTTCGTTTACAACCCGTCCGAGATGCACGATTACTCGGTCGAAAAGCCCGAGCTTGTCGATCTCGGCAACGGACACATGGTGTTCGGCAGTCCGACGGAGATCGAGAAGTACAGGAAGATCCGCTTTGCGGAGCAAAATTAAACTGAACGGAAAAAGCAGCCTGTCCCGGGATGGGCTGCTTTTTTGGAGAGAAGCATGAAGGAAATCAAAGTCAGCGGAAAGCATCTGAAGCTGCGCGTCGTACTGTTCATCGTCGCGCTTGTCGTCGGACTCAGCGCGTTCGGCGTGGTGTTTTATCAGCTTTCCAACCGGGCGCCGGGCTATTACGAAGTGACCGCCGTGCGGGACGAGACCGCGCCGACGTACGCGAGCGGGATCCGGTTCTACTGCTATCTGAACGGCAAATCCGGCGTCATTAAATCCGATCTAAAGGAGGCGGAAACGGTCTATTCCGAATCGCTCGGAAGGATCAGCCGGCTGCTCGACCCGTACACGCAGTACGAGGGGTATGTGAACCTTGCGACGCTGAACCAAAGCGTCGGCGAACCGGTCGAACTGCCGGAGGAGCTGTACGCGATTCTGACCGAAGCCGCCGCGATGGATGAGCTACGCGCCGGCGTGCTGCACGGATTCTGGCAGGATTTGTTGTATCTGTCCGACGCGGCCGCGTACGATCCGTCGGTCGAGGAAACGCAGCGGGAGCGGTTTACAAAGCTTGCCGCCGCCGTAAGCGAGCCGGATTCGGTTCGCCTGGAAATTGTCGACGCGTCGCGCTGCGCGGTGCGCCTTGTGATTTCCGATGCGCTTCGGCGCACGCTGCAGGAGCAGGAGGCGGAGTATCCCGTCGTTCATCTCGACCTGCTGGGCGAGGCGTACCGGGTGCAGTATGTCGCCCAAAAGCTGATCGCAGCGGGCTTTTTGAAAGGGTATCTTTCGACGGACAGCGGCCTGTGGCTGCTGCTTCCCGAAACGGAACGCGCATCGACGTCGATGTACGGGCTGATCGGGGACGCGCCGAAGGAGGCCGCCGCTTTGAAGCTTGGCAGCGGCAGCGCAGGCGCGATTCTGCGGTCGTTTGCAATCGAGGAAACCGCCGGCTATTATACCGTAAACGCCATTTTGCGGCATCGGTATCTCGATGCGTCGGGCGAGCCGAACCGGGCGCTGCTTGCGGTCAGCACCGTTTCTCCCGACGGGAATCTTGTCGATGCGGTCCGTCAGGCGCTTCGCCTGTTCGACGCGCTGCCCGCGGAGGAAGAAACGGCTTTGCGGGAGCTGGACGCAAAAAACGCCCGCGCGGCGATGCTGACGGCGTCCGAGCCGCAGCGCATCCGGGTCACCGCGTCGATGCGATCGATTCTCACGCCGACAGAGGAAAACGGCTATTTTGCAGAATAATGGGAGAGAGTCATGTATCTGGAAACGGAACGATTGATCGTTACGGACTTTACCGAAGACATGGCAATGGACGTACATCTGAACTCGCTGGATGAAGACAACCGGCGGTTCGTGCCGGATGAGGTGTTCGAAACCCTTGAGGACGCGCAGGAAACGGTGTCCTTTCTGATCGGGCAGTACGGCGGCGAGGAAGGCCCCTATGTGCATCCCGTTCTAAAAAAGAGCGGCGAGAACATCGGGTATGTCCAGCTGGTGCCGGTTGACGACGGCTGGGAGATCGGATACCACATGGCGAAGCGATACACCGGCAACGGGTATGCGACGGAAGCTGTGCGGGCGTTCCTTCCGGCGGCGGCAAAGAAAAAGGGCCTCGACCGGATTTGGGGAATCTGCCTTGCGGAGAATAAGGCGTCGGCAAAGGTCATGGAAAAGTGCGGCTTTGTCAATGTCTTCCGTGGCGTCGGCCCCTATCAGGGCGAGCAGCGCGAGATCATCAAAAACATCTGGTTCGCATAAAGGGGACAGCATATGAAAAAGACGGAAAAAATCCGTCTTTTCTTTGATCTTTTGACAAAAATGGTCCGGCGCCTTTGCAGCAGCCCCAGGTATTACGGGATATCGTCGAGAACCGTCTCGGGCGGGTTCTCAAGCTCCTTCGGATTGCGAAGAAGCTGGTTGAACCGGCGGAACGCGAGCGCGTACTGCGAGCCGTTGCAGATGCGTTCGTCCATGACGATGCCGATCGGCATCGTGCGGATAAATTCGATCTCGCCCTTTTTGCGGACCGGCGTTTCGCGCGCGTTGCCCATTGCCATGAGCATCGTCGTCGTACCGAAATCGTAGACGTGATGGTAGATGTAGTTTGTGCGGATCGAAGCGAGGTTCGTCACGGTCATGGTGCAGTGGAACGGCGACGCGTCGATCACGCCCTTCGGCAGCAGGCCGTGCTTGTCCATCCACTTGAAAAGATTGACGCCGAGGCGGCAGAGCCCGGGAACGGCGAGCAGCTTGCGGATCAGATCGTCGGTGCTGTTCGTGTCGCCCTTGGCGCGGTTTTCCTCGATGTAGCGGTCGATCGTCTTCTGCACGTCGAAGATCGTCATGCCGCGGTCGAAATACATCTTGTTCATCGTGCCTTCGTGCTCGCCGGGTTTGAGAACGACCATGCCGATCGCAACTTCGCTGCGCGCATAGATCGTTTTGTTGACGACAAAGCGGTTGAGGTACGGGAAGTCGCAGAGCGTGCGGAGAAAAGCCGCGAGAACGACGCCGAGGTGCGAGATCGAAACGCCCTCCTTGCGCTTTTCGTTCAGGTACTTCTGGATCGGCTCGAGCTCGATATCGACCTCGGTCATATTCATCGAGTCGCTGCGGCGCGCCATGATGTGCGCGGCAACCTGGTACATCGGCTGGATCGTCTTGACCCGTCTTCCGTCTTTTCGCATATTCGGTCTCCTTTTTGGATGCTTTCGGTATTTGCGGCGAAGCGTAAAAACTGTTTTACAAAACCGCGTTTGCATGTTATAATATCAAACAAACATATCATACCATACGAATGGAAATATTACAAGCGTGGGAGGCTTTTTTAACATGGATCTCGGCGGCTTTTTAACGCAGGGGGGCTATTTGCTTTCGCAATTTTCATTGGTGCAGTATCTGGAGTTTTTTGCGCGGATCCTTGTGGCGTGCGCCTGCGGCGCCGCGATCGGCTTTGAGCGCAGCAAGCGGTTCAAGGAAGCGGGCATCCGCACGCACATTATCGTCTGCGCGGCGGCGGCGCTGATGATGATCGTATCCAAATACGGCTTTGCGGATCTGACGGATGCGGCGGGAAATATGTTTAACGGCACGCACGGCGCGGACCCGTCGCGCGTTGCCGCAGGCATTGTCAGCGGCGTATCGTTTCTCGGCGCGGGCATCATCTTCCGGAACGGCACGTCGGTCCGCGGTCTGACGACGGCGGCGGGCATCTGGGCGACGGCGGGCATCGGCCTTGCGGTCGGCAGCGGCATGTATATCCTCGGCGTTTTTGCGACGGTCATTCTGGCGGTTCTGCAGGTGTTCATGCACAAGTTCGTCCTGAGTGCCGACTCGATGATCCCCGGGCAGATCCATTGTACCGTCCTGCATCCCGACGTGTTCCGCGCGGAGTTCAACCGGTATATCGCCGAAAAGAAAATGCAGATTGTCGCAAGCAAGATCGCGTTCAACGAAGACGGTTCCGCGACATACGATCTGACGCTTCGGATGAGCTCCGATTTCACGCTGAACGATCTCAGCGGATTTCTGGAATCGCAGGAAGGCGTTCGGGAAATTCGCTGCGAACTCGGTAAATAATTCGATTTTTCCTACCTGGGAAAGGGCTTTCCTGGGCTTCGGCCTTTGGAAGCCCTTTTTGTCGGTTTACCGAAAAATCCTTGTAAGGATGCAAAGCTATGGGTTGCGAAGCCGACCGGGACGGGATATAATTGAGAGCAATGGAAACGGAGGGAAAAGTATGCAGCTGAAGGTTTCGAATCGGGATCGCATCAAGCGTCTGACCGAGCTCGCGGTTCTGATTGCGATGGAGATCATCTTTGGGTTTACGCCGCTCGGCACGATCCATGTCGGCCCGGTCGCGGCGACGCTCGCGCATATCCCGGTCATCGTTGCGGCGATTGTGCTCGGCACCGCCGAGGGCGCGCTTGTGGGATTCGCGTTCGGCCTGGTGAGCTTTTTGTACTGGACGTTTCTCGGCGCAGCGGACCCGACGGCGATCATGTTCACGCCATTCTGTCAGTTCGGCGAGATTCGCGGCAGCGCATGGAGTCTGCTCATCTGCTTTGTGCCGCGCATTCTGATCGGCGTCGTTGCGGGCGAGACCTGCCGGCTGATCAAGAAAGCGGGCGGCAGGGACGGCGTCGCGTATGCGGTCGCCGGCGCATTGGGCAGCGCGACGGCGACAGTGCTCGTCCTCGGCCTGACGTTCCTTCTGATCGGCAGGCAGTATGTTGAGGGATACTCGGTCGCGGCGAAAATTCCCACGCCGGATAACTGGATGGTCTGGCTGCTCGGCGGCATCGGCACGGTCGTGCTGACGAACGGCGTCCCCGAACTCGTCGTCGGAGCGCTTGCGGCGGTCGGCGTCGGCTACGCGCTGCTTCCGCATACGCGCGTCCTCGGCGTGGATATCGGCACGTCGATGACCAAGGTCGCCCTGCTGCGCGGCGATCGCGTGGAATGGACGATCCGCATCGAAAAGGGCGAGGATCTCGAAGCGGCACTTTCGAAGATGCCGCTCGGACGGATCAAAAAGATCTGCGTCACGGGCGTCGGCGCTTCGTACATCACGGGGAATCTTTGCGGGATCCCGACCGTGCGCGTCGGGGAGTTTCGCGCGATCGGCAAGGGCGCGCAGCTTCTGACGCAGAAGCGCAACATGGTCGTCTGCAGCGTCGGCACGGGCACGTCGTTTGTGCGCGTTCTTCCGTTTGCGATCTTCCACATCGGCGGAAGCGGCGTCGGCGGCGGCATGCTGAAGGGCCTCAGCGAGCGCTTGTTCGGCGCGTACCGGCCGGAGGAAGTGGCCGAGATGGCGCGCGCGGGCAGACTCGAGGAAGCCGATCTGACGCTCGCGGACGTCTGCGAAGGGACAATCTCGAACCTCAGGCCCGATACGACCGTCGCCAACCTTGCCAAGGCGGGCAGCGCTTCCGACGAGGCGCTGGCGCACGGCCTGTATAACGTCATTTTTCAAAGCATCGGCGTCATGGCGGCTTTTGCGGCCAAGCATCATTTTGTCCGCACGATCTTCGTGTGCGGCTCGATCCTGGAGCACGGCGCGCTTGCCGAAAGCGCGCTGGACGGCGTAGCTGCGCTGCACCGCGTACGCTTTGTGTATTCCCCGCGCGCGGCTTACGTTGCCGCGATCGGGGCGGCGCTTCTGTAAAATCCAACGCGCCTTGTTTCTTCCCGGTCCGATCCCGCCGCGGGCGCCCATAGCGCGCGCCCGTGCGGCAGGGACGGGCTTTTTCTTTCTCTTTTCTTTGTCTTTTTTCTCTTTTCTTTTTCTTTGTCTTGCTCTGATTTCAGACGGTATCAGACTGAAATCAGACCGGCGGCTTCGGCGCGATGCGGTCGATCTGAGATTCTGTCACTTTCCGGCTGCCCGTTTCGGTTTCTGTCCCGGTTTTCCGAAAATCACAGAATCGGAAAAGACCTGTCTTCGCCATTCCTGCGCTTTCAGTATAGCGGAAACCGCACGGATTCGTTTCCCGAAAACAGTTCACATTTTCAGGACACCTCGCCGCTTCCGAGCGCGAGCAGATCGTCGTAAAGCGCGTCGAGCAGGCGGCGGATCGCGGTTGCGGGGATCGGAACCTTGGGCGGACGGCCGACGCGCGGCAGATGCGGATCGGGCATATAGGGATCCGGAGTTTGGAACCCTTCCTTTTCGAGCAGGGAGCGCATGCCGTTGATCCGGTCGGGACAGTTTTTCAGCATGGCGCGGTATTTGTTCTGGTAGCGCAGCATGCGGCGCGTATCGCCGCCCGCAAGCGCCATCGTGCAGGCGCGGACGGACTGTCCTTCCGCTCTTGCGAGCAGGACGGCGCGAATCAGCGCGTCGCTTTCGGAATCCGTGAACGGCGTGAAAAGCGGCTCGGCGTTTTCGCGCACGCGAAGCTCGGAATAGTAGCGGTTGCGGACGCTGTTCGGACGGCGCGCGGTGGCGTCGGCCACGGACTCGAACGCCGCCTGCAGGGGCGTATGCGCGCGCCTTGCCTGTTCGACGGCGTTCAGCAGCAGGTTGTCTTCCTCGGCACTCCAGCCGGTATGCGTTCTTTTCATAGCGTGTTTCCTTTCTGCTTTGTGATGGCAAGCATTTCCGTTTTCGATCGGATATATACCACTCTATGCGGCCGCTTCCGAAAATAGAAAGATTTCGAACATATCCGCGCGGCATTTTTGCGCTGCCCGAACGGAAAATGCGCCGATCCTCTTGACAACCGGCGAAAAACCGTACAAACTATAGAAAAAACACGGGGGAGACGGAAAATGACCTGGTGGGGGATCCTGATCATCGTGCTCGGCGCGGCGGGCGGATTGATTGCGCTGTATTATCTCGGACGGCGGCTCGTATCGTTTTTCGGCGGCTTTGCGCGAGGTTTTTTGAACGAGCTTTCCTCGTCTTCGCTGAGCGGAACCGAGCCGGAAAAGCCGCGCTCGCTTTCCTCGCTCGAATCGGTGCTGCTGCCGCGGGTGCGGCGCGATTTTCCCGAGTACAACGCCGAGCTGGTCGCCGAGCGCGTCCGGCGCGACGCCGCGGCGTACTATCAGAGCGGGATCAATGGCGCGCCCTGCTTTACGGACGGCGCGGTCACGTCGTTTTTGCAGTCGTTCGCGGCGGCGCTGCCATCGGACGTGAAGGGAGGAATCAAAGTCCACCGCGTTGCGCTGTACGGGTACGACGCGTCGGGACAGGATCGGATGCTGACGTATCAGGCGTCGGTCGAATACGCGGACACGGCGGACGCCGTGCGCCAAAAGCGGCTTGTCCTGAAATACATCGCGGCGTTTTCGGCCGATCCCGCGTCGGACGTCAAGACGTGCAACTGTCCGAACTGCGGCGCGCCGGTGCCGGTCATCGGGAGCAAGAACTGCCGCTACTGCGGCGCGGCGCTGAAAACGCCCGCCGGACTCGGCTGGATGCTGCTCGACGCGCGGGAGGGATGAAAGGGCGCCTGCCGAAAGAATTACTGCGTAAAAGGAGATCCGCTTCGCTGCAAAATTGCTCGTTTTTTGCCGCGAAGCGGCTTGCATTCTGTCCAATAAATGGGTATAATAAAAACGCTTGCCGAAGGCGGCAAAAGGAGGAGGACGCGCGTTGGAGCTGAAGCCGATCGCCTTTTTGCATACCGATTTTCCGACGAAGTTCGGCATTCCGCGGCAGAGCGGGCTTGCGCCGAGCTTGCGCGCCGAGATCGTCTTCGAGCCGGAATACCGCGACGCGAACGCGCTGCGCGGGCTGGACGGCTTTTCGCATCTGTGGCTGATCTGGGGCTTTTCGGGCGTTCCGCAGCGGGACGGCTTTTCCCCGATGGTCAAGCCGCCGCGGCTCGGCGGCAACACGCGCATGGGCGTTTTTGCGACGCGCTCGCCGTTCCGTCCGAACCCGATCGGCTTAAGCTCGGTCAAGCTCGAGGCGATCGAGCCGCGTCCGCAAAAGGGGCTTGTGTTGATCGTTTCCGGCGCGGATCTGATGGACGGGACGCCGATCTATGACGTCAAGCCGTATCTGCCGTTTACCGACAGCCATCCGGACGCGAAGGGCGGGTTTTCCGAGGAGCGGCTTTCGTATGCGCTTGCGGTCGACGCGCCGGAAGAATTGCTTTCGGTCCTTCCCGCCGAAAAACGCGCCGCGCTGATCGAGGCGCTTCGGCAGGATCCGCGTCCCGCGTACCGAACGGATCCCGACGAGCGGCATGGGTTTTTCTATGCGGGTTTCGACGTGCGGTTTACGGTTTCTGACGGGACCGCGCATGTGTGCGAGATCGTTCCGATGGAGCAATAGGGTATGGCAAAGAGTGAAAATCAAAAACTGAAAATTCTCTATCTGAGGGAGCTGCTTCTGGAGACGGACGAGGACCATCCGATCACGATGGATCAGATTCTGATGCGGCTTCGGGAGCGCGGCGTCGACGCGGAGCGCAAGAGCATCTATTCCGATCTCGAGGCGCTGCGCGTGTACGGGATGGATATCGGGCTGAAAAAGCTCGGCCGTACGGCGGCGTATTATCTCGGCATGCGGGATTTCGAGGTTGCGGAGCTGAAGCTGCTCGTCGATTCGATCCAGGCGGCCAAGTTCCTGTCGGAAAAGAAGTCGCTGCAGCTGATCAAAAAGCTCGCCGCGCTTTCGAGCCGCCATGAGCGCGAGCTTCTGAACCGTCAGCTGTACGTGCTGAACCGCGACAAGTCGCAGAACGAGACGATCTATTACGCGGTCGACGCGATCCATGCCGCGATCGCAAACGACGCGCAGATCCGGTTTCGTTACTGGCAGTATAACGTGGAAAAGGAACAGGAGCTTCGGCACAACGGGAAGACCTATCAGGTCAGCCCGTTCGCGCTGATCTGGGACGATGAGAACTATTATCTGCTCGCCTATGACCCGGAGACGGGCATCTGCAAGCATTTCCGTGTCGATAAGATGACGCATATCGCCGTGCGGGACGAACCGCGCGACGGCAAGGAGGTCTTCGGGCTTCTGAATATGTCCGCTTATACGAAGCGGAATTTCTCGATGTTCGCGGGCAAGGAACAGCTTGTCACGCTGCGCTGCGACAATTCGATGATCGGCGTGATCATCGACCGTTTCGGGCGCTCGGTGTCCGTCACAAAGCAGGACGACGCGCATTTTTCGGTCAGCGTAAAGATCGCCGTTTCCCCGCAGTTTTTCGGCTGGCTGTCCTCATTCGAAGGCAAGGTCGTTCCGATCGCCCCGCAGGAGGTGCGGGAGCAGTACCGCGCGCACTTATTCAATGTTCTGGAATCATTGTAAAAGCAAAATACAAAGCCCGAAGCGCGCGCTTCGGGCTTTGTAACGGTTCGCTTATTTCGTCCCGGTCAGCGCGACGCCGTTCACGTACAGCGTATAGCCGTTGGAGATGACGTTGGATGCGTCGCCGGTAAACGAGGTGACATAGGTGTCCGCCGTCAGCGTCCAGGTGGATGTGCTGTCCAGCGTAACATGCACCGTGCCGACGTCGGTCGAAACGCTCGTTCCCTTGGCATTGGTGATGCTGCCCGAAACCGCGCCCGTAAAGGTCGAGCCGTCGGTGAGATTCAGCGTCAGCTCGGAATCGCTGCCGACCAGGATCGTGCCGGAAAGCGCCTCATGGATTGCGTTCAGCGTCGCAACGTTGCCCGCGCCGCTCCATCCGTCCGCGCAGACCGACAGCAGAATGTTCTCGCCGTCCTCGTTGATCAGCGTGACGCCGGTCAGCGTGATGATTGCGTTCGTGTTCGTCACATGGAATACATGCCCGTTTTTGGAGGTCAGCGTGCCGCCGGTCATCGTAAACGAACTCGTGCCGGAATCGGCGTCGCCGGACATCGACTGGTAGATCATGATCGAATCGAAAAACGTGGCGTTGCCATTGCATTTGGTGTTGCTGGCGGTAAGGTTGCAGTCAACAAGCTCGATGCTGTTCTTGCCCTCGATGCACACGCCCTCGGACAGGTTGGAAACCAGCGTCGCGTTTGCAACATGAATCTCGGCCGTCGAATAGATCGCGGGCGAGCCGAGCCCGTTCGAGGTATAGGCGCCGCCGTTCACATAGACCGTTCCGCCGCCGCGGTCGGTGCGGATCGCAGCGGAGGACTGCCCGGAGGTGGTGACCGTCAGGTTGTTCGCATTCGTCACGCCGCCGCCCGTGGTCATGATGCCGCCGGAGCCGGAGCCGGTCGTGGTGATGACCGTATCGGAGATCGTCACGGTCGTGCCGTCGCCCGCCGCGCCGTTGCTGCCGCCGTTGCCGCCGTAGCAGAATACGCCGTTGGCGCCGGATGCGGAAGAAGTGATCGTGCCGCCGGTAATCGTAACGGAAGCGCCGTCCTTGACAAGCACCGCGGCGTTCAGCCCGTAAAAGTTGCAGTTGTCGCCGCCGTCGGAATCGCCGGTCTTCGTGACGGTCGGATTCGTGATCGTAACCGCGTCGCTTGTCGAGATCATCAGTGCGCTTTCATCCGCGGTCGTGCTCGCGTAGGTCTGATTTTCCTGCATGTCCGCGGAGGAAACCGTTACCACGCCGGCATAGCTGACGTCGGAAGCGCTGCCGCCGGGCTTGCCGCCGGGGTTGCCCGCACCGTCCGGTTTCCCGGAGGGTCGCTCGCCTTTTCCGTCCGGTTTCCCGGATGGCCGATCGCCTTTTCCGTCCGGTTTCCCGGAGGGTCGCTCGCCGGGTTTGCCGGGCATTCCGGAGGGACGCTCACCCGTTTCGCCGTCGGGCAGCGCGGGCGGCGTACCCATACCGTCCGGCAGCGCGGGCGGCGTGCCCATACCGTCCGTCAGTTCGGGCGGCGCGCCCATACCGTCCGGCAGTTCGGGCGGCGCGCCCATACCTTCCGGCAGTTCGGGCGGCGTGCCCATACCTTCCGGCAGTTCGGGCGGCGTGCCCATACCGTCCGGCAGTTCGGGCGGCGTGCCCGACCCGGTATCCGGGAGAGCGCTTTCCAGGGCAGGGACTTCGGCGGCGGTTGCCGCGGAATCGTTCGGATCGGACGCAGCACACGCGGCCGAAAAAGCAAGAAGCAGCGCGGTGAGCGCAAAGCATAGAATTCGTTTCATCGGTTCACACCTCTTTCTTTTTTTCGTATTGTATCCCGTGTACCTAAAACCAACCTAAAGAAAGCCGATGATTTTGAAAAAAATGCGGGCGGCGCTTTTTGCGCGGGATTCTTGACAGCAAAGCGGCGAAACGGTATGATTAATTGACAGACCGGAATCGGGGAAACCGGAAGGAAGGGGAACATGGAACACTATCGGGACAGAACCTTTGACGAAGAAAGGGCGCTGTACGGAAGCGACGGCGTACTGCTGGAAAGCTGCCGCTTCGACGGGCCGGCCGACGGGGAAAGCGCGTTGAAAGAAAGCCGGAATATCGAAGCGCGGGACTGTTGGTTCAATCTGCGCTACCCGTTCTGGCATGATACGCACGTGAAGATCGTCGGCGGCGAGATGACCGCGTTCTGCCGCGCCGCGCTGTGGTATTCCGAGGATATCGCGCTCTCGGACCTGAAGATGCACGGAATCAAGGCGCTGCGCGAGTGCGAAGCCGTGCGGATCGATCGATGCGACATCGCATCCCCGGAATTCGGATGGTCGGTCAGGGGCATTACGGCGCGGGATACGACCGCCGAGGGCGAGTATTTTATGATGCGCGCCGAGCGGCTGTCCTTTCGGAACGTCACGCTGAAGGGCAAGTATGCGTTTCAGTACATCCGGGACGCGGTCTTTGAAAACTGCACGTTCGATACGAAGGACGCGTTCTGGCATGCCGAAAACGTGACCGTCAAAAACAGCGTGATCCGGGGAGAATACCTGGCGTGGTACAGCAGAAACGTCACATTTGAAAACTGCACCCTGATCGGCACGCAGCCGCTGTGCTACTGCAAGGGGCTGAAGCTCGTGCAATGCCGAATGCTCGGCGCCGATCTGGCGTTTGAAAAGTCCGAGGCGGACGCAAGCGTCACGACGCCCGTAATCAGCATCAAAAACCCGAGAGCGGGCAGGATCGTCGTCCCCGGCGTCAACGCGCTGATTTGGGACGATCCCTTGGCAAAGGGGCAGGTACTCATAGGCGACGAGGGCAGGCAGACAGCAAAAGCATCCGATCCGGAGGGAGGAATCATATGATTCACAATGCGACAAAACTGATCGAAGCAAAGTTCAGAAGCGAAGGGCTGAAGGTTCAGATCGAGGACGCCGGAGAGATTTCGGCGGTTCTGTGCGGTCTTGGCGGCAAGAACTGCGCGCTGCGCGTCAACTGGCTCTCGCTCGGGGAGGAGAACGATGCAAAGATGCTGAGCGCGCCGATCGCGCGCTTCCCCGAGGAGAAGCGCGACGCGGGATATCGCCTTGCCAACGATCTCAACGTCCGGTACCGGTTTGTCCGGTGGGTGATCGATCCGGACGGCGATCTGCACGTCGAGTACGATCTGCCCACCGGCACGCCCTCGGTCGTGCTGGGCGAGGCCGCGTTCGAAATCACGGTCCGCGCCCTGAAGATCGTCGACGAAACCTATCCTTCCATCATGCGGACGCTCTGGGCCGAGTGATCCGTTCCAACCGATCGGCACAAAAGCGCCGCTTCAAAAGCCCGGCTTCCGGAACGCTTTTGAAACGGCGTTTCTTCTTTTTCGGCGGTCGGCGTCAGGAGACGGGGAAGCGGATGAACGCGCGGAACGCTTCTTCGGAGCAGTTCAGAATCAGGGATTCGTCAAACCCGGCCGCGTCAAGGAGCGCGATTGCTTCGTCGAATCTGCCGACCTGACTCGGATCGTGCGCGTCCGAACCGAGAAACACCGGCACGCGGTATTGCATGCAAAGCTTCAGATAGGTGCGGATGTTTTCCAGACAGTTCTTTTTCCAGCCGCCCCGTACCGTCGCGTTGTTGACTTCGAGCGCGACGCCGTACTCCTTTGCGGCGCAGACGAGCCGCTCATAGTCCAGAGGCCACGTTCCGTCGTCCGGATGCGAAAGGAAGAACGTCTTCGGGTGCTTCATGCAGCGGATCAGATTGTCCGTGTTCTTTGCGACGCCCTGATCCGTATAGCAGGCGCCGTGAATGCCGACGATGTTGTAGTCAAGCCCCTCGAGGATCCGCTCCGGAAGCGCCATCGTCCCGTCGGGCAGGACGTTGTTTTCCACGCCGAAATAGAGATGGACCCCGTACAGCGTGCGCGGGATCGCGCGCAGATTTGTGAAATGGATCGGATCGCAGGTTCCCGGCGTGCCGGGCGCGTGATCGCTGATCCCGAGCGCCTTCAGCCCGATCTCCTTTGCCGCGAGCGCATTTTCGCGCACCGTTCCGTACGCGTGCCCCGACGCGACCGTATGCGTATGGATGTCCAAAACTGCCTGCCGTTTCATCTTGCCGCTCCGTTTCTTTTTTCTCATTATGCTATAAACTCGCTTCGCTGTCAAGGGAGCGGACGGCGCGCCGCTTTTGCGCCGCAGGGCGCGAAAAACGAATTGACCGGCGGAACCGAATGTACTATAATAAGAACACAAATGCAAATCGGAGAGTGGTTGTATGAACCTAAAGGAATTAGGCGTCGGGAAGTCGGCTGTGATCGGGCGCGTCGGAAACGAAGGCGCGCTGCGGCAGCATCTGCTCGATATGGGCGTACTGCCGGGCGCCCTCGTCACGGTGACCAAGCTCGCGCCGCAGGGCGACCCGATGGAGATCCGCATTCACGGCTATGAGCTGACGCTTCGCCTTGCCGACGCGGAATTGATCGAGATCACGCCCGCAGGGCCGGCCGCGCCGGAGGGGGAAAAGCCGCGCACCCGAAACAGTACCGCGCACCCCGGTCTCGGAGAAGAGGGCAAGTTCCATCCGAAGGGCAGCGGCGATCCGCTTCCCGACGGTACGACGCTGACGTTTGCGCTCGTCGGGAATCAGAACAGCGGCAAAACGACGCTGTTCAATCAGCTGACCGGCTCCAACCAGCATGTCGGTAACTTTCCCGGCGTCACCGTCGACCGCAAGGACGGCGCGATCCGCGGCTATCCGAACACGCGCGTGACCGATCTGCCGGGCATCTATTCGATGTCGCCGTATTCGAATGAGGAAATCGTTTCGCGCAACTTCGTGCTGGAGGAAAAACCGCACGCGATCATCAATATCATCGACGTAACCAGCATTGAGCGCAGTCTGTACCTTACGATGCAGCTGCTCGAAACGGAGATTCCGCTCGTCGTCGCGCTCAACATGATGGACGAAATGACCGGCAACGGCGGTTCCGTGGACGTCAACGCGATGGAAGCGCTTCTCGGCGTTCCCGTCGTTCCGATCTCCGCCGCCAAAAACCAGGGCGTGGACGAGCTTGTCAAGCACGCGATGCACATCGCCAGGTACCGCGAAAAACCGCTGCGGCAGGACTTTTGCGACAGCAGCGACAACGGCGGCGCCGTGCATCGCTGTTTGCACGCGGTCGTGCATCTGATTGAGGATCACGCCGCTGCGGCGCAGATCCCTGTCCGCTTTGCCGCAGCCAAGCTGATCGAGGGCGACGAACAGATTCTTTCCCGCTTGAAGCTCGATACAAACGAACGCGAGCTGCTGGATCACATCGTTTTGCAGATGGAAAAGGAGCGCGGACTCGACCACAGCGCCGCAATCGCGGATATGCGGTACACGTTCCTCTATAAGGTCTGCGACCGCAGCGTCCGAAAGCCGACGCAGAGCCGCGAGCGCGCCCGCAGCGAGCGCATCGACCGCGTTCTGACGGGGAAATGGACGGCGATCCCGTTTTTCCTTCTGATCATGGGGCTGGTCTTTTACCTGACCTTCGGGCTGATCGGGCCGTTTTTGCAGGACCTTCTGCAGAGCGGGATCGACGCGCTGGCCGGCCTTGTCGGAGGAGCGATGGAGGCGGGGAACGTCAACGCCGCGATCCGGAGTCTGGTGCTCGAGGGCGTCTTTGAGGGCGTCGGCAGCGTCGTGAGCTTTCTGCCGATCATCGTCACAATGTTCTTCTTCCTCTCCATGCTCGAGGACAGCGGCTATATCGCACGCGTCGCGTTCTTCATGGACAAATCGCTTCGGCGGCTCGGGCTTTCCGGCCGCAGCATCGTTCCGCTTCTGATCGGATTCGGCTGTACCGTACCGGCGGTCATGTCCACGCGCACGCTCCCGAGCGAACGCGACCGCCGCATGACGATCCTTCTGACCCCGTTTATGAGCTGTACGGCAAAGCTCCCGATCTACGGGTTCTTCATCAGCGCGTTCTTCCCGGGGCAGGCATGGTGGATCGTGATCGCGCTGTATCTATGCGGCATCCTTGTTGGAATTCTGGTCGCGCTGCTGTTCAAGAACACGCTGTTTCGCGGGGAAGCCGTGCCGTTTGTCATGGAGCTGCCGAACTACCGCCTGCCGAGCCCGCGCAGCGTCCTCCTGCTGCTGTGGGAAAAGACGAAGGATTTTCTGCACCGCGCCGTGACCGTGATTCTGATCGCGTCGATCGTCGTCTGGTTTTTGAAGAGCTTTGATTTCCGCTTCAATCTTGTGGCGGACGGCGACCGCACGAGCATCCTGGCAACGCTTTCCGGCCTGCTCGTTCCGGTCATGCGGCCGGTCGGTCTCGGAGACTGGCGGATCGTTACGTCGCTGATCAGCGGATTCATCGCAAAGGAGAGTGTCGTTTCGTCGATGAACCTGCTGTTTGCCGACGGCGTAACCGCGATCGGCACGCTGTCCGCGGCGTCGATGCTTGTGTTCAGCCTGCTGTATACGCCCTGCGTCGCGGCGATCGCCTCGATTCGCCGTGAGCTCGGCCGTCGGAACGCCGCGCTGCTGGTGCTTTGGCAGTGCGCGCTTGCATGGATCGCCGCGCTGCTTGTGCATCTGGTTGGAATGCTGCTCGGAGGTGTGTGATGCATCTTTGGGATTATGTGATTCTCGCAGCGATCCTGCTTGCCGTCGCCGTCGCCGTCGTTTCCGTGCTGCTGCGCCGTAAGAAGGGCTGCGGCTGCGGCTGCGAAGGATGCTCCGCTGCCTGCCCGCTGGCGGGCGGCGCCGATCCGGACGCAAAGGACGGGGAAGCGAGCGCCCAAAAGAAACCGCCGCGCGGGGAATAAACCGATTGCCGATAAAAAGCGGAGCGTAATGCTCCGCTTCCGGCTGCTGCAAAAGGGGGCAGACCGTTTTCAGCGGATTACGGAAAGGAATATTTGCAGGCGGAAAAGACGGAGAACTCCGTCTTTTCTTGGATCATGCTTTTTTTTGCAACGAAACAGGCGCTTCGGCGGTATTATTGGCAAAGGAACCGACGGCGGCTTTCCCGAAAGGGAATCGTTTCCGACGGTTTGTTCCCAAAAACAAGAGATACGGAGAAATAAAAATGAAACAAATGCTTTGTATTCTGTTTGCGATGACGCTGTTGCTGTGCGGCTGCGTTCCTTCGGGCGGATCCGTTTCTTTGGGGGAGGAGGAACAGCCCTCCGCTGTGACGCCGACCGAAGAACCGATGTCGCTGCCGTCCTTTATGGACCTCGGGATCACCGGTTACGACGGATTCTGCGACGTGCTTGCCGCGAAGCTGATCGACGGCTCGAAAAACAGCAACCTTTCCCCGATCAGCGTTTATCTTGCGCTGGCAATGGTCGCGGACGGCGCAAGGGGCGAGACGCAGACCGCTATGCTGAACCTTCTCGGCTGCGACAGCGTTGAGGAATTGCGCGGCGTCTGCGGCGCGATGCTCCAGGAGCTTTCGGTCGAAACGGAAGACAGCACGCTTGCGCTTGCAAATTCGATCTGGATGGCGGGTCAGGAGGAAACGGTTTCGTTCAACGGCGCGTATCTGAAGACCCTTTCCGACGTTTATCGCGCCGAAGCGAATGTCGTGAATTTCGGAAAAGAAGAAACGAGCCGGCAGATCGCGGACTGGATCACGGAACAAACCCGCGGCAAAATCAAAATTTCCGAGGACGCGATGCAGTTTACCCCGGATACGATCGCCGTACTGATCAACACGATCTACCTGAAGGCCGCGTGGATCGATGCGTTCCCGGAAGGCGCGACGGAGGCGGGGACGTTCTTCGGCCCCGAAGGAGAATCGACCGTCGATTACATGCGCCGCACGGATTACGGGAAGACCGTCGTGCAGGGCGACGGGTTTATGCGGTATTCGATTCCGCTGCTCGGCGTCGGGCGCATGACGCTTATCCTTCCGGACGAAGGCACGGCGTTTTCCGATCTCCTCGGCAGCCCGGAACGGATCCACGCGCTGCTGCACGGCGGACAGGAGATCCGCGCGAACGTCCATGTGAAGCTGCCGAAATTCAGGTTTCAGGATCGCTTTGACCTGAACGACACGCTGAAAGCGCTCGGCATGGAGATTGCGTTCTCAAACGGCGCGGATTTTTCCGGCATGGGCGATTTCAACGCAAAAATCTCGCGCGTACTGCAGGAATCCTTCATCGGAGTCGATGAAAAGGGCGTCGAAGCGGCGGCATATACGATGGTTGTGATGGAAAAGGCGGCATTCTCGATGCCGGAGGAGCTGCCCGAGATCGATTTCTTCCTGACGCGCCCGTTCCTTTACGCGATCGAAGCGTATGACGGTACGGTGCTGTTCATCGGCTCGGTAACCGCGCCCGATTCGTCCGCCCGTTGAAAAACGCTTTTGAAAAGGCGGCACGCCGCGAATCAGACGCAGTTCGGTTTCAGTTTGGATCGGGGTTTATTTGGCCGCCTTTTTCCGACAGAGGATCGCCAGTACGATGCTGATCGTAATACCGACGGCAAAGGGAATCGCGTAGAGAAAAGCGGTGTCGGCCGGCGCGCTGTACCCGGCGTACTTTCCGCCCCAAAGCAGATCGCAGTAGTTATACGCCACGACAGCGCACATACAGTCCGACAGAAGGGCTGCCAGCACCCAGAAAACAACGGACAGTTTTTTCATACAGTTTCCTCCCGGACAGGAGCCGCATCGGCTCCTTCAGACTGTCGCAAAAGGGGTCAGACCGTTTGCGGCAAGAAAATTTGATAGAACTGCTGCAGGTTGAAAGGGCCGGAAAGCCCTTTCTTTGATTGAAAACTCGCCGCAAACGATCCGCGTTTTCGCTCCGTCGCATACGTCAGTATAGCTCCGTTGCGAAAAAGCGAATTCTGCCTCCCTTATCAACAGTCTGTGCAGCGTGCCAAAAGGTTTTTGGCACGCTGCAGGAGCCGCATCGGCTCTTTTTTTCATAGGATAGACAGACGCGCATTTGCTTGCAGAGCGCGGCCTGCGGATAACCTTTCTGAATGCGGCAGGCATCCGATTCAGCGCATGATCGGCGAACCCGGTTGGTAGCGGATCCCCGGAACGTCAATCCGCCCGTTTCAGCTCCATTGCAAGAATCGCATCTTCGTCAAGCGCATTTCCGTCACGGTCGTGTACGGAAAGCTGTATCTCGTATTCCGGATCCTCCGCATAGCCGAACAAGCGCCGGATCGTATTGCCTTGAAACTCGCATCCGAAAACCGTGATCTCTCCGCTCCGGAACAATCCCTCGATCGTATTGCCGCGAAGCGACGTTCCCAAAAGCGCGATCTTCGTTTCGGAAAGCCAGCCCCTGAGGAAGCTTCCGAAGCTGTTATCGTGAATATCGCAGTCCGAGATCGTATAGCTGCCGGGAGCGTCGGAGGTCGCATCAAAGTCGAACAGAATGTCCGCTTTGTTGCCGTGCACGGTCACCCGCGAAAGATCGATACGGAGGGGATTTTCAAAGCAGAACAGGTAGGTGCAGTCGTTTCCGAAGAGCTCGCAGTCTTCGAACCTGGCGCTGCTGCTGCGGCCGTCGATCGCAATCCAGACGGATGCGTCGCCCTGCTCTTCATCGGGAAGCGGTTCTTCACAGTTCCGGCAATCGTGCAGACGGCATTTGGACACCAGAATGTCCTCGCATTCGGATAGCGACAGCGCCATGCCGCAGTCATGAATGTCTGCGCCCAAAACGGCAAAACCCTTGCAGTTTGCGGCAAACACCGCCAATACGGATCCGGTGATTTCGGCGCCTTCCAGCGAAACGTTTTCGCAGCGGTTGGCATAAACCGCGGTGCTCGCCAAAAATCCGCAGCGCTCCAGGCGAACGTCCGTACAGTCTGTGATGCGGATTCCTTCTTCCTTCGCTTCAAAGGTGATCCCGACGAACGTCAGTCCAAAGCAGGATTTCGCGTCAACGGCAGTCTCGCTTTCCTTTGCGGAAAGAATGCATGCGGCGTTCTCCTCGGCCCGGATGCAGAGACCGTCCGCATGCTCGACCCTCAGAAGCAGGCGATCGCTGTCAACGATAAATTCGCTGCGAACGAACGCGCAGTACGGATTGTCGCCGGCATAGGACTCCGACGCCGCGCCCAGATCGTATGTGCCGCCGGCAAGGATGATCTCCGTATCCGGAGCGATCGCCGCAAGCAATTCTTCGACCGTCGAAGCATGAACCGTTTTGCGCCTGGCAGGCGCTTCGGTCGGCTGTTCCGCGGGAAGCGGCTCCGCGGCCGGGGCTTCTGTGATGAGCGGCGCCGCGGTCGGGGCTGCGGCCTGTCCGTTCGGCTGCTTTGCGGTGCAGGCAGCTATGGAAAACGACGTCAATCCGGCAAGAATCAGGCAAATAAACTGTTTCATCCTCAAAAAATCCTCCCTTGATAATCAATAATACCCCGCATATTCCGGTTCCGTTGCAGCAGCCGGACTCGGGAGGGATGGAAATCTTTTCCGTATCCGTATCTCCTCTCGAAAAGGAGAGAAAAACGGAGAGAGTTTCCGCTCTCTCCGTATTCTTATTCGGCGTTCCGTCATCAGAACTTCAGGGAATTGAATTTGACGCCCGGGCCCATCGTGGAGGACACGACCATGCTCTTGATGTAGGTGCCCTTCGCCGCCGCCGGCTTCGCCTTGATGATGGCTTCCATCAGCGTGGTGAGGTTTTCTTCGAGCTTTTCAACGCCGAAGCTCTTCTTGCCGATCGGGCAGTGGACGATGTTCGTCTTGTCGACGCGGTATTCCACCTTACCGGCTTTGATATCGGAGATCGCTTTTGCGACGTCCATCGTGACCGTTCCGCTCTTGGGGTTCGGCATGAGGCCCTTCGGGCCGAGGATACGGCCGATGCGGCCGACGAGACCCATCATATCCGGCGTTGCGACGCAGACGTCGAAATCAAACCAGTTTTCGGTCTGGATCTTCTTGATGGTATCTTCATCACCGATGTAATCGGCGCCGGCTTCCTTCGCTTCGCGCGCCTTGTCGGCCTTTGCGAAAACGAGAACGCGGACGGTCTTGCCCGTGCCGTGCGGCAGAACGACTGCGCCGCGGACCTGCTGGTCGGCGTGACGGGAGTCGACGCCCAGACGGACGGAAACTTCGATCGTTTCGTCAAACTTGGCCTTCGCGGTCTCCAGAACCGCTTCAAGACCTTCCCGCGGATCGTACAGCTTGCTGCGGTCGATCAGCGCCTTGCTTGCATTGTAATTCTTTCCGTGTTTCATGTTCCGTACCTCCTCAGTCCGCAACCACAACGCCCATGCTGCGTGCGGTGCCGGCAACCATGCTCATCGCCGCTTCGACGCTCGCCGCGTTCAGATCGGGCATTTTGAGCTCCGCGATCTCGCGAACCTGCGCCTTGGTGATCGTGGCGACTTTGGTCTTGTTCGGGGTGCCGGAAGCGCTCTCGATGCCGCAGGCCTTCTTGATGAGGACTGCCGCCGGAGGCGTCTTCGTGATGAACGTGAAGCTGCGATCCTGGTAAACGGTGATAACGACCGGGATGACCAGACCGACCTGCTTGTTGGTACGCTCGTTGAACTCTTTGCAGAAGCCCATGATGTTCACGCCGTGCTGACCGAGTGCGGGGCCGACAGGCGGCGCCGGCGTTGCTTTACCGGCGGGGATCTGCAGCTTTACATAACCTGTGATCTTCTTTGCCATTGCTGTTTCTCCTTTTTTCTTTTAGGTCGTGGTGCGGGGTGCCTCCCCTTCCACAATGTCAAACCGCTTTTTGCGGATTGATTCAAAGTTTCTGTACCTGGATGAAATCCAGTTCCACCGGCGTTTCTCTGCCGAACATCGAAACGGAAAGCTTGACCTTCTGGCGTTCGACGTCGATCTTGTCCACGCGGCCGATGAAGTTTTCGAGCGGGCCGGAAACGACGCGCACATTCTCGCCTTCCTCGATATCGAGAACGATCGGGATCCGTTCAACGCCCATTGCGACCACTTCTTCATCCTTCAGCGGGATCGGTTTGCTTCCCGGACCCACAAAGCCAGTTACGCCGCGCGTGTTGCGAATCACGTACCAGGCGCGCGGATTCATGACAAGATCGTACGTTTTGCCGCCGCCGAGCTCCTGGGGGCGCTCTTTTTCCACGACGTCCACGTTCATCTTGATCATGACGTAGCCGGGGTAGACCTTGCGGACGACGGATTTACGCTTCCCGTTGGGCAGGATCTCAATGGTTTCCTCAGTCGGATACATGACCTCGAGAATGATATCCTGCAAACCGGCGTTTTCGACGGCCTTGATGAGGTCCTCCTTGACCTTGTTCTCATACCCGGAATAGGTATGAACCACATACCATTTTGTTTCCTGACTCATGGTGCCGTTATCCGATCAAAAGCTTTTCCATCACCGAGAGCATGGACTCCGGCGAAGCCGAGGGCGCGGAGGCGCCCAGCAGAAGTTCCATCGGCTTGCCGAAAGCGAAGTCCAGGATATAGATGATAATCGTAACGGCGATGACGACGACGATTACAACGCCTGTATTCTTTGCCAGCTCTTTCGGGGAAAGCCAGGTCAGCTTTTTGACCTCGCCCCACATCTCCTTGAGATATGCGCCGAGCTTGAACTTCTTTTCCTTCTTCTTTTTGACTTCGGGCTTCTTGCCTTCCGCTTTCTTTTCCAATTCTTTTGCCATCTTGTTCACCGATTACTTGGACTCTCTGTGCAGGGTGTGCTTCCGGCAGAAACGGCAATACTTGTTGAACTCAAGACGATCGGGATCGTTCTTTTTGTTCTTGAAGGTGTTGTAGTTTCTCTGCTTGCATTCGGTGCAAGCCAATGTGATCTTAACGCGCATGGATTAAAACCTCCTCAGGATTTTCACATCAAAAACAGCCCCCCTGTGGGGACGCCTTTGTTAGACTACCACAAACGGGCTGACTTGTCAATGAAAACTTTTGATTTTTCCGCGGTTTTTCCGCATTTTTTCAGTTGCTTTTCCGCTGCGGCAGGGGATTTGCCGGTAAGTCCCGCTGCTTCGGCCCGTCCTGTCCGGCCGTCATTTGCCGGCGACGGACAGAACGGAGATCAGAAGACTCGGGCTTTCGATCGCGCCGTACACCGTAAACGCGGGATCGGCGCCGACCGCTTCGATTTCATTCAGCAGCGCGTAAATGTTTCCGGCGATCGTGATGCGGTCCACCGCGCGCACCGGCTTGCCGCCCCGGATCAGCGCGCCGGACGCCATGAGCGAGAAGTCGCCGGAAATCTGGTTCACACCGGCGTGCAGTCCGCCGAAGTCGTCGAGCATTAGGCCGTCGCCGAGCTTTTGCAGCATTTCGTCATAGGAACCTTCGCCGCTTTCGACCGAGAGAACCGTCGGCCCGACGCCGACCGGGCTTGCGCCCCGGCGCCTGGCGTTTCCGGTGCTCTCCGTACCGGCTTTCAGCGCCGTCTTGGTGTTGTGCAGCATCGTTTGGAACACGCCGTTTTCGACGATCGCTTTTTTGCGCGTCGGATAGCCCTCGCCGTCGAACGCGCGCGGCGCGTACGGATGGAACGGATCGTCCCAGAGCGTGAAGCAGTCCGAGGCGATTTTTTCACCCTCGCGCCCGGCGAGCAGCGACCGCCCCTTCTGCGCTTCTTCCGCACTGAACAGAGGGACGAACGGGAACAGGAACATGGCCGCGGCGCTGTTCTTGAACAGCACGCGGTACGTCCCGGTTTCGACGGGCGCGGCCGACAGCTTGAACAGCGCGTTTTGCGCCGTTTCCCGCACCAGTCCGTCCACGTCGTCGGCGCGGCTGTTCAGCCGTGCGGCAAACCCGTCCTTCACAACGCCGTCGCTTTCCGCGACCGCCGACAGCACAAGCGCGGCTTCGTTCGATTCCCGCTCGGCGCAAAGTCCGAGCGTATTGTGCAGCTCGAACCGGGAATGTCCCGTTTCGACTTCACACGTCTGCACGCGCCGGATCCGCGGATCAAAAGCAAGCGCCTTTTGCTCGATCCCGAGCGCCATCGCGATCTTATCGGGGACCGAAACGCCTTCGAGCGGCGTGGCGCGGACGGCAACCGGCGCATAGCTTTGCGCGCCGATCATCGGATGCGAGTCGGTCGATTCGATCACGCGCGCGTTGTCGATCGCGCGGCAAACCAGCGCCCGGGGATCGTCAAACGATTCGGTATAGGCGTAGCCGTCCTTTCCGCCGTACTTGACGCGAAGATTCAGGCCGCACTCCTTTGCGACTTTATATTGCTCCAGCTCCGCGTTCAGGACGGAAGCGGAAAAGTTCTCGCTTTCTTCATAATAGGTTTCCGCAGCTTCGCAGCCGAGTTCACGGGCAATGCGAAACAGCTCGTTCCGAAATTCGCTGCGCTCCATTACAGTTCGCCTCCTTTGCCGCCGACGGTAATGCTTGTAACGCGGATCACGGGCTGGCCGACGTTTGTCGGGACGCTGCCCGAAACGGATCCGCACATGCCCTGCGCCATCCACATGGACGGCCCGACACGGTCGATCCGCTGCAGGATTTCGGCGCCCTTGCCGATCAGCATCGCGCCGCGGACGGGGCAGACGATCTTTCCGTCGCGGACCCAGTATCCTTCGGCGACCGCGAAATTGAATTCGCCGGTCAGCGGGTTCACCGAGCCGCCGCCGAGCGTCGCGGCGTAAAGACCGGTTCCCATCGTCCGGATCATTTCGTCCGGATCGTCCTTGCCCGGACAGATGAACGTATTCGTCATGCGGGACGTCGGCGCAAAGGTGTAATCCTGCCGCCGACTGCTCCCGGTCAGCGGAAGATGCAGTCGCTGCGCGCCGACGCGGTCGACCAGATAGCTTTTCAGGATGCCGTTTTCGATCAGCAGATTCTTTTGTCCGGGCGTGCCCTCGTCGTCAATGTTGATCGAGCCCCACTCGAACGGGATCGTTCCGTCGTCCATGGCGGAAACGCAGGGCGCGGCGATCTTGGTATTCAGCTTGCCGCAGAATTCCGAGTTGCCGGGGCCGACCGACGTTGCCTCCAGACTGTGTCCGCACGCCTCATGGAAGATCACGCCGCCGAATCCGCCGGAGATCACAACCGGCATATTCCCGCCGGGGCAATCCTTGGCGGAGAGCAGCAGCACGGCGCGCTCCGCCGCTTTTCTTGCCGACGCTTCCACGTCGATCCGATCCCGGTACGATTCGAATCCGCGGCAGCAGCCCGGCGCTTCCAATCCGCGCTCCGCGGCGGCTCCTTCGCTTGCGACCGCCAGAATGCCCATTCGCGTGCGCGGCCGGACGTCCTCGGCCCAGACGCCTTCGGTGTTGCAGATCAGAACGCGCTGCACTTCGTCCATGTACGACAGCGTGAACTGCCGGACCTTTTCGGAAACGGCTTTCCCCGCCGCGTGCGCCTGATGCATCAGGGCGACGCGCCGGTCGTTCGTTACGCCGGAAAGCGAAATCTTTTGCGGCGTCGCGTATGCTTTTTTCATAAACTGCAGCGTGTGCGGCTTTGCGCTGCCGCTCAGCGCGGCGGCTGCGGCGCGGGCGGTGTCGATCAGCGCCGCTTCGCCTGTGTCCGCGGTATAGGCATAGGCGGACTGCGCGCCGCGCATCACGCGAACGCCTGCGCCGTGCCGGTGCGAGGACAGACTCTGCTCGATGCGGCCGTCCGACATCGTGAGGCGGTTCCGGTCGCAATCCTCCGCAAACAGCTCCGCAAAATCGGCTCCCGTTTCGAGCGCGGCGCAAAGAACGCGCTCCGCCGATGAATTCGAAATCATAGGACCTCCTGCTGTACCGTAATTGTGCTTAACAATATATCACTTTATGCCGTTTCTGTCAATCCGCCGGAGGGCCTTTTGAAAATGATTTTCCGTCTTGACAGTTTCGGTTTCCTGTTGTAAAATGACATTTGTTACGGGGATGTAGCTCAGCAGGTTAGAGCGCTGTGTTCACATCGCAGAGGTCTAGGGTTCGAGCCCCTACATCCCCACCAGAAAAAAGGACTTGCTTTTGCAGGTCCTTTTTCAATGATGTGTGCCCTGCCGGCCAAATGATGCGCGCCTGCAGGACGTGAGGGCAAACATCGCTTCCGAAGGAAATCGCCCGGAAACGGTCGGATTCGCCGTTGCGGGACGCTTCCGGATATGCTATAATGAACCGTATCCGAGGGAGGGGAAACGGTATGTACTGGACGGTGGATCGGATCGAGGAAGAAAAAGCGGTGCTGCTTGCCGACACGGGAGAATCGTTTTCCGTGCCCAAAAGCGTGCTGCCGGATGCGCGCGAGGGCGACGTTTTTGCGCTGCGCCGGGACGAAGCCGAACGCGAAAGACGAACCGGGGAGGCGCAGGCGTCGCTCAAAACGCTGTTTTCGAAGCGGTAGCGGAGCAGAAATTCCTTAAATCGTTCACATTCCCGTGCATACTTTTTCGCTTCGGTTTGCTATACTGTTCGTATCGGACGCGGCGGGCGCGGGGAAAGAGAAGGAGCGGCTATGACGGAGAAAATTGATCGGACAAAATGGAAACGCAGCGCGCATTGCGACTTTTTCGGCGCGCTGGACGTTCCGTTTTACAGCGTAACGGCCCGGCTCGACGTGACCGGTCTGCATGCGTACTGCAAGGCGAACGCTCTGTCGTTTTACGCGGGCATGATCTGGATCACGATGCGGGCGATCAACGGGCTGGAGCCGTTTCTGTATGAGATTCACGGCGAAGACGTGTACCGAAACGATGTGCGCGATCCGTCCTACACGTACCCGTACGACGGCGATCTGTTCGGTATCTGCACGGTGCCGTGGCAGGCGGGCGAATCGCTTGCGGCGTTCGATGCGCGCCGCCGCTCGGCGGAAGCGGCAAATCCGTCGCCGCTGCCGACCGCCGAAGCGGACGCTGCGGGACACAATGTGTATCTTTCGTGTCTGCCGTGGATCGATTACGAACATGTCGCGCAGGAGTTTCCGCTCGACCGCGACGACAGCACGCCGCGCGTCCTGTGGGGAAAATACACGGCCGCTGCGGACGGAAAGCTGACGCTCGCCTATACCGCGCAGGTCAATCACCGCCTGATCGACGGCGTCCATCTCGGACGGCTGTTCGAAGCGCTGCAGCGCGACCTGGATACGTTCGCAAACGCATAAGGGAGAAACGCCATGGAACAAAAGAAATCAAACGGAAAGAAAGGGCTTCGCGTCCTGCTGCTTGTGCTCGGGGGCATTCTGCTGCTCGGGCTTGCGATGGGAGCGACGGTTCTGATTCAGCAGAGTCTTCGCCCGAAGCGCCCGGCGGCCACGCCTACGCCGGAGCCGACGGCAACGCCCGAACCGACGCCGATCCCCGATCGCAGATATGACGTTCTGGATCCGTCCGCGTTTACGCCCGAGACGGAAAAGCTCGGACTGACGGAAGCGGAGCTCGACTATTACGGCGAGGAGAACTTTGCGCCCGGGATGTGGATCGATCTGACGCCGGAGGGCTTTTCGGGCGCGGTCATCCGCAACATCGCGGTCGGATATTCCTACGTTGTGCTGGACGGCGCGTATTACCGCCTCGGGGAAGGCGACGACGGAAAGGGCCTGATCGACGCGGTGCTGTGCGATCTGAACGGCGACGACGAGGAGGATCTGCTCTATACCTACCATTTCGGAACGAAGGAGGACGGAGAAACGAAGGTCGGCTGGTTTGACTGCGCCGAAAAAACGAACGCGGTTTCTTCGTTTGGAATTCGAAACGATTATCTGGCGATTTGCGAGGAGAACGGCGCGTATGCCGTTTACCGCTGCTCACGCGCGGTCGACGCCGCTTCGGGCGCGTTTTCGCTGCATTTTACCGACCGCATCGGCGAAATGCTCGAGCAGGGCGGAACGCTGTACCTGATGCTGCAGTGAGAAATCGCTTTTTCGGGCCGCGAGGCAGACGCTTCGCGGCTTTTTCTTTTGCCCGCAGGCCGATCGGACGGTTCTTTTTGCACTTTTTTCCCGAAACGGCAATTTAATCCTTTTCGTTTTGCGTTTTTTGTGATATAGTATTTTGTATGAAAAGATGGATACTCGGAATCTGCATCCTGCTTTGCGTTCTGCTCTGGTGCGTTCCCGCGGCGGCGGAGGAAGCCGCGGCGGAGGATTATACGCGCTCGTGCAGGATCGTGATCGGTGACGGAAAAGAAAAAACGACAAAACTGCTCGATAAGAACGTGGACTCGGCATTGAAGATCGCCGCCGGAACGACGGTCTCGGTCAGCTGGGACGACAAGGTGAAGGCCGACCGGCTCTGTCTGCAATGGAAGGAGCTGCGGGAAGGGATCACGGTGACGGAATTCGACGCCGAAGGAACGGAGCTTGGGACTTCCGTTTTGCCGATGCTGCCCGAAAACATCTGCCCGCTTGCGGAGCAGACGCGATCGGTCGTGATCAGCGGCGGCGAGAGCGAAATGCTGCTTTCCTGCGTGCGCGTATACGGCGCGGGCGAATTGCCGGATCCGTTCCACGAATGGATCGAAACGCCGAAGAACCTGGATTATCTGCTGATTTCGACGCATCCGGACGACGATGTGCTGTTCATGGGTTCGGTCATTCCGATCTACGGCGCGGAGCGCGGCTATACGGGAACCATCGCTTATGTGACTTGCGGAAAGCGCGTCCGCATGTCCGAGGCGCAGAACGGCGCCTGGGCGATGGGGCTTCGGTACCGCCCGCTCTTCTGGGGGTTCCCCGACGTCGGAATGGATGCGGATAAGAAGCGCAAGGCGACGTTTGTCTACGACGAGGTTTTATTGAAGACGGTGCAGACGTACCGCGAATACCGCCCGCTCGTCGTTTTCGCGCAGGATGAGAACGGCGAGTACGGACACTGGCAGCATGTTCTGACGTCGAAGGCCGCGGTCGAAGCGTTTACGCTTGCGGCCGATCCTTCGTACGATCCGGCGTCCGCCGAGGCGTTCGGGATCTGGCAGGTGCAGAAACTGTATCTGCATCTGTACCGGGAAAACGAAATCATTCTCCCGCCGAACGAGCCGCTTTCCGCGTTCGACGGCAAGACGGCGTGGCAGGTTGCCAAGATCGCCTATCAGAAGCATGAATCGCAGCAGCATCTCGGGTTCAAGGTGCATCGTTACGGCGACGCGCGCAATCCGTTCAACCAGTTCGGCATGATTCTCGGCGCTGTAAAAGCGGGGAACGACATCTTCGCAAACATCGGGGACTCTCTGCTTGCGGCGAACGTAACGCCGACGCCCTCGCCGACCCCCGAGCCGACGCTGACGCCGGAGCCGACGCCGACGATAGCGCCTACGCCGGAGCCGACGCCGACGACGGAACCGACGCCCTCGCCCACGCCAACCGCTCCGCCTGCGGAGCCGACCGTGACGGAAACGCCCGTCGAAACGGCCGGGCCGGAAGCGGCGAAAGAATTCCGGTTCCCGGCATGGGGACTGTTTGCGATCGCCGGCGTACTGGCGATCGGCGCGGGAATTCTGATCGCGGCGGGCCTTCGCGGAAGAAAGAAACAGGGGCAATAAAAAATGAGAAGAGGATGGAGAGGCATTCTGCTCATCATTTTGGGTATATTGCTGCTGCCGACGGCGGCGCTTTCGGAGAAGGAGGACGGCGACGCGCAGGAGATCACGCGAATGTGTTCCGTGACGGCGCCGGGGCATCCAGACCTGAGGTCGGTGATCCTGGATCCGTGGCTGGAGGGCGCGGAGCGGTTCACAAAAGCGGAACCGGTCAAAATCACATGGGATCCCGAGGCCTATGCGCCGCGGACCCTGTGCGTTCAGTGGGAACGCCTTCCGGACGGCATAACGCTTCGGCAGACAGACGCCGACGGCGCTGTGCTTATGGAGGAACCGGTCGCCCACAGGCACGACTTTGCGGCCGAGCTGCTGCCGGAAGCGGTCCGGGCGGATCTGATTCCGGGAGAATCCGGGATGGCGATCGACCGGATTGCGATCTATGAGGAAGGAACGATTCCGCAAAAGTACCTGCTTTCGTGGAAGGATACGCCAAAGAAGCTCGATTACCTGATCATTGCCACGCATCCGGACGACGACGTTCTGTTCATGGGAACGGTCCATCCGGTTTACGGCGCGGAGCGCGGCTACCTGGGGACGACGGCTTTTGTCACGACGCCGAACCGGGAACGGCTTTCCGAGGCGCTTGCGGGCGTCCGGGCGGACGGGTGTGAGAATTATCCGATCTTTTTGGGGTATCCCGACGTTCCGCAGACGAAGCGCGCCGAGCAGGAATCCCGGTTTCCGAGCGCCGAGGTGACGCGGTCGATCGTTCGCACGCTGCGGCAATACCGTCCGCTCGTCGTGTTTACCCAGGATTTCATGGGCGAATACGGACATTGGCAGCACCGGACGGTGGCAAATGCGGTTCAGAAAGCCATTCGGCTTGCGGCGGACCCGACCTATGACCGAAAGTCCGAGGAAGCGTTCGGAACCTGGCAGGTGCAGAAATGCTACGTGCATCTCGCCGGGGAGAATCCGATTGTGCTCGATATGGATACGCCGCTCGATTCCATGGACGGAAGGACGGCGTACGAGGTTGCCGTAAGCGCGTTCGAGGAGCACCGTTCGCAGCAAAGCGGGCGGCATTGGGTGCAGAGCGAAACGGACGAGTATGCGTCGAACCGGTTCGGCATGGTTTTCGGAACCGTGGAAGCCGGGGAGGATGTGTTCGACAACATTGACGAAACGCAGCTTTCCTTCTACATTCCGCCGACGCCTTCCCCGACGGAAGAGCCGACGCCAACGCCGGAACCGACGCCGACGCCGGAACCGACGGAGGAACCGACGGCTTCTCCAGCGCCCGTACAGGTTGAGACCCGAACCGTTTCCCCGGCGCCGACCGAAGCGTCCGCGACGGAAGCGCCGTCGCCCGTTCCGACCGCCGTGCCCGCGGCGGGGAACACACGGACAATCTGGTTCCTTCTCGGCGGCGGGGCGCTGTTGCTTGTTCTGCTGACGGGCATGATTTTGCTGCTGAAACGAAAACACTGACGGGAATTCCGGATCAATCGGATCGGAAAGGATATCAATATGAAACGCCGCTGCATTCCGCTGCTTCTTTGTCTGCTGCTATTGCTGCCGACCTGGTCTTTTGCGGAAATTCCGGACGAAAAATTCACCTCCGAAGAGGTTTATTCGGCGGATTACGATCAGGGCGTCTGGTCGTACAGCAACGAGGAACTGGCCATCGAAATCAAACGCTATCATTCGACGACGATCGCTCCCGACAAGAAACCGAAGGAGCAGCCGCTCGTCTACTATGTCGCGCACATCTACGAACGCGGGATCAACAGCTTCCGTTCGGGCTTCGGCAACCGGAAGAATCCGAACCAGCTCGTCCCGCCGACGTTCCTTGCGCGGCAGGAACGCGCGGTCCTGGCGATCACCGGCGACAACGTGACGCAGCAGGAAGCGCACATGAAGGGCGCGATCATCCGTCAGGGCAAGGTGTATAACCGCTGGAACGGCGAGGCGCTCTTTGCGATGAAGGACGACCTTACCATGCAAATCTTCCTCGCGGGCGAGGCGACGGCGGAGGATCTGCTGGAAATGGGAATCCGCGAAACGTTCTCGTTCGGCCCGTGGCTGATCAAGGACGGCGTTCCGAACCCGGATGTGGCCAAATTCCGGGTGAATCGCGTGAATCCGCGCGTCGGCGTCGGCATGGTCGAGCCGGGGCATTTCGTCGTAATCGTTGTGGACGGCCGGCAAAACGGCTACAGCGAGGGACTGAACCTCGAACCGTTCCGCGATCTGTTCGTCGCCGAGGGATGCGTTCAGGCGTACAACCTGGACGGCGGGTGCTCGGCGGGAATCGTGTTCATGGGCGAGCTTCTGAATCTGCACGACGGCACGCCGGGCGCGGCGGATTATCAGCGCCCGTGGCCGGACGCTCTGATGTGGGGCTACTCCGAGTCGGTTCCGACGACAAAGGACAAGGTTTATCACGACGGAAACAGGAGGGCGAGAAGATGAAGCCGATTCGAATGCTTGCGGCGATCCTTGCGCTGCTGCTGCTTCCGGCGGCTGCCCTTGCGGAGGAGTACGCCGTACCCGAGGCAAAGAAGGGCCGCGAGGCGTTCCTGCATGACGGAAACGAGAAAACCTACCTGACCGCCTATTCGCCCGAGGGGTTCACGCTGTCGGATCTTAGCGCCGAAACCAGGGGCGTCATGCTCGCGTGGTTTACCGTCCCCGACCGGTGCGAGGCGCAGCTTCTGGATGAAACGGGGAAGGTCGTTCTGACCCGGACTCTGACGGGCGGCTCGCTGCATCAGTATTTGCCGACGGACGGCGCGGCGGGCGTTCGGCTTACGGGATCGAAGCTCGAGCTTGCCGAGTTTTGCGCCGTGACCGATCCGGACGCGCTGCCGTTTACGGCGAACGATACCCCCTGCGACGCGCTGCTGCTTCTGACGCATGTCGGCGACGAGTCGCTCGCGGCCGCGCCGGCGCTGAAGGTGCTGACCGATCACGGGCTGACCGTGCAGATCGTCTATCTGTATGAGGAACAGCGGGATCGCATGGGCGAAGCGATTGAAACGCTGCGCGCTTTCGGGATTTCGCGGGATCCGGTGTTCCTCGGCTGGAGCGCTCCGGCGGAGGATACGAAGGCGGCCGCAAACCGCGGATACAACCCCAAGGAAGCGAAACAGACGATGCAGACGCTGTGCGATACGTACCGTCCCAAAATCTGGATCACCGACGGGCTCGGCGCGGGAGAAGTGCTGGAGAACCGTTTTTCGGAGATTACGCCCAGGGTCGAAAAGCATTATGTGCTTTCCGAAAAGGGATCGATTGTGCTGCAGCTTTCCGAGGACGAAGCCGCGCTCTGGAACGCGGCGTACCGCCTGCAGGAATCGCAGCGTCTGTTCCGGAAAACGGTTGCGACGGAAGCACGGCTGCAGCTGCTCAGCAAAGACCGCCCGGAAGCGCTGCTGGACGGCTTTTCGGCGGACGCGTTTTTAACCTACGCAACGCCGACGCCGGTTCCGACCGAAACGCCCACGCCTGCGCCGACCGAAACGCCTGCGCCGATCGAAGCGGCGCCGTCCGCCAAAACGCAGGAGAAACGTTCGGATCCTTCCGGAGAAACGGGATCCGAGGCGACGCCGACGCCGACCGAAGCGCCAAAAAAGACGACGGAGGCGGAGGAGACCGGTCCCCGCTGGGGCGCGGTGACGATCATCGGCGCGATCGTCGCGGCGGGCGCGGCGATCTGGATGCGCTGGAGAGCCAGGCAAAGGTACACGAAATAAAACGGTCCGGCACGGAGCCGGATCGGACGGAAAAAGAAGGAGCGGGTACGGGGGATTCCGATGAACATTTATCTTGCGATTACACTATTCACGTTTACGATCATTGTTTACGGCGCGATTGCCGAACTGTTCACCATGCTGTTCCGCTTTCAGGGACTGCCCGATGAGAAAGCGCGGTTTCAGGTCATTTCGCTTCTGACGGGCTGCGGCTTTACGACGCATGAGAGCGAGATGTTTCTGACCTCGCGCTCGCGGCGCACCCTGGCCCGGTACACGATGCTGTTCGGCTACGTGTTCAACATCACGATCGTATCCGCGTTTATCAACGTTTTCTTTTCCCTGAAGATTTCAGAGATCCTTTCGGACATCATCGGTATTCTGATTCCGGTGATGATCATCGTGCTGCTCATGGTGCTGTTTCGGATTCCTTCGGTGCGCGCGGGGACGCAGCGGCTGTTTGAGCGGCTCGCGGGAAGATTTCTCAAGAAAAAAACGGATAACAGGGTTTTGCTGCTGGATTATATCGGCGAAGAAACAATCGCGCAGGTTACGCTGAACCGGATTCCGGAGGCCTTTGCGGGGAAGCCGCTTTCCGAAACGGGCATCAAAACGGAAAACAATATTCTCGTGATGCTGGTCGACCGCGGAAAGGCGGAACCCGCAACGGCGCAGACCGTATTTCAGACCGGCGATAAACTGACGGTTTTCGGAAATTATGCCATCATCTGCAAGGCCTTTGAGGCAGAGGAACAGTTTGATAAAGAATAAAATTTGTCTGAGCCGGGCGGAACGCTTTTCTGCCCGGCTCAGACGCAGTTTTTGGCCGTCAACCGATTCACGTCTCTCGGTTGCTTTTTTTCTCGCACAATGCTATAATAAAACGAATATCGCCGAAGGATGGCTTGCATGGTCTTTTCGAGCACGACATTTCTGTTCCTGTTCCTTCCGGCGCTGTTGCTGCTCTATTTTATCGGAAAGGATATCCGATGGCGCAACGGCGTTCTTTTGGCGTTCTCGATCCTGTTCTACAGCGTCGGAGAACCGGTCTGGGTGTTCGGAATGGTCGTCGTCACGCTCGTCAACTGGTGGCTCGCGCTCGTCATTTCCCGCAAGAAAAACAAGCGCCTCAAAAAGATCCTGCTCGCCGTCGCGGTCGTCGTTTCGCTCGTACTGCTCGTCTGGTTCAAGTATTCCGCGTTTGTCGTGAACACGTTTGCGGGGCTGTTCGGCGCTTCGTGGCGCATGCCCGAGCAGCATCTGCCGATCGGCATTTCGTTCTATACGTTCCAGGTTCTGACCTATACGGTCGACGTGTACCGCAAAAAGGCGAAGCCGCAAAGGAACCCGGCCTACGCGCTTCTGTACATCTCATGCTTCCCGCAGCTGATCGCCGGCCCGATCGTACAGTATGCCGACGTCGCGGACGCGATCACCGACCGCAAGACCACGCCGACGGGATTCTATACCGGCATGCGCCGCTTTGCCGTCGGACTGGCCAAGAAGATCCTGCTGGCAAACCTCTGCGGGGAAATGCTCGAGGCGACGCAGCTCGCGGGCAAGGGGGCGGAGGTCAGCTTCCTCGGCGCGTGGCTGTCCGCCGCGCTGTATGCGATGCAGCTGTATTTTGATTTTTCCGCGTACTCGGATATGGCGATCGGGCTCGGGCGAGTGTTCGGCTTCCGCTATAAGGAGAACTTCGATTATCCGTATATCTCCGCGTCGATCTCGGAATTCTGGCGCCGGTGGCACATGTCGCTGTCCGGCTTTTTCCGCGATTACGTCTATATCCCGCTCGGCGGCAACCGCAAGGGGACGCTTCGCACGATTCTGAATCTTGCGGTCGTGTGGGCGCTGACCGGTCTGTGGCACGGCGCAAGCTGGAACTTCGTGCTGTGGGGCGTGTACTACTTCGCGCTGCAGGCGATCGAGCGGTTCGCGCTGAAAAACGCGCTGGAGCGCATGCCGAAGGCGCTGCGGCACGTGCTGACGATGCTGCTCGTTCTGATCGGCTGGGTGCTGTTCTATTATACCGACTTTCCGGCGCTGTCGCAGCATGTTCTGGCGATGTTCGGCCTTTCGTCGTCGAACGGCCTGCATCTTGCGCCGCTGTGGGACGACAAACTGGTGTCCGCTTTGCAGACGTACACCGTGCTGCCGCTTCTGATGGCGGCGGCCTGTCTTCCGATCGTCCCGTGGCTGAAGACGTGGTTCGGACAGAACGAGCGCCGCAAGCGCGTCGGCGACGTGCTCGGCACCGTCGCGGCGTCCGGCCTTCTGATTCTTTCGATCGTATTTTTGATCGGGCAAACGTATAACCCGTTCATTTACTTCCGGTTCTGAGGTGCGGTATGGGACGTAAAATCTCCTTTCTTCTGGCCTATTGGTGGTGCATGCTCCTGCTTGTGCTGGGGCTGATTCCGCTGTGCCTCGGCAACCGGGAAGGCGGCGTTTCCGAAACGGAAAACCGCAATCTGCAGGCCGCGCCGCAGTTTTCGCTTGCGGCATGGTTCGACGGCTCGTTTATGAGCGAGCTGGAAACGTATCTGTCCGATCAGATGCTCGGCCGCGACGGAATTCTGTCCGTTTCGCAGGGCATGCTCGACGTTTTTAACGTCACGAGCGAAAAGGATCGCATCGTGCACGCGGATATCGACGAGGAACTGGACGCGATGGCGAACGCCGGCGCGAAAACCGGTGTCGGAACGGACGCGGAGGAAACGCCTTCCGCCGGAACCGTTCTGAACGTTACGATCGTTGTGGAGGATACGCCGCTTCCCGAAAGCGCGCCGACCGTTCCGCCGACCGAAGCGCCGCTTGCGACCGAAGTTCCCGCCTCCGCCGCGCCGACTGCCGCCCCCGTGGATCCTTCGGTGAAGGACCTGTCGATCGTGCGGAAATTCGGCTTGATCCGCGTCGACGGTTCGTTTACGACACGGTTCAATTTCGGCGAGGACGCCATGAAGCGCACGATCGCTTCGCTGAACGCGTACCGTGCCGCGCTTCCGGAGGACGGCAGCGTGATCTTTACCTATATTCCGTATTCGTATGACGCGAACGAATGGCTGCTCGACACCGATCATTTTTCGGGCTGGCGGAGTGACGTTGAACCGACGCTCCAGGCAAACGTCGACGACGGCGTATATATTTTTTCAACGGTGGAAGAACTGCGGTCCCACATGGAAGCGGGCGAACAGGTGTATTATAAGGTGGACCACCATTGGTCCGGGCTCGGCGCGTTCTATCTGCAGCGAAAAATGATGACGTCGTGGGGCGTACCGTCGATCGCGTACGCGGATTTCGAGTACACCGTGCATGAAAACTTCCGCGGTTCGCTGTCGACGAAGGTCAGCAAAGAGCTTTCCGACCGGCTCGAAGTGCCGGATGCGCTTGCGCCGACGCATGCGTACGTCTATCGGAAGCTGAACCGGCTCGTGCGGGAAACGAAGTATATGGAGCCGGAGCGCGCGACGTACATGGCGTTCCTCGGCGGGACCCATTCGCCGTTCTATGTTGCGGTAACGGGATTCCATACCGGACACAGCGCGCTTGTCGTCTGCGATTCGTTCGGCAATGCGTTCGTGCCGTATATTGCGCCGTATTACGACAAGGTCTGTCTGGTCGACCTGAGGGATTCCCATGATTTCGTTACGGGCGGAGGCGGCGCGCCGCTGAGGGACTACATCCGGGAATACGGCGTCGACGATGTGTACTTCATCGTTTCGCGCGGCACGGGAATCAATTCGGATTACATGCAGTATACCGTGCGGAAGTATCTGTGAGGCGGCGTATGGCGAAAAAGAAACAGAAAAAAGCATTGAGCAAAACGTTCGTCCGCCGCGCGGTGATCCTTTCGACCCTGCTGATGGCGCTGCTGTGCGTGTGCGGGCTTCTGTACCGGAAAAAGCGCCCCGCGCTGCTGGCGGAGCGCGCAAAGGCGGCGGCCGAGGCAGGCGATTACGATAAGGCGGTTTCCCTGCTGGACCGGATGGAGAAGACAGAGGAGACCGAGGCGGAGCTGCAGGCCGCGCGGTATGCTGCGGCGGACAAGCTGCTTACGGAGGGCAGATATGCCGAGGCCGAAACCGCTTTTTCGGCGCTCGGCGATTACGCCGACGCGCGGACAAAGATCCTTGCCAGCCGGTACGGGCTTGCCGAGCAGGCGTTTGCGGCGGGCGATTACGTTGATGCGAAGGAACGCTTTTACGCACTGTCCGGCTATTCCGACGCGCTGACGCGGTACAATGACGCGCGTTATTCGATCGCGGCCGAAACCGAAAAGACCGATCCGAACGCCGCGTTTACGCTGTTCTATGAGCTTGGCGGGTTTTCGGACGCGCTTTTACAGGCGCAGCGGATCGCGATGGCAGAGACCGGGATGACCGATCCCGAAAACGCGGTCAACCGCATGCTCGGCGTTTCGGAGGAGGAGATCCTGCAGCGGGAGAAAATCGCTTCTGCGCGCAAAGCACTTCCGAAAAACGTACTTGCGGTCGGGTTTTACCACACGGTCGGATTGAGGACGGACGGAACGGTCGTCGCTGCCGGAGACAACGCGGATGGGCAATGTAATGTGCAGTCCTGGAGCGGGATCGCGGCGATCGACTGCGGCGCGTACCATACGGTCGGTTTGAAGACGGACGGAACGGTCGTCGCGACCGGCCGGAACGAGTCCGGACAGTGCAACGTCGGCGACTGGAGCGACGTCGTTCAGATCGCCTGCACGGACTACGATACGATCGGACTCAGGGCGGACGGAACCGTTGTGCATACGGGGTACCACGCATACGGCGCACTGAGCGGATGGAACGGCGTCACGGCGATCGGAGGCGGATCGTATGCCACGGTGGCGCTGACCGCGACGGGGCAGGCGCTGTCCTCGCATTCGTCCAGCCGCAGCGAAGCGATGCAGGGCGCGATCGCGATTGACGCTTCGACCGGGTATGCCGTCGCGCTGCTTTCGGACGGAACGGTACGCACAACGGCGTCGGACGGCAGCGGCGAGGACGGGCTGCGGTTGCCCTGGACGGACGTGGTTTCCGTTTCGGCGGCGAGCACCGGCATTGCAGGCCTTAAGACGGACGGGACGGTGCTCACGCATTGGTTCCGCGCGCGCGACGCGCTGGATTTTTCCGACGTGACCGGCGCCGCGGCGATCGCGGCGGGCGGAACGCATACGGCGGTTCTGAGGACGGACGGAACGGTCGTCACGCGCGGACAAAACGATAAGGGAGAATGCGCCACCGAATCCTGGAATCTCGGCGCGCGCGGAGGGAATGACCGATGAAGCGATCTGAAATCAACCGCGCTTTGCGCGAAATGGAGGCGATGATTTGCGCGTATCGCGTCGCGCTTCCGCCTTTTTGCCACTTCACGCCCGACGAGTGGGCGTCCAAGGGGCATGCCTTTGACGAGGTGCGGGATAACCTGCTCGGCTGGGATATCACCGATTACGGACTCGGCGATTTCGACCGCGTCGGGTTTTCGCTGATCACGCTGCGGAACGGGAACCTTGCCAAAAAGGAGCAGTACCCGAAAACATACGCGGAAAAACTGCTCTATCTCAAGGAGGGGCAGTATTCGCCGAACCACTTCCATTGGAGCAAGACCGAGGACATCATCAATCGCGCGGGCGGCACGCTGCTGATCCGCGTGTACAACTCGAATCCGGACGAGTCGCTCGATCCGGCGTCGCCGGTGACTGTACACCTGGACGGAGAGACGCGCGTCGTTCCGGCCGGAACGCAGGTGCGGCTGACCCCGGGAATGAGCATTTCGATCTCGCCGCGGCTGTATCACGATTTCGAGGTGGAGCCGGGCACCGGGCCGGTGCTGATCGGCGAGGTTTCCGCGGTCAACGACGATCAGAGCGATAACCGCTTTCTTCCGCCGGTCGGACGGTTCCCTTCGATCGAGGAAGACGAGCCGCCGTATCGGCTGCTCTGCACAGAATACCCGCCGGCGGCGGAATGACACAGGAGTATTGGCATGAATCAGTTGGACAAAGCCAGAGAAACGATCAATCGCATCGACCGGGAGATGGCGGGGCTGTTTTCGGAGCGCATGAAAGCCGTGCGCGACGTTGCCGCGTTCAAGCAGGAGCGCGGTCTGCCGATCTTCGACGCGGAGCGTGAAAAGGCGGTCCTTGCACGGAACGCGGAGCGGTATCCGGACGAGGAGACGCGCCCGTTTTACGTTTCGTTTCTGCAGAACACGATGGACATTTCAAAACGGTATCAGCACCGTTTGCTGGAAGGCGTGCACGTAGCGTACAGCGGCGTTGAGGGCGCGTTTGCCGAGATTGCCGCGCGGCGCATTTTCCCGGATGCGACGCACACCGGGTACCCGGATTTTGCCGCGGCGTACCGCGCCGTTGTGAACGGCGAATGCGAGTGCGCCGTGCTGCCGATCGAGAACAGCTACGCCGGCGTTGTGGGACAGGTCGTGGATCTGATCTTTGAGGGGGATCTGTTCGTGAACGGCATCTATACGCTGCCGATCACGCAGAACCTGCTCGGCGTTCCGGGCGCGTCCATACGGGATGTCCGCACGGTTGTGAGCCACCCGCAGGCGCTCGCGCAGTGCGCCGAATACATCCGCGCGCACGGCTGGGAAACGGTCGCCGCCAAAAACACGGCGCTCGCGGCGCAGCAGGTTGCGTCGGGGCATGACCGCAGCGTCGCGGCGATCGCAAGCGCGGAAACGGCCGTTCTGTACGGACTGGATCTGATGGATCACGACATCAATGAAAGCCAGACGAATACGACAAAATTTGCGGTCTTTTCGCGCGTGGAGAGTAAGCCGAAGAATGACGAAAGCAAGTTCCTGCTGCTGTTCACGGTCAACGACGTCGCGGGCGCTTTGGCAAAGGCGATCAACGTGATCGCGGAATACGGATTCAACATGAAAGCGCTTCGCAGCCGGCCCGTGCGGGAACGCGCCTGGCAGTATTATTTCTACATCGAGGTCGAGGGCGACGAGACCGCCGAAAACGGGCGCAGGATGCTGGCCGCGCTCAGAGAAACGTGCGAGACGCTGAAGATTGCCGGACACTATACGACGGAAATCAGTCTGAAAAAGAGATGAGGACCGAAAGAATTCTTGTGGGAAAACGGGGAAATGGAACGGAAGATTGTTGAACTGTATTCGGCGGCGGAGATTGATTCGCTTCGCAAAAAACGGCGCGTGTGGATCGTTGTCACCGCGGTGATCGGCGCTTTGACGCTGGGGCTGTGCATCTGGTTCTGCGCGAAGACGCGTACGCAGAACGCTCCGCAAATGCTGCGGAACACTCTGCTCACGTCGCTGATCGGCGGCTGGATCGTCATCACGCTGCTGCATTTTTGCGTCGAGGACTGCACCTGTGCGATCGCGCATACCGAAGCGATCCTGAGCGGCGAACGGGAGACGGTCGCCGGCACGTTTGCCTATAAAAAGGAATACACCCGCGTGAAAAGGGGCGTCACGATGCGCTCCGTTGCGGTCAGCGGCGCAGGGCGAACGGCGCTGCTGCAGGTCTATGACGCAAAGGAGAAACGGTTTGACCCTGCGCGCACGCATCTCGTTTACAGCGTGCACGGATTTGTTGTTGCCTACGAGGTGGAAGATGCGGATCTTTAAGCGAATTCTGTCCCAACTGCATCGGTATGTGTTCTGGGCGATCCTTTCCACGATCTTCTGGGCGTGGATCTTCTGGGCGTTTGTGACGGACACGCTGCCGCGAAATAAGGTCGAGCTGTACGCGCACGCCGAAATTCCTTCGGAACGCGACATGACGGTCGCGCTCGAAGCGGAGCCGCTGCCGGAGGGCATCCGCCTGATCAAAGTGCATTCCTATTCCTACGTGATGTTCGACTCCGAAACGCCGACGCACGCCGATCTGTATATCGTTTCCGAAAGCGACGTCGCCGAGGGCGTCGACGGATTCGGCGTCATGCCGGCCCGGAACGAAGGCGATCTGGTGCGGGACGGCAAGGTGTACGGCTGGCGCGTCTATGACGCCAAAACGGGAGAGGGGTGCGCGTCGTCCTATTTGACGTTTGATCCGAATGAGAATTACTATCTCTGCGTAAATGTGAATTCCAAACACGCCGCCGCGTGGAACGGCAGCGGAGACGATGCGGCGATCGAGATCGCCGGGCGCATACTCGAATTGCCGTAAAAATCCCCGAACACGGCAAAGCGAACGGAAAAGGAACAGGATCTGCCTGACATTCAATACAAAGGAGACGAACCGATGAAATCCCTGAAACGCATGATGACCCTAATGCTCCCCGCTTTGCTGTTTCTGACGGGCTGTACGGCCTCGCCCGCAATCGCGCCGGAAAACAGTCTGATTCCGACCGAAAAGATCGGGGGCAGTTCGCTGTACGTCAAAAAAGTCGAAAATCTGCCGGAGGATTTCATTCTCGGCATGGATATTTCCTCGGTGCTGGCCGAAGAGAACAGCGGCGTGAAGTATTATGATTTCGACGGCGCCGAGCAGGATATTTTCCGGACGCTTGCCGAAAACGGCGTCAACACGATCCGCGTCCGCGTATGGAACGATCCGTTCGATGAGAACGGAAACGGATTCGGCGGCGGGAACTGCGACATCGACGCGGCGACGGAAATCGGAAAGCGGGCGACCGCCGTCGGGATGCAGCTGCTCGTCGATTTCCATTATTCGGACTTCTGGGCGGATCCCGGCAAGCAGATGGTTCCGCGTGCGTGGGCGGGAATGGACGTCGAAGCAAAATCCAAAGCCCTTTATCAGTACACGAAGGATTGCCTGAAAAAACTGCGCGCGGCCGGCGTTGTCGTCGGCATGGTGCAGATCGGCAACGAAACGAACGGCGTTTTCTGCGGCGAATCGTCCTGGAGCAATCTGTCGAGTCTGTTCTCGGCGGGCGGCAAGGCCGTGCGCGAGGTCTATCCCAAAGCGCTTGTGGCGCTCCATTTTGCAAACCCCGAAACTGCGGACCGCTATGACGGATACGCAAAGCAGCTCGATCAGTATCAGGTCGATTACGATGTGTTCGCGTCCTCGTACTATCCGTACTGGCACGGCACGCTCGACAATCTTGCCGCGTCTTTAAGCCGGGTTTCCGAAACGTACGGCAAGAAGGTTATGGTCATGGAGACCTCCTATGCCTATACGCCGTATGACTCCGACTTTTCCGGCAATACGATCGGCGAGGGCGGCGGCGTTATCAAGGATTATCCGTTTACCGTGCAGGGACAGGCGAATCATGTCCGCAACGTGATCGACACGGTTGCGAACAAAACGAAAAACGGCATCGGCGTCGTCTACTGGGAGGGCGCGTGGATCACCGTCGGGCAGACCTCCTGGGAGGAAAACAGCAAGCTTTGGGAGCAGTACGGCTCCGGCTGGGCTTCGAGCTACGCTTCCGTTTACGATCCGAAGGACGCGGGAAAATATTACGGCGGCAGCGCGGTCGACAATCAGGCGATGTTTGACGCAAACGGCAGGCCGCTCGAAAGTCTGCGCGTGTGGAATCTTGTCCGCTACGGCAACGCGGTCGAGCCGAAGCCCGACGCGATCGAGGACGTGACGCTGCTCGTCGATCTGAACGGGACGATCGTGCTTCCCGAAATCGTCAGCGCCGTTATGACAGACGATTCGAAGCAGTCGATTCCCGTACAGTGGAATGTGACCGAAGCGGATCTGGATCGGATGTACCGGGGCGGCGTGCAGACCTATGACGTGCAAGGCAGCGCCGCCGGGCTGGAAGCGCACTGCTATGTCAATATGGTCGAGTTCAATTTCCTCGAAAACTACAGCTTTGAGACCGGCGAGGAATCGCCGTGGCGGGTGACCGACCGCGGACACGCCGATCAGCTGTATGTCGAAAAGAAGGTCACCGATTCTCTGACCGGAGAATACCACTACCATTTCTGGAGCGCGGCGAACAATTCGGTCGATTTTTCGCTGGAGCAGGAGGTCGCGGGTCTGCCGGCCGGCACGTATAAGTTTGCCGTCTCCATCATGGGCGGCGATGCGGGCGACGCCGAAGTCTATGCATACGCGCTTGTGGACGGCGTGGAAGTCGGTCGTGCGCCGATGGGGATCAACGGCTACAATGCGTGGGATACCGGCAGGGTGAACGGCATCACCGTCGCTGCTGGACAAACCGTGACGGTCGGCATTTCGGTCAAGTGCTCCGGTGCGGGCAACGGCGCGTGGGGCAAGATCGACGACGCGCTCTTAAACTCCGTCGGCTGAACGGAACGGCTTTATCCGAACAGGAAATCATCTCCATCCGCCGGAAAACTTCCGGCGGATGTCCGTTTTTTGAACGTTTTTTTGCAGCAGCGTCATTTTTTCGTCAAAAATCGTGTTGTTTCAGTTGACGAACGATCGTATTTCGCGGTACAATATATTATTATATACGGAGGGTGGCGGATTTCGCTGCGGAGGAAGCATGATCGGATTCGGAATAACACTCGGACTGCTGGCATTGCTGATGCTGGCGGTGTTGGAACTCAATCAGAACACAGCGATTGGGTTTATCCTGCTTGCGCTCGCGACAGCGGGTATGGTCCTGCTGTTTTTCCGGGTGCTGAACGGAGGGAAATGGTATTGGAAAATACTTGCCTGGGTTGGGTATCTGGCCAGCTTCGTCGGCATCCTGATTCTCACATGGCCTCCGGTGAAAAACGTTCCGGCCTATGATACGGCCGCGCCGGTGCGGACCGGCGTCGTCACCCTTGCGGACGGAGACGTACGCGGCGTTGTGATCCAAAACGGAACCGTCGAGCTGTACGCGGGCATTCCTTACGCTGCGCCGCCCGTCGGGGAACTGCGCTGGAAGGAGCCGCAGGATCCTGACCCGTGGGAGGGCGTGCTTGAGGCGGATCATTTTGCGCCGATGTTCTCACAGCCGACGCATCTGCCGATCTATAACAGTCTCAGCCGGATTCTCGGCTATCACGATTACCGGATCTCCCTGAAAGACAATTATATCCCTCCGGTCAGCGAGGACGCGCTGTATCTGAATGTGTGGAAACCGGCGGGCGAGGGGAAGGATCTGCCCGTGCTCGTCTACATTCACGGCGGTTCGCTGCAGTCCGGGCAGCCGTGGTACGAGGACTATGCGGGCAAGGGCATTGCCGCCGCGGAAAACATGATCGTTGTGAATATGGGCTACCGGCTCGGCGTGTTCGGGTTCTATGCGGATGAGGAGCTTGCCGCCGAATCCCCGAACGGAACGACCGGAAACTACGGGCTGCTCGATCAGATCAAGGCGCTCGAATGGGTGCGGAACAATATTGCGGCCTTCGGCGGCGATCCGAACAATGTGACGCTTTCCGGCGAATCGGCCGGTTCGGTCTGCGTATCGGCGCTCTGCACGTCCCCGATCGCAAAAGGGCTGTTCCGCCGCGTGATCCTCGAAAGCTCGACGGTCACGTCCGTCGAACCGCCGCATTCGTTCCGGCTCTATGCGGAAGCGCTTGCTTCCGGGCGCGAGCTGAAGGAGCGGTTCAGCGCGTCGAGCGTGCAGGAGCTTCGCGCGATCAGCGCAGAGACGTTGACCGTGGAAGCGTTCACGCAGCATCATGTCACGGTCGACGGATATGTGCTGACGGAAACGCCGTACGAATCGTACCGAAACGGCCGCTTCAATGAGGAAGCGATCCTGCACGGGTACAATTCCGAGGAAAGCGGACCGTTCATCATTCTCGGACACGCGAATCTCAAAAACTATGAGGAGAAGGTGCGCGGCTATTTCGGCGAGTATGCCGATGAAGTGCTGCGGCTCTATGCGCCGACGACCGACAGCGAAGCGGATGCGTATTGGGCGGCGATCTACGGCGCGATCTTCTTCAATTATCCGCATTATTGCCTGAACCGGCTGGCGACAGAGAATGGGATCCCGGTATATGAATACTGCTTTTCCAAGCGGAACGGGCGGCTCGGCCCGTGGCACAGCGGCGAAATGATGTATTTCTACGGAAACATTCCGGAGCAGTCGGCGATCTTTGACGACGGCGACCGCGCGCTTTCCCGAACCGTTATGGCCTATATCCGGAACTTCGCGCGTTCGAACGATCCGAACGGATCGGGTTTGCCGGTCTGGGAGCAGTCGCCGGACAGCACGCAGGTGCTTTCTCTGGACGAACGGGTCGGCATGACGGACGAGCTGTTCCTCGCTTTCTACGACATCCTTGACCGGATGCAGGGCTGGGAACAATAACGCAGGGAGGAAATACGATGGAATTGCAGGAAATCTTACGGCAGCGGTATTCGGTGCGCGACTTTTTGCAAAAACCGATCGAGCCGGAAAAACTCGAGCGCATTCTGGAAGCGGGGCGGCTTGCACCGACCGCGAAGAACAATCAGCCGCAGCGGATCTATGTGCTCGAGAGTGAGGAAGCGCTCGGGAAAATCCGCGGCATAACGCGCTGCGCGTTCAACGCGCCGGTCGTGCTTCTGATCGCGGTCGATACGGCTGAGCAGTGGACGAACCCGTTCGAGCCGGAGATCACGTCCGGACGGCAGGACGCAGCGATTGTCGCAACGCAGATGATGCTTGCGGCGTGGGATGAGGGGATCGGTTCCTGCTGGGTTTGCTATATGCCGAACGCCGCGGTCAAGGCCGCGTTCGCGCTGCCGGAAAACGAAGAGCCCGTGCTGCTGCTGCCGATCGGCTACAGCGCGCAGGAAAAGCCGTCGCCGAACCACGGCAGGCGGAAAGCGCTTTCGGAAACGGTGACACGGCTGTAAAGGGAGGATCGGAGGAGAACCGATGGAGATGGAGCATTCCTGCGGCGCGGTACTGTACACATGGCGCGGCGGCAAGCCGCGGTATGTGCTGGTGTACGATTCGCACTACGGGTTCCCAAAAGGACATATCGAAGCGGGCGAAACGAAGGAACAGACCGCTTTGCGGGAGGTTTATGAGGAAACGGGCATCCGGGGCGTCCTCGATACCACTTTTCGCATGATTGATGAATACGAATTGCCCGGAAAACCGGGCGTACGCAAGGAAGTCACGTTCTTCCTCGCGTCATTTCCGCCGGCTTTGCGTCCGTCCCCGAAAAATGAGATCCGGCGCGTGCGAACCGTGACCTTTGAAGAAGCGCTGCTGCTCCTTTGGCACCCGAATCTGCAGGCGATTCTGCGGGCTGCGCATGCGCGTATCGTCGAGAAACACGAAGCCAGATCCAATTCGAATCCACGCCAGGACCGCGCAAAAAAATACGCGGTTCGAAATACATAGATTCAAGTTTGACCTTCAAAAAAAGAGCCGCTCTGAAAAATCAGAGCGGCTCAGCGTGTCAAAAAATCTTTTGGCACGCTGAAGCAGACTGCCGAGGAGGGTGACAGAAGCCGTTTTTTCGTCCCGAAGACGATACGGATGCTATGTCGAGGGCGAAAAGACGGCTAATTTTCGGCGCATGATCCAAGAAAAGACGGTTTCTCCGTCTTTTCTACCTGCAAGTATTCTTTTCCCAAATCCGCCGAAAATGTTCTGACCCCTTTTTCGACAGTCTGAGCCGCTCTGAAAAATCAGAGCGGCTCAGAACGGTTTATTCGGCGGATTTACGTCTGCGGAAGATCACGCTGCGGAAGAGCAGCACAATCATCAGAACGAACAGAACGGCAAGAATCCCGAGCGTGACAAAGGTCATCTGCATCGACTGCGCGACAATTCCCATCAAAAGCAGCATCGGCGCGCCGAGCAGGATGGACCAAAGATTTTGATAAATGACATTGTTGGCGGCCGGCGTTTTGAACAGCGGGTCCACTTCGCGCAGCAGGATCAGGCCGGTGCTGACCGTGCCGGTCAGCATGCCGTACATCACGAGGAACTGCTCATCCGAGTAGCTCGGGAAGAAGCGGCGGGAAAGGAACCGCACATAGAAGTAGCTGATGACGCCGCCGGCGATGCAGACGAGCAGCAGCGGGAGCCAGAATTCGCGGTACCGGAACGCGGAAAGATCGATGGACGCGATCGAAGCGACGACCATCAGATCGAACATCAGACCGGAGATGCGCGTCAGCAGAAAATCGTTTGTGTACGAACGGTGGACAAACCCGAGCTTTTTGCCGACTTTGAAATATCCCTTCAGTATCGTCGCCGCAAGCATGCCGAACAGGAAATTGAATCCCCAGATCAGCGGCTTGACGGTGCTGACAAAGAATCCGCCGCCGAGCTCGCACAGCGCGGAGAGCCCGAGCATCATCGCGTAGGCAAGTCCGTAGGCGGCAAAGACGAGCGCGAACTGCATGGTAAGCTTATCGAGCGATTCCGAAAGCGGAATCTCGCCGCGCGTCGTGATGACCGCCGCGGTCAGATTCTCCTGTTCCTCGGCGTTTTCGCTGCGCTTCTTTCCCTTGCGTGCCGCAAGGTTCAGGTAGATCACGCCGCCGAGACTCGCAGCCAGAAAACCGCAGGCGGCAACGGAAAGACCGAAGCTCGAACCGTGCTCAAATCCGTAGTTGTTCATATAGGTCGTGCCCCAGTTGAACGCCTGGCCGGGTCCCTGCCCGTAACCCATCGGCAGCAGGATGCCGGATTGCGCCCAGCTTCCGAGCAGATAAAACAGAAGAACCGTGATGGAGAGCCCGGCGATCGCCTGAATCAGATAGGTCGACACCGTGATCAGCGAGGAATTGAAAACGTCGCGCCGCGCTTCCTTGCCGGAACGGCGGTCGGCACTCTGGAACGTCATCGCAACAACGCCGAGTCCCAGCCCATGATACGTCAGCGATTCGATCGTAGTCGTCTGAAACGGCAGACGTCCCGTGATCGCCCGGTAGATCCCGATGAACGCGAGAATCAGAAAACCGCCGATGACAGAGCTCGGAATCAAAGACTTGCGAAGAAACGGGATCGTTCGGCGCAGGCCGTTTGCGATCATCATGGAAAGGAAGAGCGCGGAGAGCGTAAGAAGAAATTCCCAAACCTCAAAATCCCAGAATTGGATGGATGTCGTCATAAATGGTTTCTCCTGTTTACATGCTTTTCCTGAATTATAATCTTTTTTTCGCGCATCGTCAACCGGCGATCCGAAAAAGCGATTTTACCGAATTTTCTTAGAAAAATAGGGCTTTTTTCTATTGACGGAAT